>NZ_JBXAQX010000002.1:545773-633519 GCF_058807655.1 Caulobacter sp. GW821-FHT12A07
CCCACCCCCCCCCCCCCCCCCCCCCCCCCCCCCCCCCCCCCCCCCCCCCCCCCCCCCCCCCCCCCCCCCCCCCCCCCGAGCCCGACCTCAGAAGATCTCGAACAGACCCGCCGCGCCCATCCCGCCGCCGATGCACATGGTCACCACGCCGAGCTTGGCCTTGCGGCGCTTGCCTTCCAGCAGCAGGTGGCCGGCGCAGCGGGCGCCCGTCATGCCGAAGGGGTGGCCGATGGCGATGGAGCCGCCGTTGACGTTGTACTTCTCCGGATCGATGCCCAGGCGGTCGCGGCTGTAGAGGCACTGGCTGGCGAAGGCCTCGTTCAGTTCCCACAGGTCGATGTCGTCGACCTTCAGGCCGTGGCGTTCCAGCAGGCGCGGCACGGCGAAGACCGGGCCGATGCCCATCTCGTCGGGTTCGCAGCCGGCGATGGCGAAGCCCTTGAACAGGCCCAGCGGCTCCAAATTGCGGCGGGCGGCCTCCTTGGCCTCCATCACCACCACGGCGGCGGCGCCGTCCGACAGCTGGCTGGCGTTGCCGGCGGTGACGAAGTTGCCGGGGCCCTTGACCGGCTCCAGCTTGGCCAGGCCCTCCAGGGTGGTCTCCGGACGATTGCACTCGTCCTTGCTGACCACGTAGTCGACCAGGCTCTCTTCCTTGGTCTCCTTGTTGACCACCTTCATCTTGGTGGCCATCGGCACGATCTCGTCGTCGAACAGGCCGGCGGCCTGGGCGGCGGCGATCCGCTGCTGGCTGCGCAGCGAATATTCGTCCTGGTACTCGCGGCTGACGTTGTAGCGCTTGGCCACGATGTCGGCGGTGTCGATCATCGCCATCCACAGCGCGGGCTTCTCACGCATCAGCTTTTCTTCGGTGATGTGGAAGCGGTTCATGTGGCCGCCGGCGTTGACCAGCGAGATCGACTCCACGCCGCCGCCGATCGCCGCCGGGGCGCCGTCGTTGCGGACGTAGTTGGCCGCGGTGGCGATGGCCTGCAGGCCCGACGAGCAGAAGCGGTTGACGGTCTGGCCCGAGGTGGTGACCGGCAGGCCGGCCCAGATGGCGGCGTTGCGGGCCACGTTCATGCCGGTGGCGCCTTCGGGACCGCCGCAGCCCAGCACCACGTCCTCGATTTCCGGACCGTCGAGGCCGGCGCGGCTGACGGCGTGCTGGATGGCGTGGCCGGCCATGGCCGCGCCGTGGGTGTTGTTGAAGCCGCCGCGGACGGACTTGGCCAGACCGGTCCGAGCGTAAGAGACGATGACCGCTTCGCGCATGGCGCTTCTTCCCTGTTTAAACGTTAGTTTGAATTGCCTGCACCGTAGGCCGGAAATTTCGGTTGGGAAAGATCACGCGTGCGTAAGCCGGAAAGGCCGACCGGAACGCCCAATTACGGGCCCCGATCGCGACGTCCTGCCGCGGCGGGCTCTTAACCGGACTTTGAGAAAGGAGGGTCTTAGTTTCCTTCCATGATCCTGCTGGTCGCCTTCGCGTTCCTGGGAGCCCTGCTCGGGCTCTTCTGGCGCCCCCGCTTCGTGGGGGTGGTGATCGCGGTCGTGCTGGCCGGCGTGGTGCAGGGCGTGGCGGCCTGGTCGCTGCAGATCCTGTCGCACCAGGTCAATCGCGAGCACCTGCTGCTGCAGATGCACGCCGTGTTCGGCGAGACCCTGATCGACTTCGCCGGCCCCGTGGCCGCCGCCGCCGTCGGGGCGGTGTTCGCCGCCCTGCTGGGCGGTCTGACCGACGCCCGCCGCCCGCCGGTGCTGGTCACCGCCGACGGCCTGCGCCGCAAGGCCGGCAAGGACGGCCGCTACGCCCGCATGGAGGGCATGGTCGAGCAGCGCGAGATCCACGCCCGGGCCGAAAGCCGGATCGACTCGATCCTCGGGCTCTGAAGTTTCGGCCTCGCGGCCGCCAAACCCCAACTTCCCGTCATTCCCGCCCTTGTGGCGGGAAACCCTGGTTCCGCTCGCAAGGGCGTCGCCAGCGGCGTGCTGAGCACGCCGCCCCATCCGCACCTGCCGCCGACAGAGGGGTTCCCGCCACAAGGGCGGGAATGACGGGAGGAGAGGGGGGCGAACCGGGCGACCAGCACCCGGAAACCTCCGTTTCGATAAAATATGCGCACGCGAACAAAAACGCGCTTGCGCTATTTCTGAACGCTGATATCTAAGCAGTGCTTAGTTCGGTTGCGCGGCGTCGGTGGGGATACCGACGCCAGTCTTTCGCCAGAGAAGTCTGGGCAAGAGACGTGTCCCTCGCATCCCGACGGCCAGTACAGCTTACGCGCCGATCATCGATCTTTCCATCATCCCCGAAGCTGGAGGGCTTTTCCCATGAAGCTCCGCGCCCTGGCGGCTGTCGCCGCCCTGTCCGTTTGCGCGCTCGCCGCCGCCCCCGCCCTGGCCGACGGCCGCCTGGCGGTCACTCTCGAAAAACCCGTCTCCGCCAAGACCAAGATCGTCGCCGGCGGCGCGGTCTTCGTCTGCGAAGACGCCGCCTGCGTCGCCGCCTCGGCGCCGTCGCGGGCCCTCAGCGTCGCCTCGTGCAAGGCGCTGGTGAAAGAAGCCGGCCGCGTCTCGGCCTTTGGCGGCGACGCCAAGGCCCTGGCCGCCGACGAACTGGAGCGCTGCAACGCTTCGGCCAAGGCCGCCTGAGGCCTCTCCAACACCGGAGGCTCGTCGCCTCCGGCTGTTTTCCTCGATCATCGCCTGATAGGGCGGCGGGCTTGTTCCGCCGCCTTTTTCTTTCGTCCGTCCGGGAGTTAAGTGTCGCCCATGACCCAGTCGATCGCCGCCCTGCTGGAAGACGCCTTGAAGGAAGCCGCCGGTTCCGACGCCGCGCCGGTGTCGCTGACCGTCGATTACGGCCAGGGACAAGGCGGCGACCTGGCCCTGCGCGGCTGGATCGAACGGGCCACTCGCAGTCTGGTGTTCGCCCAGGCCGAGGCCCGTACGCCGGGCGGCGCCCTGGCCGGCTCAGCCTCCGGCGTCTTCCGCCGCGTCAACGTCTGACGGATAAACGGCTTTTTTCCGAAACTTGGCCGAACGCGATCGTCTCGGCTTGGTTGCGACTGCGAACACCCCGTGTTATCAGGCGCCGGGCTTCGGGAAGGGCAGCGTGAATGCGCGGGCCGCCCGTGCGCTTTTCTCAAGCGCGATCAAGTCTTTAAGCCGGGAAGAGGGGGCAGCTTCTCTTCCGCGGCGATTGCAACGCACACCGGGCGGAACAAGTGGCGGAAGAAACCAAGGCGACGGATGCGGGTCAGCGTTATGCGCAGTCCCTGTTCGAACTGACGATCGAAGGCGGCAACCTGGCGAAGGTCGAGCGCGACCTGAAGGACCTCAAGGGTCTGATCGCCGACAGCGCCGACCTGCGCCGTCTGATCGACTCGCCCGCGTTCTCGGCCGAGGACAAGGCCAAGGGCCTGACCGCCGTCGCCGTGAAGGCCGGTTTCGACATCCTGACCGCCAAGTTCCTGGGCCTGATCGCCTCCAACGGCCGCGCCATCGAGCTGGTCGGCGCGATCAACGCCTTCGTCGCCCTGTCGGCCAAGCACCGCGGCGTGGTCGCCGCCGAGGTCATCTCGGCCGCCCCGCTGACCGCCGCCCAGCTGAAGGCCGTCACCGCCGGCGTCTCCGAGGCGCTCGGCAAGACCCCCGAAATCTCGACCCGCGTCGACCCGTCCATCCTGGGCGGCGTCAAGGTGCGCGTCGGTTCCCGTCTGTTCGACGCTTCGCTCCGTTCGAAGCTCGATTCCCTGAAATTCGCCCTCAAGCGCGCCTAAGCGTATAACCGCGCAAAAAACGTACGTACGCAGAGAGCCCTAAGAAAGAGCCCGACCCAGCCATGGACATCCGCGCCGCCGAAATTTCGGCCATCCTCAAGTCGCAGATCGCCAACTTCGGCGAGGAAGCCGCCGTCTCGGACATCGGCCAAGTTCTGTCGGTCGGCGACGGCATCGCCCGCATCTACGGTCTGGACAACGTCCAGGCCGGCGAGATGGTCGAATTCCCGAAGGCCGGCGTGAAGGGCATGGCCCTGAACCTCGAGCGCGACAATGTCGGCGCCGTGATCTTCGGCGCTGACGCCGAGATCAAGGAAGGCGACGAAGTTCGCCGCCTCGGCGAAATCGTCGACGTGCCGGTCGGCAAGGGCCTGCTGGGCCGCGTCGTCAACCCGCTGGGCGAGCCGATCGACGGCAAGGGCCCGATCCAATACACCGAGCGTCGCCGCGTCGACGTGAAGGCCCCGGGCATCATCCCGCGCAAGTCGGTGCACGAGCCCGTGCAGACCGGCCTGAAGTCGATCGACACCCTGATCCCGGTCGGCCGCGGCCAGCGCGAGCTGATCATCGGCGACCGTCAGACCGGCAAGACCGCCGTCGCCATCGACACCATCCTGAACCAGAAGGCCGCCAACGCCGGCAAGGACGAGAGCGCCAAGCTCTACTGCGTCTACGTCGCCATCGGCCAGAAGCGTTCGACCGTCGCCCAGATCGTCAAGACCCTGGAAGAGCACGGCGCCCTGGAATACACCATCGTCGTCGTGGCCTCGGCCTCGGAGCCGGCCCCGCTGCAGTACCTGGCCCCGTTCGCCGGCTGCGCCATGGGCGAGTGGTTCCGCGACAACGGCCTGCACGGCCTGATCATCTATGACGATCTGTCCAAGCAAGCCGTCGCCTACCGCCAGATGTCGCTGCTGCTGCGCCGCCCGCCGGGCCGCGAAGCCTATCCGGGCGACGTGTTCTACCTGCACTCCCGCCTGCTGGAACGCGCCGCCAAGCTGAACGAAGACAACGGTTCGGGCTCGCTGACGGCTCTGCCGATCATCGAAACCCAGGCCAACGACGTGTCGGCCTACATCCCGACCAACGTGATCTCGATCACCGACGGCCAGATCTTCCTGGAAACCGACCTGTTCTACCAGGGCATCCGCCCGGCCGTGAACGTCGGCATCTCGGTGTCGCGCGTCGGTTCGTCGGCCCAGATCAAGGCCATGAAGCAAGTCGCCGGTCCGATTAAGGGCGAACTCGCCCAGTATCGCGAAATGGCCGCCTTCGCGAAGTTCGGCTCGGACCTGGACGCCTCGACCCAGAAGATGCTGGCCCGCGGCGAGCGCCTGACCGAGCTGCTGAAGCAGCCGCAATACGCGCCGCTGTCGGTCGAAGAGCAGGTCTGCGTGATCTACGCCGGCACCCGCGGCTATCTCGACAAGATCCCGACCTCGTCGGTGCGTCGCTTCGAGACCGAGTTCCTGGCCCGCCTGCACAGCGCCCACCAGGACCTGCTGACCGGCATCGCCACCAAGAAGGCCCTCGACAAGGACCTGGAAGCGTCGCTGAAGAGCGCGCTCGACAGCTTCTCGTCGACCTTCGCCTAAGCCCCCTCGGAACCGCTCGGAGAGAGTAGCGCCGAATGGCCAGCTTGAAGGAAATGCGCAATCGGATCTCGAGCGTCAAAGCGACGCAAAAGATCACGAAGGCGATGCAGATGGTGGCGGCTGCCAAGCTGCGCCGGAGCCAGGACGCGGCTGAAGCCGCCCGTCCGTACGCCCGGCGTCTGGCCAGCGTCATCGCCAACCTCGCGACCGGCGTGTCGGGCGACGGCGCTCCGGCGCTGCTGGCCGGCACCGGCCGCGACGACCGTCACCTGGTGGTGGTGGCCGCGGCGGACCGTGGTCTCGCCGGCGGCTTCACCTCGTCGATCGTGCGCGCCTCCCGCGCCCACATCGACGGGCTGATCGCCCAGGGCAAGGACGTGAAGATCGTCTGCGTCGGCAAGAAGGTGACCGCCCAGCTGCGTCGCCTCTACGCCGGTCGCATCGTCGAGAACTTCGACCTGTCGGCCTACCGTCAGCTGACGCTGTCGGTGGCCCAGCCGATCGCCGACGTCGTCACCAAGCTTTACGAAGCCGGCGACATCGACGTGGTCACCCTGTTCTACAGCCGCTTCAAGTCGGTGGTGCAGCAGATCCCGACCGCGCTGCAGCTGATCCCGGCCGTGGTCGAGGGCGGTGAAGTCGCGTCCGGTCCGGCCGCCGTCTACGAGTACGAGCCCTCGGAAGAGGCCATTCTCGAGACCCTGCTGCCGCGCAACCTGACGGTCCAGATCCTGTCGGCGCTGCTCGACAACATGGCCGGCTTTTACGCCAGCCAGATGACGGCCATGGACAACGCCACGCGGAACGCGGGCGACATGATCAAGCGCTACACCCTCGAGTACAACCGTTCCCGCCAGGCCCAGATCACCAAGGAGCTGATCGAGATCATCTCCGGCGCCGAAGCCGTCTGATCTAGCCTAACGCCAAAAACGCACGCAGAGACGCACGAAAGACCCGCACGCCATGGCCAAGACCCCTGCTAAGGCTCCCGCCGCCGCCGCTGAAAAGCCGGCCGCCGCCAAGAAGCCCGCCGCCCCGAAGGCCGCCGCCGCCGCTCCGGCCGCTGCTGCCGCCGCTCCCAAGGCTCCGGCCGCCAAGAAGCCGGCTGCTCCCAAGGCCGCCGCCGCTCCGAAGGTCGCCGCGCCCGTCGCCGGCGAAGCCACCGGTCGTCTGGTCCAGATCATCGGCGCCGTCGTCGACATCGAGTTCACCGGCCCGCTGCCGGCGATCCTGAACGCCGTCGAGACCACCAACACCGCCACCGGCCAGCGCCTGGTGTTCGAAGTCGCCCAGCACCTGGGCCAGAACACCGTCCGCGCCATCGCCATGGACGCCACCGAAGGTCTCGTCCGCGGCCAGCCCGTGCGCGACACCGGCGAAGCCATCCGCGTGCCGGTCGGTCCGGGCACCCTGGGCCGCATCATGAACGTCATCGGCGAGCCGATCGACGAGCAGGGCCCGATCCAGTCGGACATCACCCGCACGATCCACCGCGACGCCCCGACCTTCGCCGAGCAGACCAACACCGCTGAAGTGCTGGTCACGGGCATCAAGGTCATCGACCTGATGTGCCCCTACACCAAGGGCGGCAAGATCGGCCTGTTCGGCGGCGCCGGCGTCGGCAAGACCGTGACGATGCAGGAACTGATCAACAACATCGCCAAGGCTTACGGCGGTTACTCGGTTCTGGCCGGCGTGGGCGAACGCACCCGCGAAGGCAACGACCTCTATCACGAGATGATCGAGTCGAACGTCAACGTCGACCCGAAGGCCAACAACGGCTCGACCGAAGGCTCGCGCTGCGCCCTGGTCTACGGCCAGATGAACGAACCCCCGGGCGCCCGCGCCCGCGTCGCCCTGACCGGCCTGTCGATCGCGGAATACTTCCGTGACGAAGAAGGCAAGGACGTGCTGCTGTTCGTCGACAACATCTTCCGCTTCACCCAAGCCGGCGCCGAAGTGTCGGCTCTGCTGGGCCGCATCCCCTCGGCCGTGGGCTATCAGCCCACCCTGGCCACCGAGATGGGCAACCTGCAGGAGCGCATCACCTCGACCAACAAGGGTTCGATCACCTCGGTCCAGGCCATCTACGTTCCCGCCGACGACCTGACCGACCCGGCCCCGGCCGCTTCGTTCGCCCACTTGGACGCCACCACCGTTCTGTCGCGCGACATCGCCGCCCAGGCCATCTTCCCGGCCGTCGATCCGCTGGACTCGACCTCGCGGATCATGGACCCGCTGGTCATCGGCGAAGAGCACTACACCGTGGCTCGCCGCGTCCAGGAAGTCCTGCAGCAGTACAAGGCGCTGAAGGACATCATCGCCATCCTGGGCATGGACGAACTGTCGGAAGAGGACAAGCTGACGGTCGCTCGCGCCCGCAAGATCAGCCGCTTCCTGTCGCAGCCGTTCCACGTGGCCGAGCAGTTCACCAACACGCCGGGCGCCTTCGTTCAGCTGAAGGACACGATCCGCTCGTTCAAGGGCATCGTGGACGGTGAATACGACCACCTGCCGGAAGGCGCCTTCTACATGGTCGGCCCGATCGAAGAAGCCGTGGCCAAGGCCGAGAAGATGGCGGCGGACGCCTGATGACCGAAGAAGACGGCGATCTCGGCCACTTCTGCTGCGATGAGCTGGAGGACGCGGTGTCTTCGGACGCCGAGGCCTCCCTCATCGAGCACGACAGCGGCCTGATCCTGTTGAACCTGGGTCAACGGGAAGCCGATGGTGAGACGGGCACGGTCCTGACCACCATCCGCTTCTGTCCGTTCTGCGGCACCGAGATCCAGACCGACGAAGACATCGAAGCGGCCCTGGGCGCCGTGGAGACCTACGACTGATGGCCAAGCTGCACTTCTCCCTCGTCGCGCCCGAGCGCGAACTGTTCTCCGCCGACGTCGACCAGGTCGACGCGCCGGGCACGGAAGGCGACTTCGGCGTCCTGCCGAACCACGCGCCGTTCATGACGACGCTGCGCGAGGGCCGGGTGACGGTGCGCGACGGCGCGACCGTCAAGCTGTTCGACATCCAGGGCGGCTTCGCCGACGTGGGTCCGGACGGCTTCACGATCCTGGCCGAACACGCGGTGGAAGTGGCCGCCTAAGGGTCGCTTCTTTCCGAGCACTTCGAAAGCGCCTCCATCCGCAAGGGTGGGGGCGTTTTTCGTTTGTCCCTCTCGCCTTGCGGGAGAGGGTGGCCTCGCGGAGCGAGGTCGGGTGAGGGGTCTCTCAGACCTCAAAGCCGCGTACAGCGGTCAGGTTGGATGAAGCGTCTCATGTTTGAGAGACCCCTCATCCGTCGGTCTTCGACCGCCACCTTCTCCCGCAGGGGGAGAAGGAAGAGGGCGCCGACTATAAAAATTACGATTGTGACCCTATCGACGCCGCAATCCGTCACCATAAGGGTTGCGAGGGAACGCTTGTCGGTTTTAATGCCGACCTCCAAGTCTCTAGGGGATATCCAGACTATGCGCCTTGCGCTCGCCAGCTTGATCGCCCTCGGCGTCGTCTCGACCGCCGTTGCCCAGGAGCAACCCGCTCCCGCCGCCGCCCCGGCCCAAGCTCCTGCTGAAGCCCCGGCCGCCGCGCCCGCCGATCAGGCCGCGCCCGTGGTTCCGGCTCCGGCCGCCGGCACGCCCGAAGCCGCCGCCGCCGCGGTCGCTCCGGAGCCCGTGCGTCCGCCGCCGCCGACCGACCCGGTCTCGGTGCGGATCCTCAGCGTCCTCGACACTATCTGCAAGCCGGCCGTGGTCGGCGGCGACTTCAACGCCCTGGCCAAGGCCGCGGGCTTCAAGAAGAAGCGCGACCTGTGGACCCTGGACCTGGGCAAGCCCTACCAGATCGTCCTCGACAACCCGGGTTCGAACAAGAACGTCTGCACCCTGAACGTCCAGCACGCTCAAGGCCCCGAGCAGGCCCAGGCCCTGGCCACCGCCCTGCACGACTGGGCCAGCTGGGAAAACAGCCCGCAGCTGCGCCTGATCCGTAACGACCAGCTGGTCACCGACGTCAAGCGCCTGACCGTGACCTGGGACAACAACGCCGCCGGCGGCAAGGCCGGCCTCGTCTATGTCCGCGTCAAGAAGCTGGACGACAGCTCGGTCGGCAAGAACTACGAGCAGGCCCAGATCCTCTACACCTCGCAGTGAGGTGATCGGAGGGCTTGCCCTCCGGGATCCAGAAGCTATCTAGGCAAGGCGCGGGGACGACCCCGCGCCTTTGCTTTTTTCCGGGGACGACCCCGCTTCTCGCGACGCCGAGGCCACGGGCCGGGCGCGCGATCAACGGGAGCAGGTCATGGCCTGGATCATCCTCTTCATCGCCGGTCTTTTCGAAATCGGCTGGGCCGTCGGCCTGAAATACACCGAGGGCTTCACCCGCCCGATCCCCACCATCCTGACCGCCGTCAGCCTCGTCGCCTCGATGGGCCTGCTGGGCTGGGCCGTGAAGAGCCTGCCGCTGGGCACCGCCTACGCGGTGTGGACCGGCGTCGGCGCCGTCGGCACGGCCATCGTCGGCATCCTGGTCTTCAAGGAGCCGGCCACGGCGGCGCGGCTGGTCTGCCTGGCGCTGATCGTCTCGGGGATCCTGGGGCTGAAGGTTTTTTCCAGCCACTGATCCCTCTCCCCTTGCGGGAGAGGGTGGCCTCCGAAGGAGGTCGGGTGAGGGGTTGCACGTACAGAAACGCCGCGGCAGCCGATCAGCTGTCGCGGCGTTTGATGTTTGAGAGACCCCTCATCCGTCGGCTTCGCCGACACCTTCTCCCGCAAGGGGAGAAGGAGCCTTAAGCCGCCGCCCGGTCTTCGGCGGCGATGAAGTCCAGGCACGCTTGCGCCACGTCTTCCCAGCCAGGTTCCCCCGGCAGCCAGTGGCTCATCTCCGGGAACTCGCGGAACACCCCGCCCAGGCGGGCGGCGGTTTGGCGGACGGTGGCGGGCGGGTGGACGACGTCCTGGCCGCCGGCGATGGCCAGCACCGGGGCCTTCACCGCGCCGGGGCTGGTGGTCATGAACGGGTCGAGCCACCAGTTCAGCGTCTCCCACAGCGCCCGGCCGCTCTCCGACGTCATGCGGGCGTAGAGGGCGCGGCGGGTCTCGCGGGGCAGGCGGTCGAGGCTGTAGCGGCGCACCACGCCGTAGTCCGGCGCGATGGCCTGCAGCCAATAGGGACCCAGCGAATAGAGGCTGACGGCCGAGACCGCCTCCTCCAGGCTCGCCCCGTGCACGCCCCAGGGCGGCGAGGGGGCCAGCAGGATCAGGCGATCGACCGGGGCCCGGCCGGCGGCCAGCTGGGCCACCAGGCCGCCCATGGAGTGGCCGATCAGGATCGGCGGCGTCTCGCACGAGCGGATCAGGCGCACGACGGCGCGGGCGTAGTCGCTCATCGACAGGCCGACGGTCGACTCGCCGGGCGCGCGGCCGGGCAGGTCGGGCGTCAGCACCTGATGACCAGCGGCCTCGAACGGCGCGCGAAACACATCGAACGTCCAGCCGCCGCAGAAGGCGCCGTGGACCATGATCACCGGAGCCTTCACGCCCGCCTCTTAGGTCAACCCCGCCCGTGTGACTGATACGAGCGTTTCAATGGAGCCTACACGCTCTTCTTGCCGCGTGGCGAAGTTTTGGCGGGCGTCGTTGTCGCAGCAGTCTTGGTTGCGGCGGCTTTCGGGGTCGCCTTGGGCTTGGCTTCGGCCTTGGTGGTCGGCGCGGCCTTGGGAGCGGCCTTCGCGGCGGGCGCGCTCTTGGCCTTCGGCGCGGCCTTGGCCGGCGTCGGCGCGGGGGCTGCCTTGGCGGTGGGAGCAGGCTTGGCCTTGGCGGCGGGCTTCGTGGCCGCCGGCTTGGCCGGTTCCGCGGGAGGCGTTGCGGCCTTGGCGGGCGCCTTGGGCTTGGCGACCTTGGCGGCGGGGGCGGCCTTGGCTTCGGTCTTGGGCTTGGGCGCCGACTTGGCCGGGGCCTTCGCCACGGGTGCCGGTTCGACCGGCGCGGGCGGCGGCGTCTTCGGCTTGGCGGTCTTGGCCGGCGCGGCCTTCGGCTTGGCCTCGGTCTTGGCGGGAGCGGGCGCGACTTCGGCCTTTGGGGCGACAGGCTTCGGCGCGGGGGCCGCCTTGGGCTTGGCCGGCGCCTTTGCGGCGGGCTTCACGACCGGTTCGGCGACGACGGCCTTGGCCTTGCTGGGGGTCTTGGTCTTGGCTGGGGCCTTGGCGGGAGCCTTGGGCTTGGCGGCCGGAGCAGGGGCGGGCGCCGCAGCCTCGGCCTTGGGTTCGGGAGCCGGCGTCGGAGCAGTCGCCGGTTCGGCCTTCGGCTCGACCTTGGCCTTGCTCGGCGGCGGGGCGGAGGCCGGGCCCAGGCCCTTTTCAGAGAGCCAGGCCTTGGCCGCGTCGTACAGGGCCGTGCTGCCCGGCTCGTCGATCAGCCAGTGGGCGTGGTCGGGATATTCGCGATAGTCGGCGCCGGCGTACTTGCGGCCGACCAGCCGCACGTCCTCGACCGGCGTGGTGCGGTCGCGGGCCCCGGCCAGCACCAGCACCGGCACGGTCACCTTGGCGGCGTCGACATGGGCGGTGCGCGAGGGATCGCGGTCGGGATAGGCCAGGTCCTGCAGCACCCGGCCGGAGTCGTACACCGCCGTGGCGTAGAGCGCGTCGTGGCGGGCGGCGGGCACGGCGTTGACCACGCCGAACTTGAAGCCCGTCTTCCACATCTTCACCGGCTTGGGCGGTCCGCCCTGGCTGAGCACGGCGTTGAGGAAGGTGATCAGCGGAGAAAGCTTCGGCTTGCCGCGCGCGTCGGCCGGCGAGGCGGGGGCGAACAGCACGATGCCCGAGGTCAGGCCGCTCTCGGCCAGCTTCTGGGCGATCAGCCCGCCCATCGAGTGGCCGAAGACGATCGGCTTGATCCCGTCGCGGGCGGCGGTCACCGCCGCCAGGGCGCTGAGCTCGGCGACGTAGTCGGCCAGGCTAAGCCCGCCCAGCTCCGCCGAGGGCGAGGCCGGTACGCGCAGTTTCGGACGGATGGTCGGCGTCTCGACCGCGTAGCCGGCCTTGCGAAACGCCTCGGCCGCCGGCGACCAGCCGTCGCCGGTCATGCCGTAGCCGTGGATCATCAGGATGGTTCTGGTCACGCCCGCGCCTCCAATCCCCAAGGGAGGATCGGCGCGCGAGCCTTGGGTGTCAGGCGACGCGCGCGAACCCCGAGAAAGCGACGACCATCTGTTCGTAGACGCCGCGTTTGAAGGGTACGATCAGTTCGGGCGTTTCGTCGAGAGCGCCCCAGCGCCAGGCGTCGAACTCGACATCGCCGTGGGCGGTCAGATCGATCTCGGATTCCGGTCCGGTGAAGCGGAAGGCGAACCACACCTGCTTCTGGCCCAGGTACCCGCGCGCGCGTTTCGTGCCCAGGAAGTCGGCCGGATAGTCGTAGGTCAGCCAGCCCTCGGTGCGGCCCAGCAGCGCTGCGGAGGTGACGCCGGTCTCCTCGTGCAGCTCGCGGCGCGCGGCGGCTTCCAGGTCTTCGCCTTCGTCGACGCCGCCCTGCGGCAGCTGCCAGTTGTAGGGCGGCTCCTGCTTGTGGCGCATGCCCAGCCAGACGCGGCCGTCGGTCGGGTGGAAGAGGGCGACGCCCACATTGGGGCGGTACTGGGAGAGGTCTTGCTTGGCGCTCATCGCCTGGCGATAGCCGAAGCCGGGGCCAGTTGCACGCCCCGTGCGTTCAGCCCGCCAGCCCAGTTGCGCACCTGGCTGATGGTGACGGGATAGGCGAAGCCCACGCCCAGGGCCGCGCCGCGCGCGCCGGCGCCGGCTTCCAGGGCCCGCAGCTGGCCTTCGATGGCCTCGCCGGACAGATCATCGTCGATGCCGCGCTCGGCCGAGGCGCGCGGGATCGGGCCGCCGCGACGGGCGGCCGCGCCGTCGTCGACGAAGGCCAGGCCCCGGGCCTTGAGCGAGGCCATGAAGGTGGCCATGGCCGGGTCGGAGGCCAGGAACTTCGAGCCCAGATAGTTGGTCAGGCCGAAATAGCCGGTGGCGCGCGACATCAGCCATTCCAGCTTGCGCACGGTCTCGTCGGGCCGGTTGGCGGCGATCAGGGTGTAGGGGCCGGGATCGTTGGCCGGATAGTCGTTGGGCTCCATCGGCGTCTCGAGCAGCACCTCGTGGCCGTGCGAGCGGGCCAGGTCGATCCAGCCCTGCAGGCCCTCGGAGTAGGGCGCGAACGACAGGGTGATCTCGGGCGGCAGGGTCTCGATGGCGGCGCGGGTGGTCTGGGCGTTGAGGCCGAGACCGCCGATCACCAGGGCCACACGCGGGCGGCCGTCGGGCGTGAACGGGCGGGCATAGGCCTCGGCGACCGTGCGGCCGTCGGGGCCGATCACCGGCAGCGGGCCGCCGCCGGGGCCGGGAACCGACAGGCCGGGCAGCGGGGCCTGGACCAGGGCGCCGCCGGACGGAACGGGCGGGGCGGCAAGATCGACGGCTTCGCTTTCGGCTTCCGGCGCGGCCGTGTGGCGGGCGAAGGGGTGGTCGGACAGGTCCATCGCGCCAGGCAGCAGCGGGGCTTCCTCGGCGCCTTCCGGGGCCAGGGCCTCGCGCCAGCCTTCGGGCGGGTTGGTGGTGGCGCCGATCTTGGTCAGTTCCAGGCGCAGCACGGGCGCGCCGGCCTTGGGATCGCCGGTGATCATCACCAGCACGGCCAGGCTCAGCAGAAACAGGAAGGCCGCGGCGCTGGCGCCGATATAGGGATTGCCGGCGGCCGCCAGCAGGCGCGCGCGCAGGTCGCCGCCGCCCGCGTCAACGGCGGGCGCGGCGGCGGTGTAGGCGGGCTTGCGGGAGAACACGGCGGCCATGGACGAGCCTTACGAGGCAAGCTTCCAAGATATGGTTAACGCTGTTTGGCGAAAGCTGCGGCGAAATCGACAGGGCGTGGGCGCCGTTTTTTCCGGCGTGGAAGGTGAAGGAATGACCGTCTGGCGGTGTGATCGCCCGTGACAGCTTTACGACGCTTTCCGCCGGCCGATCCTCGGGCGCAAGCTTCGGATCAGGAGGCCTCGTCCGATGAGCATGACCGAGATCGCCCGCTTCTCCACCACCGCGGCCCCCGAGGCCCGCGCCGTCTGCCTCGCCGCCGTGCTGCGCGCGGGCGCGGGACTGGCCCTGGGCCTGGCCGTGGTGCTGATCGCGGCGCTGGGGATGAGGTAGCGCGGTTTCCTTCTCCCCTTGCGGGAGAAGGTGGCGGCGAAGCCGACGGATGAGGGGTCTCTCAGATGTGAGACGCCCCACCCGGCCTGACCGCCGCAAGCGGTGTTGAGATCTGAGAGACCCCTCACCCGACCTGCTTCGCAGGCCACCCTCTCCCGCAAGGGGAGAGGGGCCCGGGGTGTCCATGGGGGAAGGGGCGCGGCTGAGAACGCCCCCGACGGCCTTTGGCAGCCTCCGCCACGGGCAAGGACCCAAAGAAAAAGCCGCCCATCTTTCGACGGGCGGCTCATCATTCGAACGTTCTAAAACGTCCTTACTTCTTCTCGACCGGGGGCTTGCCGGGCGTGGCCGCCGCGGCGGCGGCCTTGGCGGTGACCTCGGCGATCTTCGGCTGCGGCTTGGGCAGCTTGACCACGGCTTCGACCGAGCCGGCCTTGAGCACGGCGACGGCGCGTTCCAGCTGGAAGTCGCCCTTCTTCTCGTCGAAGCCGGCGGGGGGCGCCTCGGCCGGGGTGTGGACGCCCTTGCGGGCCTTGCCCTCGTCGGCGTTCAGCGCGTTCTTGAAGCTGGCCTCGCTGAACCACACGCGGTTGGCGATGTCCTGGGCCTGGTCCTTGGTCTGGGCCACTTCCAGGTCGGGCTCGATGCCGGTCTTCTGGATCGAGCGGCCCGACGGGGTGAAGTAGCGCGCCGTGGTCAGCTTCAGCGCGCCGTCGGCGCCGCCGCGCAGCGGGATCACGGTCTGGACCGAACCCTTGCCGAAGCTGGTGATGCCGACGAGTTCGGCGCGATGACGATCCTGCAGGGCGCCGGCGACGATTTCGGCGGCCGAGGCCGAGCCCTGGTTGATCAGCACCACCATCGGCATGCCGTTGAGGATGTCGCCCGGGGTGGCGTTCAGGCGCTGGATGTCGCGCGGATTGCGGCCGCGCTGGCTGACGATCTCGCCGCCCTGGAGGAACAGGTCGGCCACGCCGCGCGCCTGGTCGAGCAGGCCGCCCGGATTGTTGCGCAGGTCGAAGACCAGGCCCTTCATCTGCGGGTTCTTGGTCTTCAGGTCGGTGATGGCGGCCGACAGGGCGTCGGTGGACTTCTCGTTGAAGCCGGGCAGGCGCACATAGCCGTAGTCGCCTTCCATGCGGGCGATGGCGGCCTTGGGCTTGATGACCTCGCGCACCAGCTTGACGTCGAACGGGTCGGTCTTCTCGCGGGCGATGGTGATGGTCACCGTCTCGCCGGCCGGGCCGCGCATCTGCTTGACGGCCTCGTTGACCGTCAGGCCCAGCACCGACTGGCCGTTGACGGCCGTGATGTAGTCGCCGGCGTGGATCCCGGCGCGGTCGGCGGGCGTGCCGTCCATCGGCGAGATCACCTTGACCACGCCGTCCTCGCTGGTGACCTCGATGCCGAGGCCGCCGTATTCGCCGCGGGTGGTGTCCTGCATGTCCTCGAAGCTGTCGGGCGACAGGTAGCCCGAGTGCGGGTCGAGGCTGGTCAGCATGCCGTCGAGGGCCGCCTCGATCAGCTTCTTGTCGTCGACCTCGGTGACGTACTGGTCCTCGACCGTGGCGAGCACGTCGCCGAACAGTTCGAGCAGCTTGTAGGTCTTGGCCTTCTGCGAGGGGATGGTCGCTTGGGCGATGGGGCTGACATAGGCCATCGTCCCCGCGCCGAGGATGAAGGCCGAAACACCGATGAGCAGGTACTTGCGCATAAGGCCTAGAAGGCTCCCTTGCGGCGGTGACGCCGCGTTACTGGTCCGGCCGTGTCCATCCCCGACGCGGCCGTGCGTCATGATGAACGCCCATCATTGCTGAAAAAGTCGTCTACCGCGACTCCTGCTTGAGCCAGCGTCCCGGGTCGGCCGGAACGCCGTTCTCGCGCACTTCAAGATAGAGCTCCGGCTCCAAAGGTCCACGGTCCGTCATGCTGCCCAGCTCCGCGCCGGCTGCGACCGATTGTCCGGGGGCGACCTTTACGTCCGCCATGCCGGCCATGACCAGGTGATAGGCGCCTTGGGTGCGGACGATGACCACCATGTCCCAACCGTTCAGCGGACCGGCGTATTCGACGGTGCCGGCCGCGGGGCTGCCGACGGCCTGGCCCTTGGCCGTGCGGATCGACAGGCCCTCGGACTTGCCGCCGACGGGCAGGGCCTCGCCGAAGCGGCGGATGACGTCGCCCGGGGCCGGGGCGCGCAGGGCCAGGGGGCCGGTGCTGGCGGTCGTCAGGCCGTCGGTCAGGGCGCCCAGGGTGCGGCGCTCCTGGTCGGCGGCGATCGCGTCCTGGGCGTAGGCGCGCTCCAGCTCGGTCTTCTCGACGATCATCCGCTCCAGCTCGCCCCGGCGGTCGGCCACGGCGCTTTCGGCGGTGAACAGCTGCTCGGAGGCGGCGGCGGCTTCGCGGCGCAGGGCGCCGACGGCGCGGGCCTGGCGGGCGTAGGCGTCGGCCCGCGCCTGCAGCTCGGGCGTCATGGCGCGGATCAGGATCGCCGCGCGCACGGCGTCGCGGGCGTCGCCGGGATTGACCAGCAGGGCCGGCGGCGGGTTGCGGCGGAAGAGCTGCAGGGCGCTGAGCAGCCGGGCCAGCTGGCCCCGGTCGCGGCCCATCTCGCCGATCAGCGCCGACTCCCGACGGTGCAGGACCTCCAGCCGCTGGCGCTTGATGTCGACATCGGCGCCGGCCGAGACCTGCTGCTGGTTCAGTCGGGTCAGCTCGGCCCGCAGGTCCTCGATCTCGCGGCGGGTGTCGGCGGCCTGCTGCAGGTCGCGCGTGCGCTGGTCGCCGACCTGCTGCGCGACGACGGCCCCGGCTCCGGCGAGGAGCAGGGCGCAGGCGCTGGCGGCGGCGATCGCGAGGCGGCGGGGCATTGGGTCCCTATCTGCCTGAGGGCGCGGCGGTTTCAAAGGCCTTGCCCCACCAACCTCCCGTCATTCCCGCCCTTGTGGCGGGAACCCCTGGTTCCGCTCGCACGTGAAGTACAAGCGGCGTGCTGAGCACGCCGCCCCATTCGCCCTTGCGGCTGACAGAGGGTTTCCCGCCACAAGGGCGGGAATGACGGGAGAAAAAAAGCGCGGTCGAGGTGACCGGCCGTCTCAATCTCGGTGATACGGCGAGCCCGACAGGATGGTGACGGCGCGGTAGATCTGTTCGGCCAGCATGGCGCGGGCCAGGGCGTGGGGCCAGGTCTGGGGGCCGAAGGCCAGGAGTTCGTTGGCCCCGGCTAGGATCGACGGGTCCAGACCGTCGGCGCCGCCGATCAGGAAGACGATCCGGCGCTGGCCGTCGTCGCGCAGCCGCTCCAGGCGCCCTGCGAAGGCGCGCGAGGTGTGGACCTTGCCGTGCTCGTCGCAGGCGACGACATAGGCGCCTTCGAGGTGGGGGCGCAGAACCTCGGCCTCGGCGGCCTTGCCGGGCTTGCGGGCTTCGACCTCGAGGATCTCGACCGGACCCAGCGCCAGGGCGCGGCCCGAGGCGGTGGCGCGGGACGCATAGTCCAGCGCCAGTTGCGCCTCGACCATGCGGCCGAGCTTCCCGACGGTGAGGATGGTGATCTTCATGGGGGAGAGGGCATGGCGAGGCCCCGCCCCGAGCGCTGCTCAGGGGCGAGGCCCGCCTTGCGAGAGATCAGTTCGAAGCCGCCGGCATCCGGTGCGGGGCGTCGACGGCCCAGATCTTCTCGATGTTGTAGAAGCTGCGCACTTCGGGACGGAACAGGTGAACGACGACGTCGCCGGCGTCGATCAGCACCCAGTCGCAGTGCGGCAGGCCTTCGACCCGGGCCTTGCCCAGGCCGTGGTCCTTCAGCGCGCGCAGCACGTGATCGGCCAGCGCGCCGACGTGACGGTGCGAGCGGCCGGAAGCCACGATCAGGCTGTCGGCCACGGAGCTCTTGTCCGTGAGGTCGATGTGGACGATGTCCTGGGCCTTGTCGTCGTCGAGGCGCGAGAGGATCAGCGTCTCGAGCGCCTTGATGTTCAGGTCCGTACTGAGCGTCGGATTTTCAGTCGAGGATTCGGCTCCAGCCGGTCCCTCGTGCGCCGTCGGCGCGGGGTCGCTACGCAGCGGAATGCTCCTTATTGGCTTCGCGCAAAGCCTCCCTTAGCACGGAAAGACTCGAAACGTGAGGGGGATCGTGGTCGCAGGGCGGCGGCGGGCTATATTGCGGCGGTTGGAGGAGGGGTGAATCGTGCGTGGAGGCGGGTTTTCGAGCTGGGCGGCGGGGCTGCTGCTGATCGCGTCGTCGCCGGTCGCGGCCCTGGCGGGCGAGAACGGACTGACGCTGAAAGAGGTCCGCGATCTGCCGTCGGCCGAGCTTGTCGCTCGCGTGCTGGCCCAGGCCGTGGGCGCGGATCCCTCCGTCCATATCGAGGACGGGACGCCCGAAGCCTACGCCCTGCGGAAGATCAACGTGCGGATGGCGCCGCGCCCGATCGCCGACCGCGTTTGCCGCCAGCAGACCCTGACGATCCTTTTCGAGCCCGTGGCCGCCGATGGAGCCGTCCGTCGCGTCGATCCGCCCAGCGTCGCCGACCGGCTGTCGGTGGCCGACGGCTATCTGCTTGTCGCCCCGGGCGGTCGTGACTGCGCGGGGGCCGGCTGGCCGCCGTTCAAGGCGTCGTCCGACGCGGTGGCGAGCCTCGGCGTGAAGCGGCTGGCGGATCTGCTGGCCGCGCCCGGCCGCTGGCGGTTCAGCTGCGCGCATCCCGGCTGCGACATCGCCCAGGTGCGGCTGGAGGACCTGAGAAGCGTCCATGGCTCGGAAGGCGGTTCGCTGACGCTGAACGGCGAGATGGCCGGACGGACGGGATGGACGCTTTCGATCGCGTCCGACGGCGACGTCGCCACCCTGTGGACAGGGCCGATCGCGCCGCACTAGGGCGTGATCCAGCCTAACCCTTGGGCGGCCGCGCCCTAAGCGCCGTCGACGAGGCGAAGTTCAGCGGGCCGGTGAGGTAGACCCAGGCCGGCGTGTCGGCGTCGGCGATCGTGGACGCGGCGCTGGCCGGGCGGCGGGCGAAGGCGAAGCGGCGGGCGGCCGGCGAGGTGCGGGCCTTCAGCGCCGCCCACGGCCGCGAGACCACGGCCACGGGCACCGAGCGCATGATCTGGGTCCAGCCGCGCCAGCGGTGGAAGGTGGCCAGGCTGTCGGCGCCCATCACCCAGACGAACTTCACGCCGGGATAGCGGGCCTTCAGCACCCGCAGGGTGTCGATGGTGTACTGCGAGCCGAGGCGCGTCTCGGCGTCGGAGACGATCATGCCCGAGCCGCGCGCCCACTTGCGGGCCTGGGCCATGCGCTCGGGCAGGGGGCGGGTCTCGTGCGAGGACTTCAGCGGGTTCTGCGGCGAGACGAGCCAGATCACCCGGTCCAGGCCCAGGCGATGCATGGCGGTCTCGGCCACGTGGGCGTGGCCCTCGTGCGCCGGGTTGAAGCTGCCGCCGAACAGCCCGACGCGCATCCCGGCCTCCAGGTGGAAGCCGAGGCGCTGGGCGCTGGGACGACCGGCCTCAGGGACGAGTCTGGCCGGTCCCGCGAACCACATACTTGAACGTCGTCAGTTGCTCGGCCCCAACCGGGCCGCGGGCGTGAAGCTTGTCGGTGGCGATGCCGATCTCGGCCCCGAAGCCGAACTCGCCGCCGTCGGCGAACTGGGTCGAGGCGTTGACCAGCACGATGGCGCTGTCGACCTTGGCGACGAAGGCCTCGGCGGCGTTCGCGTCCTCGGTGACGATGGCGTCGGTGTGGCCCGAGCCGTAGGTGGCGATGTGCTCGGCCGCGCCCTCGACCCCGTCGACCACCGCCACGGCGATGATCGGGGCGAGGTATTCGGTGGTCCAGTCCTCGACGCTGGCGGCCTTGAGGTCGGGCTCGATGGCGCGCGAGGCGGCGTCGCCGCGGATCTCGCAGCCGGCCTTGATCAGCACGTCGGCGATCGGCGGCAGCAGCCTGGCGGCGGCCGCGCGGTCGATCAGCAGGGTCTCGGCCGAGCCGCACACCGAGACGCGGCGCATCTTGGCGTTCAGCACGATGTCGGCGGCCTTCTTCAGGTCGGCGGCGGCGTGCACGAAGACGTGGTTGAGGCCTTCCAGGTGGCCCAGCACCGGGGCGCGGGCCTCGGCCTGGACGCGGGCGACCAGGCTCTTGCCGCCGCGCGGGATGATCAGGTCGATCGACCGGTCCAGGCCCGAGAGGATGGCGCCGACGGCGGCGCGGTCGGTGGTCCGCACCATCTGCACGACCTGGGCCGGCAGGCCGGCGGCCTCCAGCCCCTTCAGCACCGCGCCGTGGATGGCGAGGTTGGACTCGAAGCACTCCGAGCCGCCGCGCAGGATCACGGCGTTGCCCGAGCGCAGGGTCAGGGCCGCGGCGTCGGCCGTCACGTTCGGACGGCTCTCGTAGATCATGGCGATGACGCCGATCGGCGTGCGCACGCGGGCGATGTCCAGGCCGTTGGGCCGGGTCCAGCGCGAGGTCTCCACGCCCAGGGGGTCGGGGATGGCGGCCACGGCCTCGACGCCAGCGGCCACGCCTTCGAGGCGGGCCTCGTTCAGCATCAGCCGCTCGATCATCGGCGCGGTCAGACCGTTCTTGCCGGCCTTCTCCAGGTCGCGGGCGTTGGCGGCCAGGATGGCGGGGGCGTCGGCGCGGATGGCGGCGGCGATGGCGGTCAGGGCGGCGGTGCGCTGGGCTGGCGTGGCGAGGCGCAGCGCGCGCGCGCCCTCGCGAGCCGCCTGGCCCATCGCTCTCATCGTCGCCTGCAGGCCACCGGCCGCGTCGTCCATGGCTCGTCCGTCCCCGGATATGCTCAGAGTGAGCCTTACCTAGGCGCTTTGGGCCTCGGGGGGAATGGCAAAAGGGTATGCGCGCTTTCAGCGGACCTATTGGGAGGTGAATGGACTCGGCGAGCGATCACCTTCTAAGTTGATGGCTGCATCTCAAAAGGGGGGAGGCAAATGAAGAAGGTGATGGCTGCCGCCGCGATCGTTGCGGCGCTACAAATGGGCGTGGGTACAGCTTCGGCTGCGCCAGTCCCTGTGCTGGATGCCGGCACGCGATTATTTCTGACCCTAGATGAGGGCGTCTCCAGTGCACGGGGAGGCGGCGATGTCGGCACGGTCGTTGGTTGTCGCGTGTGGCGCGATGTCGAGAGCCGTGGCGTCATTTTCATTAAAGGCGGCACCCCGGCGACCTGCCGCGTGGACAAGGTTAAGCGCCGCAACATGGGAGGTACGCAGGGCAACATCTCGATCGGAGGCGTGGAGACCCGTTCGGTTGACGGGCAGATCGTCATGCTTTCGGGCGGCTACCATAAGGAAGGTTCGGGCCATAAGGCCGTCGTTTGGACTGTTGGTCTGTTACTGCTTTGGCCGGTGTTGTTCGTGCCGGGAGGTAATGCCGAGTTGCCGCCGGGCACCGTGTTCGACGTCGCTACCGTGAACGCCCTGCGGCTCGAGGTTGCGCCTGTTTCCAACCAGCGTGTCGTTGATTTGTCGGGCTTGGCGGGCGGTTTCGATGCGGAGTTCATGCTGGACGACTTCTTGGATCAGCCCAAGCACGACACCTTCAAGATCAAGATCTCGCTTGAAGGGGCGTTGCCCTCCAAATTCGTTATCGACAACGTCAACGGAAAGAGTGTCGAACCTCTCACTCTGGCTGTGAGTGATATTCAGTCCAAGGAAGGTCGAACCTCGGCGATCGCTGCAATCGGCGCGAAGGCGTTGGCGAAACACTTCGTTCGGGGGATCAATCGCTTTGAGGTGGCCTATGACGATGGCGGTGTGCGGAAAGCGGCCGAGGTGGTCATGGATGTGCAGATGTAGGCGAGGCTAGCGCTGCGCGGCTCGCTCCATCTAGGTTTGCTTTCTTCTGTGAGGAGGAAGCCATGCGTCCTGGATTGGTGCTTGCCGCGCTCGTAGCCCTTTGCGCGACTCCTGCTCTCGCTCGGGCTCCGGCCCAGATCCCCGACAAGACCCCCTACGAGGCCGTGGATCCGTTCATCGGCACGGACGGGGAGGGGCATACCTTCCCGGGGGCGGCAGCGCCGTTCGGCATGGTGCAGCTGTCGCCCGACACCGACGTCCTGCCGTTCAAGCAGAGTTACGCCCGCGCCGCCGGCTATCGGCGCTCGGACCCGACCATTCTCGGCTTCTCGCACACCCACTTCTCGGGCAGCGGCCATTCGGATCTCGGCGACATCCTGCTGGCGCCGGTCAGCGGCGAGGCCAGGCTGGAGCCCGGCGATCCGAAGGTCCCCGGCTCGGGCTACCGTTCGCGCTTCACCCACGACGGCGAGGTCGCCCAGCCCGGCTACTACGCCGTCAACCTGACCGACAGCCGGGTGCGGGCCGAGCTGACGGCGGGCGTGCGCACCGGCCTGCACCGCTACGCCTTCGAGAAGGGCGCGCGGGCCCAGGTGCTGCTCGACCTGCGAAGCTCGATCTACAACTATCCGGGCAAGGTTTCCTGGTCGCGGATCCGGGTGCGCGACGACGGGACGGTCACCGGCATGCGCGAGACGCGGGGCTGGGCGCCGGGCCGGCAGCTCTATTTCGCCATCCGCTTCAGCCGGCCGATGGTCGGCCGCTCCCTGACCAGCACCGAGACCGACGTCCCCTACAAGGGCTTCAAGCAGCCGGGCCGCACCGGCGGCGACCGCGCCCAGCTCGAAGGCCGCGCCCTGGTCGGCGTCTTCGACTTCGGCCAGATCGACGGGCCGCTTGTGGCCAAGGTGGCGATCTCGACCGTCGACGAGGCCGGGGCCCTGGCCAATCTCGACAGCGACGAGAAGGGCTTCGACTTCGACGGTCTTCGGATGCGCACCCGGGCCGACTGGGAGAAGGCGCTGGGCGCGCTCGATGTCGCGGCGCCCGCCCCGATGCGGACCAACGTCTACACCGCCCTCTATCACGCCCTGATCGCCCCGAGCGTCTCCGGCGACGTCGATGGCCGCTGGCGCGGGCCCGACAACGCGGTGCATCAGGCTGAAGGCTTCACCTACCACTCGACCTTTTCGCTGTGGGACACCTTCCGCGCCGAGCATCCGCTGCTGACCCTGGTGCAGCCGCAGCGGCGCAACGCCGACTTCGTCAATTCGCTGGTCGCCTCGCAGAAGGTCAGCCCCTACGGGATCCTGCCGGTCTGGGCGTTCCACGGCCAGGAGACCTGGACGATGATCGGCTATCACGCCGTGCCGGTGATCGCCGACGCCTGGCTGAAGGGGATCCGCGGGATCGACGCCGACGCGGCGCTGGAGGCCATGGTCAAGAGCGCGACCTACGGCCCCTATGGCGGGCTCTCCGACTACATGGCCCTCGGCTACGTGCCGATCGACCGTGAGCCGGAGGCGGCGTCGAAGACCGTCGAATACGCCTTCGACGACTGGGCCATCGCCCGCATGGCCAAGGCGCTGGGCAGGGCCGATATCGCGGCGACCTTCGAGAAGCGCTCGCTGAACTGGCGCAACAGCTTCGACGCCAAGACCGGCTTCCTGCGGGCGCGAAAGAGCGACGGGACGTTCCGCGAGCCCTTCGACCCGACGGCGATCAACTACGGCTCCGACTACACCGAGGGCAACGCCTGGCAGTATTCGTGGTTCGCCCCGCACGACCTGGGCGGCCTCGTCTCCACGATGGGCGGCGACGCGGCGGTCGTGAAGAAGCTCGACGCCATGTTCGAGTACGACAACTCCAAGCTCGACTACTCGCACGCCGAGGACATCGCCGGCCTGATCGGCCAGTACATCCACGGCAACGAGCCCAGCCACCACGTGGCCTACATGTACGCCTATGCCGGCGCGCCGTGGCGGACCCAGGCGCGCCTGAAGCAGATCGTCGAGAGCCAGTACAGGCCGACGCCCGAGGGTCTTTCGGGCAATGACGACCTGGGCCAGATGTCGGCCTGGCTGGTGTTCACGGCGCTGGGCTTCTACCCCGTCGCCCCGGGCTCGAACGAATATGTCATTGGCCGGCCGTTCGTGGAGCGGGCGGTGCTGACCCTCGACGGCGGCAAGCGCTTCACGGTGCGCGCCGAAGGGCTGTCGGACGCCCATCCCTACGTCGCCAGGGTCACCCTGAACGGCAAGCCGCTGGACCGTGTCTTCCTGCGCGACGCCGAGATCCGGGCCGGCGGCGAGCTGGTCTTCACCATGGGCGCGACGCCGAACAAGGCCTGGGGCGCCAAGGCCGACGCGCGGCCCTATTCGCTGACGCCCTATCCGAAGTGATGTCGTGTTCTCCTGACATGATGTCAGGTTGACATGACATTTTGGCCGTGTCAGGTTTGCCTTACATCAACGGGAGGCGAGCCATGCTGGCCATCGGTAAATTCCAGACCTCGGCGCAGAAGCGCTACACGATCCGCATCGCGGCCTTCACCATCCCCTACGTGCTGGTCAACATGGGCGCGATCTTCGGGGCCTTCGACGAAGTGGGCGCCAACCCGGTCGCGGCCTGGACGCTGGCCCTCGTGGTGGCCGCGCCGGTGGTCGGACAGATCTGGGCGCTGCTGGCTTTGATGGCCGAGTCCGACGAGTTCGTGCGCGGCCTTCTGGCGCGCCAGTTCATCATCGCCGCCGGCCTGTCCATAGCCCTGTTCACCGGCTGGGGTTTCGGCGAGAGCTATGCCCACGCCCCGCACGCCCCGGGCTGGCTGATCCTGCCGCTGTTCTGGGCCATGTTCGGCCTGACGACCGTCTTCGTCCGGAGCACGCGTTGAAGAACCGCCTGAAGCTGCTGCGCGTCGAGCGCGGCTGGACCCAGGAGCAGCTGGGCCAGGTGCTGAACGTCTCGCGCCAGGCGGTCAACGCCCTGGAGACCGAGAAGCACGACCCCTCGCTCGACCTGGCCTACCGCATCGCCGCCGTGTTCGAGCGGCCGATCGAAGAGATCTTCGAGAACCCGCATCGGTAATAGGGACCCTCTCCCTGTGGGAGAGGTGTCGGCGAAGCCGACGGAGAGGGGAGTGGCGCGAAATCGGCCATCTCTTCGGAAGCTGAAAACGTCCCCCCTCCGGCCCTCCGGGCCACCTCCCCCAGAGGGGGAGGATTTTCTTCAGCCGCCCACCGCCAGATCATCCGCGTGGATCATCGGGCCTTCGGTGAAGCCCAGCTCCGCCTCGATGGCGTCGCTGCGCAGGCCGGCGATCTTGTGGGCGTCGGCGCTGTCGTAGCGGACGAGGCCCCGGGCGACTTCCTGGCCGGTCTCGTCGCGGACGCGGACGGCGTCGCCCTTGTCGAACGGACCTTCCACAGCGCGCACCCCGGCGGCCAGCAGGCTCTTGCCCTTGGCGAGAGCGGCGGCGGCGCCGGCGTCGATCGTCACCCAGCCCTGGGGGGCCAGCGAGCCGGCGATCCAGGCCTTGTAGGCGGCGGCGGGCGAGGCCCCGGCCTCGATCAGGGTGGCGGGCGCGCCTTCCTCGATGGCGGCCAGCGGGCGCGGGCGCGAGCCCAGGGTGATCAGGGTGGCGCAGCCGGCGGCCCGGGCGATGCGGGCGGCGGCGATCTTGGTGGCCATGCCGCCGGTGCCGACCCCGGCCGAGGCGTTGGCGCCCTCGGCCATGCCGGCGATCTGCGGGGTGATCTCGCTGACGCGGGCGATGTGGGTGGCGGTCGGGTCGCGGCGCGGATCGGCCGTGTAGAGCCCGTCGATGTCGGACAGCAGCACCAGCAGGTCGGCGCCGGCCAGCTGGGCGACGCGCGCGGCCAGGCGATCGTTGTCGCCGTAGCGGATCTCTTCGGTGGCCACCGTGTCGTTCTCGTTGACCACGGGCACCACGCCCAGCGACAGCAGGGTCTCGACCGTGGCGCGGGCGTTCAGCCAGCGGCGGCGGATCTCGGTGTCGTCGCGGGTCATCAGGATCTGGGCGACGCCGACGCCGTGCGGCTCGAACGCCTCCTCCCAGGCCCGCATCAAGAGGCTCTGGCCGGCGGCGGCGGCGGCCTGCTTTTCCGGCAGGGTGGTCTTGCGGCCGGAGAGGCCCAGGCGTCGGCGACCCAGGGCCCCCGCGCCGGACGAGACCACGACCACCTGCTTGCCGGCCGCGCGCAGGGCCGCGGCGTCGGCGCAGAAGGCCTCCAGCCAGCCCTTGTTGGCCGCGCCGGTGGCGGCGTCGACCAGCAGGGCCGAGCCGACCTTGAACACGATCCGCCGGGCCTGGCCCAGCGGTCCCCCGACCCCCAGGTTCACGGCCGCCAGCCCCCCGGCGTCTCCTCGATCGGCCCTTCGTCCTCGTCGTCGGGAATGACCTCGCCGCGACGCTCGCGCACCTGGCGGTAGGCGGCGCGCAGCAGTTCGGTCACGCCCTGGCCCGAGACGCCCGAGACCAGCATCGGCCGGACGCCGGCCGCCTCTTCAAGCTCGGCGATCTTCTCGGCGAGGGTCTCCTCGTCGAGGGCGTCGATCTTGTTGAGCGCCAGGATCTCGGACTTGTCGGCCAGCTCGTCGCCATAGGCTTCGAGTTCGCCGCGGATCGTGGTCCAGGCGCCGACGATGTCGTCCTGGGTAGCGTCCACCAGGTGGATCAGGGTCGCCGAGCGTTCGACGTGGCCCAGGAACCGGGTGCCCAGGCCCGCGCCTTCCGACGCGCCTTCGATCAGGCCGGGGATGTCGGCCAGGACGAAGCGCTCGCTGGTCGACAGGTCGACCATGCCGAGGTTGGGGGTCAGGGTGGTGAAGGGATAGTCGGCGATCTTCGGCTTGGCGGCGCTGGCGGCCGCCAGGAAGGTCGACTTGCCGGCGTTGGGCAGGCCCACCAGGCCGACGTCGGCGATCAGCTTCAGCCGCAGCCACAGCCAGCGCTCCTCGCCTTCCTGGCCGGGGTTGGCCCAGGTGGGGGCCTGGTTGACCGGACCCTTGAAGTGCAGGTTGCCCCAGCCGCCGTTGCCGCCCTTGGCCAGCTGCACGCGCATGCCCGCCGTGTCGAGGTCGACGATCAGGGTTTCCTTGTCCTCTTCCAGCACCTCGGTGCCGACCGGGACCTTCAGCAGGATGTCGTCGCCGGCCGCGCCATGGCGCTGGCGACCCATGCCGTGCACGCCGGTGCCGGCCTTGAAGTGCTGCTGGTAGCGGTAGTCGATCAGGGTGTTCAGGCCTTCGACGGCCTCGATCCAGATGTCGCCGCCGCGACCGCCGTCCCCGCCGTCGGGGCCGCCGTATTCGATGTACTTCTCGCGTCGGAAAGACACCGACCCGCCGCCGCCGTTTCCGGAGCGGATGAAGATCTTGCATTGATCCAGGAATTTCATGGGCGTCTTTTGTCTCAACACGGGTTTCGCGTCGAGTAAAATGGACTTGGCGCAACCTCGAGAAAGTGCGTTCGGACGCTTCCCGTGTCGGGATTGCGACAAACAAACGCTGCCTTGAACGCTGTTCGGTATCGTGACGAAATGTTAAACGTACGGGTGCGACAAACGGTCCCGGGGCGAAAATTCTCTATTTCTCGTGGAGGGGGAGGCTGACGTTGTCGACGGATGCGAACGTCAGAGGCGAACTGGATCAGGACCTCAAGGACCTGACTCTGCAGACGCTTTGCCGGAAATACGCCGGCGAGGCCTCGATCCATCGCAACATCCTGATGAGCCGCGGCACCGGCGTGACCGGCACCTGGCGCGACTTCCGCGCCTTCCTCGGCGACATCGGCACCCGGCCGTCCGAAAACCATGTCCTGGTCCTGATCAACCGGCTCGAGCGCACCTACGGACCCGGTCGCGCCCGCTGGATGACGCCGGAAGAGCAGGCCGCGCACGAGGCCGATTTCGATCGCCTCCAGGCCGAGAAGAAGCGCGAGGCCCAGAAGATCGAGCACGAGGCCGCCGCCATCCGCCGCGCCAAGGCTCCCAACGCCCCCAATTTCGGCCAGTTCACCCCGATGGGCGGCCAGCAGGTCAGCTTCACCGACGTCGCCAAGAAGCTGAACATCCCCGTCGCGGCCCTGTCCAAGACCATGGCCGGCGGCCGCAGCGCCGACGAACTGGTCAAGCGCGCCGCCAGCGCCGCCGAGGTGATCAACCAGGAAGCCACCTGGCTGCCGCCGGATCCGACCCGCAAGGCCAACTTCTTCGAGGCCTTCCGCATCTGGCACATGCAGGTGCAGCCGCAGTTCAGCCGCGCGGCCACCCCGACCTTCCTGTTCCTCTACATCGCCCTGCCGGTGATGAAGGAATGCCGTGATGAGCTGGTCGATCTCGACCTCTGGAACCCGCTCGGCCAGCGCGCCATGAACGCCCGCGACAGCCACATCTCGTGGAAGAAGTACTGCGAGTTCATGCCCCGGGCGCAGGTGGCGATGATGGAAATCCCGATCTACGCCACCTATTCGCTGCTCAGCGACCTCGACGCCCTGTGCGAGCGGATCGTCACGGCTGAAAAGCGCTTCCGCGAAGGCCCGCAGAAGGTGATCCACACCCACCGGGCGGCCTGACCTGGTCCTTCTCCCCTTGCGGGAGAAGGTGTCGGCGAAGCCGACGGATGAGGGGTCTCTCAAACGTCAGACGCCGCGAAAGCTGATCGGCTTTCGCGGCGTTTCTGTTCGTGCAACCCCTCACCCGACCTCCTTCGGAGGCCACCCTCTCCCGCAAGGGGAGAGGGATCATTTGGGCCCCTTCAGCCCCTTGCTCACGACCGCCTCGCGATCCACGGCCAGCCAGCCGTCCACCACCTTCAGCTCGCCCAGCTGGATCACCGTGCGCTGGTTCCAGACCGGGTCGGTCTTGGCCTCGTCTTCCTTGCCCTGGCCGACGAAGTAGTAGAGTAGCGCCCGGCCGTCGTTGACGACCACGTCGGGGTGGTGGCCCAGGTCGCGGTCGGTGGGCGCCGCGCCCGGCTTGTCGAGGATGAAGCCCGGCTGGCGCTCCCAGGTCACGGCGTCCTTGGACCGCAGCACGGCCAGGCCCTTCCAGGCGTCGGCGATCATCCACCACCAGCCTTCGAAGAAGAACACCTTGGGACCCTCGCCGGCGAAATCGGCGACGAAGGTCGGCTGGCGGGTCCAGGTTTTCAGGTCCGGGCTGTCGGCGAAGAAGATGCGGCTGTTCTTGCGCTCGTCCTTGAACCACAGGCGATAGCCGCCCTGCGGCGCCTTGATGACGCCGGCGTCGATCACCCGGTCCGAGCCGAGGTCGAGGGTGTCGGCGCAGGTCCAGGCCTTGAGATCGGTCGAGGTCAGGTGGACGATCTTCGCGCCGGCTTCCGGCAGGTTCCAGCGATGGAAGATCCCCGGCACCACGGTCAGGAACATGTGGTGGACGCCGTTCTCGGTGAAGATCTCCGGCGCCCACAGGGTCTCGCCGGTGCAGGCGGTCGGGATGTTGGCCGTGCCGGCGTAGCTCCAGGAGAGGCCGTCCTTCGAGGTCGCCACGCCGATGGCGGTGGCGTGCAGCCAGGCCACGTCCTTGGGGTCGTCCAGCTTCAGTGTCGCGCGGCGGTTGGTGTAGAACATCCGCCAAAGCTTGTCCGATTTGTCCCAGGCGATGGCGACGTCGGCGGCGCCGTCGAACACCGGGTCGCGATAGAGGGGCTTCTTGGCCTCGGCGAAAGCGGCGGCGGGCGCCGTAAGGGCCAGGGCGAGCGCCAGACCGGACAGAACGCGACGATGCATGATGCCTCCCATATTATGGGTGTGCATTCTATATCATGCGGCGTCTCGCCTCTACCTCCCGTCGCGGCGAAGGCGCTCACGACCCGTTGCGGCCGCCGGATTCGCGTGTGAGGCTGACGTCGTGCGTCGTCTTACCAATGAAGAGCGGGAAATAAGAAAGAGCGCCGGCATCCCGCCTGGTCGGTGGTTGCCGATCGCTCTGCCGTTCGTTCTCGCCTTCATCGTCGCCTGCAGCCCCGCGCTGCTCGAACCCTGTATCGGACGCCTGGCGGATACGCCGGGGCGCGTCGGCGTGGTGCTCCGCTTTGCGCTCGCTTACCCCTGCAGCGCCTGCTTGCTCCAGGGAGGCTGGGTCGCACGAGGGCTGTTCGCGGCGCTTTGGGGGTCCATTCCGTTCGCCGTGTTGAACGTCTTCTGGGTCAAGCGCCACAGCGCGTACTGGGATCGGATACGGGCGCGCGAGAAGGCAAGGCGCGCCGAGAAACGCGCGCGCAAGTCCGCCGCGTCTGGCGGAGGGGCCCGTCCTGAAGATGGGAACACGGAAGTAGGAGGCGGGCCGGCCTAAGCCAGCCACACCATCATCCGCGTCGCCACGCTCGCGCCGCGCGACACCGACGGCTTGTCCTCGACGACGCCCGTATAGAGGAAGCCGGCCTTGATCAGGACCTCGCCCGAGGCGGGGTTGTCGGCGAAGTGGCCGGCGACGACCAGCTTGCGACGCCAGTCGTGCGCGGCCCAGGACAGGCCGCCCTGCAGGGCTTCGGTGGCCAGGCCCCGGCCCCAGAACGGCCGGCCGATCCAGTAGCCGACCTCGAGCCGGCCGTCCTCGTTGGGGAAGAAGCCCAGCACGCCGACGACGCCGGCGTCTTCCAGCTCGATGGCGAAGGTGGCCGCGCGGCTCCAGTCCTGCGACTGCACGCGGGCCACGAACTCCTCCGCGTCGCCCAGGGCGTAGGGCCAGGGCATGCGGGTGGTCATCTTCGGGATGGCGTAGTCAGCGCCCAGGCTGGCGATGCGCGGCGCGTCGGACATGTCCGGAGCCCGCAAGGTCAGCCGCCGCGTCTCGATGACGGGGCTTCTTTCGATCACGCACATGGCGCGTCTCCCTTTCCCGGTCCTTCTTCACGCCGAGGCCGTCGCTCCGACAGGCTTCAGATAGTGCGGGACCGTGACGCTCCAATTGCCATGGTGGGGCTATTTCGTGGAGCGTGGACAAAACAAAAGCGGGCAGTCCGGCGTCCGGACTGCCCGCTTCGTATTCGTCGCGTCCGGATCGTCTTCTTTTGGAAGCACGATCCGAAGGGAGACTTCTGATCGTACTATTCGGCGGCCTGGGCCACCGGGGCCACGGTCACGTAGGTACGGTTGTTCTTCTTGGTCACGAAGCCCACGGCGCCCTGCACGAGAGCGAAGAGGGTGTGGTCCTTACCGATGCCGACGTTGGCGCCCGGGTAGAACTTGGTGCCGCGTTGACGCACGAGGATGTTGCCGGCGAGAACCTTCTCGCCGCCGAACTTCTTTACGCCAAGGCGCTTCGATTCCGAGTCGCGACCGTTGCTCGACGAGCCGCCAGATTTCTTGTGAGCCATGATGCTCTCCTAATCTTCGACCCGGTTTCCGCGAGCGGACCTGGGTCAGATCAATTCCAAAAAAGACCCTGGCGGATCTTAAGCTTCAGCTTCCGGAGCTTCCGAAGCCGCGGCCTTCTTCGGCGCGGCCTTCTTCTTCGGAGCGGGGGCGGCTTCGGCCTTCACCGGAGCTTCCGGGATGGTGGCCGGCACGGCGGCGTCGCCGAGACCGCGGGCGCGGGCGTCGAGGATGACCTTCGGGGTCAGGTCGATCGCGCCGTCCCACTTGGTTTCCTTGCCGGCGCCCGAAACCGACGTCACGCGCAGGACCGACTCGGTCTGGCGGTGACCGCGGGTGCGGCGGTAGCCCTGACGGCGGATCTTCTTGAAGATCTTCACCTTCTCGCCCTTGCGGGTTTCGATCAGGGTGGCGTTGACGACGGCGCCGTCAACGGTGGGGGCGCCGACCGTCACGGCCTCGCCTTCGCCCAGCAGCAGAACTTCGCCGAACGCGACTTCCGCGCCAGGTTGACCGTCGAGCTTCTCGACGACCAGCAGGTCGCCGGCTTGGACCCGGTACTGCTTGCCGCCGGTTTTGATGACCGCGTACATAGGTTAGCGCCTTAAATAACGTGCTGTTCGCAAAATAACGGAACGCCCGCGAGGAGACCCGGCGGGCGAGAGGGGCGCACTTATAGCGCCGAAAGGCTGTGAGTCAACGGCCAAGGACGCCTCTCAAGCGCTTGACGAGATTCAACATGCGGCCCCGCCACCGGCCCGGGTCAGTCGGCCGCCGCGCTTTCGATCAGGGCGGCCTCGACGCGCCAGATCTCGTCTTCAGGAACTTCCGAAAGCAGGGTTTCAAGCCGTTCGCGGACCGCAGGACCTCGCAGCCAGAGTCGCACGGCCAGCGCCTCCGGATCGGGTTGGAAAAAGCTGTCGCGGTGGGGGCCGCGGAAGGCTTCTGACCGGACCGCCTCGACCAGGTGCAGCCCCGCGTCCACAGACGTGGCGGCCAGCCAGGCCTGCAGAAGCGGCGAAACGGATTCGCCAAGCTCGCCCAGCCCGATCAGCCACGGCTCCGGGGTCGCCTGGTCGAGCGCCTCGCCGATCGCCTGGCGCGCGGCGGCCGTGAATACGCCGATCACCGCCGCCCGTTCGTCGCGCGGCCACTTCTGGAAGTCGCCGTAGACGATCTTGCGGGCCAGGCCTTCGGGATCGGTTCCCATGTCGCCGCAGTCGTCCTGGGCGGCGAGTTCGAGAAGCCGCGGCAGGAAGTGACGATAGTTCCTGTCGTCGCCGACCGTGGTCATGGCCTTGCCGGCGTAATAGCTGATCCGTTCGGAACTCAGCGCGCGCAGCGGCGCGGAGGTCAGGTCCGCCAGGATGCGGTCCGGGTCGCGCGCCGGCGCGGCCTCCAGCCGGCCGGGGCGGCGGTAAGCGGCGAACACATCATAGGCCGCGTCGATGGCGGCTTGCAGTTCCGGACCGGGCGTCATGGCCACGCTTCTACCAGCGCCAGGCGAGGCAAGCAGCCGCCGGCGCACGAGTCCTCTGGCTCGTTATTTTGTAACAGGCTATAGCGCGGGCGTGACGTCCGCCTTCTTCGCCTCGATCGCGGCCACCGGCTTCATGGTGGCCTTCCTGCATGCGGCCCTGCCAACCCATTGGCTGCCGTTCGTGCTGGTCGGCCGCGCGCAGAAATGGTCGGCGGCGCGCACCTTGAGCGTGACCCTGCTGGCGGGCCTGGGCCACGTGGCCCTGACCATCCTGCTGGGCCTTTTTCTGGTGATCGCGGGCCTGGCGCTGGAGCCCAAGCTGGGCGGCCTGTTCCACTGGGTGGTCGGCGGGCTGATGGTCGCCGTCGGTCTCTTCTATATAGCGCGGGGCCGTCACAGCCACGGCCTGCCCGAGGCCGGCCGCAAGGCCTACACCTCGGACCGGGCGGCGATCATGGCCCTGGTGGTGCTGCTGACCCTGTCGCCCTGCGAGGCCTTCCTGCCCTATTACCTGGCCGGCATGAAGCACGGCTGGGCCGCGTTCCTGCTGCTCAGCGTCGTGCTGCTGGCGGCGACGGCCGCGGGGATGCTGCTGTTCACGGGCCTTTCCCTGGCCGGCGTGCGCCGCCTGAACCTCGACTGGCTGGAGCGCTACGAGGAGACGATCCTCGGCGCGGCCCTGGTGCTGGTCGGCCTGGCGGTGGCGTTCCTGAAGACCTGACTTTCGCTTCCGCGTCCGGCCCCCTAAATAGCGGCCATGACCCAGACCGCTTCCGCCCCCGGCAAGATCCCCGTCACCGTGCTGACCGGCTATCTCGGCGCCGGCAAGACCACGCTGCTCAACCGCATTCTCACCGAGGAGCACGGCAAGCGCTACGCCGTGATCGTCAACGAGTTCGGCGAGGTCGGCATCGACAACGACCTGGTGGTCGGGGCCGACGAAGAAGTGTTCGAGATGAACAACGGCTGCGTCTGCTGCACGGTGCGCGGCGACCTGATCCGGGTTCTTTCCGGCCTGATGAAGCGCAAGGGCGGCTTCGACGCCATCGTCGTCGAGACCACGGGCCTGGCCGATCCGGGCCCGGTGGCCCAGACCTTCTTCGTCGACGAGGACGTCAAGGCCCGCACCTATCTCGACTCGGTCACCGCCCTGGTCGACGCCAAGCACATCATGCTGCGGCTGTCGGACTCCAAGGAAGCGGTCGAGCAGATCGCCTTCGCCGACCAGATCGTGCTCAACAAGACCGACCTCGTGGACGAGAACGACCTGCGCCACGTCGAGGCCCGGATCCGCAAGATCAACCCGCTGGCCCCGATCCACCGCGCCCAGCGCTCGAACGTTCCGCTGAGCGCCATCATCGGCAAGCACAGCTTCGACCTAGAGCGGATCACCGAGCTGGAGCCGGATTTCCTGAACCCCGGCCACGGCGAGCCGGGCCACGTGCACGACGAGCACTGCGGCCACGATCATGGCCACCATCACCACGACCATGACCATGTGCATGACGAGCACTGCGGTCACGACCACGGTCATGATCATGGGCACGACCACAAGAGCGACATCCACGACGACGGTGTGAAGGGGATCTCCCTGACGCTCGACAAGCCGGTGGACGGCCAGAAGATCACCGTCTGGCTCAACAACCTGCTGGCCGCCAAGGGCGTCGACATCCTGCGCGCCAAGGGCATCATCGACGTGAAGGGCGAGGAGCGCCGCCTGGTGTTCCAGGCCGTGCACATGATCCTGGAAGGCGACTTCCAGCGCCCCTGGACCGACAAGGACAACCGCTACAGCCGCATGGTCTTCATCGGCCGCGACCTCGACGAAGCCGAGCTGAAGAAGGGCTTCGAGGCCTGCGTGGCCTAGTCACGATCCCTCTCCCCTTGCGGGAGAGGGTGGCCCCACGAAGTGGGGTCGGGTGAGGGGTTGCACGTACAGAAACGCCGCGACAGCTGATCGGCTGTCGCGGCGTTTTGCGTTTGAGAGACCCCTCATCCGTCGGCTTTCGCCGACACCTTCTCCCGCAAGGGGAGAAGGAAAGGATCAGCCGGCCGGAGCGCGTTGAATGCTCGGCTCGAGGTTCTTGACGATCTCGCGGGCGTCGTAGGCGCGGGGGTCGCCCGAGGGCTTGGAGCCCTTGTGCAGGACGATCTCGGCGCTGGCCTCGAACTTCTCGATCGTGCGGATCTCGGCGCGGTTGGCGAAGAAGGGGTCGCCCCAGAACGGGTCCCAGGCGCGCCAGCCGCCGTAGCGGGGGCCGTAGTAGCGCCAGGACGGACGCCAGGCGCCGTACGGATAGCCGTAGCCGAAGCCCGGCCGCATGAACGGATCCTCGTCGATCACGGTGCGGGCCGTGCGGTCGGTGCGGCGGTCGGCCGTCTCGAACCAGTCGTAGCCCTGCTGCACGGTCAGCTCGGCGGCCCGATAGAGCAGGTAGCGCTCGACGGTCTCGCGGCCGGTCAGGCTGTTGCCGGCGAAGGTGACGCGGTAGCGGTCGCCCTCGAGGCGGAGTTCGGAAAAGCCGCCGGACGCCTTCTGGCCGGGCGCGGCGGGCTGGTAGGGGGTGGCCGTGGCGCAGGCGCTCAGCGCGGCGGCCACCGCCGCGATCGCGAGCCACTTGACCTTTTTCTGGGACATGGCGCGCTCCTTTGCGACAACTCGTTACTCCCGTACCGTAAGGGATGGCGCAGCTTTACGGTTTCGCCAAGGCGATCCGTTTCCAAAAGCGAAAAAAGGGGCTTACCCGCGGCCCTATCCGCGAAGGACGATCAGGCAGGCCGCGCCGATCAGCAGCGCCCCCACCACCAGGCCGAAACCCTTGCGGAAGGACGGCTCGTTCATCCGCGTGGCCAGGGCCGCCCCGCCCAGGCCGTAGGCGCTCATGCTGATCAGGTCCATGCCGATGGTGGCGCAGGCGAACATGATCAGCTGCGGGACCAGCGGGCGGTTGATGTCGATGAACGGCGGCAGCACGCCGGCGAAGAACACCAGGATCTTCGGATTGGCGATCTGCACGGTGAAGCCGTCGCGGAAAGCCGAGCGGCCGGTCGAGGTCCGCACCGCCGCCAGGGCCGCGCCCTCGCCGGCGGCCGGCTTCAGGGCGCCGATGATCGACTTGATCCCCAGCCAGACCAGATAGGCCGCGCCCGCCATGGCCAGCACGTGGAAGGCGGCGGGGAAGGCGGCGATCAGCGCCCCCAGGCCCAGGGCCGCGGCCACGAACCAGCACAGGCTGGCGCTGTTCATCCCCACAACGCCCAGCAGGGCCGCGCCCTTGCCCTTCTCCATGCCGGTGGCGATGGCGAACAGGTTGGCCGGGCCCGGCGTGATGGCCATGACGAACATGGCCGCCAGGAAGGCGCTGTAGCGGGCGGGATCGACGGGCAGGACCATGGCGGGGCTATAGAACTTCGCCGCCGTCGCGTCATCCCGGGAGGCGCGTCGTCAGAGCCCCACCGTAACCGCCACCCAGATCACGCGCCCCAGCGCGCCCAGCAGCAGGGCGAAGGTCGCCAGGCCCTGGATGGCGAAGCCCAGGCCGCGCTTCTTGGGATCGGCCGTGTAGCTGAGCGCATAGATGATCCGGCCGAGGATCCACACCACGCCCGCCGCGGCGGCGAACAGGTCGTTCCAGTAGGTGGCGAACAGCCACAGCGACGGCAGGAAGATCGGCAGCCATTCCAGGGTGTTGGCCTGCACCCGCACATGGCGTTCGAGGTCGGGATCGCCGGTCATGGCCGGGGCCTGGATGCCGGTGCGGCGACGCGCGCCGCCGACCCGCAGGATCATCCAGATGTAGCAGATCAGGGCGGCCAGCGTGACGATGGCGACCAGGGCGTGGGTTTGCATGGCGTGTTCTTCCCCCTTTTGACGCGGCTCAAGGCGGCGCGCGCGGGGGGAGCTTAAGCGTATTCAGGGTTGAAGCTCAAAGCCGTGAGGGCCAAGGCGGAACCGGCCGCCGCGTCCATGCGCTTTCAGCTTCGAAGACACCCGTCCGAACCCTTCTCAGGAAAGGTCTCGCGCATGCTCGTGAATTCCACCGCGATCCGAGCGATCGACTACGAGCCCGAACACGGCAAGCTGATCGTCACCTTCATCGACGGTGACGAGTACGTCTATGTCGGGGTGCCCGAACGGGTGACCGCCGCCTTCACGCGATCGCGGTCGAAGGGGCGGTTCTTCCAGCGGATGATCCGGGACCGGTATCCGTACAACCGCATCTGAGCGCTCTTTCCACATCCCACTCGGTCGTCATCCCGAAAAGCGCTGCGCTTCGGCCGGGATGAAGAGCGGGGAGGGTCTCCAAACAAAAAAGCCATCGCCGAGTTTCCCGGGCGATGGCTTCCGATGTGATGGACTGAGAAGCGCCCTTACGCCTCCTCGTCCTCTTCCTCCGCTTCGACCTCTTCCACCTCGACCGGCGCGGCGATCGCGACGGGCTTGGCCTTCTTGCCGCGACGGGGCGCCGGAGCCTCCTCGACCACGGCTGTCAGCGCCGGGGTCTCGGAGAGCGGAGCGGTCAGGCCCGAGAGGGCGCCGCCGTTCAGGCCGACCTCGGCCATCAGCTGGTCGAGCAGCGGGGCCTGGGCCCGATAGCGCAGGGCGCCGCTGACCACCTGGTCGGCCAGGTTGCCGCCGCCGTTCGAACCGCCGCCGGCGTCGTTGGCCGCGCCGCCGGTCGCGCCGTTCAGGCCGTCGACCTGGACGATGCGGATGGAGTCGATGGCTTCCAGCGGCTTCACCGACTCGGCGATGATCCGGTCGAGGTTCTCGATCAGCTTGATGCGGATGGCCATGGCCACCTGGTCGGCCGACAGCAGGTTGGCGGCTTTGTTCAGGGCCTCCTGACCCGAGGCGTCGACGGCGTAGCGGACGCGGGCGGCCTCGGCGGACAGGCGAACGGCCTGGGCCTCGGCTTCGGCGCCGATGCGGGTCTTGTCGGCCGCGCCCTTGGCTTCCTCGCGCAGGGCCTCGGCCCGGTCGGCGGCGGCGGTCTTCTCGGCCTCGGCGGCGACCTTGACGGCGATGGCCTCGCGCTCGGCTTCCTTGGTCGCCTCGATCAGCTCGATGATCTTCTGGCGGTCGGCGGCTTCGCGTTCGCGGACGGTCTTGACCTGCTCCTCGGCGGCGACGGCGAGGGCCAGCGCCTTGTCGGCGTCGGCCTGAGCCTCGGACTGGGCGCGCGACTTCTCGGCGACGGCGATGGCGCGGTCCTGCTCGGACAGCTCGATGGCCTTGGCCTTTTCGATGGTCTGGGTCTCGACGGCGCGTTCCTTGGCGATCTCGCGCTCGCCCAGTTCCTGCTCCACGGCGATGCGTTGCTGGGCCACGGCCCGGTCGGCCTCGATCTTGGCGGTCTCGATCTGCTGCTGGGCGGCGATCTTGGCGCCTTCGGCCTCGCGCGACTTCTCGGCTTCCTTCTGCGAGACCTCGGCGGCCTGGGCGGCGCGGCGGATGGCCAGTTCGCGCTCCTGCTCGAGCTTGGCGTATTCCTCGTCGCGGCTGATCTCCAGCGTGCGGCGCTGGGCCTCGAGGTTCTTGGTGCGGATCTGCACCTGGGTGTCCTGCTCGATGTCGTTGCGCAGCTTCTTGCGCAGCTCGATCTCCTCGGTCAGCCGCGTCAGGCCCTCGGCGTCGAAGGCGTTCGAGGGGTTGAAGTATTCCATGGCGGTCTGGTCGAGGCCCGTCAGCGACACGGTCTCAAGCTCCAGGCCGTTCTTCAGCAGGTCTTCCGACGAGACCTGCTGCACCTTTTGGACGAAGTGGGTGCGCTGCTCGTGCAGCTCGGTCATGGTCAGTTCGGCGGCCACCGAGCGCAGGGCGTCGACGAACTTGCCCTCGACCAGGTCCTTCAGCTGCTCGGGATGCATGGTGCGCTGGCCCAGGGTCTGGGCGGCGCTGGCGATGGCTTCGGCGCTGGGCTGCACCCGTACATAGAACTCGGCCAGCACGTCGACGCGCATGCGGTCCTTGGTGATCAGGGCCTGCTCGGCGCTGCGGGCCACGGCCAGGCGCAGGGTGTTCATGTTGACGGGGATGGTCTCGTGGAACACCGGCAGGATCAGCGCCCCGCCGTTCATCACCACCTTCTCGCCGCCGAAGCCGGTGCGGACGAACGACGTCTCCTTGGAGGCGCGCTTGTAGAGGCGGGCCAGGATCAGGCCCAGGATCAGCAGGCCGAGCAGGCTGCCGCCGGCGATGACGCCGATTTCGATCAAGGCAGGCATGTGGGTAACCCCCGAAGTTTGGATAAGCGAAAAAGGGAGGAAGGGATCAGCGCTCGCGCAGGGCGTCGCTTTCGTTGCGGATGGCCAGGAACCTGGCCCCGGCGTTGCGGACGATGATGACGCTGGTCCCCTGGTCGAAGGTCTCGCCGTCCTCGTCGGGCTCGACCATCACGTAGTGGGCCTGGCCGTGGGCGTCGCGCACCCGGGCCTGGGCCGGCGAGCCGACCTTGGCCTGGCCGGTGACGATCGTGGCCACGCGGCCGACCAGGGTCTCGCGCGAGACGGCGGTGGTCTCGTCGCCGGGCAGGATGCGGGCCAGCAGGCGCCCCAGCACCCGGGTGAAGGGCAGGGCGACGGCGCCGGCCAGCGGCCCGGCGATCCAGATCGGGGCGGGGTGTTTGAACACGCCGGCGATCAGCTGTTGCAGCACCAGGCCGAGCGTCCCGAAGGCGAACAGGAAGACGACGATGATCATCAAGAGCGGCAGGCGGCCGACGTTCAGCCAGCCCAGCAGCGAGGGGTGATCCAGGTCGTGCCCGTCGAGGCCGTCATGGCCGAGGCCCGCGCCGAGGCCGGCGGCCTCGACGGCGCCGATCAGCAGCATCAGCAGCAGGGCGGCCAGGAACAGGGTGTTGCCGTCGGCGGCGAGGAAGCTCCACATCGCGGTCAGCCCTCCTGCCTGGCGGCGCGGAGGGCGGCCAGGCGCTCCTCCACCCGGTGGCGGCGGGTCAGGCGTTCCAGCTCCGACAGCTTGGCGCCCTGGGCCAGTTCGCCATCGGTCGGCGGCTTGGGCGCCTTGGCGCGGGCGGCCGACAGGTCGGTCAGGTCCTCGGCCATCTCGCGGCGGGTGGCCTGCAGGGCGGCCAGGTAGCCTTCCAACTCGGCCTGGCGCTGGGCGGCGTCGGCGACGGCGGTCTCCAGCACCGGGACCTGGGCCTCGATGTCCAGCTGGTGTTCGAGGGCGGCGCGGACCAGGTCCTCGCGGTCCTGCGAGAGGGCCAGTTCGATCTGGGCCGACAGGTCGTCGTGACGGCTGGACTGCTCGGTCAGGCGCTTGGCGGCCAGGTGCCGGGCGGCGATGGCGCGGCCGAGCTCGGCGCGCACCTCGTCGACGGCCTGGTCGACCTCGCGCAGGGCCTGCTGGCCCAGCGCGTCGGGCATCACCTCTTCCAGGGCGTCGATCAGGGCGTGGGCTCCGCCGCTGACGATGCGGCCCACCCGGGCGCGAAGGGAATCTGCCATCGGGTCCTCGTCAGGCGCTCGCCGGGCGGTCGGCCGCGGCGGTGATCAGGCGGGTCAGCTCGCCCAGGGCGGCGACGCGGCGGGAGACGATCGTGGGATCGTAGGCGGGGGCGCTGGGGGTGACGCCCCAGCGCAGCATCTGCTCGGTCAGGCGGGCGGCGGCGTCGACGAGACGCGCCTCGTGCCGGGCCAGCCGTTCGGGATCGCCGCCGGCCAGCTCGGCGGGCGCGGCCAGCAGCACGGCCAGCAGCTCCTCGACGGCGGTGGTCAGGGCCAGGGCGACGGTGGAGTGGCGGTCGCTGGCCAGCTCGGCCGCGCGCAGGGCCTTCAGGGCCGGGGCGGCGATGTCGTGGGCGGCGGCCAGGGCGGCGTCCCAGGTCGCGGGCGTCTGGGCGCGCTGGCGGGCCTGGCGGATCAGGCCGCGCACCTTGTCGCTGGCCGTCACCGCGCCCTCCAGTTCGAGACCGGCGAGGAAAAGGGCGTCCTCCTCGGACAACCTGACGCTCAGGGGTGTGTTCAGCGCGACCATGGATAGAAACGTGGTGCGTTGTAAGACGTTTGTAAACAGCTGAGCCGTTCGCCCGCAGATTACATTTTCGTCAGGCTCCACCCGCGTCGTGGGGAGCGACCGGTAGATCGGATCGCCAAGGCCTGGCTTCAAGGCCGCTTGAGTCTCGGTCTCGTTCGCCCTGGATCAAGTTTTCTGGTCCCGCCGTGGGCGAAAGCCGCGCAGGGCGGGGCAAATCCTGGGCGACCCGAACATTTTGAGTGAAATTACAGATGCCGCGCCGGACGTCCGGAACCGGTGAGGCGATGGTTTCTCCAAGAGGTGTCGCCCCTGGGGATAACCGCCGAGGGCGGAAGGTGCGACGGCCTCGAACGAGGACGTCATGTCGAACCAACGGATGTTGCTGGCGGGCTGCTCCGCCGCCGTTCTGCTCGCTCTGGCCGGCGCCGCTCACGCGGCCGAGCCCGATCCTGTCGCCGCGCCGGACGCCGTCGACGAGATCGTCGTCAAGGCCCGCGACAAGGCCGGCCTGATCGAGAAGCAGCCGAACAACACCGTGTTCGGTCTCGACAAGCCGCTGATCGAGACGCCGCGCTCGGCCAGCTTCGTCTCCGACCTGACCCTGCAGCGCTACGGCATCGAGACCATCGACGGCCTGACCGCCGTCTCGCCCGGCACCTACACCGCCAGCTTCTACGGCGTGCCCGGCTCGCTCAACATTCGCGGCACCCTGGCCGAGAACTACTTCCGCGGCTTCAAGCGCGTCGAGAACCGCGGCACCTACTCCACCCCGATCGGGGCCGCCGAGCAGATCCAGGTCGTGCGCGGTCCGCCGACCCCGATCTACGGCCCCGGCAAGGTGGGCGGCCTGCTGAACTTCATTCCGAAGTCGGGCAAGAACGAAGGCGGCTATCTGTCGGAGCCCACCGGCGAGGTGACGGCCACCTACGGCAGCTACAATCGCAAGAACGCCACGGCCCAGGTCGGCCTGCCGGTGTCGTTCGGCGACGTGGTCGGCGGCGTCTATCTCTACGGCGAGGCCGAGGACAGCCACAGCTACTACCACGGCATCTATCCCAAGCGGCAGACGGGCGAGATCTCGGCCGACTTCGACCTGGGGAACGGCTGGAGCACCGCCATGGGCGCGATGCTCTACCACTCCGACGGCGACGTGCAGACGGCCGGCTGGAACCGCCTGACGCAAAGCCTGATCGACAACGGCACCTACATCACCGGCCGCGACACCAGCCTGACCGACAGCGACGGCAACGGCCGCCTGACGCCCAACGAGATCGGCTACTACCCCTACGCCGCGTCGATGTACCTGGCCTATTACGGCTACCCGACCAGCGACGCCCTGCACACGCTGGACACCGGGGTGGGCACGACCAAGCTGTCGCCGCGCACGGTCTACGTCTCGTCGGCCGACTTCTCGAAGACCCGCACCAACACCTTCTACTGGGACCTGGCCAAGGACCTCAGCGCCGACAGCTCGATCAAGCTGCAGCTGTTCTACGACGACCTCGAGAACAAGCGCTTCTCGTCCTACGGCTATCCGGCCTGGTTCGACAGCAAGGTCTGGGAAGCCCGCCTGACCTACAACATCGACCACGACTTCCTGGACGGCGCGGTCGAGACCAAGTCGTTCGTCGGCGCCTCGTACCGCGACTTCGACGGCCGCCGCCGCGAAAGCTACAACAGCGGCATGATCGCGCTGGACCGCCGCGATCTCTCCTACGGGGCCACGGCCACCGACATCCTCGGCAGCCCGTTCAACGCCGGCGACGGCGTGCAGTGGGAGAACGACAACTCCAGCCAGTGGAGCGACGTCGGCGTCTTCTTCACCAGCGACATCATGATCGGCGGCAAGCTGAACCTGATGGTCGGCGGCCGCTACGACGACTACGACGTCACCTCCAACGACACCGGCTACCTGTCCTACACGATCGCCGGCGTGCAGAAGGCGTCGAAGGGCAAGTGGACCTACACCGCCAGCGCCACCTACAAGCTGCCGCTGGGCCTGATGCCCTACATCACCTACGCCGAGACCTCGTCGCTGGAGATGAGCCAGGCCGGCGACATCGCGCCGGGGCTGGTCAACAACGGCACCTGGCTGTCGGACGGCGACCTGGCCGAGACCGGCGTCAAGTTCCAGTGGCTGAACGGCACGCTGGTCGGCTCGCTGGCCGGTTACCGCCAGAACCGCACCCAGCTGACCGGCATCGCCGGCACGGTCACCGGCACCCGCGCCAAGGGCGTCGAACTGGAAGTGCGCTACCTCGCTTCGGAGCACTTCAGCTTCACCTTCTCGGGCAACAGCCAGCACACCTCGGTTAAGGGCCCGGACACCTCGTTCCAGTACATCCCGGCCTGGGCCGCGGGCGTCTCGGGCGCCAACGGCTTCGGCGGCTCGTACGTGGTGTGGAGCTACAGCAGCGTCGTCGGCGCCGGCGACTACGACTACACCCTGATCCCCAAGTCGGTGGTCAGCCTCTACGGCTCCTACACGTCGGACGCCTACGACTGGGGCAAGGTCGGCGGCACGCTGGGCGTGACGCACGTGACCAAGACCTCGGGCGTGCTGCCGGGCGCGGTGGTCTATCCGGCCTACGCCGTGGCCAACGCCAGCGCCTACTACGAGTACGGTCCGTACACGGCCACGCTCAACGTCGATAACCTGTTCGACAAGCTCTACTTCACCCCCGACGCCGACACCTACGCCAACCTCGGCGCGCTGCCCTCCAAGGGCCGCGAGTGGCGGGTGACCCTGTCCCGGAAGTTCTAGTTCCCCTGCGACGCGCCCGCTGCAACGGGCGCGTCGCTCCTACGCGAGCGTGACAGCCAAAAGTGTCAGCGGTTTTGGCGCCCGTCACGCGACCAACAAAAGAGTTTGGAGCCCTGCGATGTCGACCTCCCCCTGGCGCGCCTGGCTGATCCTGTCGGTCTTCGCCCTGCTGCTGTTTCTGATCACCGCCTCGACCTTCTCGTCGCTGGGGGTGGTGCTGCCGGCGATGATCAAGGAGCAGGGCTGGGGCTTCGGCCCGGCCTTCACCGGCTTCACCCTGCTGGGGGCGTTCTGCGGCGGCTCGTCGTGGCTGCCGGCCCTGCTGATCCGCAAGCTCGGCGTGCGGCCGACCATCCTGGCCGGCTCGGCGGTGATGGTGGCGGGCTTCTCGTGCCTGGCGGCGACGCCGGGCCTCTATGTCTATCTGTTCGGCACGGCCCTGCTGGGCGTCGGCTACCAGATGATGGCCCTGATCCCCGGCACCCACGTGCTGGGCATGCTGTTCAAGAAGCGCGCCCTGCCGTTCGGGATCTATTTCACCGTCGGCTCGCTGGGCGGGGTGGTCGGGCCGTGGATGGCCCTGTCGGGAATGGAGATCGCCGGCGGCGCCTGGCGGCCCTACTGGTGGATGCAGGCGGCCGCCTCGCTGGTCGTCGGCGTGCTGTGCACCGCGCTCGTGGGCGGCAAGGCCTGGCTGGACGCCGCCGCCGCCGAGACCGACAAGGCCGTCGCCGAGGATGTCGAGAACGCGCCGGCCAACACCCGCGTCTACCGCACCGCCGTCGACTGGACCGTGAAAGAGGCCGTCCGCACCCCGCAGTTCTGGGTGATCCTGGCAGCCTATTTCGCCCACCTGCTGGGCGGGGTCACTGCCGTGAGCCTCGCTCCCAGCCACTTCGGCGAGCTGGGCGTGCCGATGACCATCGCCATCTCGGCGATCAGCCTGGAATCCCTGATGCAGGTGGCCGCGCGCCTGGGCGGTGGCCTGGTCGGCGACCGCATCGACCCGCGCTGGCTGCTGGCGGGCGCGCAAGGCGTCATGGCCGTCGGCCTGCTGGCCCTGACCCACGCCACGACCTGGCCGCTGATGATGCTGTTCGCCGTCGGGGTGGGCATCGGTTTCGGCATGACCGTGCTGGCCGTCAGCATCCTGCTGCTCAACTACTACGGCCGGAAGAACAATCTCGAGCTCTTCTCGCTGGTCTGCCTGGCGGGCGCGGCCTCGGCCCTGGGGCCGGCGATCGGCGGCTTCATGCGCGACCAGCTGGGCGGCTTCGCCCCGGCCTTCCAGGTCTTCGCCGCGGTGATCGGCGTGATCTTCGTCGCCGCCCTGTTCATGCGCCCGCCGCGCAAGGCCGCCGAGGCCGAGCCGATCGGCGAGCCCGTTCCCACCCTTCTGCAAGACGCCGCGTAATCAAGGATGTCCGCCATGTTCCACAGCCCGTCCAAGCACAAGGACTTCGGAGTCTTCCTGCCGGTGGCCAACGGCGGCTGGATCATCTCCAAGACCACGCCCACCCTCGACGGCCTCTACCAGAGCAACAAGGCCGCGGCCGTCGCCGCCGACCAGGTCGGCATGGACTTCGTCATGTCGATGGGCAAGTTTCGCGGCTTCGGCGGCGAGACCGACCACTGGGGCACGGCCCTGGAGTCGGTGACGATGATGGCCGGCATCGCCGAGGCCACCAAGAACGTCCGCATCTGGGCCACCATCCACCCGCTGCTGCAGAACCCGGCCGTGGCGGCCAAGATGATCGCCACCCTCGACCACATCAGCGGCGGCCGCGCGGGCCTCAACATCGTGGCCGGCGCCTATCGCGGCGAGTTCGCGCAGATGGGCGCCTGGGACGACGCCCTCACTCACGACGACCGCTACGTCCTGACCGAGGAATGGACCCAGATCGTCAAGCGGCTGTGGAGCGAGGACAGCGTCGATTTCGACGGCCGGTTCTTCACGATGAAGGACTGCCAGTCCAAGCCCAAGCCCTTGAGCCGCCCGCGTCCGGAGCTGGTCTGCGCGGGCATGAGCGACCGGGGCTTCCAGTTCTCGGTGCGCGAGGCCGACGTCTGCTTCATCGGCGGCCGCACGCCGGAAGAGCGCCGCGACGCCAGCCGCCGGGCCAAGCTCGCCGCCCAGGGCATGGGCAAGACCATCAAGACCTACGCCATGTGCACCATCGTCCACGCCGAGAGCGACGCGGGCGCCGAGGCTCTGGTCCAGCGCTACAAGGACGGGGCCGACATGGGCGCCATCCTGGCCATGCTGGAAAGCTGGGGCGTGCCGGCCGAGAAGCTGTCGAGCGTCGCGGCCCAGCAGGGCGCGTTCATGACCCACACCGTGGTCGGTTCGCCCGCCACCTGCGCCGAGCAGGTCCAGGCCTTCGTCACCGACTGCGAACTGGACGGGCTGATGCTGATCTTCCCGGACTATGTGGAAGGCCTGTCGATGTTCGGCTCGGAGATCCTGCCGGGCCTGCGCTCGGTGTTCTCGTGAGCGACTTCGCAGGCTGGATCGCGCCCGGCCGCACGGCGCTGGCGGTGATCGATATCCAGGTCGATTTCGCTTCGCCGGACGGCCTGCTGGGGCAGTACGGCGTCGATATGGGCATGGCGGCGCCGGCCGTGGATGCGGCGGCGGCCCTGGTCGCGGTCGCGCGGGAAGCCGGCGTGCCGGTGGTGTTCGTGGGCCTGTTCACCTCGCCGGACACTGACAGCCCATCGTGGAACGAGCGCATGCGCCGTCGCGGCGGCGATCCCGACAGCGAGGCGGCCCTGTGCCGCGCCGGCCAGCCGGGCAGCGCCTTCTACGGACCCCAGCCCGCGCAGGGCGAGCTGGTGGTGGCCAAGACCCGCTACAGCGGCTTCGTCGGCACGGACCTGGACGCCCGCCTGAAGGCCATGGGCGTCGACACCCTGGTCGTCTGCGGCCTGACCACCGAGTGCTGCGTGGCCGCCACCGCCGCCGACGCCTTCGACCTCGACTACCACGTCTTCGTCGCCGCCGACGCCTGCGCGGCCTACGAGCCCGACCTGCACGAGGTGGCTCTGAAGACCATGGCGCTGAACACCGCGATCCTCACCGACAGCGTCGAGGTCGCCAAAGCCTGGAAGGAGGCCGCGTGATGGCCGACGGGTTCGCCAACATCCCGGGCGTCGCCGCGCCCTACACGGTCACGGAAGCCGACCGCGCCGCCATCGCCGCCGCGATCAGCGAAAGCGAGATCGTCGAGCTGGCCCTGACCCTGGGCAACATCCCCGCCCCCTCGGGCAAGGAGCTGGAGGTCGCCACCTACGTCTACGACTGGATGGCGCGCGAGGGCTTTTCGCCGCGCAAGGTCGGGGCGACGCCGGAGCGTCCCAACGTCATCGGCACGCACGGCGGCAAGGGTGTCGGAAAGAACCTGCTGTTCACCGCCCACCTCGACACCGAGGCGCCGACCTGGAACCCCGATCTCGACGCCTACAAGTACAGCCCCTCGACCCTGGCCAATCCCGAGTGGGAGAAGTGCTGGCTGGAGGACGGCAAGCTCTACGGCTATCCGATCGCCAACGACCGCGGGCCGATGGCCTGCTTCCTGATCGCCGCCAAGGCGCTGAAGGCCGCCGGCTACGAGCTGGCCGGCAAGATGTATCTCACCGCCTGCCCCGGCGAGATCGGCCCCGAGCCGATCGAGGAGCATCGCGGCATCGCCTATATGGGCAAGGACATCGGCGCCCACTACCTGTTCCACCACGGCGGCGTCGCCCCGGACTACGCCATCGCCGCCGAGGGCTGCGACTTCGGCCTGACCTGGGTTGGCTGCGGCTATGCGGTGTTTCGGATCACGGTGTGGGGCGAGGGGGTGTTCACCCCGCTGCTGACCCATCCGGCCACGGCCGCCGAGCATCCCAACCCGCTCTACAAGATCGGCAAACTGACCGAGGCCATCCACGCCTGGAGCGGCGAGTGGGAGAAGACCAGCCTCTATGAGAGCCCCGGCGGCACAGCCCAGCCCAAGTCGCAGCTGGCCTCGATCCGCGGCGGCATCCCCTACGCCTTCGGGGCGGGGACCGAGCGGGTGAACCTCTATCTGGAAGTGGGTCTCAACCCCCGCCAGCGCGTGGCCGACATCCAGCACTCGCTGGAGGCCATGGCGCGCAAGACGGGCATCGCCGGGATCGAGATCGAGCCGGTGGTCGTGCGCCACGGCTTCGAGGCCGACGCCGCCGAGGTGGCCCCGCTGGTCGGGGCCGTGGACGTCGCCACCCAGCTGTCGCTGGGCCATCCGGTGGCCAAGGCGGCCCCGGTCTATTCGAGCATGTGGCGCGACCACAACGTCTTCAACATGCACCGCATCCCGGCCATCACCACCGGCTTCGCCCGCTGGCGGCCGACGCCGAAGGACCTGGTGGACAGCGCCCTGGTCTACGCCCTGACGGCGCTCGCCGTCTGCGGTCGCGCTGAGACGGCCGAGACCGGCAACCGCGCCCCGCCGGTCTATGGCGACAATCCGTTCGGGGGCGAGTGATGGGCGCGGCCTTGGCCCAGGACGCCGATCCGGCCCTGTTCCGCAAGGCCATGGGCGGCTTCGCGGCCGGCGTGACGGTGGTGACCACGGCGCTGGACGGACAGCTGTCGGGCACCACGGTCAGCGCCTTCTCGTCGCTGTCGATGGACCCGCCGCTGGTGCTGGCCTGCCTGAAGCGCGAGAGCCGCACCCTGGCCGCCGTGCGCGAGGCCGGGGTGTTCTGCGTCAACATCCTGGCCGCCGACCAGGGCGAGCTGGCCTACGCCTTCGCCAAGTCGGGCTGCGACGACCGCTTCGCCCTGGCCGCCCTGGAGGCCGGCGCCACCGCCGCCCCGGTGCTGGCCGGCGGGGTGGCGGCGGTGGAGTGCGAGCTGCACGCCGCCCACGACGGCGGCGACCACGAGATCCTCGTCGGCCGGGTGGTTTCCGTCCGCATCGACGAGTCCAAGCCGCCGCTCGTCTACGTGCGCGGCCAGTTTCTGAAAGCTTGAGAGAAGTCCCGATGGCCTACGACGTGCTGGAAGTGAAGCCGATGACCCGCCGGATCGGCGCCGAGGTGTTCGGCGTCGACCTGGGCCAGCCGCTGTCGAACCGGCAGTTCGAGGAGCTGCACCAGGCCCTGACCCAGTACCAGGTGCTGTTCTTTCGCGACCAGCAGATGACCCACGACGCCCACAAGGCCCTGGGCCGCAAGTTCGGGCCGCTGGCCATCCATTCGGGCGTGCCGGGCCTGGCCGACCATCCCGAGGTGGTGGCCATCCACGCCGACGAGAACTCCAAGTTCGTGGCCGGCGAGAGCTGGCACTCCGACCTGACCTGCGATCCCGAGCCGCCCCTGGGCAGCATCCTGCACATGCCGGTCGTGCCCGACGACGGCGGCGACACCGTCTTCGCCAGCATGTACGCGGCCTACGACACCCTGTCGGAGCGGATGAAGACCTATCTGGAGGGCCTGACCGCCGTCCACGACGCCAACCCGATCTACAAGGCGATCTTTCCGGACATCGACCGCACCTACAACTGCACCGCCCATCCGGTGGTGCGCACCCATCCGGTCAGCGGCCGCAAGAGCCTGTTCGTCAATCCGTCCTACACCACCCACATCGCGGGCCTGCCCAAGGCCGAGAGCGCGGCGATCCTCGGCTATCTCTACCACCACGCCGGCAATCCCGACTTCCAGGTGCGCTTCCGCTGGCGGCCCAACTCGGTGGCCTTCTGGGACAACCGCTGCACCTGGCACCAGGCGATCTGGGACTACTTCCCGGACGTGCGCTCGGGCTTCCGCGTCACGATCGCGGGCGATCGGCCGGTGTGATCGTCACGCCTTCGGAGAGCGGGACAGGATCCGGCGAATTCTCACTGGCTGCAGCCTCGCGCGCGCGACGATTTCTTCCACGCAAGGCTCCGGACGATCCGGATCGCAGGTGACGTCGAAGGTCGCCAGGGTTCTGTTGCGCTCGCTGACGCGCCGGTCGGCGAGACGCGGCGGGATCGTGATGCGCACCGTATAGCGCAGCCGCCCCTCGGATGCGGGCGCGCCATCGACGATGTGGATATGCATGGGCTCGCGGAAGTCCCGGACGAAGCCGGCTTCGGTCCGCATGCGCGTGTCGACCGCCTCGAACAGCGGCTTCGTGGGTGGATGATCGCCGCTGTAGCTTGCGTAGAAACGGGTCGGGCCGGCGGGAGGCGCCGTCGCGCAGGCAGCGGCCAGGAGAGGCAGGGCGCAGGCGGCCAGCGAGCGTCGCAAAAAGTGCGTCATGATCTCCCCCTCATGTGATCGTCGCCGGCGAGGCTACCGCCGCCGGAAATCCGCCGTCCTCTTCGCCATGAACGCCGCGATGGCCTCCTTGTGGTCGGCGCTGGCGATCAGGGCCGGCAGCTCTTCTTCCACGTAAGACCGCCCGTCTACGATGCGCTTGGTCGCCTCCACCGCCAGGGGCGCGCGGGAGGAGACGGCTTCGGCCAGCTTCATGGCCTCGCGCAGCAGGGTGGCGGGCGTGTGGACGGCGGTGACGACGCCGTCGAACAGGGCGCGGGCCGGATCGAACTTCGCTCCCGTCAGCAGGTGGGCCTTGGCCCTCGCCGCGCCGATCAGCTTGGGCAGGCGCGTCGCCGAGGCCACGAGGCCGATGTTGACGCCCGAGGCGGCGAACACCGCCCGGTCGCTGGCCAGGCGGATGTCGCAGGCCAGCGCCAGTTCCAGCCCGCCGCCGAAGCACCAGCCGTCGATGGCGGCGATGGTCGGCACGCGCAGGGCCTCGACCCAGTCCATCAGCCGGTTGAAGTCCTCGACCGCCGCCAGGGCGCCGTCGCCGCGCACGGCCGCCTCGCGCAAGTCGTCGCCGGCGCAGAACACCGCGCCGCGCCCGGTCAGCACCACGGCGCGGACGTCGTCGTCGGTGGCGATCTCGTCCAGTGCCCGGACCAGCTGGGCCCGCAGCGGCAGGCTCAGCGCGTTGGCTGGCGGGGCGTCCAGCTCCAGCAGGATGATGGAGCCCGTGGGGCGCGAGACGTGAAGCAGCGGCGGGATCGTCGGCGTCATGTCGCCAACCTCGCCCGGCGCGGGCCGAATGGGAAGCGCGCAACCTCCGGCTCGGCATGTGGTTTCATGCGCAACCATGCTGCGACGCACAAGGATTCCGCTTGCCAGATCCGGATGCTTGTCACAGCCTTCGCCATACCGGCAGGCTGAGCGTGGCCGGAGAACACGATAAGAACGACGGCCCGGCGGCGCGTTTTTCGTTCGCGCCGAACCGTACCGCGGAGCGCAAACAGTCCTTTTGGCGTTCATGTTGCAGCGCCGAAGAGCCGGGGCCAAAAGCCGGGGAGTGATATGACCGCCGCGACCCTTGAGACCGCCACGTCTGCTGTCAAAGACCTCTACGAGATCGGCGAGATCCCGCCGCCCTTCCACGTGCCCAAGTCGATGTACGCCTGGACGATCCGCAAGGAGCGCCACGGCCCGCCGGGCTCGGCCATGCAGGTCGAGGTGGTCCCGACCTGGGAGATCGGCGAGGACGAGGTGCTGGTCCTCGTGATGGCCGCCGGCGTCAACTACAACGGCATCTGGGCCGCCCTGGGCGAGCCGATCAGCCCGCTCGACGGCCACAAGCATCCCTTCCACGTCGCCGGGTCCGACGCCTCCGGGATCGTCTGGGCGGTGGGCGCCAAGGTGAAGCGCTGGAAGCTGGGCGACGAGGTCGTCATCCACTGTAACCAGGACGACGGCGACGACGAGGAGTGCAACGGCGGCGACCCGATGTATTCGTCCAGCCAGCGGATCTGGGGCTACGAGACGCCGGACGGCAGCTTCGCCCAGTTCTGCCGCGTGCAATCTCGTCAATTGATGCCGCGCCCTCGTCACCTGACCTGGGAAGAGGCGGCCTGCTACACCCTCACCCTCGCCACCGCCTACCGCATGCTGTTCGGCCACAAGCCGCATGAACTGAAGCCCGGCCAGAACGTGCTGGTCTGGGGGGCTTCCGGCGGCCTTGGCGTCTTCGCCGTGCAGCTGGCGGCGGTGGCCGGCGCCAACGCCATCGGCGTGGTCAGCGACGACGACAAGCGCGAGTTCGTGCTGTCGATGGGCGCCAAGGCGGTGCTGAACCGCAAGGAGTTCAACTGCTGGGGCCAGTTGCCCAAGGTCAACGGCCCGGAGTTTTCCGACTACATGAAGGAGAGCCGAAAGTTCGGCAAAGCCATCTGGCAGATCACGGGCAACAAGGACGTCGATCTGGTGTTCGAGCACCCGGGGGAGTCGACCTTCCCGGTGTCGGTGTTCGTCGTGAAGCGCGGCGGCATGGTGGCCATCTGCGCCGGCACCAGCGGCTTCAACCTGACCATGGACGCCCGCTTCCTGTGGATGCGGCAGAAGCGCGTGCAGGGCTCGCACTTCGCCAACCTGATGCAGGCCAGCGCCGCCAACCAGCTGGTCATCGACCGCCGCGTCGATCCCTGCCTGTCGGAGGTGTTCCCCTGGGACCAGATCCCCGCCGCCCACGAGAAGATGCTGGCCAACCAGCACCTGCCCGGCAACATGGGCGTGCTGGTCTGCGCCCAGCGCCCCGGCCTGCGGACCTTCGAAGAGGTGCAGGAACTGAGCGGGGAGGGGTGATTGCGGCGCCTGCGTCCAAGACAGCGCCGCTGGAACCGCGTCCCTCTCCCTCCAGTTTCGCCTCTGAAGGAGCATCGCCCATGACCGACATCACCTACACCATCGTCGAGCACGACGGCGGCTGGGCCTACAAGCTGGGCGCGGTGTTCTCCGAGACCTTCCGGACGCACGACGCGGCCTTGGCCGCCGCCAAGCGCGCGGCCGGCGAGCAGAAGGTGGCGGGCGACACGGTCGGCATCACCTATGAGGACGAGCGCGGCCAGTGGCGCGAGGAGCTGTCGGACGGCCACGACCGTCCGACGACGCACGTGAAGGACTAGGACTTCGCCGGCTGCGGCTTGGGGAACCACAGGGCGTTGACGATCACCCAGCGGTCCCCGAACCGACCCAGATTGAGGTGATCGACGAACCAGGGCGTCTCCACGCGCGCCACCGCGGCGTTGCCGGCGACGTCCAGGACCCTCACGCTGCGGTCCCACTTTTCGCGGGGCGTGCGTAGGGCGCCCTGCCGCGTCAGGTCCACGAGCTCGTCGCGGCTCATGCGCCGCAGGCCCAGGGTTTCGTCCGGATCCGGCCGCGAGCGTACGGCGCGCTTGGCCAGGTCAGGGTGCAGGACGCGGGCGACGCGGGCCGGATCGCCCTCCAGCTGGCCGTCTACATAGTCATAGACCGCGGCCTCGACCGCCTTCACGGTCGCCGGATCGAACGCCTGCGGCGCGGGGCTGTCAGCCACGGGGGCGCCCGTCGAGGGCGTCGGCGAGACCGCGCCGCCGAGCGCGATGGCGGCGAGCATGGCTGCGATCATGGAAGTCTCCGATAGGGCCGCTCGCGAAAGGGAGCGGGGCAACAAACCACGGTTTCGCGGAAGGGGCGCGCCCGTTTTCCGCGAGCCGAGCGGAAATGGCGGAGAAGGATCGAGAGACTATTTCGATCCATCACGTATCGAAATGGGGATTGGCAACCCCGCCGCCCCGTCGCACAGTCGCGCCCTGACATTCGCGGAGGGGCGTCATGGGGTGGAAGAGCAAGGTCGCGCTGGGCACGGTCGGCGTCGTGGCGGTGCTGGCCGGTGTGGTCGCGGTGCGCACGGCGACCTTCAAGCCGCCGGCCCCGGCCGGTGACGTTCCCCTGGCCGCCGCCCGTCCGTTCGACGCCGCCAAGGCCGCCGCCCACCTGGGCGAGGCGGTCCGCTTCCAGACCGTCAGCCACCAGGACGCCGCGCAGAACGATCTGGCGCAATGGGACGCCCTGCACGCCTGGCTGCAGGCCACCTATCCGGCCGCCCACAAGGCCATGACCCGCGAGGTCGTCGGCGGCCACGCCCTGATCTACACCTGGAAGGGCTCGGACCCGTCCCTGCCGCCGCTGGTGCTGATGGCCCACCAGGACGTGGTGCCTGTGACGCCCGGCACCGAGAAGGACTGGAAGCATCCGCCGTTCGCCGGCGTGGTGGCCGACGGCGCGGTCTGGGGCCGCGGCTCGGTCGACGACAAGGGCTCGCTGATCGGCCTCTTCGAGGCGGTCGATGGCCTGGCGGCCGGCGGTTTCACGCCCAAACGCACCGTCATCATCGCCAGCGGCCATGACGAGGAGGTCGGCGGCGCCGGCGCCCGGGCCGTGGCGGCCACGCTGAAGGCGCGGGGCGTCAAGGCCTGGTTCGTGCTCGACGAGGGCATGGTGGTGGTGGCCGACAATCCGGTCACCCAGGGTCCGGCGGCGATCATCGGCGTGGCCGAGAAGGGCTACGGCACGATGCGGATCACCGCCCCGGCGCCGGGCGGCCACTCCTCGACCCCGCCCGCCCAGACCGGCGTGACCACCCTGGCCCGCGCCGTGCTGGCCATCGCCGACCATCCGCATCCGATGACGTTCTCGGGCCCCGGCGCCGACATGCTGAAGGCCCTGGCCCCCAGCGCCTCGCCGGTGGTGAAGATGGCGGCGGCCAACACCTGGCTGTTCTCGCCGCTGCTGATCAAGCAGACGGCCCGCTCGCCGGCCGGGGCGGCCATGCTGCACACCACCACGGCCCCGACCATGCTGAAGGGCTCGCCCAAGGACAACGTCCTGCCGCAGGACGCCACGGCCTGGATCAACTACCGCATCGCGCCCGGCGACACCGCGGCCGCCGTCATGGCCCGCGCCAGGAAGGCCGTCGGCGACCTGCCGGTGACCTTCGCCTGGGAGCGCCAGCCCAACGATCCCTCGCCGGTGTCGTCGACCTCTTCCGGCGGCTGGAAGACCCTGGCCTCGCTGGCCGGCGACGAGAGCGGCGCGCCGGTCGCCCCGGGCCTCGTCATCGCCGCCACCGACAGCCGCTTCATGTCGCCGATCGCCGACGACATCTACCGCTTCCAGCCGATCACCCTGTCGATGGACGGCACCAAGATGATCCACGGCACCAACGAGCACATGACCGTGGCCAACCTCGAGGAGATGGTGCGCTTCTACCAGCGGCTGGTGGAGACGGCGGGGCGCTGATCGCGTCCATACCTCTCCCGTAAAATCCCCGCGAAAGCGGGGACCCAGGTGTTTTATCGTCGAGCATCCAAGGCTTCCGAGAAAGCCTGGGTCCCCGATTTTACGGGTAAAAAAGTTCGCGCCCTTAAAATGCCAGGCTACTGACGCTAGAACCCCGATCATGCCCGCCGACGACGCTCGTATCGCTTCCACTGCCGCCGGCGCCGCCAAGGCCCCGCCCGCCAAGTTCGGCAAGGGCTTCCTGTTCGACGCCTGGTATTACGCGGCTCTGTCGCGCGAGGTGAAGACCGGCAAGCTCACCCGCTACGAGATCCTCGGCGAGCCGGTGCTGGTCAGCCGGGGCAAGGACGGCAAGGTGTTCGCCATCCGCGACGTCTGCCCGCACCGCGCGGCGCCGCTGTCGGGCGGCAAGCTGACGCAGGAGGCCGACGGCCGCTCCAGCGTCGAGTGTCCCTATCACGGCTGGCGGTTCGGTTCGGACGGCGTCTGCGCCTCCATCCCCTCGCTGACCAGCGACCAGAGCCTGGAGGTCTCGCGCATCCGCGTGCGGCGCTACCCCGCGGCCGAGAGCCAGGGGATGGTGTTCGTCTGGATCAGCGCCGACCCGCGCTTCGACGGCGAGCCGCCCGAGCCGCCGCCCGAGTTTCCCGGCGTGGTGGGCGGACAGGCCAAGATCGTCGACTCGATGATCTTCGAGACCCACATGGACCACGCGGTGGTCGGGTTGATGGACCCCACCCACGCCCCCTATGTGCACGAGGCCTGGTGGGCCCGCTCGTCCAAGCGCCAGTCGGAGAAGACCAAGGTCTTCGCGCCGTCTACCGAAGGCTTCGTCATGCGTCGCCACGGGCGCAGCAAGGCCAACCGCCTCTACGACATCCTCGGCGGCGCGCCGGAGATCGAGATCACCTTCCGCCTGCCCGGCTATCGCTGGGAGCATATCGTGGTGGGCAAGCATCAGGTGCTGGCCCTGACCTGCCTGACGCCGCTGACCGAGACCAGCACGCGGATCAGCCAGCTGATCTGGTCGGACCATCCGGTGATGGCCTTCCGCGCCCTGATCGCCCCCTTCGCCCGCGAGTTCCTGCGCCAGGACGGCCGCATGGTGAACCTGCAGAACGAGGGGCTGAAGTACGACCCGGCCCTGATCTGGATCGACGACGCCGACACCCAGGCCAAGTGGTACCAGCAGCTGAAGCGCGAATGGGTCGCCAGCCGGACCGAGGGCCGGCCCTTCGTCAATCCGGTCAAGGAAACCACGCTGAAGTGGCGCAGCTGAGCGACCGGCTTGGCGTCCATCTGGGCGACGAATACGACCGCGATCTGCGCGCGGCGCTGCTGACGGCGTTGCTGGAAAGCGGCGCGACGCTGAAGAACCGCTGGTCCGGCGTCGGCGGCTCGCAGGACGTCTCGCACGAGGCGTGGGAGACCGCCCACGGCGTCGTGGTGGTCGAAGCCGAGACCTATGTCGGCCTGTCGATCGAGGGGCCGAAAGAGGTCGTTGAGGCCGTGATCGTGCGGCTCGCCGAGGTGCGCGGGCGGCCGCCGGCGCCCCAACCGCCTTCGACGCCGCTTCGCCTGGTCGCTCGCCGGCTGGCCTTGCTGCTGCGGATCCTGCCCGACGCGGCCGGCTGGCGGTGGTGCGCGATCGCGGCCGTGATCTGCGGCGCGGTGATGGCGGCGATCGGGTTCTCGACCGGCCTCTATCGCCTGACCGAGACGGCGCCGGGCCTGCCGCTAAGGCCGCTGCTGGTCTGGATCATCCCGGCCCTGGGCGAGGAACTTCCGTTCCGCGGCCTGCTGCTGCCCGGCCGCGACGAGACGCGCAGGCCCTGGCTGTGGGTCGCCGTCTCGACGGCGCTCTATGTCGCCTGGCATCCGCTGGAGACCCTGACCTTCCTGCCGCACGCGACGACGTTCCTGCGCTGGGACTTCCTGCTGTGCACGGCGATCCTGGGCCTGGCCTGCGCCGCCATGCGGCTGCGGACGGGATCGCTGTGGCCGGCGGTGCTGCTGCACGGCGGCTTCGTGGTGGTCTGGCAGACCTGGCTGGGCGGCGTCAGCGCGCTGGGGTGAGGGGGCGGGTGCTCCAATCCAACCTCCCTTCCTCCCGTCATTCCCGCCCTTGTGGCGGGAAACCCTCTGTCAGCCGCAAGGGCAAGCGGGGCGGACTGCTGAGCAGTCCGCTGGCTCTTCATCTGCGAACGTAACCAGGGGTTCCCGCCACAAGGGCGGGAATGACGGGAGTGGAGGGGCCTCAAACGCGAAAAGCCCGCCTGGCCAGGGGGGGAAGGGCCAGGCGGGCTCGCACGGAGCGCGCGGGGGACGGGGTTGGGGGCGCGCCCCTAGCGTTCGTTAGGCGCGGTAGACGTAGGCGCTGGAGACGTAGCCGACGCCGACGCCGTTCTGGCCGACCAGGATCCACTTGCCGTCGCCGGTGCGACCCAGGGCCTGGAAGGTCTCGCCGGTGACGACCGAGCCGACGCGCTGGCCGCGGGTCGAGGCCGAGGCGCGCAGGTTCAGGTTCGAGCGGGCGACGTACTTGCCGCTGATCTTGGTCATCGGCGCATCGTCGATGTTGTGCGAGATGCGGATGCCGTTGCTGGTCTTGTAGGCCCCGCCGACGTCACGGGCGGCGTCCTTCTTCTGCATGTTGCAGCCGACGTAGGAGCCGGCGCCCGCGCCGACCACGGCGCCGATGGCGGTGCCCGTGCCACGGTCGTTCTTGGCCAGGTTCGAACCGGCGACGGCGCCCAGCAGGCCGCCGATCACGGCGCCGGTTTCCTGCTTCTTGCCCGAGGCCTGGCAGCCGACGACGCCGCCCAGGCGCTGTTCGACGGCGTTGGCGGCCGGGGCCGCGGCCATGGTGAAGGCGGTGGCGGCGGCGGCGATGGTCAGACCGATGGTCTTCAGAGTGGTGGTCTTTTGCATGGCGAGTGTCCTTCGTCCCTTATGATTTTGCCGGGGCGCGTCGGCCCCGTGAGACGCAACATGGCAGGGCGAAGCTGAACCGCGCCGTCAGGTCGTTCGACAGAATTCGTTCATGTTGAAATTTTTCGCGGAGACCGGTCAGGCGGCGCTTTTCGCGCCCCTGGGGTCGTGGTGTCGAAATACACAACCAGAAGGATCGTCATGCGTCATGATGCGGCCGCCACGCGGCCCGCAACACCGCGTCGGGGAGGGATGTCATGAGGAAGATCGCTTTCGCGGCGGCCGCGGCCGTTGTGCTGGGCGCGGGACTGTGGGGCTGCGGCAAGGCTCCGGAAGCGTCCAAGCCCGAGGTCCTGCTGGATGCGGCGGTGATCACGCCCGTGCCGCTGCCGACCACCGCCGACTATCCGGTCGCCCAGGCCACGATCCAGGGCTGGATCAACAACAGCGACACCGCGGCCATCCGCAACCACGCCTGGCAGATCTGGCAGGCCATGTCGCAGCCGTCCGGCCAGGTGTTCAACGGCCAGGACCTGCCCATCTGGGACACCTGGGCCGGCAGCAACGAAGTGTTCCCGCCGGCTCCGACCGGCCTGCAGGCGACGGCCAATACGCCCAAGACGACCGTGGCCGACCGGGTGAAGGCGCCGCGCTCGCCGCACCAGTTCATCTCGCCCAACCAGTTCCACCACGGCCGGGGCGGGATCCCCAGCCCGCAGTTCGACGGCGCCATCACCGCGTTCAACAAGTTCAGCCCCGAGGCGGCCGCCTTCATCGACTCGACCCAACAGGGACCGGGCGGGACCTACACCTATTCCAACGGCAACGACCTGGGCCTGCTGAACGCGGCCTGGCCGGCCACGACGCCGGCCCAGAACCGCACGATCAATGTCTTTCCGGTGCGGGGCATCGAACTCAAGCCGGTGTTCGGCCTGGTCAAGGCCACGGGCCTGACGATCCAGCCCCTGTGGCAGGGGCCGTCGGGCTCGACCAATGCGACCAACCCGATGCCGCCGACCTGGACCACCTGCGTGCTGATCGACCCGACCTACAAGGGCGCGGTGCGGCCGGCCACGAAGGACGAGGCCGCCAAGGCCAAGGACGCGGCCGGGTTCAACTACTTCAGCGGTTGCAAGACCTACCTGTGGGGCGGGCTGGACACCTTCTACGCGGTCAAGCTCAGCAAGGCCGAGGCGGCCGCCTTCAACGCGGCCAACCAGCCGCCGCCGCCGCCCGCCGTACCGCCGCCGTCCGCCGCCGAAGGCGATTACGCGGTGCTGCAGGCCATGCACGTCAACACCAAGGAGATCCCGTTCTGGACCTGGCAGACCTTCTGGTGGCAGCCGGGCGGCGACACGCCCAACGGCTTCCCCGGCAGCAAGCAGGGCCAACCCGCCACGCTGAAGACGCCGTGGAACAACTACGCCAGCTGCACCGCCTACGACCAGACGACCACGCCGGGCGGCTCGACCATGACGGTGTGCTTCAACCCCTATCTGGAGACCAGCACCCAGATCCCGTCGGGCATCACCTCCAACTGCATGAGCTGCCACGGCGTGGCGGTGATCGCGGCGAACGCGCCGTATCCGGCGAACTACACCGCGCCGATCTCGTTCTTCACCGACACGACCTACTTCACCACCAGCAACACCCAGGCCGACTTCTCGTGGGCGGTGGCTGGTGCGGCGGTGGTGCCGCCGACGACGACCGCCAAGGCTCCCGCGGCCGCCAAGCCCAAGTAGCCTGACGCGCGCCCGTCCTTCGGGGCGGGCGCGCGCTCTCCTGATCCGATCCTGATCTAAGGGCCATGCCGCGCGCAACCGCATGCTGCGTCGCGGCATTGCTCGCAGGTGCGAAAGAGATCAGAGTGCCGGAAAAATAGAAGTACGGCGCAGGGGAGTTCGAGAGCCATGACCGACGCGGTCGCCCAGGAGTCCAAGTCCCTGATCCTTCCCGGCCTGACCGGTCTGCTGCGCGAAGCGGCGACCTCGGCCCAGCTGTTCGTGGCCGAGGCCAAGCCGGCGGTGAAGGCGGGCGTCAGCGGCGAGGACGGCAGGATCGACCGCAAGCTGGCCGACGCCCAGCAGCACGCCGTGCACGGTTTTGGCTGGTACGCCGCCTATGCCGAGCTGATGAACCAGGTCGCCGGCTGGGCCGAGCGGCTGGAAGGCGAGGGGCGGTTCGGCGAGATCGAGGCCCTGCTGGCCCAGCTTCTGTTCAGTGAATACGCCGCCCAGCTGATCGGCGGCGTGCCGATGAACCAGGGCGAGATCGTGCGTCCCGCCCACCTGGTCACCGACCGCTCGGTGATGAACCGCCTGTTCTCCAACGGCATCATGAAGCTGATGGTCGAGGGCGGGACCCAGGCCGTGAAGACCCGCGTCGCCCAGCGCCTGGCCGAGGCCCGAGGACGTCCTACGCTCGAGCACACCGGTCTCGACGAGACCTTCGAGATGATCCGCGACCAGTTCCACGCCTTCGCCGAGGAAAAGGTCACGCCCTTCGCCCACGACTGGCACCTGAAAGACCAGCTGATCCCGATCGAGCTGGTCGAGGAACTGGGCGCGCTGGGCGTGTTCGGCCTGACCATTCCCGAGGAATACGGGGGCAGCGGCATGGGCAAGACGGCCATGTGCGTGGTCTCCGAAGAGCTGTCGCGGGCCTGGATCGGCGTCGGCTCGCTGGCCACCCGCTCGGAGATCGCCGGCGAGCTGATCCTGACCGGCGGCACCGAAGCGCAGAAGCAGTACTGGCTGCCCAAGATCGCCAGCGCCGAGATCCTGCCGACGGCCGTCTTCACCGAGCCCAACACCGGTTCCGACCTCGGGTCCTTGCGCACCCGCGCCGTGCTGGAGGGCGAGCACTATGTGGTGACCGGGAACAAGACCTGGATCACCCACGCCGCCCGCGCCGACGTCATGACCCTGCTGGTGCGCACCGACCCGGCCACCACCGACTATCGCGGCCTCTCGATGCTGCTGGCCCCCAAGCCGCGCGGCGTCGAAGGCGACGACTTCCCGGCCCAGGGCATGAGCGGCGGCGAGATCGGCGTCATCGGCTATCGCGGCATGAAGGAATACGAGCTGGGCTTCGACGGTTTCGCCGTACCGGCCGAAAACCTGCTCGGCGGCGTGCCGGGCCAGGGCTTCAAGCAGCTGATGGCCACCTTCGAGAGCGCCCGCATTCAGACGGCCGCCCGCGCGGTGGGCGTTGCCCAGGCGGCGCTGGAGGTCGGGCTGTCCTACGCGCTGGACCGCAAGCAGTTCGGCGACGCGATCTTCGCCTTCCCCCGGGTGCACAACAAGCTGGCCATGATGGCGGCCGAGATCATGGGCGTGCGACAGCTGACCTATTTCGCCGCCCGCCAGAAGGACGAGGGCAAGCGCTGCGACCTTGAGGCCGGCATGGCCAAGCTGATCGCCGCCCGCGTCGCCTGGGCCGCCGCCGACAACGCCCTGCAGATCCACGGCGGCAACGGCTTCGCCATGGAATACGCCGCCAGCCGCCTGCTGGCCGACGCCCGCATCCTCAACATCTTCGAGGGCGCCGGCGAGATCCAGGCCCAGGTCATCGCCCGGCGGCTGCTGGAAGACGGGAACTAGGGTCCTTCTCCCCTTGCGGGAGAAGGTGGCGGTCGAAGACCGACGGATGAGGGGTCTCTCAGACGCGAGACGCTTCACCCAGCCTGGACACCGCACGCAGCTTCGATTTCTGAGAGACCCCTCACCCGACCCGCTTCGCGGGCCACCCTCTCCCGCAAGGGGAGAGGGATTACGCCCGAGGCCTCCAGCCGCTGGCGATCAGGCCGATCTGGCGGTCCATGGCCGCCGACATCGTCGCGGCGTCGGCGCCCTGGGCGGCCGCCAGGCGGTAGTTGGAGGCGTAGCAGGCCTTCAGCACTTCCACGGTCAGGGCGAAGTCGAGGTCGGGGCGCACGTCGCCGCGGCCGACGCCGTCGCGCAGCACCATCTCCAGCATGTCGGCCAGGTGTTCGTTGCGGCCGTAGGGGGTGACCCCCGGGTCGTTGGTCGGGCTGTAGGAAGCCGCGATGTGGGCCAGGAACAGCCGCACCCGCCGCGTCTCGAACTCATAGTGGATGGCGAAGATCGAGCACAGTCGATCCGCCGTGGTTCCGCGCAGGAACGGCAGCACCCGGTCGAACTCGGCATAGAGATCGCCAAGCCGCCGCTGCATCACATGGCTGAGCACTTCGGCCTTGGAGGCGAAGGTCGTGAAGACGCTGCCCACCGACACGCCCGCCCGTTCGGCGATGGCGCGGATGGTCGTCTCTTCGTAGCCGGTCTCGTTGAACAGGTCGCGCGCGGCCTCGAGCACGCGCTCGCGCGTCGCCTGTTTCTGTTCGTCACGTACGCCCACGCAGTTCCCCCTCCGGACACGCAGCGCTGATTGCACATCGACCCGAACGCCCGACCCCAACGGACGTCCGCATCGTCATTCTTTTCGTTGGCCTGGCCGACCGGGGGACGATCCGCCCCCCGGCGGGACCGTCCTCAGGCGCGCGCGCCGGCGAGGATCAGCGTGAGCTGTTCGCGCAGGTGAGCCACCAGGTTCTCGACCGTCCAACCGTCGAAGACGGCGCGGCGATAGTTGGCGACATACACGTCCCAGGCGATCTCGGCCACGAGTTTCGTGTTGACGTCGGCCTTCAGTTCGCCGGCCTTCACACCGCGCTCCAGGGCGTCGTTGATCAGGGCGAACAGGTGCTTGATGTCGCCGCGGGCGCGCTTCTCGGCGGCGTCCGAACGGGTCCAGGAAACGGCGATGCTGGCTTGCAGCAGCGGCAGTTGCTCCAGGTGGAAGCTGTAGGCCACGCCGAACAGGCCGATCAGGGCGTCGGCGACGTTCTCGCCGTCGCGAGCCGCCTGCTTCATCTGGGCGTAGATGACTTCGTAGTCGGCGGTCAGGATCTCGTCGAACAGCTCGCTCTTGTCCGAGAAGCTGGCGAACACCGCGCCGGTCGACATGCCGGCGGCCTGGGCGATGTCACGGATCGTGGCGCCCTCGTAGCCGCGCTCGCTGAACAGCTGGCGGGCGGCCGACAGGACGCGTTCGCGGGTGCGCTGCTTGGCGAGCGCCCGGCGGGTCAGCTTCACCGGGGTTTCGGAACCGGACTCGATGTTGACGGAAACAAAGCTCATGCGGCGGCCTCCAGGCGGGCGAGCGCGGCTTCAGCGCGCTTTTCAAATTCGATGCAGTACTCGTCGACGACGTTTTGAAGGACGTCGGCGTAGCGGCGGGCGAGGTCGCGCCCATCCTGGGCGGCGTCTCGAAGGTCGATGATCAGTTGGCGGACTTCCGCCAGGGCTTCTTCCCGTTCGGAGGGAGCCGCGGTGAGCCGGGCGCTCTGCGACATGTCGTCTTCTCTCCAGACCGACCGCGGAAACAAACTGCGCTGAACGATCCGCGGCTGGGTGTCGATCATGTTCAACGAACGCGCACTGTGAATTCAGGTGGGGCCGTCTACCCTTGTGCGCAAGGGATTTCAACCCACAAATATAGCCAAAATCGATGAACCTTGGCTGGTTTTCGTTCTATGGTAGCGCTCATCATCCGTCGATGCGACAAATGCACTCAACGAACACACTCGCCGAACGTGTTCTGTGAACTTTGGGGTGAGTTGGGCTGCGCTGGCGTTCCCTTGGGCTCCGGCCTAGGTTGGCGCCATGGCTAACCTGTTCCAGATCCTGATCCCCGTCGCTCTGTTCGCCGTGCTGGCGACGTTGTGCGTCGGGATCTACGCCCTGTTCCGCGGCGGCGACTTTGGCCGGTCCTATTCCAACCGGCTGATGCGGCTGCGCGTGGTGCTGCAGTTCGTCGCCGTGCTGGTGCTGGTGGCCGCCTTCTGGTGGAGCCACCGCTAGCTTCACTAGTCTGCTGATTTTGCAGCTTTGTTTCAGAGGGTAACGGGATGGTCGTCCTGAACCGCATCTATACCCGCACGGGCGACAAGGGCTCGACGCGGCTGTCGACGGGCGAGCCGGTCAGCAAGGCCTCCCTGCGGGTCGAGGCCTATGGCGGGGTCGACGAGACCAACGCCTTCATCGGCGTCGCCCGCCAGCACGCGAGCGAGGATCCCGAGCTCGACGCCATGCTGGAGCGGATCCAGAACGACCTCTTCGACCTTGGCGCGGATCTGGCCACCCCCGAGCAGAACGAAAAGCCCGAATGGGAGCCGCTGCGGGTGGTCGAGGCCCAGGTCGAGCGTCTGGAGGCCGAGATCGACCTGATCAACGAACGTCTCTCGCCCCTGACCTCGTTCGTGTTGCCGGCCGGTTCGGCGCTGTCGGCCGCCCTGCACGTGGCCCGCACCGTCTGCCGCCGCGCCGAGCGCACCTGCGTGGCCCTGGCCGCGACGGAAGGCGAGATCGTCGGCCAGCCGGCGCTGAAATATCTCAACCGCCTGTCGGACCTCTTGTTCGTCGCCGCCCGACGCGCCAATTCCGACGGCGCGCGGGACGTGCTGTGGAAGCCCGGCGCGACGCGATAACGGGAAGACCCGACGGGAAGACGATGCGTATTGGTATCCTGGAGACGGGCGAGCCGCCCGAAAGCCTGATCCCCGACCACGGCCGTTACGGCGGCATGTTCCAGCGCCTGCTGGGGCCGGTCCACGACTATACGACCTTCGACGTCCAGGCCGGCGAGCTGCCCAAGGCGGTGGACGTTTGCGACGCCTGGCTGGTCACCGGCAGTTCGGCGGGCGTCTATGACGACCTGCCGTGGATCGCGCCCCTGAAGGGCTTCCTGGCCAACGCCCGCGACAAGGCGCCGATCGTCGGGGTCTGTTTCGGCCACCAGGTGATGGCCGAGGCCTTCGGCGGCAGCGCCGTGAAGTCCGAGCGCGGCTGGGGTATCGGCCTGCAGAGCTATGCGGTCTCGCACGCGGCCGGCTGGATGGACGACGGCTCCAGCGTCAGCGCCCCGGGTTCGCACCAGGACCAGGTCGTGGCCCTGGCCCCCGGCGGGCGAGTGCTGGCCGGCAGCGCCTTCACCCCGTTCGGCGTGCTGGCCTATGGCGACAAGGCCATGTCGATGCAGTTCCACCCGGAGTTCGACGTCGCCTACGCCAGGGCGCTGATCGAGAGCCGGCGCGGCACGCGGTTCTCGGAGGTCGAGGCCGACGCAGCGGTGGCCTCGCTGGCCGCGCCCAACGACAGCCGCCGCATCGCCGTCTGGATCGAGCGCTTCCTGAACGAGGCAACCGGCGCCTGATCCTGGCCGTTGCAGGGTGGAGATGCCGATGTCCCGCCCCGCCGCCCTGCTGCTGATCGCCGGCCTCGCCCTTGCGGGTGGGGCGCTGGCGGTCGGGGCCCTGGCGCAGGGCGAGCCGCCGGCCGGCGAGGCCGCGTCGCCGCCCCCGTCCCCGGTTGTGCCCCCAGGCGTGCTGAAGACCGCCGCCGACTTTCAGTCGATCAAGGACCCGGCCGCCCGCTCGCTGGCCCTGTTCGCCGAGGCCGGCAAGGTGATCCAGAGCCCGCGCTGCCTGAACTGCCATCCCGCCACGCGCGTCCCGACCCAGGGCGATGATTTGCATCCGCACGACCCGCCGATGGTGGCCGGCGAGGCCGGTCATGGGCCGGACGGCCTGCCGTGCCGGTCGTGTCACGGCCCGGCCAACGTCGCGACCTTCGGCGAGCACATCAAGAGCATGCCGGGCGATCCGAAGTGGGCCGTGGCGCCGGCGAAGATGGCCTGGCAGGGCAAGTCGCTGGGGGCGATCTGCGCCCAGCTGAAGGATCCCGCCCGCAACGGCGGCAAAACACTGGCCCAGCTGCAGCAGCACATGGCCCACGACCACCTGGTCGGCTGGAGCTGGACCCCCGGCGAGGGCCGCAAGCCCGCGCCGGGAACGCAGGCCCAGCTGGGCGAGCTGGTGCAGGCCTGGATCGATACGGGCGCCAAGTGCCCGAAGGCTTAGGGCGGATCGACATTCGGCTGTTCGCGACCTTCAAATCCGCGCATCCCCGCGAAGGCGGGGACCCAAGCTGGATTTCAGGATGAGGCGTGACCGTGGATCGATCGCAACCTCGGCTTGGATCCCCGCCTTCGCGGGGAGGCTCGGTGAAAAATGAGCCCAAACCGGTGAATGTCGATCAGCCCTAGAAGCTCACGGATGGGCCGCGGCCCAGTCCATGACTTCCTGCAACGGCGCCACCCACACCTGATCGGGATGGGCCTTCAGCCAGGCCAGCAGTTCCTGGTGCGCCGGGTTGGAGACCTGCAGATAGTCGCCGCCCACGCCGTGGAACAGGAACACCGCCACCCCGCCGCCGGCCGCGGCGCTCTTGGCGAAGTCGATCAGCTGGGCGCCGGTCACGCTCTCCGGAAAGCCGCGCGAGGGGACGTGCATCGGGTCGATCCTGGCGCCGGCCAGGTCCTCCGGCGTCGTCACCACGCCCCGGGCGTAGGTCACCAGGCCGGAGGCCCGCAGCGCCTCCAGATAGTCGACGCCGCCGGCCTTGCTGGCCCCGCAGGGCGTGGCGAAGCCGTGGCGGGTCTTGCCGTCGATGGCGGTCAGCAGGACGTTCTGCTGCTCGATCTCCTTGAGCAGGCTGGCGGGCGTATAGGCCTCGGCGACATAGCGCGGATCGGCCGGGAAGTTGGCCGCCGGGCAGGCGTGGAAGATCGTGTGGTTGGCCAGTTCGTGGCCCTCGGCGGCGGCGGCTCGCCAGCGCGGGATGTCGGCCGCCTTGACGCCCGACAGGAAGAAGCTGCCCTTGAAGCCCGCCGCGTCCAGGGCCGGCACGGCGTTGTCGAGCTGCGAGACCAGGGCGTCGTCATAGGTCAGGGCGACGGCCGCCTTGGCGCCGTTCGGCCACCGGGCGGCGCAGGCGGCGGAGACACCGCACGCCAGGCTCATGACGATCGCCAGCAACGTCTTCATAGGCGCGCGCTCCCTAAAGCCGCTTGGAGAACGAGAAGCGGGTTTCCTGGTCGTCGGACTCCAGCGCCAGGGCGCCGCCGTGGGAGCTGGCGATCTCCGAGGCGATGTAGAGGCCAAGGCCCAGTCCCTGCTGCATCTCGGCCGACCCGCGCGTGAACGGCTGGAACAGCTTGGCCATCGTCTCCGGCGGGATGGCCGGGCCGCCATTGACCACCGCCAGCACGAACAGGCCGTCGCGGGTGACGGCCTCGACCCTCACCGGCTTGGCCGGGTCGCCGTGGGTCAGGGCGTTGCCCAAAAGGTTGGACAGCATCTGCGCGATGCGGGCCTGGTCGCAGACGACCGTCTGGCTCACGGCGATCTCGGACTCGATCCGCCGATGCGGCTGGGCGCTGCGCAGTTCGGCGACCAGCTGCTCCAGCGACTGGTTCAGCGCCTCTGGCGGCACGGCGCGGGCCTCGAGCCCGAAGCCGCCGCCCAGCCGCACGCGGGCGAAATCCATGACGTCGTCGATCAGCCCCGCCATCCGCGCGACGCTCTGATCCATCTGACGGAGGATGAACTCGGCCTTCTCGCGCGTCGGCTCCTTGCGCAGCAGCCGGGTTCCGCCGTTGATCGCGGCCAGGGGGTTGCGCAGGTCGTGGCCGAGCACGGCGATGAACTGGTCGCGCAGCTCCGAGGCCCGCTGCGAGGTGGCCAGGGCGACCTGGCTTTCGGCAAGGCGGTCCTGGGCGTCCAGGTGGCTGCCGATCAACTTGGCGAACAGCTCGAAGGTCGCCAGGGCCTGGGTGCCCCGCAGATTGGCCGGGCGGGGATCGATGGCGCACAAGGTGCCGAAGAACTGGCCGTTGTGGTGGATCGGCGTCGAGATGTAGCTCTGCAGGCCGTATTTCAGCGGCGTGTGGTGGTCGCGCCAGATCGGATCCTCGGCCACATGGTCGATGACCACGGCCATCTGGTTGTCGCGGATCTCGTCGCAGATGGTGGTGGCGACCTCGAGTTCGCCGCCGGGCAGCAGGCCAAAGCCGATCTCGTCGCGCACGGCGCAGGCCATCCAGCGGTCCTTGGTGACCCGGGCCACCGCGGCGAAGCCCATGCCCGTGGTCCGGCAGACCACTTCCAGGATCTGGGGCACCACCTCGATCTTGGCGACCTTGGCGACATCGGCCAGCAGCTCGGGCAGCGCGGCGTCCCGAGGCGTCGACGCCTTGGCGGTCAGGCCGTCGGGAAGGTCGTCGATGGTCGTGCCGTTCTCGGAATCCATGCGCCCCTCCCAGAACACCCTGACAACCCACTGGGATGGGTTTCGCGAAGAGGCTTCCGACCTCTCATCGACAGAGCATAGCAAGGCCGGCCGCCAGGGCGCCATAGGCCGTGCGAGCGACGCCGGACCTCAGGCCGCGACCCGCTCCTCGTCGCGCACGCTGCGGCGGAAATCCCGGGGCGAGCAGCCGTACTGGTCGCGGAAGGCGCGGCTGAAGTGGGCGCTGCCGTTGAAGCCCCAGCGGAAGCAGATCTCCGAGATCGACAGCCGGGCGAACTGCGGGCTGGCCAGGTCGTTGCGGCAGCGCTCCAGGCGTCGCGTGCGCAGATAGTGGCTGAAGGTCTCCTCGACACCCTCGAACAGCTTCTGCACGTAGCGCGGCGAGACGCCCTCCTCGTCGGCCACCCGGCGGATGGTCAGGTTCGGGTCGGGCAGCAGGGTCTCGATGGTCTGGCGCAGGCGCTGCAGGTGAGCGCTGCGGGCGTCGGTCGGCCAGGCCGCGCCGCGCTCCTCGCCGGCCTCCAACAGGCACAGACCCAGGAACTCGGCCAGGGCCAGCTCCACGGGACGCAGCTGGTCGACGGTCAGGTCCTCCAGCGCGTCAGCGGTCGAGCGCAGCAGGCCCGACAGGATGTGCTTGACCCCGCCTTCCCCCCGAAGGCGACCCACGCGAAGCGCGCGCGGGGCGACCAGCCGGTGGTTCAAAGCGACGCGCGGGGCGCGGACGAACATCAGCCGGCAGCGGGTGGCCAGCCGCAGGGCCGCCGCCTGGCCCGTCGGCCCAAACGCGATGTCGCCGATCGACAGGTCTTCGGCCAGGTCGTCGCTGACCACCGCCGCCTGGCCGTCGAGCAGCACCGCCATCCACACCGCCGCCGGCTGGTTGGTCAGGCGACCCGAGATGGTCTGGGCCCCGGCGTTGACCAAAGCAAACTCGATGCCCAGCGGACTGGTCAGGCAGACCACCGAGGTCGAGGCCGGCTCCAGGTCCGACAGGCTCTCGACCGGCAGGCCCAGGCGCGACATGGCCTCGCGCCAGGCGTCGGCCCGCTCGGCGCGGGGGTAGCTGTCGGTGCTGAACGACCAGGCGCGCAAGGCCTCAGGTTCTCTTCGGAAAGATGTCGCGCGGGATGCGCACGTGGCAGCCCTGCTTGCCGTCGACCACCTGGGTGACGCCGAAGTCCGAGGCCACGCTCATCAGCGAATAGGCGTCGTTCTTGGTCAGGCCGACGTGGTCGGACAGCAGGCTCAGCATGTTGAGGGAAGCTTGGCGCATGGCCACGTTGAGATCCTCGTCGAACCCGTGGACGATCCACCACTTGGGGGTCTCCAGCAAAGGCCCGGGGGTCTCGAAATCCTTGCGAAGGACGATCTGCATCAGGACGTTGAGCGAACTTTCGATCGCGGTGCCTGAAAGTTCGCCATCGCCCTGGCTGACGTGGGGATCTCCGATGGAGAACAGTCCGCCCTCCACCTGGACGGGATAATACATCGTCGCCCCGGCCCCGATCCGCCAGTTGTCGATGTTGCCGCCGTGCAGGCCGGGCGGGATGGTGCTGACGCGGCCGTCGACGGCCGGCGCGACGCCGGCGGTGCCCAGGTGCGGACGGGCCGGGATGCGCACGCCGGGCAGGGCGCTCTGGCGGTCGCATTCGGGGCAGTTGGTGATGGTGCCGGGCGTCAGGTACTTGCCGGGGAAGTCGTAGGCGTAGAGGGCGCTGGCGGTGTTGTAGTCGGCGTCGAGCTCGTAGATCGTCACCCGCTCCTTCTCGCCGAACTCCTTGTAGAGATAGCCCCAGTTGGCCGCGAGGTTGGAGCCGTAGTTGTTGCGCGGGACCATGCGCAGGTAGCGCACCTCCAGCACGTCGCCGGGCTTGGCGTCCTCGATCCAGATCGGCCCCGTCATGATGTGGACGCCGGGATTGCGGTCGTCCTCGGGCACCTGCGTGAAGATTCGGGTGATCGCCTCGTCCATCATCAGGTCGGGGGCGTCGCCGGCGTGGTGGGTGATCGCCTCGGCCTGGATCAGGTCGCCGCTCTTGATGCGCAGGGCCGGCTTGATCGACGGATCGAAATAGCCCCAGTGGATGGTCTCGGGCGTGGCCTTGAGGTGGTGCAGGGCGCCGGGCGCGACGTCGGGACGGACCTGGCCGGGTTCGCAGATGAAGGGCATCGGGATCTCCGTTTAGGCCGCGGCCAGCGTGACGCTGGTCATGCTCAGCGAGCCGTGCTCGATGTGGTCGGGGGAAAAGCGGGCGACGTCGCCGGGCAGGCGGGCGCCCAGCACGTAGAGCAGCGGCCAGTAGTGGTCGGGCGTCGGCACGGCGCGGCGGGCGTCCTCGCCGAGCTTTTCGAATTCCACGGCGGTCAGCGGCTGGTCGTCGGCGATGGCCGTCTTGATCGCTTCGTTGAAGCGCTGCGACCAGTCGTAGGGCGGGCAGTGCCGGTCGCCCCAGTCCATGGCCGGCAGGTTGTGGACGATGTTGCCGGTGCCGACGATCAGCACGCCCTCGTCACGCAGCGAGGCCAGGCGCTTGCCCATCTCGTAGTGCCAGGCTGGCGACTTCGTCCCGTCCATCGACAGCTGGATCACCGGCACGTCGGCTTCGGGCCAGGCCTTGCACAGCACCGACCAGGTTCCGTGGTCCAGGCCCCACTGGCGCTCGTCCAGAACCACCGGGATCTCGGGCGCCAGCAGATCGCGCACGCGGGCCGCAAGGTCAGGCGAGCCCGGCGCCGGGTACTGCACCTCGAACAGGGCGCGCGGGAACGAGGCGCCGAAGTCGTGGATGGTGCGGGGCTGGCTCATGGCCGTGACGCCGACGCCCTTGGTGATCCAGTGGGCCGAGACGCAGAGGATGGCCTTGGGCTTGCCGTGCTTGGCCTCGATCTCGGCCGCCATCGACCGCCAGGTCTTGGTGGTGTCGTTGGTCTCCAGAGCGATCATCGGGCTGCCGTGACCGAAGAAGACGACGGGAAGGCGCGAGGTCATCTCAGGCGGCCTCCACCGGAGCGGCGGGCGCCTCGCCACCCTTCAGCCGCGCCCACTGGGCCTGGTAGCGCGGGGCGAGCCAGCGGTTGAACTGCACCTGCGCGCCCTCCTGCCAGGAGTAGCGGCCCCGGATGGCGAAGCGCGAGCGCAGGCCCTTCTGGACCAGCTCGTCGACATGCATGTCCTGGGCGATGATCTGGCCGGCCGAGGTCATGATCATCTCCAGCCGCTCCTTGAAGCCGTAGGAGTCACGCGCGCCGGGGGCGACCAGGATGCCGGTGTCCTGGGCCATGGTCTCCGGCCCGGTGGGGCGTAGGATCAGGTAGATGACCATGTCGCTGGTCATGACGAGCGACAGGGTCGGCGGGATGTTGGCGAAGGTCGCCCGGCCCCGGTCCTCGTCCGACAGCTTGGGGAAGATCGGCAGCACCGCCTTCTGGGTCGGGTTGAAGCTGGCGTCGGGGTGCAGGGTGCCGTTGTAGCGCAGGAAGCCCGCATCGCCGGGCTCGGCCTCGGGGAAGCTGGCCAGCTCGCTGGGAATGAAGTCGTGCAGCACGCCGCGATGCAGCTTGCTGGCGTGGTAGCCGTCGTTGTTGTTCTCGAACATCACCTTCCAGTTCCAGGCGAACTGACCGGTCATGGGTTCGAGCGCTTCGGCGGTCTCGAGGTCGAAATTGGCGATGGCGGCTTCGACAGCGGCCAGGCGCGGGGCCAGCGGCGGCGCCTCGGCGTCGAAATTGACGAAGATGAAGCCCAGCCAGATCTCGACCTTGAAGGTCGGCAGGCTGACCTTCTTCTTGTCGAAGCCGCAGGTGCGGTCCATGGCCGGGGCGTTCACCAGGTCGCCGTTCAGCGAATAGACCCAGTGGTGATAGGGGCAGACGAAGCCGCGGGCGTTGCCCTTGCCCTCGGCCACCAGCATGGCGCGGTGCTGGCAGACCGACGACATCGCCTTGATCTCGCCGGCCCGGTTGCGGGTGACCAGGATCGGCTCGCCGACGATCTCGGTGGTGAAGAAGTCGCCGGGCTCCTGCACCTGGTCCACCCGGCCCACGCACAGCCATTCGCGGTCGAACAGGGCGGCCTTCTCGAACTCGTAGAACGCGGTGTCGGTGTAGCAGGCCGGCGGCAGGGTCTCGGCCGCGCCCACCTCTTGGGTGGAGCTGGACAGCCCGTCGAAGAAGGCGTCGCTGAACAGGGTCACGGCCGGGCGCTCGCTTTGGGAGGAAGACCCCTCAAGGCTGGCGCCGCGACACGCCCCGGTCTTGCTCCAGCGCGCACGAAAACTTGGTCAGCCGCAGAGGCGCGCCGCGCCGTCGCCCGCCGAACGGGCGCTGCTGTCGCCGGGGCGTACAGGAGGCGGGTTTTTGACCATACGCGCACGAGATGGGGGAAAGAGAGAGGGCGCTCTGAGGCAAGACCGTGGTTTTTCAGCCGCCTAGGCTTGCCGCCATACAGTCACCCGAAGGTCGATCCCATGCTCGCCGAAGCACCGCCCGCCCTGGCCACCAAGCCCCTCAAGAAGGGCGCGCAAGACGACTTCGGCGCGGAGATCCTGAACATCGACCTGCCGACCGCCTCGGACGCCGAACTCGACGGGGTGGTGGCGGCCTTCCACGCCCACGGCGCGGTGCTGGTGCGCGACCAGACGATGACGCCCCACGACCTGATGGCCTTCATCGGCCGGTTCGGCGATCCGGAAGACCACACCCAGACCCGCTTCACCCTGCCGGGCTATCCGAAGATCTTCATCCTCTCCAACCGCGTCGTCGACGGCCAGCCGATCGGGGCCCACAACGACGGCGTCGGCTGGCACACCGACTACAGCTACAAGCCAGAACCGGTGATGCTGACCATGCTCTATTGCGTGGAGGCGCCGGAGGAAGGCTCCGACACCCTGCTGGCCGACGGCTGCGCCGCCTGGAACGCGCTGAGCCCCGAAAAGCAGGCCGAGCTGCTGCCGCTGCGACTGCACCACAGCTACAAGCACTTCATGGCCACCCGCACCTTCGGCGAGCAGATGATCCTGTCGCCCGAGATGGAGGCGGCCAATCCCGACGTCGAGCACCCGCTGATCCGCACCCACCCCTCGGACGGCCGCAAGGCCCTGTGGCCCTCGACCGGCACGGTGACCGAGGTGATCGGCAAGCCCGGCCCCGAGGGCCTGGCGCTGCTCGACGAACTGGTCGAGTTCATGACGCAGGAGCGCTTCGTCCACGCCCACAAGTGGCGGCCCGGCGACATCCTGATGTGGGACAACCGCTGCACCCTGCACACCGGCACCCTGTACGACGACCAGAAGTACTTCCGGACGATGCACCGCCTGTGGGTGAAGGGCGATAAGCCGTTTTAGAGATCATCAGATGCTCCCCCTTTTGGGGGAGCTGTCGGCGGAGCCGACTGAGGGGGCCGCCGAAGGCGGCGCTGACCCCCTCCGGCCCTCCGGGCCACCTCCCCCAGAGGGGGAGGATCTGGTTTGTTGCGCCTCCCCAAACCCGTGCGGAGCTTTTCGAACATGACCCAGACCTGGCTGATCACCGGCGTATCCGGCGGGCTCGGGCGCGAGATCGCCGCCGCCGCCCTGGCGCGGGGCGACGTCGTGGCCGGCACGGTGCGCAGGAAGGCCGACGTCGCCGCCTTCGAGGCCCTGGCGCCTGGCCGCGCCCACGGCCTGGTCATGGATGTCACCGACCCGGTCGCCGTCGTGAACGCCGTGAAGGCCGCCGAGGCCCTGACCGGCCAGATCGACGTGCTGGTCAACAACGCCGGCTACGGCCTGGTCGGCGCGGTCGAGGAGGCCTCGCTGGAAGAGGTCCGCGCCCAGTTCGAAACCAACGTCTTCGGGCCGCTGTCCGTGCTCAAGGCCGTGCTGCCGGCCATGCGGGCGCGGCGGGCGGGGCGGATCGTCAACGTCACTTCCGTCTCGGGCCTGGCGGTCTGGGCCGGCACCGGCGTCTACTGCGCCAGCAAGTGGGCGCTGGAAGGCCTGACCCAGACCCTGGCGGCCGAGGTCGCCGAGCTGGGGATCAAGGTGACCAATGTGGCCCCCGGCGGCCTGCGCACCAGCTTCGCCAAGGGCTCCAAGACCGTCGTGGCCGACAAGCTCGCCGACTATGACGGCCTCGCCCGCGACGCCGAGCGGATCATGGCCGACCACGCCGGTTCCGAGCCCGGCGATCCGAAGAAGGCCGCCCTGGCGGTGCTGGCCATCGTCGATGCGCCCGAGCCGCCCCTGCACCTGCTGCTGGGCGAAGACGCCCTTCACTACGCCGGCTACGCGATCGACGGCCTGAAGGCCGACATCGACGCCTGGCGCGACCTCTCCCTTTCCATCGCCTTCGACTGACCCAAAGGACCGCCCGTGACCAACACCCTGATCTTCGTCGACCTGGCCAGCGACGATCCCGCCAAGGCCGGCGAGTTTTACGCTGAGGTGTTCGGCTGGCAGAATGACGCCCGGCCGCAGGGGATCTATCACCGCATGGTGCCCGGCGGTCAGTTCAAGAACCCCGACGGCTCCGACAGCCAGATCGGCAACCTGCACTTGGGCATCTTTGACGCCGCCAACGTCCGTCCGCACCCGGAGAGCGCCGGCGTCGAGCCCCGCGCCCTGTCCACCGACGGCCGCAAGCCCCGCATCTGGATCCTGATCGGCGACGACGACAGCGCCGACCGCATCCTGTCGACCGCCGAGAAGCTGGGCGCCACCCTGCTCTGGCGCGACCACTACTGGGCCGAGTTCAATGGCTACAACCACGCCTTCCGCGACCCCTGGGGCAATGAGATCGTGCTGTGGGGCAAGGCGGGCGCGGAGCCGCAGGTGCCGGAGAGCTTCAGCCGGGAGTAGCCGCCTAGCGGCGGCCCCCTCAGTCGCTCCGCGACAGCTCCCCCAGAGGGGGAGCATCTGCGCCGCGTAATCCTCCCCCTCTGGGGGAGGTGGCCCAGAGGGCCGGAGGGGGTCCCGCGCAGCGGGTAACGCACCTGCGAAGCCTCATATTGCACCGCACCCAACACCGGCGCATCATCCGGCGATAACCAGAAAAGATCGCCGGGAGCGCAGGATGTCGGACAAGGCCTATCAGCACGCGCCCGATCCGCCGTGGATCTTCCGCACCTATGCCGGCCACTCGACGGCCGAGAAATCCAACGCGCTCTATCGCTCGAACCTGGCGCGCGGCCAGACCGGCCTGTCGGTGGCCTTCGACCTGCCCACCCAGACCGGCTACGACCCCGACCACATCCTCTCCCGCGGCGAGGTCGGCAAGGTCGGGGTGCCGATCAGCCATCTGGGCGACATGCGCGCCCTCTTCAGCGAGATTCCGCTGGAGAAGATGAACACCTCCATGACCATCAACGCCCCGGCCGCCTGGCTGCTGGCGATGTATGTCGCGCTCGCCGACGAGCAGGGGGCGGATCGGGGCCTGCTGCAGGGCACCACTCAGAACGACCTGATCAAGGAATACCTGTCGCGCGGGACCTACATCTTCCCGCCGGGGCCGTCCCTCAGGCTGATCGGCGACATGATCGCCTGGTGCTATCGCGAGGTTCCGAAATGGAACCCGATGAACGTCTGCAGCTACCATCTGCAGGAAGCCGGCGCGACGCCGGAGCAGGAGCTGGCCTTCGCCCTGGCCACGGCGATCAGCGTGCTCGACACCGTGCGCGCCGGCGGCCAGGTGCCCGAGGAAGACTTCGAGATCGTCGCCTCGCGGATCAGCTTCTTCGTCAACGCCGGGGTGCGGTTCGTCACCGAGCTCTGCAAGATGCGCAGCTTCACCAAGCTGTGGGACGAGATCCTGCTCGAGCGCTACGGCGTGCAGGACAAGAAGGCCCGCCGCTTCCGCTACGGGGTGCAGGTCAACTCCCTCGGTCTCACCGAGCCGCAGCCCGAGAACAACGTCTACCGCATCCTCATCGAGGCCCTGGCCGTCACCCTGAGCAAGGACGCCCGCTGCCGGGCCCTGCAGCTGCCGGCCTGGAACGAGGCCCTGGGCCTGCCGCGGCCTTGGGACCAGCAGTGGTCGCTGCGGCTGCAGCAGGTGCTGGCCTACGAGACCGACCTCTTGGAATACGAAGACCTGTTCGCTGGCTCCCACGTAGTCGAGGCCAAGGTCGCCGAGCTGTCGAAGGGCGCGCTGGAGCAACTGGCCCTGATCGACGAGATGGGCGGCGCCGCCAGCGCCATCGACTACATGAAGGCCGAGCTGGTTTCCTCCAACGCCAGGCGGGTGCGGGCGGTCGAGACCGGCGACCTCACCGTGGTCGGCGTCAACCGCTGGACCGACAGCGAGCCCTCGCCCCTGTCGGCCGGCGAGGGAAACATCGAGACTATCGACCCGAAGCTGGAAGCCGAGGTGGTCGCCCGCATCCAGGCCTGGCGCGCGGATCGCGACGCCGCCGCCGTCGAGGCCGCCCTGGCCGATCTGAAGGTCACCGCGCTTGATGGCCGAAACATCATGGAGCCCTCGATCACCGCCGCCAAGGCCGGCGTCACCACCGGCGAATGGTCCGGCGCTCTGCGCGAGGTGTTCGGCGAGTATCGCGGCCCCACGGGCGTGGCGATCGTGGTCTCCACCGGCGAGGCCGAGGACGTCGAGGCGGTGAAGAAGGAGGTCGAGCGGGTCTCGCAGGTGCTGGGCCGCACCCTGACCTACCTCGTCGGCAAGCCGGGCCTGGACGGCCACTCCAACGGCGCCGAGCAGATCGCCACCCGGGCCCGGGCCTGCGGCATGGAGGTGGTCTATGACGGCATCCGCTCGACGCCCGAGGAGATCGTCCGCCGCGCCAAGGAAAGCCGGGCGCACGTCGTGGGTCTGTCGATCCTGTCGGGCTCGCACCTGGATCTCGTGCAGGAGGTGGTGCGGCTGATGCGGGCGCAGGGCCTGGACCACATCCCCGTCGTCGCCGGCGGCATCATCCCCGAGGCCGACGCCCTGATCCTCAAGCAGATGGGCGTGGCGCGCATCTATACGCCCAAGGATTTCCGGATCACCGAGATCATGGGTGACGTGGTGCGCCTGGTCGAGGCGACGGCGTTGGAGCAGGCTTGAGCGTGGTTGATCGCCGCCACGGCCACGCTACCTTAGGATGATGAGCCAGGCGCCGCCTCATGATCCAGACGTCCCGTCCGATAGAGGTTCGGCGGACATGACGCCGTTGCGCAAGGTCGCGAACGGCGTGCGGACGAGCCTGCCCACCGGCGAGACCGCGCGCGAAATGACGACCACGGCGATCTGGTGCGGCCTGCTGCTGGGCGTCTGGGGCGGCTCGCCCGAGGTCGGACCGCCGCTGTTCGTGGCCGGCGGCCTGGCGGCCGTCGCTTTCTGGCTGGCCGGCCGGCGCGAGGACGCCCCCGACCAGCCCGAACTTGGCGTATGGCGCGCCAGCCGCAAGACCCTGTTCCAGGCCCGCTGGAAACGCCGCGCGCCGCTCGGCGGCCTCGCCATCGGCCTGCTGCTGGCCGGACAGTCCTGGTGGTACGGCGACGCCTGGGGCGTGGTCTACGCCCTGGCGCTCTGTGGCGGCTTCGGCTGGCTGGCCTGGAGGCGCAAGCCGTTGGAGGACTGGGTCGAGCTGCGGATCGACACGGACGGCCTCTATTCCCGCGAACTGGGCTGCACCATTCCCTGGCCGGCGCTGCAGGCCGTGCGCCCGCGCGCGCGCCACCGGGCGGGCAAGCTGGGCTTGCGGCTGGGTCCCAACGATCTGCCGGTCCTGGACGCCGCGGACCGCGCGGTGGGAGCCGATGTCGAGATCGATCTGGCGCCCCTGGCGCTGGGCGTCGACGCTGTCCGCGCCGAGATCTTCCGCTACCGTCCCGACTTGGAGATCGGCCCCGCGCCGGGCGCGCCGCCCGAGTCCATCGTCACGCCGATCCCTGGCGCGGCCACCGAGGCCGACGGCCGCGACGACAGCGCCCTGGCCGCAGTGTCGATGCTGGCGGTCGCCCAGAACCCCGCCCTGGCCCTGATCGCCCTCAGCAGTTCCAGCGACCGTTGAAGGCGGGTCAGTCCCGCGCCAGCCGCCAGGCCGCGGCGAAGCCGACCAGGGCCAGCGGCACGAAGGCCCCGAACAGCCAGGGACCGTGGGCGAAGGCGGCGGCGGGGTCGATGCCGTGACCGAAGCCCAGCAGGTTGGCCATGGCCCCGGCGGCCGCCGAGCCGGTCGCGCCGCCGATCAGCTGCACGGTGGGCACGGCCGACGAGGCCAGGGCCTGCTCCTGCGTCGGGGCGCCGGCGATGGTGCGCCGCGCCAGGAACGCCCAGCACAGGCCAAAACCGCAGCCGACGGCCAGTAGCGCCAGGCCCGTGCTCCACAGCCCGCCGCGCGACACCGCCAGGGCCGAGGCCGCGACGCCGGCGAGGATCACCAGCGCGCCGGCGCGGATGGCCAGGGGCTCGTGCTCGGGCTTCAGGCGCGCGACCAGCATGGCGCAGACGGTCCAGCCGGCGGCGATGCCGCCGGTGACGTAGCCGGCTACCAGCGGCGAGGCGCCGTGGCGGGCCTGGATGAAGGCCGGGCCGTAGACCGTGAAGCCGATGGCGGCGGCCTCGCAGGCGAACATGACCAGCAGGCCAAGGCCGGTGGCGGTGGAAAGATCGGCGGCCGAGCGTGGCAGCAGCCGGTCGGGTGAGAGGCGGTTGACGGCCAGCATGGCGGCCATGGCCGCGACGCCCAGCACCGCGCAAATCCCGGCGGTGGCCGGCGAGGCGACCACCCCGGCCGCGCCGATCAGGCTGACCCCGACGACCAGCAGGGCGAGCTGGCGGCTGGGGATGCGCGTGCGGCTCTCGGCCCGCTTCTCGCCCGGCAGCATGGCCAGCACGGCGACGACGAAAATCACGCCCTGGATCACGAAGGCCCAGAACGCGCCCCGCCAGAAGCCGGCGGCGGCGAACACCCCGCCCAGCAGCGGTCCCAGGAGGGTCGCCCCGCCCCAGACGCCGGCCACCGCGCCGTAGACGCGCGGCCACAGCTTCTCGGGGAACAGGGCGGTGATGGCGACGTAGCACAGGGCCACCACGGCCCCCGCGCCCAGGCCCTGGATCAGCCGTCCGACGACGAAGGTGACGAACTCGGGCGCCAGGGCGCTCATGGCGCAGCCGGCGGCGTAGACCACGCCGGCGAAGGCGGTGGCCCGGCGCAGGCCCAGGCCTTGCGAGAACTTGCCGCTGCACGCGCCGGCGACGATCGAGCCCATCAGATAGGCCGCCACCGACCAGCCGAAATACTGGTGGCCGCCAACCTCGCGGGCGACGCTGGGCATGATGGTGGCGGTGACCAGGGTGTCGGCGGCGTTCAGCCAGATGCCCAGGCACAGCAGGCCGAAACGCGGCAGCAGGGCGCGGTCCAGCAGGGCGGTGCGGTCGGCGGCGACGGACATCGACGGTCTCTTCGGCGGCCTTGCGGGCCGGGCAGGCGGTCATGCCCTTTTCCGCGCCCCTCGCCAAGCCGCCGCACGGAACCGATAGGTTGAACCGCCCGCGTCGCCGAGCGCGACAATAGAGCGCGCCTCGCCGGAAATCGGCGCGCGGGGGTGCGAGGCGCCGGGCGTGCGCGCTATAGTTGGTCGAGTACCCGACGCGTTCCCCGAAAGCCCGCCGATGCCCCACTCCATCCTGGTGATCGACGATGATCCGCTGGTCCGCGAGTTCGTCGACCTGGTGCTGAGCCAGGCCGGTCATCGCGTTTCGGGCGCGCCCAACGGCGCGGTCGGGCTGGAGACCCTGGGCCACGCCAAGTCGGACCTGGTGCTGCTCGACATCCAGATGCCGGGGATGAACGGTCTGGAGGCCCTGCGCGTCATCCGCCGCCTGCGCCGCCTGCGCACCCCGGTGATGATGATGACCGCCCGGGGCGACATCGAGACCGTCAAGCAGGCTCTGAACGACGGGGCCAACGGCTACATCGTCAAGCCGTTCACCGCCGCCGACCTGCTCAAGCGCGTCTCGGCCCTGCTGGCCAGCGACGGCCGCGCGCCCGTGACCCCGCCAGTCCCCAAGCCCCAGCCGGCCCCGCAGCCCTCCGGCCCGGACACGTTCGAGATCGACTAAAAGAACCTCCCCCTCTGGGGGAGGCGGCCGAAGGCCGGAGGGGGGCCGTTTTCAGCTTTCGATACGCTGGAAGCGTGCGTCCTCTCCCCCCACCGATCGCTGCGCGATCGCCTCCCCCACAGGGGGAGGTTCTCAGACCCGTTCCGCCGTCCGCGCCCGCGAAACGCCCGGGGCCTGGGCGGCCACCACCACCTGGGCCAGCACCGACAGCAGGTTACGCATGTCGATCGGCTTGGCGACGTGGGCGTCCATGCCCGCTTCCAGGCAGGTGCGGATCTGGGTCTGCATGACGTCGGCGGTCAGGGCGACGATCGGCAGGCGCACCCAGCGCGGGTCGGCGCGCAGGCGGCGGGTGGCTTCCAGCCCGTCCATCACCGGCATGTTGACGTCCATCAGCACGATGTCGAACGGATGGGCGGCGACGGCGTCCAGCGCCTCCTGGCCGTTCTCGACCTCGACCAGTTCGCAGCCGAACGGCTCCAGGAACAGGCGGATGACGCGGCGGTTGACCGGATGGTCGTCGACCACCAGCACCCGGCGCCCGCCCAGCGAGGCCAGGGCGTCCAGCTCCAGGGCGGCGGGCTCGGCCGCCGGCGCCTCGGCCGCCTCGCCGACGGCGACGTCGGCCAGGAAGCGCAGGGTGAAGAGCGAGCCCTCGCCCTCGCGGCTGCGCACGGTCACCGAGCCGCCCATCATCTCGGCCAGGCGGCGGGTGATGTTGAGGCCCAGGCCCGAGCCGCCGTAGTTGCGGGTGGTCGAGGCGTCGGCCTGGGTGAAGGCGCCGAACAGCTTGTTCAGCGTCGCCGGGGTCATGCCGATGCCGGTGTCGCTGACCGTCAGCCGCACCGACTGGCGGCCGCTGTTGGGTTCGGGGGCGCAGGACAGGGTCACGGCGACCTTGCCCTCGCTGGTGAACTTCAGGGCGTTCGACACCAGGTTGGCCACGCACTGGCGCACCCGCACGACGTCGAACATCAGGCACGGCGGCGGATCGCCGACGACTGAGAACGTGAGGTCGAGGCCCTTCTCGCGCGCCGTCGGCTGGAAGCCGTTGACCAGTCGACCGACCGCCTGGGCCAGGTCGCCGGCCGTGGGGGCGATCTCCAGCTTGCCGGCCTCGATCTTCGACAGGTCGAGGATGTCGTTGAGCAGCACCAGCAGGGTCTCGCCGGAATCGATCAGCAGGTCGACCTGCTCGCGCTGGCCCGCGCCCAGGGTCTCGCCGCGCAGGGCCTGGGCCATGCCCAGCATGCCGTTCAGCGGCGTGCGCAGCTCGTGGCTCATCACCGCCAGGAACGAGGACTTGGCCTCGCTGGCTGCCTCGGCGCGGCCGCGGGCGTCCTTCAGATTGGCCTGGGCCCGGCGCATGTAGAGCGCCCAGGTGACGCCGCCGACCACCAGCAGGGCCATCAGGGCGGCGATCACGCCGGTGGCCTGGGCCAGGCGCCGGGTCAGCTCGACCTCGGCGGTCAGGCGCTCGCTCTCGGTGCGCTTGGACTGCAGTTCGGCCTCCAGCGCCGAGGAGATCTGCGAGGCGGTGGCGGCCTGGGCGGCGTTGGTCTCGCGCGAATGGGCCACGCGCCACCGGTCGAGCAGCGAGAAGGCGTCCTTGCCGCGCCCCTCGGCGTTGGCGATGAACGCCTCGACCAGCATGCGGCCGACCGGATCCGGGCGCGCGGCGCGGGGCGGGGCGGTGTCCAGCAGCGTCAGGTCGCGGCGGGCGGCTTCGGCCCGTCCCGTCTGGGCCAGGGCCTTGGCCCGCAGGCGCAGCATCGAGACGGCTACCCGGTCCTGCGGCGCGACCAGCACCGCGCCGGCGTCGCGCAGGCAGCGCAGCACGCCTTGGGGATCGTCGCGGGCGTCGGCGATCACCGCGCAGAGGTTCTGGTCCCAGGTCAGCAGATCCGGATCGCCGGCCCCCACGCTCATGCGGTGGTGCACCTCGGCGAAGCGTTCGGCCGCCGGAATCTCGCCCAGCTCGGCGGCGGTGTAGGCGATGTCGTACAGCCGCTCGATCTTGCGCATGTAGAAGGCGTCGCGCTCGTCCAGGCGCGCGGCCTCGGCCATGTGGTCGAGGGCGCCGTCCTTGTCGCCGATTTCCGACAGCGTGTACGAGTGCACCTGGTGGGCCTCGGCCAGCAGCGGTCGGGCGATCGAGCCGCGCTCGCCCAGGTCCTCGAACAGCTGGCCGGCGAAATGGCTGGCCTCGGTCCAGCGACCGCTGCGCGCCAGGGTGCGGATGCGCTCGACCCCGGCCATCAGGCCGATCTCGCGGCCGGACCCGCCCAGGAACCGCGCCCAGCGGGCGTCGTCCATGCCCGTCGGTCCGCGCGCGTCGAGGTCGTAGGCGGCCTGCATCAGGTCGGCCAGCGCCGCCAGCTCGGGATCGTCGTCGACCCGGGCGGTGGCGCGCACCGTCGCCTCCCAGTCGTCGAAGGCCTTCTGAACGTGGTTGCTCTTGTAGGCGTAGAGCACGCGCCACAGGGCGTAGAGGCGGGTGTCGCCGCGTTGGCGCAGGGCCCGGCGGCCGGCGCGCTCGACGTCCTCGTTGTCCTGCGGGGCGGGACCGGCCCGCTGCACGCCGATCTCGCGATAGAGCTGCTCGAGCTTGCGCGCCTGTTCCGAGGCCGGGGCCGTCGCGGCGCGCGCGGGCGCGACGCCGGCCAGGGCGACGAGCGCGAGCAGCAGGAGCAGGATGCGCTTCACGGGGCGGCGGTCCTCGAACAACCGTCCTGTCCTAGCGTCAAGTTTCCGTGTCCGAGGTTAATTTTCGACCGGGCGCGTCCCTAGGCCGCACTTAAAGACCGCTGTTATCGCGCGCAGGTGGAGCCAGGCTCAGATGGTCGCCCCGCCGTCCACCACCATGGCTTGACCGGTCATGAAACTTCCCGCCTTCGAGGCCAGGTAGACGGCCGCCCCGGCGATCTCGTCGGGCTCGCCGATCCGCCGCAGCGGCACGCCGGCGGTCGAGCGCTCCAGGGTCTTGGGATCGTCCCACAGGGCCTTGGCGAAGTCGGTCTTGATCAGGCCGGGCGCGATGCAGTTGACCCGCACGTTGTCGGGGCCGAACTCGTGGGCGAGGTTGCGAGCCAGCTGGAAGTCGGCGGCTTTCGAGATGTTGTAGGCCCCAATGACGGCGTTGCCGCGCAGGCCGCCGATCGAGCTGACGATGATGATCGCCCCGTCCTTCCGCTCGCGCATCTCCGGCGCGACCATCGAGATCAGCCAGTGATTGCTGATGATGTTGTTGTCGAGGATCTTGCGGAACTGGTCGTCGGCGATGCCGGCCAGGGGGCCGTAATAGGGGTTGCTGGCGGCGTTGCAGACGCAGATGTCGACGCGGCCGAAGGCGGCGCGGGTCTCGTCGACCAGCCTTTGCAGATCCTCCTTCGAGGCGATGTTGGCAGGAACGGCGATGGCCGTTCCCTCGCCGTGCTGCTCGTTCAAGGCCGCCGCGACCTCCTCGCAGGGGCCGGCCTTGCGCGACGAGATCACCACCTTGGCGCCGTGCTGGGCCATCTGCTCGGCGATGGCCTTGCCGATGCCGCGCGAGGATCCGGTGATGATCGCCACCTTGCCGGAAAGGTCGAAGAGGCTCACGGCGCGCTCCCTAAAACGTTTGTTTGAATTGCTTGCACAGTGACCGCCGCGCGCGGCCCGGTCAACCGCGATCGAAAAATGCGGCGTGCGATGTCGGGACGGCTGGACCGGCCGCGTCCTTGGGCCGAACAGTCCTTCCAGCAAGACGGAGACCCGCCATGGCCTTCACGCCGCCCGCCGCCGCCCACGAACTGACCCTGACCCGGATCATCGATGTTGCGGCCGACAAGCTCTTCAAGTGCTGGACCACGCCCGAGCTGCTGCCCAAGTGGTTCTGCCCGCCGCCCTGGCGCGTGTCGCACGCGCAGATGGACGTGCGCAGCGGCGGGAACAGCTACATCGTCATGAGCGGCCCCAATGGCGAGGAAATGCCCAATCCCGGCGTCTATCTGGAGGTGGTGGAGAACGAACTGATCGTCTTCACCGACGCCTTCACCAGCGCCTGGGTCCCCTCGGAAAAGCCGTTCATGGTCGGCATCGTCCGCTTCGAGGACCTCGGCGACGGCAAGACCCGCTACACCGCCACGGCCCGTCACTGGACGGCGGAAGACAAGGCGACCCACGAGCAGATGGGCTTCCACGAGGGCTGGGGGATCGCCGCCGACCAGATGGCGGCCCTGGCGGCGACGCTGTAGGGGCTAGCGCCCGTCCCCCGCCAGCTTGGCGTAGTAGTCGGCCAGCACCTTGAAGGCCGCCTTGCGCCGGCCGGTGGGCGAGATCAGGCCCTTGCGGTTCCAACCCTGCTGGTAGATCGGGTGCTGGCGGCGGGGCGAGCGGAAGTCCTTAAGGATCCAGGGCGACATGCCGCGCAAGGACGGCGCGTTGGCGGCCATGGCCAGGGTCTGGACGTAGTAGCGGGCCTGGAAGTCCTCGGAGAACTTGCGCATCAGCACCGGGTCGCTGAACCCGGCCAGGGCGTCGGCGCCGAACTCGGAGAACACCATCGGCTTGTCGGTGGGCCGCCAGGTGATCCTGGACACCGCGTCGAGCGGGTCGTCGCCGTACCAGCCGGCGTAGGTGTTGACCGCCAGCACGTCGAGCTTGGCGGCCAGGGGATCGTCGATCCACTGCTCGGCGTGCTGTCCATCAGGGCTGGCAACCGTCTTGCGGGCGGCCAGCAGGGCGGCGGTGACCAGGCGGGTGTCGTCCAGCGCCCGGACGTCGTCGGTCAGGGTTCCCAAAAACGCGTTGCGGGCGTCGCTGACCGGGGTCTCGTTAGCCACGCTCCACAGTACGATCGAGGCGCGGTTGCGGTCGCGGCGGATCGAGTCGGCCAGCATGTCGCGGGCCAGCTTCAGGGTGCGGGGATTGTCGAAGGCCACCAGCCAGTAGATCGGGATCTCGCTCCAGACCAGCAGGCCCATCTCGTCGGCGACGCGGGCGGTGACCTCCGAGTGCGGATAGTGAGCCAGGCGCACGAAGTTGGCGTGCAGGCCGTCGCGGGCCTCGCCCAGCAGGGCGCGGGCGTTGGCCTCGGTGATGGTGCGGGCCGGGTTCTCGCCCAGCTCCTCCTCGTGCAGGCAGATGCCGCGCAGGAATACCGGCTTGCCGTTCAGCAGGATCTCGCCGCCGCGCACCTCGATGGTGCGGAAGCCGACGCGGTCGGTCAGCACGTCGTCGCCGGCCTCGACGCGGACGTCGTAGAGCGCCGGCGCGCCGGGGGCCCAGCGCTTGAGGCTCTTGGGCGCGGGGGCCGACAGCGTCGCCACGCCGTCGGCGCCGGCCTTGCCGCTCAAGGTCAGGCCCGCGACCCTGACGCTGACCGCTTGGCCTGCGGCGGCGGGGCCGTCGAGCTTCACGTCGGCGGCGATGGCCTTGCCGTCGCGGGTCAGCCGCACCCAGGCCTCGTCGACGAAGGTGGCCGGGGTGATCACCAGCCGCACCGGCCGGGTGATGCCGCCGTAGTTCTCCCAGTCGGTGACCGGCGGCGGAGCGCCGTCGGCCGAGGGCGTGGAATCGACGCCGACCGTCACCTGGTTCTCGCCGGCCCGCAGCAGGCCCGTGACCTCGAACGAGAACGGCGTGAAGCCGCCCTCGTGCTCGCCCACGGCCTGGCCGTTGAGGAACACCTTGGCGGTATAGTTGGCGGCCTCGAAGCGCAGGAAGGCCCGTTGGCCGGGCTTGAGGGCGACGTTGTCGAAGCGCCGCTGGTACCAGACCAGGCCCTGGTAGTGACGCATCTCCGGCGCGTGGGTCAGCCACGAGGCGGGCAGGGTCGCTGTCGGCGAGCGGCGCATGTCGTATTCGTAGAGCGCCTTGGGATCGGCGCGGGTCGCCTGATCGACGTCGCTGTCGTCATAGCGCCGGTGGCCGACGCCAGGCGGGCCGCGATGAAAGCCGGAGACGCCGTCGCGATAGGGATCGACCGAGTAGTTCCAGGTTCCGGAAAGGTCCTGGCCGGCGCGCAGGTCGGCGCGGTTCAGGGTCGGGCCGGCGGAGGCCGCCGACGTCGCCAGGAACGCGGCCGCGACCGCCAAGGCCCATCCGAAGATCCGCCGCATCCGCCTCTCCCTGCCCTCGCGACGCTGGTAATGCCGGCGTCGTCATTGGCGGGGATATTGGTCAGGCCAATGCGAGGTTGTCCAGCGGGGTGGGGAGGGAGCTCACTTCGCCCGCGCCAGCCGCTCCACAGCCGCGTCCAGCACGTCGTCGGCCTTGGCGAAGCACAGCCGCAGGACGTTGGTCACCGGGTCTTCCGCGTAGAAGGCCGAGACCGGGATCGCCGCCACGCCGTGCTCGCGGACGGCTCTGAGCGCGTAGGCGCGGTCGGGCTCGTCGATGCCCGAGGCGGTCAGGTCGACATTGAGGAAATAGGTCCCGCCGCTGTCGAGCACGGAGAAGCCCGCTTCCCGAAGCCCCGCCGCCAGCCGGTTGCGCGAGCGCTGCAGGCCGGCGGGCATGGCCGTGAACCAGTCGCCCGGTTCCTCCAACCCGAAGGCGACCGCGGCCTGCAGATTGGGCGGGGTGGTGAAGGTCAGGAACTGGTGGGCGCCGGCCAGGGCCTTGGCCAGCGGCGGGGCGGCGCACAGGAAGCCGACCTTCCAGCCGGTCATCCCGAACATCTTGCCGGCCGAGCCGATCTTCACCGTCCGCTCGCGCATGCCGGGGAAGGTCATCAGCGGCCGGTGGGCGCGGCCGTCGAAGACCACGGCCTCCCAGACCTCGTCGCAGACGGCGGTGACGTCGAAGCGCACGCAGAACTCGGCGAGCAGGGCCAGATCCTCGTCGGGTGTGACGACGCCGGCCGGGTTCAGCGGGCTGTTGAGCACGACGAGCTTCGTTTTCTCGCTGAAGGCTGCCTCCAGCATCGCCCGGTCGAACCGCCAGTGCGGCGGCGTCAGGCGAACCAGGCGTGGGACGCCGCCGGCCCGCCGCACCATCGGCAGATAGGCGTCATAGAGCGGCTGAAACAGCACGACCTCGTCGCCGGGCGAGATCAGGGACAGGAAGGCCGCCGCCAGGGCCTCGGTCGCGCCCGAGGTGACGATGATCTCGCGGTCGGGATCAAGCTCCAGGCCCTGGGTGCGGCCGTAGTGGCTGGCGACCGCCTGGCGCAGCTGCGGCAGGCCGCGCATCGGCGGATACTGGTTGGAGCCCTCGATCAGCGCCTCGCCGGCCTTGCGCCGCAGGGCGATCGGCCCCTGGTCGTCCGGAAAGCCCTGGCCCAGATTGATCGCCCCCAGCTCGCGGGCGAGGCCGCTCATCTCCTCGAAGACGGTGACGGGCAGGTCGGCGAAGACGGGATGGACCATGGGAGGCTCGGGCGGTGTGGGCGGGGACCATGGCTTGGCGAGGTCGAGGCGCCAAGACTTTCCGCCGCGCCAGCCCCCTCCGGCCCTCCGGGCCACCTCCCCCAGAGGGGGAGGATCTATCGCTCCAGATGCTCCCCCTCTGGGGGAGC
>NZ_JBXAQX010000003.1:0-447507 GCF_058807655.1 Caulobacter sp. GW821-FHT12A07
TATACGCGCCCGGCGAACGCGACGCCGAGGAGAGCCGGCGCCTGCGGCTGGCGGTGTTCACGGGGCTGGCCCGCATCCGCACCCTCGACGCGCGCCTGGCCAAGGCCCGCGCCGAGATCGACATCGCCCGCCTGACGGGCCGCGCTCCGTTCGGAGGCTGACCATGAAACTCGACGCACGCATCCTGACCACCACGGCCGCCGTGGTCGTCGCCCTGGGGGCCGGCTACGGCCTTGCCCAGCTGACCAATCGCCCTATCCCGCGAGCCGAGGCCGGTGAAACCGAGCATGGCGAGGACCACGCCGCCGAAGAGGGCTTCGTCGCCCTGACCGCCGAGGCCGCCTACGCGGCCGGCGTCGCGGTCGTGACCGCCGCCCCGGCGGGCGTCGGCGACCTGCGGCTGACCGGCCGGGTGGTCGCCGCCCCCGGCGGCCGCGCCGCCGTCGCGGCGCCGGTCAGCGGCTCGGTCGAACGGGTGCTGGCCGCGCCCGGCCTGACCATCGCCGCCGGCGCGCCGCTGGCGAGCATCCGCAGCGCCGAGGCGGCCGCCTTCGCCGCCGAGACCCGCGCCGCCGCCGCCGAGGCCCAGGCCGCTCGCGCCGCCCTGGCTCGCGAGGAACGCTTGTTCGCGGCCGGCGTCACCGCCCGCCAGGAGGTCGAGGCCGCGCGCGCCTTGGCTGCCCGCGCCGAGGCCCAAGCCGTCGCCGCCCGCGCCCGCAGCGCCGCCTCGGGCGGTCCCGGCGCTTCGGGGCTGGTGACGATCCGCAGCCCGATCGCCGGCGTGGTGCTGGCCCTGCCGGTCGCGCCGGGCGGCTTCGTCGCCCAGGGCGGACCGGTCGCCGAGGTGGCCGATCCCGGCCAGGTCGAGGCGGTGTTCAACGCGCCCGCAGAGGCGCTAGCCGCGCTGAAGGTCGGGACGTCGCTGCGCATCCTCGGCCCCGACGGGACCGAGACCGACGCCGTGATCGTCGGCGTCGCCCCCATGGCCCAGGACGCCACTGGCGCGGCCGTGGTCCGCGCCCGGCCGCGCGGCGGCCGGCTGGCGGCGGGCGCGGCGGTCAGCGCCGCCTTCGCCACCGGAAGCGGCGGCGCCCTCGCCGTGCCGTCCGAAGCCGTCCAGACCCTGGAAGGCGCGCCGGTGGTGTTCGTCGCCGAGGCCAAGGGCTTCCGCGCCCGGCCGGTGACGGTGGGCAAGTCGGGCGCGGGCCTGACCCAGATCCTGTCGGGCCTGAAGGCCGGGGAGCGGGTCGCCGGCCGCGGGGCCTTCGTGCTGAAGGCCGAACTGGCCAAGGGCGAAGCCGGGCATGGGGATCACTGAGCCATGCTGAGCAAACTCGTAGCCTTTTCGGTCCGCCACCGCTTCGCCGTGGTGGCCGCGACCCTCGCCGTCGCCGCGTTCGGGGTCGTGGAGCTGTTCAAGCTGCCGATCGACGCCACGCCCGACATCACCAACAAGCAGGTGCAGGTGACGACGGTCGCGCCTGCCCTGTCGCCCGAGGAGATCGAGCAGCGGGTGACGACACCGGTCGAGACGGGCCTGGGCGGCGTGCCGGGCCTGGTCGAGACCCGCTCGATCTCGCGCAACGGCTTCAGCCAGATCACCGCCGTCTTCGAGGAAGGCGTCGACATCTATTTCGCCCGCCAGCAGGTGGCCGAACGGCTGGAGGCAGTGCGCGGCGACCTGCCGGCCGACGCCAAGCCCGCCATCGCCCCGGTGACCACGGGCCTGGGCGAGGTGATGATGTGGACGGTCGAGTACAGGCCGGTGAAGTCGCCGCGCGCCGGCGTTCCTGGTCCCCAGCCCGACGGCAGCTACCTGACGCCCGAGGGCGAGCGGCTGGTCTCGGAGAAGGACAAGGCCACCTATCTGCGCACCGTGCAGGACTGGATCGTGACGCCGCAGCTGCGCACGACCAAGGGCCTGGCCGGGGTCGACGCCATCGGCGGCTACGTCAAGGAGTACGCCGTGCGGCCCGATCCGGCGCGGCTGGCGGCCTATGGCGTGGGCCTGAACGAACTGGTCGAGGCGGTGGAGCACGCCAACACAGTCGCAGGCGCGGGCTACATCTCGCGCGGCGGCGAGGCCTTCGTGGTGCGGGCCGACGCGCGGGTGACCTCGCTGGCTGACCTGGCCTCGGCGCCGGTGACCAGCCGGGGCGGCCTGGTGGTGCGCGTCGCCGACGTCGCGGCGGTCGAGATCGGCCAGGCCGCGCGGCTGGGCGCGGCCCAGGAGAACGGCGAGGAGGTGGTGATCGGCACGGCCCTGATGCGGGCCGGCGAGAACAGCCGCACGGTGGCCAAGGCGGTCGGCGAGCGGCTGAAGGCCATCGCCCCGTCCCTGCCGCCGGGCGTGGCGGTCAAGACGGTGCTGGACCGCACCGACCTCGTCGACCGCACCATCGCCACCGTGCGCCGGAACCTGGCCGAGGGCGCGCTGCTGGTCGTGGTGGTGCTGTTCCTGCTGCTGGGCAACGTGCGGGCGGCGCTCATCACCGCCCTGGTCATCCCGCTGGCCTTCCTGGTCGGGGTGATCGGCATGAACCGCTTCGGGGTCAGCGGAAACCTGATGAGCCTGGGGGCGCTGGACTTCGGCCTGCTGGTCGACGGGGCCGTGGTGGTGGTCGAGAGCACCCTCACCCGAATGGGCGCCCGCCGTGCGCTGGAAGGCCGCGACCTGACCCTGGCCGAGCGGCTGGAGGAAGCCGCCGGCGCCGCCGCGAAGATGGCCAAGCCGGCCGCCTTCGGCCAGGCGGTGATCCTGCTGGTCTACGCCCCGCTGCTGGCGCTGGAGGGCGTCGAGGGCAAGATGTTCCAGCCGATGGCGGCGACGGTGATGCTGGCCCTGGCCGGCGCCTTCGTCCTGACCTTCACCTTCGTGCCGGCGATGACGGCGCTGCTGGTGAAGGCGCCCACGACGGCGCACCAGGAAACCCGGGTCGAGAGCCTGGCGCGACGGCTGGTCGAGCCCGCCACCCGCTGGGCGGTCGATCGGCCGCTGGTGGTCGGCCTGGGCGCGGCGGGCGCGGTGTTGGTCGGGCTGCTGGTCTTCCTGTCGCTGGGGCGGGAGTTCATGCCCACCCTGGATGAGAAGGACGTGCTGGTTCAGGCCCTGCGCACGCCCAGCGCCTCGCTCGAGCAGTCGATCGAGATGCAGGGACGGCTGGAGAAGGCGCTGCTGAAGGTTCCCGAGGTGGCCTTCGTGTTCTCCAAGACCGGCACGGCCGAGATCTCCACCGACCCGATGCCGCCGTCGATCAGCGACACCTTCGTGGTGCTGAAACCGACGCGCGACTGGCCCGACCGCAGCCTGAAGAAGGCCCAGGTGGTCGAGAAGATCGAGCAGGCGGCCGCCGGCCAGATCGGCTCGGCCTACGAGATCACCCAGCCGATCCAGATGCGGTTCAACGAACTGATCTCGGGCGTGCGCTCGGACGTGGCGGTGAAGATCCATGGCGACGACCTGGCCGCCATGGAGCGGACGGCCGGCGAGGTGGCCGCCGCCCTGGGCAAGATCCGGGGCGCGGCCGACGTGCGGGTCGAGCAGGTCTCGGGCCTGCCGATGATCACCGCCGAGGTCGATCGGGCCGCGGCGGCGCTCTATGGCCTGCACGCGGCCGACGCCGCCGACGCGGTGCAGATCGCCCTGGCCGGTCGCGAGGCCGGACGGGTGTTCGAGGGCGACCGGCGCTTCGACGTGGTGGTGCGGCTGCCCGACGCCGCCCGCAACGACCTGGCCGTGGTCGCCCAGACCCCGCTGGCGATCAACGACGGGGCGGGCTTCGCGCCGCTGGGCTCGGTGATCCGCTTCAAGGAGGGCGAAGGTCCCAACCAGATCAGCCGCGAGAACGGCAAGCGCCGCATCGTGGTGCAGGCCAATGTGCGCGGCCGCGACCTGGGCGGTTTCGTCGACGAGGCGCGTGCGGCGATCGGTCGCGAGGTCGAGCTGCCGCCCGGGTCCTGGACCAGCTGGGGCGGGCAGTTCGAGAACCTGCAACGAGCCGAGGCGCGGCTGGGCCTGTTGGTTCCGGCCGTCGCCCTGCTGATCGGCGGGCTGCTCTACCTGGCGCTGGGCTCGGCCCGGCAGGCGGCGCTGGTGTTCGCCTGCGCGCCCCTGGCGCTGGTGGGTGGAACCCTGGCCCTGGCTGCCCGGGGCATGCCGTTCTCGGTGTCAGCCGCCGTCGGCTTCATCGCCGTGTCGGGGATCTCGACCCTGAACGGCCTCGTGCTGCTGCAGGCCATCGGCGAGCGGCTGGAGGCGGGCCTGGCGCCGGCTGTCGCGGCCGTCGAGGGGGCGATGTCACGGTTGCGGGCGGTGCTGACCACCGCCCTGGTGGCCATGCTGGGCTTCCTGCCGATGGCCCTGGCCCACGGTGCGGGCGCGGAGGTGCAGAAGCCCCTGGCCACGGCGGTGATCGGCGGCCTGGCCGTGGCCACCCTGCTGACGCTGGTGGCCCTGCCGAGCCTCGCGGCCCGGCTGGCGCGCCCGACGAGGGCTCGCGACCTCTGACGTCCGGTCGCGGCGTCCGGGGAAAGTCGGCGCGCCGACAACCCTGCGACGCCGCGACCAGCTACACACGTAGAGATGTATTCACCCGAGACGCGACCATTACCCCTCCAGTACTGCAAAATAGTGCGCATCACATATGCGCCCCAGGAAACCGTAGCGCTTTTTAATTAGGCCGATCGATGTATTTACTTACCAATCCATTAAGATCTTAATTCCCTCCGAAGGGGGAAACCTCTTCTTCGCCCGTAACAATAGAAGCTCGGGCAGGACATTAAGAGGAGGAAATGCGAATGAATACTCTGCGCAATCTGATCTTGGAGGAAGACGGCGCCGCCGCGGCGGAATACGCCCTCATCCTGGCGATCATCGGCAGCGCCATCGCCGTGGCGGCCGTGCTGCTGGGCACCAACATCGGCACCGCCATCACCGACGCCGCCACCTGCGTGGCCAATCCGTCGGCTGCCAACTGCTGAACCAAGTCGTCGGCGACGCGGGCGGCAAGCCGCGTCGCCGACCCATGGCGAAGGGCTAGGACAGGCCCGACGTCGACGTGGGGAGGGGGTCGAACGATGCAGACCAAGACCATCATATCCCTGGGCGCAGCCGCGGTGCTGGGCCTGGGCGCCGTGCTCGCCGCGCGAGTCTACATGAGCGCCGGACGCGATGACGCCCCGGCCCTGAAGGAAACCGGCTCGACGCCTGTCGTCGTCGCCTCGCAACCCCTCGCCAGGGGCTTCAAGCTGCAAGGCGCGGTGCTGAAGGTCGCCCACTATCCGGCCGACGCCGTGCCCCAGGGCGCGTTCCGCACCATTCCCGAGGCCGCTTCCGGCCCCGGCGGCGCCCGCATCGCGCTGAAGGACATCGCCGCCAACGAGCCGATCCTGGCCGACCGGGTCTCCGGCGCGGGCGGACGCTCCAACCTCGCCAGTTCTCTGGGCGAAGGCATGCGGGCTGTGTCGCTGCGCGCCAACGACGTGGCCGGCGTCGGCGGCTTCGTGCTGCCCGGCGACCGGGTGGACGTCATGCTGACCCGCAGCAAGGACAACAACCAGCCCGAGACCAGCCTGACCCAGGTGCTGGCCGAGAACGTGCGGGTCGTGGGCGTCGATCAGTCCGACGACCAGAGCGCCGACAAGCCCGTGGTGGTCAAGGCGATCACCGTCGAGGTGACGCCCGACCAGGCCCAGGCCATCACCCTGGCCCAGGCCGTGGGCGCGCTGTCGCTGGCCCTGCGCCAGATCTCCGACCAGTCGCCGCTGGGTCGCCGGACCATGACCCTGGCCGACCTGTCGCGCGGCATGGGTCCGACGCCCGTCTCCAGCCCGGCCGCGGCCGCGCCGGTGCGGGCCTCGGCGCCGCGCCGTCCGCCCGTCCGCCGTCCCGCGACGACGACCATGCCGCCGATGTCGACCGAGGTCCGCGTGACGCGCGGCGTCGAGACCACCGGCTATCGGGTGGGGCTGTGACCATGGCCGCGCCCGCTCCTCATCCCTCCAGCCGCGGCGCCAGGACGGCGCGCGGCGCAGGATCCGCTCACATGACCCTGAAACACACGCTGCTGGCCGCGGCGGCCGGGTTGCTGCCGCTGATGGCGGTCGCCCTGCCGACCACCGTAAAGGCCCAGCCCGCCGCCCTCTCCGACGCCGCCATCCGCAAGGTCGAGGTCAATGTCGCGGTCGGCAAGGCCCAGGTGCTGGAGCTGCCCGCTCCGTACACGGACATCATGATCGGCAACCCCGACACCGCCGACGTTCTGCCGCTGACTTCACGGTCGGTCTATGTGGTCGGCAAGAAGTTGGGCGGCACGACCCTCACGGCCTACGGCCCGGGCCGCCGGCTGGTGGCCGCCGCCAACGTGGTGGTCGGCGCCGACGTCGAGACCCTTCGCCAGCGGATGCGCGAGGCCCTGCCCGACGAGGACGGCCTGAAGGTGGCCTCGGGCAACCAGTCGATCGTGCTGTCGGGCACGGCCAGCAGCGGCGCGATCGCCGGCCGGGCCGCGGCCCTGGCCGAGAGCTACGCCCCCGGCCAGGTGGTCAACATGCTGTCGGTGCAGGGCAGCCAGCAGGTCACCCTGTCGGTGCGCATCGTCGAGATGGAACGCGCCACGGCCAAAGCCCTGCGGCTGAACATGAACACCGCCAACCCGGCCTCGGCGAACTACCACAACTTCGTCATCGGCACCGGCGACACCGGGGTGGCCAGCACCCTGACCGACACCTTCGGCCTGCTGAAGTTCCCGCTGCGGGCCGGCGACGTCGACCTGGACGTGCTGTTCGACGCCCTGGAGACGAAGGGCCTGGTCAAGACCCTGGCCGAGCCGAACCTGACGGCCATGTCAGGCGACACCGCCAACTTCCTGGCCGGCGGCGAATTCCCCGTCCCCGTGGCCCAGAACCAGAGCGGCGGCCAGACGACGATCACGGTCGAGTTCAAACAGTTCGGCATCGGCCTGGCCTTCACCCCCACCGTCCTGCAGGACGGGCTGGTGAACCTGGTGGTCAATCCCGAGGTCTCGAGCATCGACCCCAACGCCTCGTTCGTCAGCAACGGCCTGCGGATCCCCGGCATCAAGGTGCGGCGGGCCAAGACCACGGTCGAGCTGCGCGACGGCGAGTCCTTCACGATCGCGGGCCTGATCCGCGACGACTACCAGGACCAGATCCGCCAGTTCCCGATGCTGGGCGACCTGCCGATCCTGGGCTCGCTGTTCCGCTCCACCAGCTACCAGCGCAACCAGACCGAGCTGGTGATCCTGGTCACCCCGCATCTCGTGCGGCCGACGCGGGCCCGGCAGGCGACGCCCGCCGACCGCTTCGTTCCGCCGTCCGACACCGAGCTGTTCCTGCTGGGCAAGACCCAGTCGAGTCAGCCGTCCACGTCCAAGGGAGGGGCCGATGCGCCTCAAGGCCATGTCCTTCAATAGGATCCTGCTCGCCGCGGCGTCGCTCGCCGCTTCCGGGGCCGCCCTCGCCGGCTGCGCCGACGCCCGCAAGGACCTGTCGCCCGACTTCGGCGTGGCGCTGCGGTCCAACCTCGCCGCCCAGATCGCCGATCCGGAGGCCCGCTACGAGGGCGTGCTGCAGCCGGGCGGCGACGGGGTCCGCGCGACCCTGGCGGCCACCCGCTACGGCAAGAACCAGGTGATCCAGCCGGTCCAGGCCAGCACCTCCAGCATCGACAACAAGGGAGCGGCCAAGAGTCCGGCCAACTGACCATGTCGCGCGCTTCTTCCCTTCTCCGGCGTTTTGTCCAGGACCGTTCGGGCACGGTGGCCACCCTCACCGGCGTGGCGCTGATCGGGCTGGTGGCGATCGGGGGCCTGGCCTTCGACGTCAGCCGCGCCCTGGCGCTGCGGGCGGAACTGGAGAACGCCGTCGACGCCGCCGCCCTGGCCGGCGCCAGCCAGTTGGACGGCGCCAGCGGCGCCATGGGCCGGGCCCAGACGGCGGCCATGGGCAGCCTGGTCAGCAACCGTCAGGCCCTGGGCGACACCTACGAAAGCAACGTCGCCGTCGCCGCCAGCGACATCACCTTCCTCTCCAGCCGCGATCCGGACGTCACGGCGAGCACCGACGCCACCGCCAAGTTCATCCGCATCAACCTGGCCCCCAGGTCCCGGGGCCTGGTGTTCGGGGCGCTGACCGGCGCGTCCGGCTTCAACGCCACGGCGCGGGCGGTGGCCGGCTACGGCACGGCGATCTGCAAGTCGCCGCCGCTGATGATCTGCAATCCGAACGAGGCCGCCAGCCTGACGTTCGACGGCGACAACTATATCGGCAAGAACTTCGTCCTGACCCCGCCCCCGGGCGGCAACGGGGCCTGGGGACCGGGGAACTTCGGCTTCCTGTCGGTCGGCTCGGGCGCCGCCGACGTCAAGAACGCCATGGGCCGCAGCCCGCCCCTGACCGAGTGCTTCGGCACCACGGTGCAGACCCAGACCGGCAACATCGCCTCGGCCGACGACTACTTCAACGTCCGCTTCGACATCTACAAGTCTTCGGCCAGCGGGCTGAAGAGCGACCCGCTGTACCTGCCGGCGATGAACACCATGGTCGGTTCCAAGACTGCGGCCGGCAACAGCGCCTGCACGCCCAGCGTCTCCGTGCCCAGCAACAGCTGCTCCAGCAGCGCGGCGGTCGCCGCCGGCATGGGCCTGCCCCGCGACTGCAACCAGTCGAGCGTGGTCGGCAGCGGCATCTGGAACGTCGCCCAGTACTTCGCCACCAACCACTCGGGCATCAACCCGACCACCTACACGCCGCAGGTTCCCGCGGGCGCGACCGGCACGGGCTGGAACGCCTTTGGCCCCGCGCCGGTGGCCGGCGCCACCAGCCCCACGCGCTACCAGGTCTACAAATGGGAGCTGGCGATGCTGAACGGGACGATCTCCAAGCCCGCCGGCGCCTTCTCCGACAGCCAGACCGCCACCAGCGGCTCGCACGACTACGCCGCGCCCCAGTGCAACAAGACCGGCGCCCAGATCACCCCCGATCGCCGCACGATCTCGGCCGTCATCGTCAACTGCAACGCCGACAACGTCCACGGCAGCTCGACGGTGCACGTCATCGCCTATGTCGACCTGTTCCTGATCGGCCCGGCCGTCAGCAACTCGATCTACGGCGAGGTCATCGGCGCGACGACGGACGTCTCGGCCGTCGGCGCGGAGACCAAGCTCTATTCGGTGCGGCTCTATGACTAGCCGCCCCGCCCTCTTCCGCCGGCTACTGGCCGGGCGCAGCGGATCGGCGGCGGTCGAGTTCGCCCTGGTGCTGCCGTTCATGGTGCTGCTGTGCTTCGCCTTCGTCGGCGCGGGACGGCTGTTCTGGAACTACCACATCGCCGTCTCGGCGGTGCGCGACGCGGCCCGCTACGCCGCCCGCCTGCCGATGGACTGCGCGGGCTTCACTGGAACGAGCGCCGCCCAGAACCTGACCAACACCCAGAACCTCACCCGCACCGGCACGGTCGACGCCTCGGGCACGCCCCTGATCGCCACCTGGACCAGCAACGCCACGGTCACGGTCAGCTTCTCCTGCGTCGCCAACAGCGGCGCCTATCTGGGGCGCTACGAGGACATGACCGGCGTGCCGCGCGTGCAGGTCTCCGCCACCCCGCCCTACATCGAGTCCTTCGGCCCGCTGACGGGCGTCACCCTCACCTCGTTCACGGTCAGCGCCCAGGAGGCGTGGACAGAATGACCCGCCTCACACCTCTCATCCGGCGGCTGGCCCGCGACGACGGCGCCGCCACGGCGACCGAGTTCGGCTTGGTCTGCTTCGCCTTCGTCTCGATGCTGCTGGCCGTGATCGACATGGGCCGGCTGGGCTGGACCATCAACACCGCCAAGACCGCCACCCGCGAAGGCGTGCGCCTGGCCGTCGTCAGCCCGATGATCGCCTCGGCGATGGCCAACTACGACGGGCTGACCCAGAACATCCCTGGCGGCGGAACGGCGCCGAACGTGACCTTCAGCTGCGCCGGGTCCTCGTCCAGCTGCACCCAGACGGCCGGGACCACCCTGGCCGGCAACACCTTCAACAACAGCACCTTCAACGCCGTCGTGACGAAGATGCAGCACTACGATCCCGAGATCACGGCCGCCAAGGTCACCGTCACCTATCACCATGTCGGCATCGGCCGGGTGGGCAACCCCTACGCCCCCGACATGGAGCCGCTGGTCAGCGTCAGCGTGACCGGCCTGACCTTCCAGAGCGCCGCCCTGCAGATCTTCGGCGTCGCGCCTTTCACCCTTCCCACCATGACGTCGACACTCAGCGGAGAGAGCCTGTCATGAGCCTGCTCCATTTCGGTCGCCCGAAATCCGTCGCCCCACCGCCCCCGCCCAGCCGCCCCACAGCCTGGCGCGTGGGGCTGTGCGGCGTGGGCCTCGGCGCGGATCCGCCGGTGGCCATGCTGTCGGCGATGTTCCCGGCCGTGACCTTCCGGTTGCTGGATTGCGCCTGGCCCGAACGCGCCGCCCATACCTTCGACCTGCTGATCGTGGGGCTGAACGGCGCCGATCCGGCCGAGGTCGAGCGGATGACCCAGCGTATCGCCAGCAGCGCCGCCCGCATCGAGGTGTTGGTAGCCATGCGCGGCGCAGAGATCGACGCCACCCGCCGGCTACTGCACCAGGGCGCGGCCGACGTGCTGCCGGCTCCGGTCAGCGACACGACCCTGGCCATCGCCCTGGAGCGGATCTTCTGCCGGCTCGACACCGGCCGGGCCCACAAGCGCAGCGGCGAGATCATCAGCGTGCTGAAGGCGGGCGGCGGGGTCGGCGCGACCTCGCTGGCGGCCCAGACGGCGGTCATGCTGGCCGGGCGCTCCGGCGGCTCCGGCGTCTGTCTGGCCGATCTGGACGTGCAGATGGGCGTGGCCGCCCTCTATCTAGATGTCGGCGACGCGGTGACGGTGGGCCAGGTGCTGGCGGCCGGCGGCGCCGTGGAGGAAATGCCGTTCGCGACGTCCCTGCCCTGCCACCGCAGCGGCGTGGCCGTGCTGGGCGCGCCGCAGGAGATGATGCCGGTCGAGGCGCTGAGCCCGACCGTCGTCGACGGCCTGATCGCCGCCCTGCGCCGCGACTTCGAAACCACCCTGGTCGATCTGCCCACGGTCTGGACGGCCTGGACCAACCGCCTCCTGCGCCAGTCGCAGCGCATCGTCCTGGTCACCCACCTGTCGGTGCCGCACGTGCATCTGGTGCGCCGACAGCTGCACATGCTGGCCGCCCAGCGCCTGGACGACGTGCCTCTGACGCTGGTCTGCAACCAGGTCGAGCCCGACAACGCCAGCGGCCTGTCGCTGAAGGCCGCCGAGCAGGCCATCGGCCGCCCCTTCGACCTCGTGGTTCCCGAAGACCGCAAGCTCATGCACCAGGCGATCAACCAGGGCGTGGCGCTGAGCGCCGTGCGCCGGGGGACCAAGCTGGAGGCGGCGATCACCCGCCTGGCCGACACGCTGGTTCCCGCCCAGCCCGTCGCGCTCGCCCAGGCCGGGAGATAGCCATGCTGTGGAGTGAAGAAACCCACCGGATCGAAAGCCAGGCCGCCGCGGCCGAATTCGCCCAGGCCCCGCCGATCGACGACGCTCTTGGCCTGAAGGTGCGGCTGCACCAGCGGCTGATCGACCTGCTGAACCTCAGCCTGCTGGACCGCACCCCGCGCGAGACCCTGCGCCAGGAGATCCGCGGCGCGGTCAGCGGCCTGCTGGCGGACGAGAAGCGCCTGCTGACCCCGGCCCAGACCGACCAACTGGTCGATGAGATCCTGGACGAGCTGCTGGGCCTGGGCCCGCTCGAGCCCCTCCTGAAGGACGACACCGTCACCGACATCCTGATCAACACCCACGAGATGGTCTATGTGGAGCGGGCCGGCCGCCTGCAGCGCACCAATGTGCGCTTCCAGGACACCCGCCACCTGGTGCGGATCATCAACAAGATCGTCGCGGCCGTGGGCCGGCGGATCGACGAGAGCCAGCCGATGGTCGACGCCCGTCTGGCCGACGGTTCGCGCGTCAACGCCATCATCCCGCCGCTGGCCGTGGACGGCCCACTGGTCTCGATCCGCAAGTTCTCGCGCGTGCCCCTGGCCATGGACCGCCTGGTCGAGCTGGGCAGCATCACCCGCGAGATGGCCCTGGTGCTGGAGGCCGTGGTCCAGGCCCGGCGCAACGTGCTGATCTCGGGCGGCACCGGCTCGGGCAAGACCACCCTGCTCAACGCCATGTCGGCCTATATCGACGACCACGAGCGGATCATCACCATCGAGGACTCCGCCGAGCTTCAGCTCCAGCAGTCGCATGTCGGCCGGCTGGAGACCCGCCCGGCCAACATCGAGGGCCAGGGCGAGATCCAGCAGCGCGAGCTGGTGCGAAACGCCCTGCGCATGCGGCCCGACCGCATCATCGTCGGCGAAGTCCGCTCGGGCGAGGCCTTCGACATGCTGCAGGCCATGAACACCGGCCACGACGGCTCGATGACCACGGTGCACGCCAACACCCCGCGCGACGCCCTTTCACGGGTCGAGCAGATGGTCGGCATGGCCGGGCTCGACATCCCCGCCCGCTCGGTGCGCGGCCAGATCGCCTCGGCCATCCACGTGGTGGTGCAGGCCGAGCGGATGGAGGACGGCGCCCGCCGCATCGTGTCGGTCTCGGAGATCACCGGCATGGAGGAGGACGTCATCTGCATGCAGGAGATCTTCCGCTTCCGCCGCGCGGGGCGGACGATCGACGGCAAGGTCGCGGGCGCCTACGAGGCCACCGGCGTTCGGCCGCGGTTCATGGAAGTTCTGCACGCCCGCGGCGTGGACCTGCCGTCGAACCTGTTCTCGCCTGGCCGGATCTCGGGGTGAAGCCATGGACAGCCTGCTTTTTCCGATGGCGCTGGTGCTGGCCTTCGTCGCCGCCGTGCTGGCCGGCCAGACCATCTTCGACCTGCTGCTATCGGCCCGCGAGCACACCCAGAGGGTCAATCGCCGCCTGACGCTGATGGCCGGCGGCATGAGCCAGGACAAGGTCTATGAGGCCCTGGTGCGCGACCCGCGCGGCAGCTGGATCGATCGCTCGTCGTTCGGCGCCCTCTACGGCAAGGCCGTGCTCTATCTGCGCCAGTCGGGGATCACCGCCGGGCCGTTGCAGGTGATGGGCGCCACGGCGGCCGTCGCCGGCGGCCTGTGGCTGCTGGCGCTGGTGTTCCTGCGCAGCCAGCCGGTGGAGACGCCCGTCTCGCAGGTGCTGGTGACGGCGATCGGCGCGGCGGCCATCAGCATGGCGGTCGCGGCCATGTGGATCATCAATCGACACGCCACGCGCCTGGCCAAGCTGGAGGAACAGCTGCCCCTGTCGCTGGACGTGATGATCCGGGCCCTGCGCGCCGGCCATCCCGTGATCTCGGCCGTCGGCCTGGTGACCCAGGAGATGCCCGACCCGATCGGCAGCGAGTTCGGCCTGGTGCTGGACGAGACGACCTACGGCGTGGAGTTCCGCGACGCGCTGGCCAACCTGGCCCGGCGCACCGGTTCGCCGGACGTGGCCTTCTTCTCGGTCAGCATCGCCATCCAGAGCGAGACCGGCGGCAATCTGGCCGAGATCCTGGCGGGCCTGGCCACCGTGATCCGCGGCCGCGCCTCGCTGGCCAAGCGGATTCGGGCCCTGGCCAGCGAAGGCCGGATGTCGGCCCTGATCCTCAGCCTGCTGCCGGTGTTCTGCGTCGGCGTGGTCAGCGTCTTCCGGCCCGAATTCTACACCAGCAAGTTCTCCGATCCCGCCTTTTGGCCCGTCGTGGCCGGCGTGATCGGACTCTATTTCATCGGCCAGCTGATGATCCGCCGGATCGTCAACTTCAAATACTGAGGCCGCGACATGGACGCTCTCTTCTCCATCGCTCTGCAATTTGGGGTCTTCCTGGCCGTCGCGGCCATGGCCCTGCTGGCCTTCCGCCAGGTCGAGGCCGGCTCGGCCCTGCGGCGGCGCATGCGCGAGCGGGCCGTCAGCGGGGCGTCCCTCGCCGCCGGTCCGGCCGGGGGCCTGCTCAAGGACACCAAGCCCAAGGCCTCATGGCTGGGCTGGCTGCAGTCCAGGACCACGAGCGGTGACGAGAAGAAGCGCTCGCGCCTGGCCAAGACCCTGGCCGAGGCCGGTTTCGACTCTCCCGCGGCCGTGCCGCTCTACTTCCTGGCCCGGGTGATCGGGGCCGTGGGCCTGCCCGCCGCCCTGCTGATCGCCCAGAAGCTGTCGCCCAATCCGGTCGTCGGCCTGCCGGTGATCGCCGGCGCGCTGCTGCTGTGCGGCCTCGGCCTGGTGGTTCCGGCCATCTTCATCGACCTGCGCGCGGTGGGCCGCCGCGAGCGGCTGGAGCACCAGTTCCCCGACGCCCTGGACCTGATGGTGGTCTGCGTCGAGGCGGGCCTGGGCGTGGACGCGGCCTTCATCCGCGTCAGCCACGAGATCGCGCCCTCGCACCCGGAGATCTCGGGTGAGTTCGGCCGGGTGTCGCAGGAGCTGCGGGCCGGGCGCAGCCGCGCCGACGCCCTGCGGCGGATGGCCGACCGGGTCAATGTCGACGCCCTGCGCGCCTTCGCGGCCCTGATGATCCAGACCGACAGCCTGGGGGCCAGCATCACCCAGACCCTGCGCTCCTATTCGGGCGAGCTGCGCGAGCGGCGGTTCCTGCGCGGCGAGGAGAAGGCGATGCGCATCCCCGTGCTGCTGACCCTGCCGCTGGTGGCCTGCATCCTGCCGGTGATCATCACCGCCCTGCTGCTGCCGGCCGGGCTCGACGTCGTCCACAACCTGATGCCCGCCCTCAAGAGGCACTAGAGGAGAAGCCAAGATGCGACGCTTGCTGATCGCCCTGCTGCTGATCCCGCTTTCCGGCTGCGCGACGCTGTCGCGCCTGGCGGCCCTGGTCACGCCGCACCGCCAGCCCCCGCTGGAGATCCGCGCCCTGGCCGCCCTGCCCGCGCCCGATCCCGCCGCGGCGGTCGATCGCCTGTACGGCCGCGCCGCCGAGGCCATCAACGCCCGCGACTACGCCCTGGCGCTGGAGCTGCTGCAACTGGCGGCGACCCGCGCGCCGGCCGACGTGCGGGTGCTGAACGCCCAGGGCGTGGTCTATGACAAGCTGGGCCGCTTCGATCTCAGCGCGCGCTACTACGAACGGGCGCTGGCGGTCGATCCGAGCTCGCGCATCGTGCTCAGCAACATCGCCTATTCCGCCCGGCTGCAAGGCCGCGAGGTCGCGCCGGGCGTGCTGCAGGCCGCCGCGCCGCCGGCGCCGGCGCCCCAAGCCACCCCCTTGGCCGGCGGACCGCCCGACGACGTCGCGCCGCTTCCCGGCGGCGGGTCCTGAGACTGATCCAGGAGACCTGGGATGGAAATCGACTTCGTCCGCCTGGCTGGTTCGATCGCCTATGCCGGTTTCTTCATCGTCGCGGCGCTGTGGGACATGTGGAGCCGCAAGATCCCCAACTGGATCCCGGCCGCCCTGCTGGCCCTGTTCCTGACGGCGCAGTTCCTGTTCTGGCCGGCGCCCAGCTGGCTCTCCAGCCTGATGGCCTTCGGCCTCGTCATGCTGGCCGGCGTGCCGATGTTCGCGCGCCGTCTGGTCGGGGCCGGCGACGTCAAGCTGATGGCGGTCGCGGCCCTGTTCGCCGGCATGGAGAACCTGCTGCTGCTGACCATCGCCACGGCGATCGCCGGCGGGGCCCTGGCCCTGGTCGCGCTGGTCGCCCGCCCCTACGCCGTGGCCATGCCCGGCTGGATCAGGACCCGGGCCGGCGTGCCCTATGGCGTGGCCATCGCGGTCGGCGCCCTGCAGGTCGGCGTGGACTCGGGCCTGCTGGCCGTCAGCCACCGCCTGGTCCACCTTCAACTCTGAAAGTAGTGAAACTGCATTTCACTGCATTTACAGAGATATCGCGCGCCAGGAGAAACCGCGACGATGCGCCTCGATTTGATAGCGTTGTCTTCTCCACATAGTCTTTTTGACTACCCAATGCAGGGTATGCGACGCCCCACGAAATAATATCAAATCAATTACACAAGCCTTCAGTGTCGAAATTAAACAAATCTGTTTTTGAATTGCAGCAGTCACAATCCGTGGATGCAACGCAGACTTAAAACAAGATCTTGTTGTCGGGGACTGGAAGGCGACCAGACGGGGCGTCACACATGGGACTGATCAAGATGATCGAGGTGGTGGATTCGGAAGTCGAACGCGGCGTGTTCGAACCGCACGTCGCCAACGCCATCCTCAACCTGCTGAATTTCGGAGTCATCGTCTCCGACAGCGAGGGCTGCGTCTACGCGGCCAACGACCTGGCCTGGAGCTACGTCGCCCACGGCGACGGGCTGTCCGAGAAGGGCGGGCTGCTGACGGCCGAGAACGGCTTCGAGGCCGAGGCCCTGCACAACCGCATCGCCGCGGCCGTGCGCCAGGGCCGGTCCGGGGCCATGCTGATCCACCGCTCGCGCAGCCAGAAACCCCTGGTCGTGCTGGTCGAACCGTTCAGCACCGACGACAGCGGCTTCCGCTGCGCCCTGGTCACGGTCCGCGAGGTCGGCCGAGCCTCTCCCCGCATCGCCGAGCGCGCGCGGATGATGTTCAACTTCTCGCCGGCGGAAGCGGAGATCGTCGCCCGCGTGGCCCAGGGCCTCGAGCCGGCCGAGATCGCCGCCGAGCGCAAGGTCAGCATCAACACCCTGCGCGTCCAGATGGCCTCGGCCATGGTCAAGGTTGGCGTGCACCGCCAGGCCGAACTGGTCTCGGTTATTTCTTCCGCCGACATCATCGAATGAGATAAATTCTCGGCTCTATTCTTGCCATTAGTAAGGCTGCATTATTGTGGAGCGACCTGTATATGTTAATATTTACAGGTCGCGAGGGCAAATCCCCCCGTTTTGTCACCGCCGCGACGATGACCGGTTCGTCGGGGCTGTCCGCAACGCCTCGACGCTCCTCGGCGGAGCCGCCCCGCCCGTCGAGCGCCGGATCAGGACATCAGCACCCCCTCGTCCTGATCCGGCGTCGGTCGATCGCCGCCGCTCGCGCACGACAACCAACACAACCCAACATTCACAACACCCCTCACGGGATTTTTTATTGTCCAGATTGGACATAGTAAGAATGCATTACGCACGCATCATTAGAAGCATCGCCTAACGAATATTCTATTGCGACAGTCTGTCATTCTTACTAATGGTTTTGTTTACCATGTTTTAGGGTGCGGTGCTTAACCATCACCCGGGATGATCCTCCCATCATCCTCACTCCTGGGGTTTTAAATGCGCTTTCCGATGATCATGGCCGCCGCCTTCACCGTCCTGGCCGCCACCACCGCTTCCGCCGCGCCGGCCAGCTACGAGCTTCGCCTCGAAGGGCACGTGCCGGTCATCTGCCGCGTCAGCCTCGACGCCTCGACGGCCTCGAGCACCGAGTCGACCGACCTCGGCCGCATGACCGAGTTCTGCAACAGCGCCGCCGGCTACGAAGTGCGCCTGACCCACGCCCAGGGCCTGAGCGACGCCGCGGTCTATGTCGACGGCGAGAAGATCCAGCTGTCGTCGACCGGCGTCACCCTGATCAGCCGATCGAGCACCGCCGCCTCGCAGAGCCACGCCCTGCGCCTGGATCCGGGCGCGGACGCCGGCCAGGTCGGCGACCTGTCGGTGAACATCACCGCCCTCTGATCCTTCGCGCCCGCCCCTCTCGGGCGCGCGGATAAAAGAAAGCCCCGTCGGCGCGCGCCGGCGGGGCTTTTTCAGGCTGGGCCGAGGTCACATGCAGGAGACGGGAGTCGTACCGGTCGGCACCGCCAGAGGAGTCACGGTCACCGTCAGGATGTCCTGGTAGTTGGGCGCCGGGACCTTGCCCGCCCCGCCTTCCAGCAGGGTCGGCGTCACCGCCAGGTACTGTCCCGACAGGCCGGCCCGCGCACAGGTCACGGTGCTGAAGGTCGGCGAGGCCGTGGTCTTGGTCTGGCCGAGGAAGGCCAGCTGGTAGGGAATGCGCTGGTTGGTCGTGGCCAGGTTGCCGCCCGGATAGGTCATCCGGAACTGGTTGGCCGAGGTCAGCGCCACCGAGTACGGACCCGAGCTGGCGACGCGGACATTGCCCGTGCGCTGCTTCACCGAATTGGGCGTGGTCGGCAGGTCGGCCGTGGCCAGCGTTCCAATCTCGCCGAAATCCAGCGCGGGACCGACGAAGCTGGCCTGCAAGGCGCTGAGCACGTTGATGCGGATGTCGAGCGAGTTGGAGATCACGCCGGACTCGTCGGCCGCGCCGCCGGTGCGCTTGCAGTAGTATTTCTGGTCCAGATAGAGATCCGTCGTCCCGGCCGGCAGGTCGGCGCCGCTGGGCACGGTGATGGTGACCATGAAGGTCTTCACGTCGGGCTGGCCAACGCCGCCGAAGTTCAGCTCGACCTCGTTGGGATTGACGTTGTTGGGGTCGAGCACGTGCCCGGGCGGGTTTTCCAGGATCTGCCCGCCGGTCGAGGTCTGAACGATCGTCAGGCTCGACGGCGTGTCCGGCCGGCGCAGGTAGATGAAATCGACCTCCTGCGTCTTCTTGCCGCCCACCGCCGGCGGACGCCGGGCGGTGATGGACAGGGTCTGGACCGTCGTGCCGCTCGGATTGAACGGGTCGAAGGTGCCCGACAGGACGACGGGATCGAAGGTCACGCACTGGGCCAGGGCCGAGCCCGAGGCCAGCAGCGATCCGCCGAGGCCGGCGGCCAGGCCGAGAAGCAGGATATGCGATCGGCGTTTCATGTCAGCCTCCGGACGCGGCGGGCTTGAGGTCCCCGGCCTTGACAAAGCCCTCGGCGCTTTCCGGCACGTCGAGGTAGTAGACGGTCGGGGGCGAGGTCCCCATTTCGAGCCGCCAGCGGCCGGGCCTCAGGCCCGAGGCGCCGAAGCGGCCCACGCGGTTGGTGAAGATGGTGATCGGCTCGGCGCCCTCGCCGCTCTTGGCCATTTCGACGGCGCGGCCGGACACCAGGGCCAGCGGCTGGCCGTCAGCGTCGACCAGGCGGCCGATGGCGGTGACCGAGTAGTCCGACCCCACCACCAGGCGGTAGCCCGAACGATACGGCGGGAAGACCCGGAACGAGCCGGAGCCGAGATCGTAACCGGCCGGGGCGTTGGGCGCATCGACGGTGATCGTGCGCTCGGCGTAGGCGGCCAGGCCCGTCTCCAGCGCCGTGCCCATCTGGCCGGAATTGGAACTGTAGCCGAACGGCGTGGGGTTCACGACGATGTCCGCGCCCTTCAGGCTCTTGTGGCCCTGGATGATGGCGAAGCTGTCGTAGATCGGCCGTCCGACCGACACCGCGCCGTCGGCGAAGCCGATCGAGGTGCCGACCCGCATCGAGGTGCGGCCGTTGTCGGGCCCCTCGAAGGCCTGGAAGTGGGACAGGCCCAGCTCCGCCCGGTTGGCGATGTAGTTGACGCTGCCGTTGAAGGCGGAGTCGTCGGGCGAGCGCGAGACCTCGGCGAAGGCGTTGTAGGAGCCCACGCCCTGGCCGTGGATCGTCTGGTAGGCGATCCGCGCGCGGTCTTCGCGGCCGTCGTACTCGGCCCGCAGGCTGGAGTTGTTCGAGAACTGCCAGGACAGCGAGATCAAAGCCGAGGTTTCACGGCGTCCGGGCACGTCGTCGTACATGAGGTTGGCCGTGACCGCGAGGCTCGAGGTCAGGCGGTAGCCCATGCCCAGACGATAGGCGCTGGCGTCCGGGAACGCGTCGCGTCCGGCCGAATAGCGCCCGTCGAAGCTGGCGTAGATCGCATCGCTGAAGGCGTGCGAATAGCCGACCCCGACCTCGTAGGCGTAGCGGTTGTCAGGAATGAAGGTCCCGACCGGACCGAAGTCGCGGCTGCGGGTCTCGAACGACAGGTTCAGGGCGTCGGCGCGGCCGCCGGAGAACTGGAACAGCCGCTGGAAGCTGACGATCGCCGCATAGCCCGAGCCGTAGACATCGATGTGCGACAGGGCGAAGTCGACGCCCAGCGTGCCGATCTTGGTGCCGAACAGACCTTCGGCGCCCATCATGACGGTGGTGTCGTCGGCCTGGCCGTTGACGCCCAGGGTGACCCGGTCGGTGATGCCGCGGCGATAGAAGGCGCTGACCGTCCATTCCTCGGTGTAGTCGGGACCGTCGAGCAGCAGCGGCGCCTTGACCCCGGCGAACAGGCCGAATTCCGACAGGCCCGGATCGAGCTGGGCGCGGTCGAAGAAGACGTTGAACTGCAAGGTCTCACGCCGGCCAGTGTCGTCCTCGATGACCAGGCGGACGTCGTTGGAGCCCTGCGCGAACGGGAAGTCGCGCACATTGTAGCGTCCGGGATCCAGGCGCAGGCGCCGGGTCAGCTGGTTGTTGAGGATCACGCTGACGTCGGAGGGCCGGGCCAGGGTGAAGCTTTCGCGGCCGCGCGGGCGGGCGATCGTCTGCGGCTGCAGCACGCTGTAGGAACGGAAGATCGAGATCCCCGCCATGTCGGGCGCGGACTGGAAGCCGCGACCGACGGGCTGCAGGTCGCCGGCGGTCCAGCGCAGCACGTTCTTGACGTCGTCATAGACGAAGCGCGTGCCCAGCCGCTGGAAGTCGTTGTCAGCTCCCGGCTGCCAGACGGCCTCGTTCTCGAACACCAGCCCGTTCATGCGCAGCGCGCTGTCGAGCAGGAAGGTCGGGTCGCCGAAGCCCTCGTCGAAGCCTTGCTCGACGTAGTCGACGGAGCCGCGGATGTTCATGTAGCCGCTGAAGCCGGCCGGCGGGAGGTAGGTCCCCACGCCCGTGCGGTCCATCGGCGCGACCTGCAGGCTGCGCACCACCTTCAGCTCGGCGGGGATCACGATCCGCAGCTCGAGCGCCCGGGGGTCGTAGGTCATGCTCATGTTGGCGGCGGTCACCGCCTCGGGCGAGACCGTGCTGCGGCCGGCCAGCGACGAGCGCAGGGCCGCGATCGCCGGGGTGTCCAGCAGCGGAGCCAGCAGGCTCAGCAGCCGGTCCGACGGCATCGACAGCTGGCCGTCGGCCGAGATCGCCAGCGGCATGTCGCCCAGATAGTAGTCGCCGGTCTTCAGCGGCACCGTCAGGTTGACGTCGCGGCCGGTCGGATTGAGCTGGCGGCGAGCGTCGGCGGCGGTGGCCGCACCGGGGGAAGGCGCGCTGGTCGGCTCCTGAGCCGCGGCCAGCATCGCGTAGGGGATCGGCTCGGCCAGGGCTGCCAGGGGCGCGACGAGGGGCGTCGCGCCAGCCAGGCATCCCGCCAGCAGCCAGCGGCGGTAGGTCAAGGACCTAGCGCCCTTCGTCGGACGAGAATTGAGCCTCAAGGGAGCCTCCTGCTGCCGCCGTCAAGGGCAGTTCGATGGGAACGGCGATCCGCCGCGTCTGGCCGGGGGCGATCAGGCCGAAGCCGATCGTCTGTTGGATCTCCGGACCGGGAATGGTCCGCGTGAAGACCGCCTTGCCCGCGGCGTCCTTCTCGATGATCCGCAGCTTTCCGCGGGACAGGTATCCGTGCGTGTTGGACGTGTTGGCCACGTAGACGATCGGCACCGGCTTGCCTTCTGCGTCGGTTCCGATCTCGCTCTTGGACAGGGCCAGGGACGGCTTGCCGCCGGCGGGGCCGACGCTGGCCAGGACCTGGAAGTTGTAGAGGATCTGGATGGCCGACTGGCCCTCCGGCAGCTTCACCGGCATCTGCGCCACGGTGACGTAGTAGTGCTTGCTCTGCGCCAGGGCCGGATCGCCCACCCACTGGATCCGGAACGACTGCGTCTCGCCCGGCTGGATCACCGCCTGGGGCGGGAAGATCAGCAGGTCGTTGGTCGGCGCGTCGCTGGGATGGGCGCCCTTGTCGTCGAAGGACAGCTCCTCGGCGTGCAGCTCGACCGGCAGCGGGTTGGCGAAGGTGTTCTGCACCGTGACGATCTGGGACATGCCCCGACCGGTCGGCTTGAGGTCGATGACGACGGGCTGGACGGTCATGGCCAGGGCGCTTCCGCCCAAGCCCGGCGTCCCCTGCGCCGCCAACCCCGCGAGGGCCAGCAGGGCCGCGCAAGCGGCTCCCAGCAAGCGCCCCCGGTAGGTCTTCGCCCCGGGTATTTTCGAACGAGTCATTCGGTGTCCGCTCCTCATGGGTGTTCGAGAGTTCAGTTCTGGGCTTCCAGTTCGACGACGAGCGTTCCGGCGTAGTCGCCGGCCACCATCGGCGCCCCGCCGCCAGCCACGGCGACGACGAGGTTCATCTGTCCGGCCGCGCCGTTGGCGGTGACCAGGTCGATCGGAGTCAGGGCCGTGCTCGAGCCTGACGCGCTGGCCCCGGCCCAGTCGGCCGTGACCTGGAAGTCGAGGCTGTCGCGGAAGCCCGCGGCCGGCGCGGCGCCGGCGGTGCGCGACAGGCCCGTGCCGTCGGTGCGCACCACCAGGCGGTGGGCCGAGTTGCAGACCACCGGGAAGGCCAGGCTGATCGAGGCGTCGCGCGGCTGGGCCGTCTGGGGATCTACGAACTGCGTAAAGCGCACGACGCCGGCCTGGCCGCCCTGGGCGGTGAAGCTGGCGTTGGCGCCGCTGGCCGCTGAGGGCGGCGACAGCACGCAGGCGCTGGGCGCCTGGGCGATCAGCTCCAGTTGGCTGGCGGCCTGGTCGCCCGTGGTGTTCACGGTCTGGGCCGAAGCGATTGGAGCCAAGGGGGCGACGACGCCCAGCGTCGCGGCGGCGGCGAGGATGAGGACGGTCTTCATTGGGGTTCCACCGTCAGTCGCAGGGTGTCGCGGTAGACGCCGGACACCAGCGGAGCATTGGTCTGCAGGTTCGTGGCGCCCGGCTGGATATCCAGGCGCAGGGTCACGTCGCCGACGACCGGCTGGTCGACCGCCTGGGCGCTGTCGCGGATCTGGCGGGCGCTGGCGTCGGCCTCGAAGCGGTTGTTGATCGGGCCCCAGGCCAGGGTGGCGGTGTAGGGCACAGCGTCGCTGAAGCCGGTCGGGGCCGGGGTCAGGCCCAGTTCCGAGCGCCACAGGCCGTTGTTCTGGCTCTCCAGCACGATCTGGTGGGCGTAGTTGCACACCGCCGCGAAGGTCACCTGGGCCGAGGCGGCGCGGGTCGACAGGGTGACGGGGTCGGTCAGCTGGTCGACCTGCAGCGTGCCGCCGGTCAGGGTCAGGAAGTTGACCAGCTGGCTCGCGCCGAGCGTCGGCGAGGCGATCGTGCAGACCTTGGGCACCTGGCCCTGGACCACGAAGTCGCGGGTGTTGTCGTCGGTCTGAGCGCGGGCGATCTGGCCCAGCAGCAGCAGGGTGACGGCCGAGGCCCCGGCGAGAACGGCGGCCTTCATGCGATTGGTGCTGGTCATGGCGCCCTCCCCGCTCAACTGATCGCCGCCAGGGTGACGACGATCGCCCCCTGATAGGTGTCGTCGGCGACCGGCCTCAGGCTGGGACCGCCGGCGGTGGCGAAGTCCGACAGACTGATGGTGATCTGGCCCGATCCGCCGGTGTCGCGGGTCTGGGTGGCGGCGGCGTTGGCGGCGTCGCCCGTGGCGTAGCTGGCGTCCACCGTGGTCCAGCCCGAGGCCGTGGCCGTGTAGTCGACCCCGCGCGAGAAGCCGTTCGGCGGCGTCGTCGTGAAGGCCTGGGCCGTCATCTGGGTGGCGGAGATGGTCAGCTGGCTCGGAGCGCCGCACTGGGTTCCGGTCAGCACCTTGGGCGGCGCCGACAGCGTCGACAGCAGCAGGCCCGTGGTGGTGTCGATCATCACCCCGACGTCGAACAGGTTGTCCCCGTCGGAGAGGTCGCCGATCGTGCAGATGTTGTCAGGCACGGTGGCGGTGATCTGGATCGGCCCGGCGCTGTCGGACGGTCCGTAGGTCTGGGCCGAGGCGGCGCCCGTCATGGCAAAGGGGGCGATAGCCAGAGGCGCCAGGGCGAGGATGAGAAAGGTGCGCCGCATGGTTCAGCTCCCCGAAGCGGCCAGGCCCGCATCGGGCCCGAGGGTGATGGTCACGAGCGCGAGGTACGCGCCCGGCTGCAGCAGGTCGTCGCTGCTCACGGCGAAGTCCGAGACCACCAGGGTCAGGTCGGTTTCCTGCGGCGCGGGATTGGTCGCGCTGGAGCCCGTGCCCGAACTGCTGCCGGCGCTGGTGCGAACCGTCGCCGCCGTCGCGCCCCAGGCGCTGATCGTGCAGGTGTAGTCCACGGAGCCGACGAAGCCGGTCTGGGTGGTGGCGGTCACCGCCAGCGGCGAGGCCGAGATGGCCAGGGCCGCGCCGGCGTAGTTGCAGAAGGTGCCGGGCAGCTGGATGGACTGGCTGGCGATGGTCGTCAGCCGGCCCACCCGCGCTCCCGAGGCCTCGGAGATCTGGCCCAGAGCCAGGGTCCCGGGATTGGGCGTCCCCAGCACGCAGACCTGGGCCACCTGGGCGTCCAGGCCGACGGTTCCCTGGACGGGATCCTGGGCTTGGGCGCCGGTCGCGACGGACAGCGAGCCGAGGGCCGCGAGAGCCGCCGCAAAGCTCGTAACGCCCTTGGCGAAACAGGTCCGGTGCTGGATCATGACGACCTTCCTCCCCTTCAGGTGGCCGGAGCCAACGTCACGGCCACCGAGCCCGAATAGGACCCGGAGATCAGCCGGCCGCCGGCGGGCGTGGCCGCGTCGGCGAAGCTGACGACGATGTCGCTGGCGAAGATGCCGGTGGTGCTGGCCGAGCCGCCGCCGGACGTGACGGTGGTGTCGGACGCCGACACCGAACCGCTGGCCGGAGCGGCCGAGGCGGTGGCGGTGTAGTCGATCCGGCGTTCGAACCCGGTCGGCGCCGTGGCGGTGAAGCTGGTGTTGAAGATCGGCTGAGCCTCGACCGCCATGGTCGCCGACACGCCGTTGCACCAGCCGTTCAGCGTCGCCGTCCGGCTCGTCAGCTTGGCCTGGTCGAGGCGGCCGATGGCCGCGACGTCGCCGGTCTGCAGCGACAGTTCGCCCAGGTCGAGCACGACGTTGTCGGTGACGAACAGGCAGCGGTTGGCCACCGTTCCATTCACCTGGACCGTGCCGGTGACGCTCTGGGCCTGGGCCTGCCCCCCGGCCGCGACGAGCGTGAAGCTCGCCGCGGCGGCGGTCAGGAGAAGGGCGCTACGCATGGCGTTTCTCCCCTTTCCGCGCGATCACGAGGGCTCGATGGTGATCGAGATCGTGCTGGCGTAGTTGCCGGCCATCAGCAGCGCGCCCGAGGCGGTGTTCAGCGCGTAGGCCTTGACCGTCAGGTTGCCGGCGCTGTTGGCCAGGCTGGTCGACAGGTTCTGGACCGTGGCGGCCGGCAGGGCGGCGGCGGTCACGTAGCTGACCGTCTGGGTCGTGCTGTTGGCCAGGGCGGCGTCAAGCGCGGCGGTGTAGTCGATCACGCCGGTGTAGCCGGTCGGGGCCGAGGCGCTGGGGGTCAGGGCCAGGCGGGTCGAGCTCAGGGTCACCTTGGGGGCGGCGCTGTTGCAGTTGACCCGGAACTGGGTGGAGCCGCCGGGGCTGGCGTTGGTCGAGCCCGACAGGGTGGTCGACAGGGTGCCGTCGGCCTGGGCCAGTTCACCCAGCGGGATCGAGCCCGAGAAGGTGCCGCCGCTGCCGCCGGTGATGACCACGCACTTGGCCGCGACGGAGCCGGTGACGTTGACCGTGCCGGTCACCGTCTGGGCCATGGCGGCCGGGGCGATCGCCAGGCCCAGAAGGGCGGCGGCGCCGATGAGGATCGTCTTGTTCATGTCTTCACTCCCAAATGTCGCGCCGGCGGACCGGCTTCTCTCTGTTGTTCGGGCCGAGGCCCCCTCCCCCTGAAAGACGCCGGATCCGCCGGGGGAGCGGACCCGTAAGCGCGGTCACGGCGAGACGCTGAGCGTCACCGTGAGCGAGTCCGAATAGGTGTTGGCGGCCGCCAGGATCTGGGCGCCGACATAGGCGCCGCGATGAACCCGCACGTAGGAGCCGCTGGTGTCGTAGGACGAACCGTTCAGGCGCAGGCCCTGGCTGGCCGAGGCCGGCCCCTTGAAGCCGCACGTCGCGCCCGAGGTCGTCTTCAGGTCGCCGGTGTCGCAGGTGGCGTTGACCGTGCCGACGCCGACGTCGCCCACCAGGTTCAGGTCGACCAGATAAGGCGCCAGGTTGGTGTAGCCGGTCGCCGGGGTGACGCTGGAGGCCAGCAGGCCGCCGTTGCTCGAGATCACCGCCGCCCGGAACGGCACCGTGCACTGCAGGGTGAACGGGAAGTCGGCGGTGAAGGCGTTGTTGACCTCGCCGACGTCCTTCGTGCCGCTCGGCGCGGCGCCAGGCGAGAAGCCGCAGCGGCCGCCCACCGAAGCCGTCACCGGAATGGACAGCACGATGTTGGGGGGCGAACCACCGGCGTAGGCGGTGACCTGGGCGCGGCTTTCACCAACGCTCGCAACGAATAGAGCGCCCGCGAGCAAGCTCCCGCCAAGTATCCAGTCCTTCAAGGACGGCTTGCGCTGGCTGCGCAGAGCGCGAGGAAGCGTCGATAGCTTGTCGGCCATGTTCCGATCCCCGTTTCTCTTAACAAGTTCTTAATGAACGATTGCAGAGAACCGAGGACCTGAAATCCCCCACCTTGGGTACAGAATACAGTTTCACCCAACGGGGGAATTGATGGAAATTGAGGAGAATATTGGAAAACTAAATTGATCTTAGTAATGCAGATCGATGATCTGAATTTGGATGATAATCATTATCAGCGACTAATGCGTCAAACTGACGCGAAAGCGCCCCCATTTATCCTAGGTTGTGGATAACTCGGCCGTAACTCGATTTAAGTAAGGCATAAAAATGGCGCGCCCTAAGTAGCCGCGCCGCAAGGGAGGGAATAGGCCGATGGATGGTTCCCACGCTTCGCTCATCGACATCAGCGCGATACGCTTCTGTCTGGATGAAGACGAGATCGCCCGCATCGTCATCGACTCCCACGGGACCGTGCTGTGGCGTTCGCGCGCCGCGGCCGTGATGCTGTCGGGCGCGAGCCCGCTGGTCGATCGCGGCGGCAAGGTCGGCGGCGTCGACCGCCGGGCCCACCAGTTCCTGGTCGAGCGCATGGCCGAGGCCCTGGCCGGCCAGGAGGTCTGCCAGATCATCGACTGCGACCAGGATGAACGCTACCTGATGCGCATGCGCGTGGTGCGGGACGGCGACGACCGCGCCCTGGTCATCGTGCTCAAGGATTTCGACGCCCCGGCCCACCTGCCCCGTCTGGAAGCGATGTTCGGGCTGAGCACGATGGAGGCCCGGATTCTGGCCGAGATCATCGCCGGCAACAGCGCCGAACGGATCGCCGACCAGAAGGGTGTCTCGATCCTGACCGTCCGCACCCACATCAAGCACATTCACGGCAAGATGGGCGTGCGCTCGAAGGAAGAGATCCTGGCGTCGGTGATCAAGATCTTCGCCTGACGGCGCCTAAAACAATCGATCCTGGAGCCAGAGAATGGCGGGATAAGCCGCCAGCCAGGTCCAGAAGAAGCGGTTGAGGCCGAACAGGCAGGCGTTGGCCAAGTGGAAGGCCGCCGCCACGACCAGGCCCGCGATCAACGCCGGCCGCGACAGCAGGGTCAGCGGAAAGGCCAGCTCGAAGGCCATCACCGCCCACGACATGGCCAGCAGCAGGCGCGGACGCGCCGTCCAGCCGCGCAGGCTCTCAGCTACCGGATAGGCCGAGAACTGGAACACCTGCCGCAGCGCCACGCCCGAGCGCCAGTCGGGGTTGATGATCTTCACCCAGCCCGACACGACGTAGGACAGCATCAGCTGCGCGCCGAGATAGCCGAAGAACAACTCCTTCAGACGCGGCGCGGGCATGAGCGCCGTCAGCGTCAGACACCACAGGGCCAGCAGGCCCATGCGATCGCTGCCGCCGTTGTAGGGCCCCTGGAAGCGCCGCAGCACCATCAGCGACACCAGGGCCAGGCCGACCAGCGGCCAGGGCGAGACCAGTCCCGCCACGACCAGCAGGCATAGCACGATGCGCGCGGCGAACAGCGGACGATCCGGGCGCGAAACGGACAGATGCTCCAGGCTCTGCTGGATCAGGGCCAAGGCCAGCAGGACCTGGCTCAAGCGGGCGGCGACCTCCAGGGTCATGCCGCGTCCTTCCACCGGCGCGGCTTGGCGGTGAACAGCACCTCGCCGACGATCGCCCCGTCCTCCCAGGCCAGGAACAGCAGCCGAAAGCACAGCCAGCCGCCCGTCTCCGGACCGAAATCGGCGGCGATCCGGCGGAAGATCTCGTCCTCGCTGTGGGCGGTGGGCTGATCGACCAGGCGCTCGGCGCAGCTGACCAGGAACAGGTCCTCGTTGCGGCCCGGGTTCCAGAACAGGCGCGACAGCATGGCGGTCGCCGAGACGCGCCGCGGCCGAGGCCGAAACTCCCGCCATTCGGGAGCCGCGTCGGGCGAGGCCAGCAGCGCGTACTCGATCCGCGGCGACGGCGCGATCACGTCGAAGAAGTTCCACGACGGGATCAGGGCCGGCAGGAGGAGCTTCAGCGACTGCAGCATGGCTCCAGCAGGACGACGGATGAAAGGCCCGAGTTACGCGCCCCGCGCCGTCGTGTCGAGCATCACCCTAGCGGCGGGTCGCTCGCGGCTCGGTGGGCGTCGTGACCGCCAGCGGGCGCTCGACCGGCGGCGCGGCCGGCGCGAAGTCGGCCTGTCCGCCGCCCGCCCGGGTGAGAGGCAGCGGATCGAGCCCGCCGCGTCCCGCGCGATCCAGCGCCACCAGCAGGCCCTCCCACGGCACGGCGCCCTTGCCCCGCACCTCGCGCAGGTGGGCCGACGGATCGTAGAGCCGCACGCCGGTGGTCAGCACGCCCATCTCCAGCAGGCCAAGCTGACGCAGCAGAGCCGCCTCGGCGACAAAGGCGTCGCGGCGCGACCCCAGCAGGGCCAGTTGCGCCTCGCGCAGGGTCTGCTCGGCCACCAGCACGTCGAGCGTCGAGCGCTGGCCGACCCTGAACTCCTCGCTCATGCCGTCGAAGGCGATCTCGGCGGCCCGCACCTGGGCGAGCTGGACCTTGATGTTGGCCCGACCGGCCGCGGCCTGGTTCCAGGCCGACAGCACGTTCTGGATCACCTGGCGGCGCGCGGCCTCGACCCGCAGCAGGTCGGCGCCGTTGCGGTTCAGCGCCTCGCGGTACGAGGCCTGGTAGGCGCCGCCGGCGAACAGCGGCTTGCTGACCGCGATGGTGGCGGTCCAGGCGCTGTCCTGGTCCTGGCTGTAGAACGGAGCGAATTCGCCCGACGTGCCATAGGCGGTCCGCGCGGTCACGGTCGGCCGGGCGGCCGTCTTGGCCAGTTGGGCCTGCAAACGGCTTTCGCGTTCGGTCAGGCGGACCTGCTCGAGATCGGGATTGTCGCGCTCGGCGCGGTCGAAAGCCTCGTCCAGCGTGCCCGGCAACAGCGGCAGCGGAGTCTCGGGATCGAGCTCGCCGGGGTTCTCGCCGACCAGGGCGGCGTAGTTGGCCCGGCTGGCCTCCAGCTGCACCTGGGCGGCCATGATCTGGGCCAGGGCCGCCTCGCGCTGGGCCTGGGCCTGGGCGACGTCGGTGCGGGTCACCTCCCCCGCCTCCTGGCGGGCCTTGGTGATGTCCAGCTGCCGCTCCAGGGCCGCCAGGTTGTTGCGCCGAACCTCGAGGCTCTGGCGGTCGCGGCGGACGTCGGCATAGGCGGCGACCACCTGCAGCAGCAGGTCGCCCTCGGCGATCCGCAGGGCCGCGCGGCCGCCGCGGATGCGCAGGGCGGCCGCGTCGATCGCGCCGCTGGCCTGACCGCCGCTGTAGAGCTGCTGCTCCAGGATCACCGTGGCCTCGCCCTGGTTGGTCTCCAGGCGGCGGCCGACCGTAGGATCGGCCACCAGGCGCAGGGCCTGGGCCGCGTCGCCGAACCGGTTGTCCGCATAGTCGCCGGTCAGCCGCAGCTCGGCCGACGGCCGCACGCCCGCATGGGCGCGGACATAGACCTCGTCGAGGGCGCGCAGTTCGTAGCGCTGGCTCTGCAGGGAGGGATTGCTCTGATAGGCCCGCGCCAGGGCGTCGGCGAGGTCTTCGGCCCGGCCGGCGGCGGGCGTGGTCGCGGTCAGGCAGAGAGCGAACGCGGCGAGGCTGGTCCGCCTCACGGCGTCAGGGCGTCGCGCTCGAACGCGTCGCTCCCCGCTTCGCCGCCCGCAACGCCGCAACCATTGGCCCGCGCCGCCGCCAGGGCCCGCTCGAACCCCTTCAGGCGAAAGCGCTTGGGCGCCTGGTCGCGACCGGCCCGAATGGTCACGGTGCGCGCGCCGTCCAGCTTTTCGTGCGGGATCAGCACGACGCCGCCGGTCGGGTTGAACAGGTTGTCGGTCGACAGCGGCTCGCGCCGGGACGCCAGGGTCGGGAAGTCGTCGCGCCAGGCGACGGGCGGCTTGTCGTCGATGCTGTACCAGGCCTGCGCCACGTCGACGTCCTCGCCCAGATGGAAGCCGAGCACGTCGCGGGCATAGGTGATGCGCCCCTGAAGAACGGTCGAGGGCGCATAGAGCCGGCAGCGGGTCAGGCCCGTGAAGCCGTCGCGCTCGATGCGCATCTCCCAGCCCTTGAGGTGATAGGCCTTGGTCTTGACCTTGTAGCCGGCGCGCCGATGCATCCCTTCGGTCGGGAACGGGATGGAGTGCGGCAGGCTGGGCCAGGAAAGGCCCAGGGCGCCCGCCGCGGCGAGGGAAGCGATCAGCACGACGACACGAACTCAGGCTTGGGGCTGCGGGGGATAGGAGACGACCACGCGCTGGCCGTCGGGGTCGACGGTGTGGAACTTGAAGGTCTGGCCGGGGAAGACGTTGACGGCGAGATCGGCGAGGATCTCGTCCTGGCCGCCGAAGGGGGCGACGAGCTCCACCAGCCAGGGGCGATCGCCAGCCTGCCATTCGTCGGCCCGCAGCTTCTTGGCGCCGGCCACCAGGCGCTCTTCGGTCTCCTCGGAGACGAAGGCCCAGAAGGCCACGGCGGCGGGGCTGTTAGGGCCGTTCCAGATGCGGAACTGCTCGAGCAGCACGGCCGGCATGGCGAACCATTCCAGGTCGCCGATGAACAGCTGCTTATGCACCGGCGACTGGGTCAGCAGCCAGGTGATCTCGCCCAGGACCTGGGACACCGTCTTCTGGGGAGCGGTCGCGGAAGCAGCGCCGTCGGCCATGATCGAAACTCCGTTAGGTCGGCCGGCTCTCCATGATGGAGGGCCGGCCTTGCACTTTAGGGTAGTAGCAAGAACGGCTTAGGCCGTCAGGAGCGGCTGGGCGGCCGCGGCCTTGAGGCCGGCCGAAGCCGCCAGCGGCGTCTCGCGCGAGGCCCCGTCACGGCTCCAGACCGCCGCCCCGCCGCCGGCCTGGCCGCCGAAGCCGGCCATGGCCTGGCGCAGCAGCGCCTGGTTCTGGACCAGCGCCGGGTCGAGCGCGCCGGAGGCGGCCAAGCCCAGACCCTGGCCGGGACCGGCGTCCATCGCCGCCAGTCGCGCGGCCAGCGAGCCGCCGCCCAGCAGGTCCGAACCAGCCTCCTGACGCCACCAGGCGCCCGAGGACTGGCTGGCTCCGCCATAGGCCGAGCCGGTGTCCAGCGGCTCGCCGCCGGCCAGCGACAGACCCAGGCCCGTCGAGCCGAAGCTCACCCCCAGGCCAGAAGCGCCGGCGGCCGAAGCCCCCTGCCCCGGGGCTTCCCCCAGGCCCGAGGCGCTCACCGACCGGGCCGCCTGGGCGTAGCCCTGGTCGACCACGTCCTGGCGCGCCTTGGCCGCGGCGTTAAGGTCGTTAGCCTGGGCCTGCTGCGTCGAGATCAGCCGGACCTTGCCGCTGGTTTCCTGGCCGGTCAGCCAGCTGGCCTTTTCCGAGGCGCTCATCTTCGTCCAGCGCTGGGCGATGGTCGCGTCGACGCGGTCGTGATCGCTGAAGTCCAGCTGGGCGGCGGCCTTGACCTCGTTGTAGCTGGCCCCGATCGCGTCCAGCAGGCCCTTGCGGGCCTTGATCCGCGCGGCCTTGGCCAAGGCCTTGGGATCGTTGGACAGACGGCCAAGCTCGCCGTCTTCGTCGGCCGCGCCCCACTCGGCCTGGTAGTCGCCAGCGTAGAGCCCTTCCGAGCCCAGCACCCGCCGCGCCAAGGCCACGTCGTAGCCCTCGCCCGTGCGGCCGTCGGCCCAGATGAAGCTGATCGTGTTCTGCACGAAGCTTTCGGTGGTCTGGTCGCGGGTCTGGCCGGTGGCCAGGCCGCCCAGGTTGATGGCCGCGATCCCGGCCTGCTCCAGGGTCCGCAGTTCCTTGGCCGTCGAGCGACCGTTCTGGTTGGCGTCGACGAACAGCAGGATCCTGGAGAAGTCCTTGTCGTTCTTGTCGAGCAAGCCGTCGCCATTGCTGTCCCAGGTGCGCAGGCCTTCCAGGTCGCTGGTCGCGCCCGGCTTGTCCTGCACGAACGACAGTTCCGACAGCTGGTTGATCGCCCCGTCGCCGTTACGGTCGACCGCCAGGAAGCCGTCGCTCGGGCCCACCCAGCCGATCCGCGAGATCCCGCCGCCGGCCGTCTTGACCACCACGCTGGAGCTGTCGACCGCCGACAGATCCAGCCCGTCGCCGTCCAGGTCCAGCGCGATCGGATAGGCGTAGTCGTAGTTGTAGGTGATGCTCTGGGTCCAGGCGATGTCGAGCTTGCGCAGGTCGATTGAGGTCCCGCCGGCCAGCACGTACTCGACCGTGTTCAGGCTCTCGTACAGCACCTCGCCGGTGTAGCCGTTCTTGACCACGGTCTTGTAGCCGCCGCCCTGGATCTTGATCCGGTCGTCGACCTGGGAAGCGGTCTTGCTCAGGTTCTCCAGGTCGCGGGCGCCGATATACAGATCTCCGCCCACCACCTCGTAGATCACGTCATCGGCGGCCACGGTCGAACCGAACACGATCGTGTCCTCGCCGCCGGCGTCGATGATCGTGTCCTTGCCGTCGCCGCGATCGTAGGCGAACTGGTCGTCGCCGCCGGAGGTGCTGATGGTGTCGTCGCCCCGCCCCGCGATGATGACGTTGCCCTTGTCCTCCCACGCCGTGCCGGAGCCGGTGATGTAGTCGTTGTTGTCGTAGGCGGCGATCAGGTCGTAATAGCTGCTCGTACCGTTGATCGTATCGACGCCGTCGCTGCCGCCACGCCCGAAGTCGATCGAGCCCAGGTCCAGCGCCCCGCCGTCCTGGCTGGCGAGGGACTTGATCTTGGTGTTGTTGCGCTGGGCGAAGTTGCCGCCGATCCGGACCTGGGAACTGTAGCCCCGGACCCCGACGTCGAGCCAGCCGCCAGCCCCGCCGGCGGTGCCGAACCAGAGCTCCGAGAACTTGACGCTGTCGCCGAACGACAGCGTGTTCCAGCCGGTGTTGTCCTCGACGATCGTGTCGGCGCCGTCGTTGCGGTACATGATGTAGGTGTCGGCTCCGGCGCCGCCGTACAGATAGTCGGCGCCCGCGCCGCCGATGAAGGTCTCGTCGGCGTTCCCCCCACCGATGGAGTCGGCGTAGATCGTGCCGATCACGCCTTCAACGCTGGTGTAGCTGTGGGTGGAGACCGAACCGTCGACGCCGCGAACCTGGCCCGTCCCCGCGCCCAGGCTGATGGTCAGGGCGGCGACCGTGGAGGTCTGGCTCTCGTAGTGCCCGGTGCCGTAGGAAACCCAATACTCCGAGTTGTCCCACTGGTCCCGCTCCCAATAGCCGTCCTCGACCCACACCTGGTAGGTCGAAGTCCCGCTGGCGAAGCCCTCCGAATAATCGACGAAATCATTGCCTTCGCCGCCGACGAAGACGTCGTTGCCGGTGGTGGCGGTCAGCCAGTCGTCGCCGTCATAGCCGTCGAGCCAGTTGTCGCCGCCGTTGTAACCCTTGAGTTCGTCGCCGCCTCTGGAGCCGCGCACGTTCTCGAAACTGGAGATGACATCGCCCTCGGCGTCGCCGCCCGCCGCGAAATTGATCGACAGGTCGATAGAGACCGGAGACGAGGATCCGACATAGCTCAGCCAATCGAAGCCGCCCCAGCCGTTCAGGACGTCGGCGCCCTCTCCCCCTTCGATGGTGTCGTTGCCGCCCCAGCCGTGAAGCTCGTCGTTGCCGGCGCCGCCGCTGATCGTGTTGTCCAGATCGTTGCCGCAGAACCAGTCGTTGAACGACGAGCCCTTGATGCTCTCGATGTTGATGATCACGTCGCCGTAGGAATAGAGCCCGGTCGGCGACCAGCTCCAACCGGCGGTGTTGCGCATGTCGAGATAGGCGCTGGCGGTGAAGCGCTCGTAGGAAATCGTGTCGTTGCCGTCGCCGCCGTCGTGCCAGTCCTGTTCGCCGCCGCCGTCGACATCGACGATGAAGGTGTCGTTTCCGGCGTCGCCGTTCATCTGGTCCTGGCCCGCGCCCCCGACGAGGGTGTCGTCGCCGTCGCCGCCCGACATCAGGCCGACGCCATTGCCGTCATGACCCGCCCCGCCCGACAGGTAGTCGTCGCCTGCGCCGCCGATCAGGGTGTCGCGCCCTTCCCCGCCGAGCAGAACGTCGTTCTGGTCGCCCCCGTCGATCGTGTCGTCGCCGGCTTGGCCGTCCAGCCAGTCCCAGCCGCTGCGGCCGTAGAGCGTGTCGGCGTATTGACTACCGACGAGGATGTCGTCGCCGCCGGACCTCGTCACGGTGTTGACGTGCTCGATGTACTCGTAGTCCCAGCCGTTCCAGACGTATTCGTAGGTGATCTCGGTCTCGGTGTGGCTGTCGTCGAGCACCACGCCGCCGCCGTTCCAGCGGTACTCCATGTAGTCGGCGCCGGAGGTCGCGCCGCCAGCGTTGACCCAGGTGTAGCCGATCTTGTCCAGGCCGTTGATCGTCACCGACCGGCCATCGGCCGAGGCCGTGGACAGGACCGAGAACAGCCCCTCGGTCCCGCCCGCCGCCGACACGGTGAAGTCCACGCCGTTCCATTGGAAGTTGGCGTTCTCGTAGGCGACGCCCTTGCTCTTCATGTCGAAGCTGTCGAGGAAGCCGCGCAGCCCGCCGTAGAAGTCCGAGGTCGTGAACTTGTCGAGGCCCAGCTCCATCGCCCTTTGCAGGGTGATCAGCCAGGGGTTCGCCAGCGACTGGTTCTCGAGCGCGGCGACGATCCTGTCGATGCTCGTCTGGTAGCTGTTGTAGAAACTCAGTTCGTCGGAGGTCAGCGCCCCCAGGCCCTGGGCCGCGAACTTGTCGATCAGCGCCTTGTGCGGCGGATGGTCGTAGAAGTTCTGTTCCCACTGGCTGAGGCTGGCGTAGGCCCCGGTGATGATGCCATCCACCAGACTGCGGTTCTCGGTGTAGAAGAGGTAGTCGCTGGCGATCTTGAGATCACCCGCCAGCGACGTCAGGTCGGCGGCCGGCGACCTGGCGATGGTCCGCTTGGCGAAGATGTCGCCGCCGACGATCTTGGTGTTGCGGATCGCCGTCAGCGTTCCGTATTCGACCGCCTGGTCCGAAGAGGCGAAATTGTTCTGGACGCCGTTGATCTTCACCCAGATCTGGTTGCCGGTATGGCCGTAGACCTGGGTGGTTCCCACGCCGTTCAGGTTGGAGACATAGGCCGTGGTGTTGGTGTAGGCGACCATGTCGATCAGCGCGTTCAGCGTGTCGCGCGCCGTCGTCGCCATCGCGGTGACGAGTTCGCGATTGCCGTTGTTGGCGACCGTGATCGCGCCCAACTGGTACTGCGCATAGGGCACCTGCAGCACCGTCTCGGCGTTGGCCGACGGAATCTTCGGCTTCTTCTTGCCAAACAGGTTGCCGATCAGGGCCCCCAGGACGAAGCCGATGAAGGCGCCCACGCCCGGAATGATGGCGTTGCCGAGCATCGTGCCCGCCTTGACGCCGAAGAAGGCGGCGAAGCCTTCTGCCGCCGCCCCGATCAGTCCGATGCCCTCGAGCGCCAGATAGGTGCCCACGGCCGAGCCGATGGACGACAGCGCCACCCCGGCCTGGGTCTGGGGCGAGACGACCATGGCGCCGAGCTTGGCGCCCAGGAACGAGCCGACGGCGCTGGCCAGCAGGCCCGACAACTGAGCGGGCGGCGACTGCCCCACGGGCGGCTTGATGATGCTCTCTGTGAAGAAGCCGTCGAAGATATGGGCCGGCCCCAGTGACGAATTGAACAGGTTCGACAGCGCCTTGCCGATGACGGTCGAACCGGTGGTGTTGAACAGCTCCGCGCCGAAGCCCTTCAGCCCCAACGCCTCGCCAAGCTCCATGGTGAGCAGCGAACTCACCGTGCCGATCACGGCCTGGCCCATGCGCGCGGCGACGTCGGCGCCGAACGAGGTCTTGGTGTCGAGCGCCCCGTTCATCGATTGCGAAGAGACGTTCTCGAACTTGGCGCCGCTGATCAGGCTGCCCGCCAGGCGCTCGCCGAACTCGCCCAGCAGCGAAGAATAGACGATGCCTTTGATGGCGTTGCCGCCCGCGAGGAAATTGCCAAGGGACGAGCCGATCGAGTCGCCGATGTCGCCGGCGACTTGCCTCACGTACATCGCGTCGATCGCCTGCTGATACTGCACGATCAGCCATTCGTTCTGCGCGTCGATGCTCTTGTCCGACGTGTACGAGATCTGACTGTAGAGCGCCGAGGGATTGACGGCGTTGGCCGAGGCCGCCCCGGCATAGCTTCCGTTCTGGATCGCCGCCTGCGCCGCCGCGACGAACTCGGCCACGTTCGGCACGGTGGCCCGTCCCCACACGTAGAAGGGCGCGGATTTGCCGGTGCTGCCCGCCCAGGGATTCAGCGCCAGGAAACCCTCGTTGTAGGCCCAGCGGACCAGGTGGTCGATGCTGCTCTGGGGTAGATGGTTCTGCTTTACGAGTTGGCCGATCTCGGCGCCGATCAGGTTGTTCCACCGGTCGGCGGTCATGTTGGCCGCCCAAGGCAGGGCCGAAGCGGTGTTGTTGACCTGGCCATGAAGCAGGTCCACGGCCTGATTGTGCAGAATGGCTGCTGGCGCTTCGGCCACTTCGAGCGTGTCGCCCAAAGCGGTGGCGACCGTCTTGTTGTAGATGAACGAGAGATTGGCCGCCGCGAACATGTGGGCGAGACCGTTTCTCTTCTGGTTCGCACCCAGCTTGAAGTAGGTCTCCCCGAACGTAAGGCTCAGAACGACATTATATCTGTCGCTAGAGAAGTTCTGGTTCTTGACGTAGTTCTCGGAGTGCCCCCGAAGGAGCTTCGCCGCAAACGCCGCCTTCCTGGCCGCGTCCTTCAATTTTACCGTGAGGGCCCCCACCATCAACGAATCTCCATGAAGAGAGCGCTCGCGCTCGCCAAGTTTCCGTTTTGAGCAACAACCATCTTGCCGGGGCGGCTACAGGTGCGGCCTCCGACGTCCACCGGACGACCATCCGATGACTTCACGCTGTAGATTTTCGAAATCTTGCACTTCGATATTTCTACGACGACGTTTCGTTCTTCGTTCGTGAAGTTCAGGTAGATCGGATATTTCATGGAGTCACAGAATTCCCCCGTCGACTCCCTCAATATCTCGGGAGCATTGGAGAAAATCCGACGCTCCGGCGACAACAGGCAGATCAGGTCGGGGTCTTCGGACAACGCGCTGACCACCAGGGGCGTCCGCTCCCTGGGAACTTGCACCACCCTTTGGGCGACCTCGCCGCCGCATCCGGACAGCGCGGCCGCGGCCAGCAGTCCGCAGAAGACCTTTACCGCCCTCATCGCTCCCTCCCCGCTTCGCTGACGGTCTTGGCGACCGGCGACCAGATGAAGTCGATCACCCGGCGCTTGCCGGTGACGATCTCGACCGAGGCGCTCATGCCGGCTGACAGCAGAGCGCGACGCCCCTCTACACTAAGTTGAGTAGTTGACAGTTTCACCCGCACAGGAAAAACGAGGCCGCGCTTTTCATCGACGATGGCGTCTGGGGAGATCTGCACGACCTCGCCCTTCAACGTGCCGTAGCGGGTGAAGGGATAGGCCTCGAGCTTGACGACGGCGTGGTCGCCGGTGCGCACGAAGCCGGCGTCCTTGTTGAGGACCAGGGCCTCGACCACCAGGGCCTCGCCGTCGGGAACGATGGTGACCAGGGCCTTGCCGGTCTCGGCCACCTCGCCCAGCGTGGTCACCGACACGGCCTGGATGACGCCGCCGACCGGAGCGGTCAGGGTCTGGAGCTGGCGCTTCTGCTCGGCCTTGCGCAGGGAGTCGGCGCGGGTGGCGGCCAGCCCCTCGGCCTCGGCGCGCTCCTGGGCGGCCTGGCCGACGAACTGCTCGCGCAGTTCGGCGGCGTCGCGCGACAGCGAGGCGACCTGGGCGCGGGCCTCGTCGAGGCGGCCGCGCTGGGAAATCAGGTCCTGCTCGGCGGCGACCATGGCCTGCTCCTGCTGGAGAAGCTTCTGGCGGGCGCCGTAGCCCTTGGCCTCCAGGCCCTTCTGGTCGTCGAGCTGGCGCTGCAGGATCGGCAGGGTGCGCTGCAGCTTGACGATCTCGGACTCGGCCTGGCGAGCGCTGGCCTCGGCGCCGATGCGGCGCTCGCCCAGGGAGGCGCGCTTGGCCTCGTAGGCCTGGATGCGGGCGGCCACCAGCTGGCGCTCGGCCTCGACCGCGGTCGGCTCGGAGTCGGGCGGCGCGATCACGGCTCCGCCGCGACCGGCGGCGTAGCCCAGCAGGGCGTTGGCGCGGGCCAGGGTCAGGCCGGCGGTGGAAAGCTCGGTCACCGCGCTTTCGGCGTCGGCGTCGGCCACCGTGGGGTCGAGAGCGATCAGCAGCTGACCCGGCCGCACCCGCTCGCCCTCACGCACGGCGATGGCGCGGACCACGCCGGGGTCGGAGGGTTCGACGCTGCGCAGGCGCCCCGTGGGCACCAAGCGGCCTTCGGCGACGGCGACCATGTCGACCTTGGCCCAGCACGACCAGGCCAGCGCCCCGAAAGCGGCGGCGACGATGGTCCAGCTGATGGCGCGGCCGATCGGCGACGGCGGGCTTTCGACGATCTCCAGCGCCGCCGGCAGGAAGGCGGTCTCGACCCGCTGGCGGGCGGCGCCGGCGCGACGACGGCGGCTTTCCTCGCCCCAGGCCTGGGTGAAGACGCGGACGTGGGCGGCGAGACTCATGCCTCCACTCCGTGATGGCCATGCATCTGGGCGCGCCAGAGCTGGGCGTAGCGGCCGCCGGCGGCCATCAGCGTGTCATGGGTGCCGGTCTCGGTGACCTGGCCGTTCTCCATGGTGACGATGCGGCTGGCCATGCGGATGGCGCTGAGCCGGTGGGCGATGACGATCACCGTCCGACCACGGACGATCTGGCGCATATTGGCCTGCAGGATCGCCTCGCTCTCGGCGTCGAGGGCGCTGGTGGCCTCGTCGAGGATCAGGATGCGGGGATTGGTGATCAGCGCCCGGGCGATGGCGACGCGCTGGCGCTGGCCTCCCGAGAGGTTGGAGCCGCGCTCCTCCAGCACGGTGTCGTAGCCTTCGGGCAGCTCCAGGATGAAGTCGTGGGCGCCGGCCATGCTGGCGGCGGCCATCACCGCCTCCATCGACAGCGACGGGTCGGCCAAGGCGATGTTTTCGCGCACCGAGCGGTTGAACAGCAGGTTCTCCTGGAGCACCACGCCGACCTGCCGGCGCAGCCAGGCCGGATCGACCTGGGCCAGATCGACGCCGTCGACCAGCACGCGGCCGCTCTCGGGCACGTAGAGGCGCTGGACCAGCTTGGTCAGGGTGGACTTGCCCGAGCCCGAGGGACCGACCACGCCGATCACCTCGCCCGGCTCGACCGCCAGGCTGACGCGACGGATGGCCTCGCGGCCGCCCGGCTTGTAGCGGAAGGTGACGTCGTCGAAGGCGATGCGCCCCTCGATGCGCGGCAAAGCCGCCCGCGATGGCGAGAACTGGGCCTCGGTGGGACTGTTGAGCACGTCGCCCAGGCGCGCGATGCCCACGCGGGCTTCCTGGAACTGCTGCCACAGGCCGGCCAGTCGCAGGACGGGCTCGGCCACCCGGCCGGCCAGCATGTTGAAGGCCACCAGCTCGCCGACGGTCATGTGGCCGGTCAGGGCCAGGCGCGCGCCGATATAGAGGATCAGGACGGTCGAGGCCTTGTTGATCAACTGGATCGCCTGGCCGCCCCAGATGTTCAGCCGCGCGGCCTTGAAGCCGGCGGCGACATAGCCGGCCAGCAGGCGCTCCCAGCGGGTCTGCATCTGCGGCTCGACGGCGGCGGCCTTGAGGGTCTGCATGCCGGCGACGCTCTCGACCAGGAAGGCCTGGCTTTCAGCGCCGCGCTGGAAGCGCTCCTCGATGCGCCGGCGCAGCGGGCCGGTGATCAGGCCCGCCGTCAGGGCGTAGAGGGCGATGGCGATCAGCACGATCAGCATCAGCCACGGCGAGTAGAACCACATCACCACGAGGAAGATGATCGTGAACAGCAGGTCGATGACCAGGGTGACCGACGACGAGGTCAGGAACTCGCGGATGGTCTCCAGTTCGCGCACCCGGGCGATAGTGTCGCCCACCCGCCGGCTCTCGAAATAGGCCATCGGCAACGCCAGCAGGTGGCGATAGAGCCGCGCGCCGAGCTCGACGTCGACACGGCTGGTGGTGTGGGTGAACAGCGCCGCGCGCAGGCCGCCCAGCAGGGTTTCCAGCAGGATCACCGAGCCGAGGCCGATGGCCAGCACGTCCAGCGTGGTCAAGCCGCGGTGCACCAGCACCTTGTCGATCACCACCTGGAAGATCAGCGGCGTGGCCAGGGCGAAAAGCTGCAGGGTCAGGGAGGCTGCCAGCACCTCGCCCAGCAGGCCGCGATACTTGACCAGCGCCGGAATGAACCAGGTGACGTCGAACTTGCCGCCGCCGGGGACCTCCGAGCGCGAGGTGACGAGCACCGCCTCGCCGTCCCAGACGGCGAACAGGTCGTCCATGGACAGGGTCTTGGGCGGCTGGCCGGGCCACTGCACCAGCACCTCGCCCGCGACCGCGCGCGCCACGATGAAGAAGTCGCCGGCGCGCCCCTTGGCGATCGCCGGCAGGGGCGCATCTTCCAGCCGTCGCAGCGGCAGGCGGGTCATCTTGGCCTTGGCGCCCATGCGGCGGGCGAGGCGAACCAGATCGCCCGCATCGGCCGGCGCGCCCTTGCCCAGGGCGTGGCGGAGCTGCTGAGGATCAGCACCGATATGATGAAACCCCAGGATGAGAACGAGGCACTCCAGGCCTTCGTCCCCCTCCGCACGCGAACTGGTCACCCTACGCCCCACCACAACCAACGCGGGCAGATTACGCTTGTCACGCTAAACTTTGCAATTGAGAAACAGCATCTCAAGCGTGAAAATTATGTGTCGACAACCGGACTCTCAATCGCCGCCTACTCCGTTGTCAGCAAGGCGGATCGCCGCTCACGGGACGCACTTCCGAAATGTGTCAGACATGTCAAAAAATCAGCTGATCAAGGCGCAGGCCCGAGGCATGTGCGATCGCGCGGAGCCAAGGTTTAGAAGCGATTGACCATCATGGCGCCCCCCCATGCGCCGACGCAGTCGATTGTCCGCGAGCGTATTGAAAAGCTTGCCTTTCGGCGCTGAAAAACACGCGCTTTCGGAGGATGATCGGCGCTGGTTAGGCCGGGGCGCGGGGCGTAAAAATCCGGCGCAGGCAGGTCACTCCCTCATAGCTAGAGCGCCCCGCCGAGATATCAGCGTCATCGGACGCGTCGAGCTGCAACCAAAGGAGCAGCAACCAAGGACCGGTCGGCGCGCGAGGGCCGACCGGTCCTGTCTGGCTCAGAAGCGCTTGGTGAACGACAGGGCCACTTCGCGGCCGCGGTTGTAGGCCACCTCGGCATAGCCGGAACTAGTGCTGAGCGAGGAGTTGCCCGCCACCGGGTAGATCTCCTTGGTCAGGTTGTTGACCGACAGCTGCGCCTTCCAGTCGGCGACCTTGTTCTCCAGCACCACGCCGACGTTCAGCTTGGTGATGGCGTCGAGCTGGGCGATCTCCTTGGTGTTGCCCGCGTCGAAGAACTGGCTGTCGGTGTAGACGATCTCGCCGCGCGGGATCAGGGTCAGATCACCCGACAGGTCGACGGTGTAGGCCACCGAGACGTTGCCCTGCCACTTGGGCGTATAGGGCAGCTGGCTGTTGGTGGTGACGGCCGTGGTGGCGCCGACGATGGTGGAGACCTCGTCGATGCTGTCGTCGAGGTAGCTGAAGCCCCCTTCTATGACGAGCTTGTTGGTCGGCACGTAGGTGTACTCGACCTCCAGGCCCTTGATCGTCGCCTTGCCGGCGTTGAACAGGTAGGGCGCGGTGCCGACGCGGTAGGTGAACTGCAGATCCTCGTAGGCGGTCGAGAAGATGTCGGCGTTGATCCGCAGCTTGCCGCCGAGATCGAGCTTGGCGCCGATTTCGGTGGTCTCGGCCGTTTCCGGCTCGAACGACGGCGGCTGGCCCGAGGCGACGACGCCGTTGAAGCGGCTGTTGAAGCCGCCGCCCTTAAAGCCCTGCGACCAGCTGGCATAGGTCATCAGCGCCGAGTTCCAGCGGTACTGCGCCTGGAACGAGCCTGTCGTCGCCGAGAACTTCCGCTCATAGAGCTTGTAGGGCACGTAGAGGACGGTCGGGTTCGAGTAGTTGAACTGGTAGGGCCGCGAGCCCTTGGTCTCGTCGGTGTAGCGCAGGCCGGCGGTGACGCTCAGGGCGTCCGTCGCCTTGAAGGTCCACTGGGTGAAGGCCGCCCAGTTCTTGTTGCGGACCTCGTTGTTGTTGCTGTCGCGGGTGCCGGTCGGGGCGGTCGGCGGCGACAGGGTGACGGTCAGGATGTCGTCCACCGCCTGGCGGAACAGGAACAGCCCCGCCACACCGGTCAGGCGCGAGCCCGAATAGAGGGCCTGGAACTCCTGGCTGGCCTGGAAGCCCTTGCTTGAATAGTCGGTGGCCAGGATCGGGAACGGGGTGTTGTCGGCGTCGCGGCTGCCGGCCCATTCCAGGGTGCGATAGGCGGTGATCGACTTCAGGGTCAGGGCGTCGGCCAGCTTGTATTCCAGCAGCAGCGAGGCGCCGAGGTTCTCCAGGTCGCTGTTGACCGGATGCGTGCCGTTGTTGGCGTACTTGCCGGCGTTGTAATAGTCGTTGGCGCAGCGGGCGTCCTTGACCATCGGCACGGTCGTTCCGACCGACGCCATGCCCGGGCAGCCGGCGGCGTAGCTGACCGCTCGCGGGAAGGCCGAGGTCTCGTTGATGGCGGCGAACACCAGCGGCGCGCCGTTCTCGTCGGACTTGGTGTAGTCGCCGCGCAGTTCGGCGGTGAACTTTTCGGTCGGCGTCCAGCGGACCTTGCCGGTGATGGTGAAGGTGTTGACGTCGCCCAGCTTCTTGCCGTCGTAGAGGCGGGTGACGTAGCCGTCCTGCACGCGCGTGCCGTAGGTGAAGCGGGTCTTGACGGTGTCGGAGATCGGCACGTTCAGCGCCAGGATCCCTTCGCGCAGGTTGTCGGTGCCGAAGCCGGCCTTGAAGCTGCCGCCGAAGTCTTCGCCCGGGGCGGCCGTGGTCAGCAGGATGGCGCCGCCGATGGTGTTGCGGCCGAACAGCGTGCCCTGCGGGCCGCGCAGCACCTGCACCCCGGCGATGTCGCGGAAGTCCATGACCCCGCCGACCGCAGAGCCCATATAGACGTCGTCGATATAGAGGCCGACGCCAGGATCGACACCGGCGGTGGCGTCGGTCTGGCCGACGCCGCGGATGAAGATCTGGGCCGCCGACGAATTGCCGGTCAGCGGCGAGACCGGGGCGAACTGCAGGCTGGGCGTGGCGTCGTCGAGGTCGGCCGTGCTGTTGATCTGGCGGCGCTCCAGCATGTCGCCGGTGAAGGCCGAGACCGAGACCGGCGTATCCTGGAGGTTTTCGGTGACGCGGCGGGCGGTGACCACCACCTCCTCGATCACGAAGCCGCCCTGATCGGCCGGCGGCGGCGTCGTCTGGGCCAGAGCCCCCTGCCCCGCCCCGATCACTCCCGTGAACGCCGCCGTCGCGGCCAGGAGCATAGTCTTCCTACGCATCGCACCCCTCCTCCCTAGAGACCTTCGCCTTCGGCCTCCTCGTGGGAGACTTCTCAAGGACGGACCGAGATTTCGGCCAAGGTCAGCTAACAGCGTTCCGGGGACGCGACGGTTATAGATAAACGCGGGAACCTATAACCAAGCCCGGAGCCATCGCCCGGATCGATAGGACCCCCGCCAGGACAAGGAAAAGCCCGGCGCGAGAACGCGCCGGGCTCGAAGGTTTCGGAAGGAAAGCGGCTCGTCAGTTGCGCGAGACGGAATAGGTGATCTGGGCGTTGCGGGTGGCCAGGAAGGCCTCCAGCGTCAGCCCCTTCATGGAGGCGTAGATCTGCGGATTGGGCACGCCCAGCACCGCGCCCAGCTTTTCCAGCACGAAGAAGATGAAGCCGTAGCGGATCATGCCGCCCCAGTCGCGGCGGCGGATCAGATCGCGTTCCTCGTCGCTGAGGCCCGCCGCTTCGAACTCGGCCTCGGGATCGGTCAGGAACCGGGCGCGGGCGTCGGGATCGACGAGGTTCTGCAGGAAACGGTTGGCGCGATAGGCCTTGGCGCTGATCTCCAGGGTGAAGGGATAGGTGCCTTCGAGGTCCTCGACGCCTTCCAGCTGGCGTGTGGTCTCGTGGCGGATCCGTTCGCGCTCGGCCTGCGAAGTGTCCTCGCCCTGGTCCTCGTAACGGACGGTGGCGATGGCGGTCATCGACGGCAGGTAATAGGTGCGGTGATGGCAGGCGACCTTGTCCGACATCGCCCCGCGCATGATCAGCCACATGATCACCTCGGCGCTCTCGAAGCCGCCCAGCTTGGCGTATTCGGCATGGGTCATACTGGCCAGGCGATCGGGGTCGTTCTGCAGCATGTCGAGGAAGGCTTCGTCCCAGGCGGTGTTGTTGAACCCCGCCCGCTCGCCGTGAACCTGGTGCGACAGGCCGCCGGTGGCGACGATCACCACCCGCTTGTCCTCCGGCCAGGCGTCGATCGCCTTGCGCAGGGCCTTGCCGAGGTCGAGGCAGCGCTTGGCCGAGGGCGCGGGGAATTGCAGCACGCCGCATTGCAGGGGCACGATCGGGATCGGCCAGGTCTCTTCCGGCGGCGTCAGCAGGCACAGCGGCGAGAGGCAGCCATGGTCCAGCGGCTTGTGCTGGAACAGCGACAGGTCGAAGTCCTGGGCCATGACGGCGCGGGCCAGGTAGCGGGCGAACTCGGCGTGGCCCGGCACCGCCGGCAGGTCGCGCGGCCCGCCGCCCTCGTCGGCCACGGCGTACTGGTCGCCCACCCCGAGCGCGAATGCCGAATAGTGGTCGAACGAGAACGAGGTGACGTGGTCGTTGTAGATCATCACCAGGGCGTCGGGCTTCTGCTCGGCCAGCCAGTCCTTCAGCGGCTCGAAGGCCTCGAAGATCGGAGCCCAGACGGGATCCTGCGCCAGCTTGCGGTCGCGGGCGTAGCCGATGGTGGGGGTGTGGGAGACGCCGATCGCGCCGATGAGCTTGGCCATGGGTGCTCTCCTCAGGGCTTGGACGGCGCGCAGGCCAGGGCGGCGGCCTCGACGCGGCAGTCCTGGTGGAAGCGCGGGGCGATGAACCGGGCGGCGTAGGCGTCGCGGACGGCGGGCTCGGCGCTCGGGGTCTTGGGCGCGAAGTTCTCCGGCGCATCGATCGAACCCGAGCCCGTATAGGCCGCGACCTGCGGATAGGCGTAGACCGGCCGCACGCGCTCGGGCTTCAGGGCCGAGGCGTCGGGCATCGGCGCCTGGCGAACGTCGGCGCCGGCCGGCGGCGGACCCGTCATGGCCGGCATGTCGACCTTGGCGGCCTCGACGGCGTTCGGGGCTGCGCCGCCCTCGACCCAGGCCATCAGCGGGCTGACGATGTCAAATTGCGAGAGGCCGTCGCCGCCGAAGCAGTGATAGAGGCCGGGGAACAGGAACAGCCGCATCATGGCGTCGGCCTTGGCCTGGCCGAGCTCCGCCACCACGCCGTTGCGGTAGGCGATGGTGTTCAGCGGCGAGATGTGCGGGTCCGACCAGCCGTGCCAGAGGATCAGCTTGCCGCCCTTGGCCGCGAAGGCCGACAGGTCGGTGTCGGTGGCGTCGTAGAGGCGATGGGCCCAGCTCAGGCCCGCGAACTGCTCGGGCGTGAACTTGAAGTCGGCCAGGCTGTAGTCGGCCGGCGGATTGGTCTGCGACAACACGTACTTCACCGGCTGCTCGGCCATGCCCCAACTGCCCGGGACCTGGTCGGCCGAGCGGGGCACGAAGACGCCGGCCCAGGACAGTTCCGAGCCGACCTGCGGCTGGCCCAGGGTGAAGGGCTTGCCTGCCGCGTCGCGCGGGCCGTCATAGAGCTTGCGGGCGGTCTCGACCTCGGCGGCGGTCAGGCAGGCGTCGGTCGCCTGGCCCGGCTTGCACTGGGCCACGGCCGGGTCGAAGCGGCAGGCGCGCGGGTCGTCGATCTGGCCGTCCTTCAACCCATCCACCGCGTCGCACGAGGCCAGGGCGGCGGCGTGCAGGATCGGCAGGCGCGAGGCGATGAGGATCGCCTTGCCGCTGGCGTCCATGTTCGAGCGGGCCTGCCAGGCGTGGTAGAAGCTGTTCTGGACGGTGAAGACCATGGCCGGCGCGCCGGCGGCGACGCCGTCGAAGTCGCCGGGGAAGCGCTGGGCCTCCATCAGCGCCTCGCGGCCGCCGTCCGAGCAGCCCGAGAAGTAGCTGTAGCGCGGCGCCTGGCCGTAGAATTTCGCGATCAGGGCCCTGGAGGCGATCGAGGTCAGGTGCACGCCGCGATAGGCGAAGTCGATGCGGGCCTGGGGGTCGGCGCCGAACGCCCCGTCGCCCATGGCGGCCATGCCGCCCTTGCCCTCGTGGCCCATGTCGGTCGAGGCCAGGGCGATGGCGCCGTCCTTGACTGGGGTGCAGCCGTCGGCGTGCTCGGTGCGGATGCTCAGCACGCCGCACAGGCCGCCGCAGCCGACCTGAAGGTAGCGCTGGGTCCAGCCGCCGGCCGGCAGGCGCAGCTCGAAGCGGATCTTCGGGGCGATGACGCCCTGCACGGCGCAGAACGCCTTGTCGCCGGAACCGGAGAGCTTGGCGGAGGTGATCGTGGTCTTGGCGCCCACCGCGGCGCTGACATCGGCCGAGGCCAGGGCGGTGCAGTCGATCACCGGCTTCACGGCGGCGAGATTGGCCAGGGCCGGCGCCGGACGCGCGACGGCGACGCCCGCGCCGAACAGGGCCAGGAGGCCGGCCAGAACCGCCGACATGCCGAAGGAACGCAACGAAATCACCAACATCTCCGGTCTCTTCGGGTCATCTCCTCGACGCCGGTAGCAAGCCTTGCGGCCCGCCGCGCTATAACAAAATTCCAGGGGCTATAACGTTCTGGCCCGCGCCGTGGAGGTTTCGGCCACGAGCGGCGATTTTGGTTATAGCCGCCGCCCAAATTGCATAGCCGCTCCCCCGGGACCGGGTGCTAGCCAAGCCTCGGCCCGGCGCTTCTCGCGCCCGCGCCGCAGAGATTTTCGGCTTCGGAGCGCTCGCCTTGAACAAGGTCGTCACCAACCCGCCGCGGGCGTCGAAGGAAGCGGTCGAGGGCCTGGCGGCCTTCGGCGTCGCCACCATCCACGAGGCCCAGGGGCGCATCGGCCTGCTGTCGCCCAAGCTGCGGCCGATCTGGCCGGGCGCGCACGTCGCGGGCACGGCGGTGACCGTATCCTCGCCGCCCTGCGACAACTGGATGCTGCACGTGGCCATCGAGCAGTGCCGGCCGGGCGACATCCTCGTCGTCGCCCCGACCTCGTTCAGCGACGCGGGCTATTTCGGCGACCTCCTGGCGACCTCGCTGATCGCGCGCGGCGTCCGCGCCCTGGTCATCGACGCCGGGGTGCGAGACGTGGCCGTGCTGAAGGAGATGGGCTTTCCCGTCTGGTCCAGCGCCATCTCGGCCCAGGGCACGGTCAAGGCGGTGCTGGGCGACGTCAACGTGCCGGTGGTCTGCGGCGGCGCCCTGATCCGCCCAGGCGATGTGATCGTGGCCGACGACGACGGCGTGGTCGTGGTGGCCCGTAAGGACGCCGACGCGGTGCTGGCCGCCTCGGCCAAGCGCGAGGCCGCCGAGGTCGACAAGCGCGCCCAGCTGGCGTCCGGGGTGCTGGGCCTGGATCTCTACAAGATGCGCGAAAGGCTCGCCGCCGCCGGCCTCGTCTATGTCGAGAGCGAGGACGCCTGAGCCCATGCAGACGGCCATTCCCTGCGCCGTCCTGCGCGGCGGCACCTCCAAGGGTCTCTACTTCCGCGCGGAGGACCTGCCGGCCGACGAGGCCCTGCGTGACAAGGTGCTGCTGGCGGCCATGGGCTCGCCCGACGCGCGCCAGATCGACGGCATGGGCGGCGCCGACAGCCTGACCAGCAAGGTCGCGATCGTCTCGGCTTCGTCACGGCCGGACGCCGATGTCGACTACCTGTTCCTGCAGGTCTCGGTGGCCGAGGCCAAGGTCAGCGATCGCCAGAACTGCGGCAACATCCTCGCCGGGATCGGCCCCTACGCCATCGAGCAGGGCCTGGTCGCGGCACAGGACGGCCTGACGCCGGTGCGCATCTTCATGCGCAACACCGACGGCCTGGCGACCGCCCGCATCGAGACCCCCGGCGGGAGCGTGAACTACGAGGGCGACTGCCGGATCGACGGCGTGCCCGGTTCGGCCGCGCCGATCCCGATCGCCTTCGCCGATGTCGCCGGCTCGTCCTGCGGCGCCCTGCTGCCGACGGGCAACGTCGTCGACGTGATCGAAGGCGTCGAGGCCACCCTGATCGACAACGGCATGCCGGTGGTGGTGGTCCGCGCCGCCGACCTCGGCGTCACCGGCGACGAGGCGCCGGCCGAGCTGGAGGCCTATGCCGTGCTCCGCGCCAGGGTCGAGGCCATCCGCCTGGAGGCCGGCCGGCGCATGAACCTGGGCGACGTCACAGACGCCACCGTGCCCAAGATCACCCTGGTCTCGCCCCCGATGGCGGGCGGCGCCCTGTCGACCCGCAGCTTCATCCCGCACACGGTGCACAAGGCCATCGGCGTGTTCGGCGCGGTCAGCGTCGCCACGGCCGCCTGCCTGAAGGGCTCGGTCGCCGCCTCGGTCGCCAGCCTGCCGGACGCCTCGGGTGAGATCGCCGTCAGCGTCGAGCATCCGACCGGCGAGTTCACCGCCCTGCTGACCCTGTCGCCGCAGGGCGAGGTGGTCTCGGCCGCGCTGCTGCGCACCGCGCGGCTGCTGATGGCCGGCCAGGTCTTCGTGCCGGCCAGCGTCTGGGACGGCCGCCGATGAGCCCGCGCCTCGCCCTGATCGGCTTCGGCGAGGTCGGCCAGACCCTGCACGCGGACCTCGTCACGGCGGGGTTCGCCGACATCGTCGTCCATGACCGCATGCTTGCCGATCCGACGTCGGGACCGTCCAAGGCGGCGACCGGCGTGCGCACGGCGGGCGACATCGCCTCGGCCTGCGCGGACCGCGACCTCGTCATCAGCGCCGTCACCGCGGGTGAGGCGATCAACGTCGCCCAGACCGCCGCGCCGCATCTGGGCGAGGCCTTCTTCCTCGACCTCAACTCCGTCGCGCCCCAGACCCGCCAGGCCCAGGCGGCGTTGATCGACCGCTATGTCGAGGCGGCCGTCATGGCCCCGATCGCGCCCAGGCGGATCAGGACCCCCATCCTGCTCGGCGGACCGCACGCGATGGCGATCCTGCCCCTGCTCGAGCGCCTGGGGTTCACCGCCGAGGTGTTCGGCGACGCCGTCGGCGGACCGTCGGCCGTGAAGCTGTCGCGCAGCGTCTTCGTCAAGGGACTGGAGGCGATCGTCACCGAGAGCCTGGCCAGCGCCCGCCACTACGGCGTCGAGGCGCAGGTGCTGGCCTCGCTGAGCAACACCATCCCCCATCCAGACTGGCCGGCCCTGGCGCGCTATCTCCTCACCCGCCCCCTCGTGCACGGCCAGCGCCGCAGCGAAGAGATGGCCGAGGCGGCGGTGATGCTGGAGGCGGCCGGCCTTCCCTCGCCCATGGCCCGCGCCACGGTCGAGGTCCACGCCCGCCAGGGTTCGCTGGGTCTCGCCGCGGCCGGCGATCAGGCCACCGAGCTTGGGGACTTGCTCGACGCCATCGAGCGGCGGACAAAGTCCCTCGCCAGCCAACGGGAAATCTAGTGCGACGCTACCTGCAACAGCGCCTGAAGTTCCGGCACCTGCGCGTGATCGACGCGATCGCCACGCATGACAGCATCCTGCAGGCGGCGCGGACGCTGGGCCTCAGCCAGCCGGCCCTGACCAAGAGCCTGCAGGAGATCGAGGAGATCGTCGGCGCGCGGCTGTTCGATCGCCATGCGCGCGGGGTCGATCCGACGCCCTTCGGTCTCACGGTGGCCGCCGCCGCCCGCCGGCTGCTGGCCGAGATCGGCCGGCTGGAGGACGAACTCGACGCCCTGGAAGGCGGCGACGGCGGCCCGGTGGTGGTCGGCGCCCTGCCCGTGGCGGCGGCCGGCGTGCTGCCCGGAACCCTGGCTCGCCTGAAGATCGCCCGGCCCGACATCGAGGTGCGGGTCATCCAGGGCCGCACCGAGGAGCTGATCTCTCAGCTGTCGCGGCGCGAACTGGATCTGGTCATCGGCCGCCTCTACACCCTGGCCGAGCCCGACGGCCTGGTGCGCACGCCGTTCTATTCCGAGCCGATCTCGGTGGTGGCCCGGGCCGATCACCCGATCTTCGATCGCCGGGACGCGACGGCGGCGGTGCTGGCCGACTATTCGCTGGTGCTGCCGACGGTCTCGCAGCGCGTGGGCCAGGAGATCGACGTGCTGCTGGCGGAGATGGGCGTGGCGCCGCACCAGCCGCTGCGCTCCAGCTCGGTCGCCATGATCCGCGAGATCCTCTACGCCACCGACGGGGTGGCGGTGATCCCGCACATGATGCTGGCCGGCGACCTGCTGCGCGGGGCGCTGCGCCTGCTGCCGCTGCCGGCCACCGGACGTCCGCGTCCGGCCGGGCTGATCCGGCGCGGCGACACGGCCCTGCTGCGCAATACCCAGGCCTTCGTCGACGCCGCCCGCGCCTATGTCGGTGAGATCGAGAGCCGGCTGGCCGGACCGCCCGACTAGCCGGACGCGCCAACGACAAAAGAACCAGGCAGGGGCGAGGAAACAACGAGAATGCAACGACCAACGGCTCCCGCGCCATCCGAGAAGATCGGTCGCTATCGCTGGGTGATCGTCAGCCTGCTGTTCGCGGCGATGGTCATCAACTATGTGGACCGGCAGACGATCGGGCTGCTGAAGGCCGATCTCTCCCATGAGTTCGGCTGGAACGAGAAGCACTACGCCGACCTCGTCTTCTACTTCCAGCTGGCCTACGCCGTGGCTTACCTCGCCTGGGGCAAGATCATGGACAAGATCGGGGCCCGCTGGGGCTTCGGCGTGGCCTTCGCCATCTGGCAGATCGCCCATATCGCCCACGCCGCGGCCAAGGGCTTCGGCGGCTTCGTCTTCGCCCGCATGGGTCTTGGCATCGGCGAGGCCGGCGGCTTCCCCGGCGGCATCAAGGCCGTGGCCGAGTGGTTCCCCAAGAAGGAGCGCGCCTTCGCCACCGGCATCTTCAACGCCGGCACCAACATCGGCGCCATCGTCACGCCCCTGGTCGTGCCCGGCATCGTGCTGGCCTTCGGTTGGCAGATGGCCTTCATCGTCACCGGCGTGGCGGGGCTGATCTGGCTGCCGATCTGGCTGCTGGTCTATCGCCGTCCGCGCGAACACAAGAAGCTGGGCGCGGCCGAGCTGGCCCACATCGAGCAGGATCCCGCCGACCCGGTCGAGAAGATCGGCTGGGGCAAGCTGCTGACCAAGCGCGAGACCTGGGCCTACGCCCTGGGCAAGTTCCTGATCGATCCGATCTGGTGGATGTTCCTGTTCTGGCTGCCCGACTTCCTGGGCAAGCGCTATGGCCTCGACCTGAAGACCTTCGGCCCGCCGCTGATCGCCATCTACCTGCTTTCCGACGTCGGGTCGGTGGCCGGCGGCTGGCTGTCGTCCAACCTGATGAAGCGCGGCTGGTCGATCAACCACGCCCGCAAGCTGACCATGCTGATCTGCGCCCTGCTGGCCGTGCCGGTGATGTTCGCCTCGTTCGCCAGCTCGGTCTGGGTCGCGGTGCTGATCATCGGGGTGGCCACCGCCGCCCACCAGGGCTTCTCGGCCAACCTCTACACCCTGCCCTCCGACGTCTTCCCGCGCGGCGCCGTCGGCTCGGTCGTCGGCATCGGCGGCATGCTCGGGGCCCTGGGCGGCATGGTGTTCTCCAAGTACATCGGCCAGGTCCTTGAGACGATCGGCACCTACACCCCGATCTTCATCGTCGCCGGCAGCGCCTATCTCGTCGCCCTGCTGGTCGTGCACCTGCTCGCCCCGAAGATGGAGCCGGTGAAGATCTGAGGCGCGCGCCGCCCGGCCTATAACCGGGCGGCATAGCCGTTCCGATCATCCGATACGACAGGGTCCGGCGGCGCGGGCATTTTCCGGCCACGCGGCCCCGTCTGCGCGGTAAGGAAAGTTCTCTCCGTATGAGCCTGATCATCGACTGCCACGGCCACTACACGACCGCGCCGGAGCCCCACAACGCCTGGCGCGACGAGCAGGTGAAAGCCTTCGAGAGCAACAGCCCGCCGCCCCTCTACCCAGACATTCCCGACGACCTGATCCGCGAGTCCATCGAGGGCGCGCAGCTGCGGCTGATCCGCGAGCGCGGCGCCGACATGACCATCTTCAGCCCCCGCGCCTCGACCATGGCCCACCATGTCGGCGACGAGGGCGTCAGCCGCGCCTGGGCGCAGCGCTGCAACGACCTGATCAAGCGGGTGGTGGATCTCTATCCGGAGACCTTCGCGGGCGTGTGCATGCTGCCCCAGTCGCCCGCAGCCGACCTGCAAGGTTCGATCGCCGAGCTGGAGCGATGCGTGAACGAGCTGGGCTTCATCGGCTGCAACCTCAACCCCGATCCCGGCGGCGGCCACTTCGCCCATCCGCCGCTGACCGACCGCTACTGGTATCCCTTCTACGAGAAGATGTGCGAGCTGGACGTGCCGGCGATGATCCACGTCTCGGGCTCGTGCAACCACGCCCTGCACGCCACCGGCGCCTTCTACATCGCCGCCGACACCATCGCCTTCATGCAGTTGATCGAGGGCGACCTGTTCGCCGACTTCCCGAGCTTGAAGTTCATCATCCCGCACGGCGGCGGCGCGGTTCCCTATCACTGGGGCCGCTATCGGGGTCTGGCCGACATGCTGAAGAAGCCCGGCCTGGACAAGCACCTGATGGAGAACGTGTTCTTCGACACCTGCGTCTATCACCAGCCGGGCGTGAACCTGCTGGCCGAAGTCATCGACAGCAAGAACATCCTGTTCGGCTCGGAGATGGTCGGCGCGGTGCGCGGCATCGACCCGACCACGGGGTTCTATTTCGACGACACCAAGCGCTATGTCGACGCGCTCGACATTCCCGACGCCGACCGCCACGCGATCTTCGAGGGCAACGCCCGCCGGGTGTTCCCGCGTCTGGACGCGATCCTGAAGGCGCGGGGTCTCTAGCGGACGTTCCAGCCGGCGAGCACCGCTCGCTGGCTCATGCCCTTGGCCTCGGTTGCGGTGAGCGCGCGCCCGCGCCGGAACGCCGCCGCGCCCGGGCCGCCGGAGCCGAACTGCGAGAAGCGCACCGCCTCCGGTTGGAGCATGGTGCGCGGATTGCCGTCCTTGCCGGTGTACCACATCTCCGTCCAGCCCTCCGGCGCGAGGTGGTCGTCCATCCAGCAGTCGATGAAGGCTGCGGCCGCGACGTATTTCGGATCGCCGTACTGGCCGTCGGGAAACCGGCTGGACGGCCGCCAGGGCCGGCCGAGATAGACCGAGCCGCGCGCCGTGCCGGGCGCCTTGGTGAGCCTGCAGTCCTTGAAGACGAAGCCGAACGGCTGGTCGATCGGGGTGCTGGGCGCGACGACGTAGCCGTCGACCGGATCGACCGGACGCGGCAGCGAGCGGATCTCGCAATCGCGGAAGAACGCCCTGCCCGCCCCGAAGATGAAGTCGTAGCTGCCGGCGATCAGGCAGCGCTCGAACAGGCTGCGACCGGCGTCGGGAAACAGGGTGTCCTGGTAGCTGAGGATGTCGACATCGCTCAACCGCGCGCGATCCGAACCCTTGTCTAGCATCAGGGCCACGGCCTGCGGCCCGCCGCCGTCGTGCGAGTGCAGGCCGCCAGGCTTGCTCATTTCCGCCAGGCCGTCGAACGCGTTGCGGATGGTCAGGTTGCGGGCCGCGAAATCGGGCGCGCGCACGAACAGGGTCGGGGTGCGGAAGGTGCCCCAGCGCTTGCCGTCGGGCGCGATCAGGCCGGAGGCGGCCAGGTGGCTGATCACGCTGGCCTGGCGGTCCTCGCCGACCAGATGGACGAACGGCCTGTCGATCACGACCTGCTCGTCCCAGACGCCGCGCGTGACCAGGATGCGGAACGGCTGCTTTCCATTCTGGGGCACGGCGGCGACGGCGGCCGACAGGCGCTCGTAGGTCGGGGCGGAGAAGCGGCGGGCGTCTTCAGGCCGCTTCAGCACGGCGTCGTAACGCGGCGCCGCAGCGGCCATGCCCGGGATCAACAACAAACCGGCCGCCACGGCCCGGCGCGAAACGATCGTCATCGAAGCCTCGAAACAAAAAGACGGGCGTCGGCCGTGAAGGATCGGCCGACGCCCAACATTCCCCTGGGAGGAGGAAGCCTAGAACGAATACCGGAAGCCGAAATTGTACTGCCGGCCGGTGTGGGAATAGACGTAGACGCTGTCGCGCTGGCTGTCGGTGTACTGGTCGTTGAACGCGTCAGTCAGGTTCAGGCCCTCGAAGGTGATCTTCAGGCGCTTGTTGATCGCGTACGAAGCCGAGGCGTCGACGGTGAAGGTGTCGCGCACCCCGTCGATGTCGTTGGTCGAGGTGCCGCTGGGCACCGCGGTCAGGTACTTGTCGCGATAGGCGCCGGAGACCCGGGCGCTGAACCGGTCGTCCTCGTAGTAGAGGGTGGCGTTGAAGGCGTTCTTCGACAGGCCGACCAGGTCGTTCTGCACGAAGCCGGTGGCCGAGCGCGACGAGATGTAGTCGATCTTGGAGTCGACGATCGTGACGTTGAAGATCGCCCCGGTGTGGCGCAGCGGCCCCGGCAGGAAGCTGAACGGCTGCTGATAGCTGATCTCGATCCCCTTCAGCGGCCCGCCCTTGGTGTTGACCGGCTGGCTGAACAGGAAGGTGTCGTTGGCCGACACGCCGGCCAGGCCGTCGAGCAGGCTGACCGGGAAGCCCGACGCGGCGAAGGTCTGCGAGATCCGCTGGGTCTGGATGTAGCTGTCGATGTCCTTGTAGAACAGGCCGACCGACAGCAGGGCGTCCTTGGCGAAGTACCACTCGGCCGACAGGTCGTAGGTGGTGGCCCGGATCGGGTCGAGGTTCGGGTTGCCCGAGCTGACGCTGAACACCCCGACGACGCTGAGGCTGCCGCCCGGCGTCAGGCTGCCGAGGTTGGGACGGGTCATCACCTTGGCCGCGCCGAAGCGCAGCAGGAAGTCGGGCGTGACCTCGGCGGTCAGGTTTAGGGCCGGCAGCACGTCCTCGTAGTCGCGCTTGACGGTGGCCTGCTGGGCCGCGCCGGACACCAGCTGGTAGCCGGTCGAGCTCTGGTCGGTCTTGACGTAGCGCACGCCGACGTCGCCACGCAGGGGCCAGGCGAAGCGGTCGGTGTTGAAGTCCAGCTGCACGTAGGCGGCGGTGTCCTTCTCGGTGACGCTGCGGATGTTGCCGCGGGCGGCCGAGTTGCTGGCGCCGGACAGTTCGAACAGGCCCGTGCCGCTGTAGATGTTGAACAGCTTGGCGAAGGCGTCGAGGTCGGGGGCGGCCCAGCTGGTGGGATAGCCCGAGCCGCCGAGGTTCTTGCCGAAGCCGCTGACCAGCTTGGTCAGGGTCGCCAGGGTGACGCCGGCCGGCAGGGTCGGCACCACGGACTCATTGACCCGCGCCAGGGCCCAGGAGTCGAACTCGTACTTCTTGAGGTTCACGCCCGCCTTCAGGCGGAAGGTGTCGTTCAGCTCGTAGTCGCCGTCGAGCTGGGCGGTCTGGATGGTGTTGGTCACGCCCTGCGGCCGCAGGCGGATCTCCGAGCGCGCCGCGCCGAAGTTGTAGGCCAGCGGGTCGGTGACATCGAAGCCGAAGTTCATCGCCGGCAGGTTGGCGTTGTTCCGATAGTCGTAGGAGAAGCCGTCGGCGTTCTCGCGGTTGAGGATCACCGTCGTCTGGATCGGGTTGTCGAAGTCAGACTTCGAGAAGCCGACCAGGCCGGTCACCTTGAACCGATCGGTGAAGTGGTGATCGGCGGTGAAGGTGGCCTGGGTGTACTTGGTGTCGAGCTTGTCGAAGCGGGTCTCGCTCTCGACGTCGACGTCGTCGAACAGGCCGTAGACCATGTCGCCCTTGGAATTGACCACGCCGTCGCGGACGATGATCTCGGGCCGGCCGCCCTGGGCGGCGTTACGGGCGAAGGACAGGGCTTCCAGCCAGTTCTCGGTGCGGGTGGCCTTGAAGTCCGAATAGAGGAAGTCGGCCGAGATCAGGGTCTTCTCGTCGGGCCGGAACTGCAGCGAGCTGGTGATCCCCAGGCGCTTCTGGTCATGGGTCAGGCGGCCGTAACGCGGGAAGCGCGGGGTGAAGACGCTGGCCGAGCTGGCCTGGGTGAAGGTCGAGGCCGGGCTGAAGCCGCCCACCTCCGTGCCGTTCAGCCAGCCGCCAGAGCCGTGGCCCTCTTCCAGCAGATGGCGCTCGGTATAGGCCACCGAGACCAGAGCCCCCAGTTTTCCGTCGAACCAGGTGTTGGAGGCCAGGGCCGCGAAGCGCGGGTCCCAGCTTTCGGAGAGGTCGTTATAGCCCTGCTGGGCCGAGACCACGAAGGTCGCGCCCTTGTAGTCGAACGGCCGACCGGTCTGCAGGTCGACCGTCGCGCCCAGCGAGCCTTCCTCGGTCGAGGCAGAGGCGGTCTTGCGCACGGTGATGCTGTTGAAGAGCTCCGAGGCGAAGACGTTGAAGTCGAACGAGCGGTTGCGGTTGGCGCCGCCCGAACTGTCGGTGCCGCTGGCCGTGCTCTGGCCCTCGACGCCGTTGATGCGGACGCGGGTGAACTGCGGACCCAGGCCCCGGACGGTGATCTGGCGGCCCTCGCCGGCGTCGCGGGCGATCGAGACGCCGGGCACGCGCTGGATGGACTCGGCGAGGTTGGCGTCCGGGAAGTCGGCGATGTCCTCGGCCTTGATGACGTCCACGACGCCGCTGGCGCGCTTCTTGACGTTCAGGGCGCTGCCCAGGCTGGCGCGGAAGCCGGTGACGACCACCTCCTCGACGGCGGCGGGTTCCTCGATCGTGTCGCCGACCGGCTCGGACTGCTGCGGGATGGCGACCGGGGCGGTCGAGGCCAGCTGCACCGAGGCCTTCTGGCCCAACACCGCCGTGCGGCCGTCGTTGGAGACCACGGTCAGGTTGGCCCCGTCGAGCAGGCGCGAAAGGCCTTCGGAGACGGTGTAGGTCCCGCGTACGGCGTTGACCCGCTTGCCCTGGACGGCCGCCTGCGGCGCCAGGATCTGCAGGTCGGCCTGCTTGCCGAACTGCGGAATGCCCGTGGCCGCGGCCTGGGCGGGAATATCGAATTTACGAGCCTGCGCCTGGGCTTGCGTGCCCACCAGCACCGCCGCGGCGCCAGCCGCCAGCATCAAGGCCGACTTGCCGTAGACATATCGCGGACAACCCATTCCGCGCCCTCCCTGTTTTGTCGTTTCGCACGGCGCTTCTGGGAGCGCCTGTCTAGAGCGATGCGGCGGAAACCGGTTTCCGTCAGACATCGGCGAAATTTTCGAAAAATTCGTACGGAGCCCTATTCCGCCAGGCTCGCGCCGGCCTCGACGAGGATGGCGTCGCCGCGCACCGTCACGCGGGCGCCGAAGCTGGCGGCGGCGGCGCGGGCGAAGCTTTCGGGTTCGTTGGTGCGGAACCAGCCGACCAGCCGCTGGTTGGCCAGCCCCTGGTCGACGATGACGATCTTGCGGGCGTTGTAGCGGTTGAACTCCTCCGCCGCCGCGCCGAAGGCCTCGCCGTCGAGCACGATCTGGCCTTCGCGCCAGGCCAGTTCGCGGGTGATCTCCAGAGACGCGGCCGCCGGCCGGGCCGCGCCGGCGCTGTCGGAGACGAAGACCCGCTCGCCGGCCGCCACGCGGCGAGGCGCTTCGCCCGCGCCTGCGGACCAGACCTCGACCACGCCTTCGGTGACCAGCACCTCGCAGCCGCCGGCGCGGCGACGGACGGAGAAGGCGGTGCCGACCGCCCTCACCCGCACCGGCCCGCTCTCGACCACGAACGGCCGCTGCGCATCCTTGGCGACCTGGAACCAGGCCTCGCCCTTGTCGAGGCGGACCTCGCGCTTGCGCGGCTTCATGGCCACTTCCAGCGCGGTGTCGGTGTTGATGGCGGCCATGGAGCCGTCGGCCAGCGGCACCCGGCGGATCTCGCCCACCGCCGTGCCGTAGCGCGCCGCCAGCAGGCGCGGGACCAGCAGCGCCGCGACGCAGGCCGCCGCCGCGGCGACACCACCGCCAGCCAGCAGGGCGCGCCGCGATGGGGCCTTCGCCTTGACCGGCGCGGCCGCCTCCGGGCCGAGCACGCGAGCACGATCCAGCAGGGTCCAGCCGGCCTGGGCGCGCACATAGGCGCCGCGCCGGCGCGGATCGCCGGCCAGCCAGGCTTCGAGTTCAGCCGCCTCTTCGGCGGGGAGTTCGCCCTGATCGACGCGCACCACCCATCGGGCGGCGCGCGCCTCGATGTCAGCGGCGCTTTCGCGTTCGGTCATGCGTATTCGGCCTCCTCGCGGCCGTCGGTTGTTGCTGCGTTTCACCCTCGGCGAGGGCGGCGAGGATGGCGCGAAGCCCCCTCACGGATTCGTTCTCGACCACGTTCTCGGTCACGCCCATTCGGCGGGCGATCTCGCGCTGCGGCAGGCCCTCGATCTTGCGCATCTCGAAGATCCGGCGGCAGCGGTCGGGCAAGGCGGCGATCAGTCGTCGCACCCGCTCCAGCTCGCGCCGACCGCCGGCGATGCGCTCGGGCGAAGGCTCGTCGAGCTCGACGTTCAGAGAGTCGATCTCGGCCGCCGTGTCGATCCGCACCACCCTGGCCCGCCGAAGCTGCTCAAGCGCCACGCTGCGGGCGGCCTGGAAGAGATAGGCCCGCGGCTCGCCGATGTGCTCGACGGCGCTCAGGCCTGCCAGGCGGCAGTAGGTTTCCTGCACGATGTCGTCGACGTCGCCCGCGGCCGCGAACGCTCGCCTCAGCCAGGCGCGCAGGTCGGCTTCATGGGGCAGGATCTCCCGCCCAATCCAAGCCACGACACGCGTACGCCCGTCCGACACCGTTTCCGCCCGAGTTGTTCTGAAGGGAGCGATGCACGGCCGGGGAATTTCCGTCAAACCCGACGGCGGAAAAGTCGCCCCTCGTCCGCATGACGCGCCCGGAACCCAGGTCAAACAGCCGCGTTGTCCGCTTAGTTGAGTGGAGTTCCGCCGCTTCGGCTAGGAACTCGAGGGGGCGAAATGCGGGACACGGGGCAGACGGCCGACGAACACAAGCTGGACCAACGCCAACTGCTGGCGGCGTTGCGGGCCTTTCGACGTGGAGATTTCTCCGTCCGCCTGCCTGACGATCTCGACGGACTGGACGGCGAACTGGCCGAGGCCTTCAACGACGCCGTCGGCCTCAACGACCGGATTTCCAAGGAATTCGAGCGCCTGCGCGACTCGGTCGGCCGCCAGGGCAAGATCAACCAGCGCGCCGCCCTGCCCGGCGCCCTGGGCTCGTGGAACGACAGCGTCGAGGCGGTCAACAGCCTGATCACCGACATGGTCCACCCGACCGCCGAAATGGCCCGGGTGATCGGCGCCGTGGCCAAGGGCGACCTCTCCCAGACCATGGACCTCGAGAACGAGGACCATCCGCTGCGCGGCGAGTTCCTGCGCATCGGCAAGGTGGTCAACACCATGGTCGGGCAGCTGGGCTCGTTCGTGTCGGAAGTGACCCGCGTGGCCCGCGAGGTCGGCACCGAAGGCAAGCTGGGCGGCCAGGCCAAGGTGGCGGGCGTCGCAGGCGCCTGGAAGGACCTGACCGACAACGTCAACCTGATGGCCGCCAACCTCACCGGCCAGGTCCGCAACATCGCCGAGGTCACCACCGCCGTCGCCAACGGCGACCTGTCGCGCAAGATCACCGTCGACGTGAAGGGCGAGGTGCTGGAGCTGAAGAACACCATCAACACCATGGTGGACCAGCTGAACGCCTTCGCTTCGGAAGTCACCCGCGTCGCCCGCGAGGTCGGCACCGAAGGCAAGCTAGGCGGCCAGGCCCAGGTCGAGGGCGTCGGCGGCACGTGGAAGGAGCTGACCGACAACGTCAACCTGATGGCCGGCAACCTCACCGGCCAGGTCCGCAACATCGCCGAGGTGACCACCGCCGTGGCGCGCGGCGACCTCTCCAAGAAGATCACCGTCGACGTGCGCGGCGAGATCCTGGAACTGAAGGACACCATCAACGTGATGGTGGACCAGCTGAACGCCTTCGCCAGCGAAGTCACCCGCGTGGCCCGCGAGGTCGGCACCGAGGGCAAGCTGGGCGGTCAGGCCCAGGTGGAGGGCGTGGGCGGGACGTGGAAGGACCTCACCGACAACGTCAACTTCATGGCCGCCAACCTGACCGGCCAGGTCCGCAACATCGCCGAGGTGACCACCGCCGTGGCCAACGGCGACCTCTCCAAGAAGATCACCGTCGACGTGAAGGGCGAGATCCTGGAGCTGAAGTCGACCATCAACGTCATGGTCGATCAGCTGAACGCCTTCGCAAGCGAAGTCACCCGCGTCGCTCGCGAGGTGGGTACGGAAGGCAAGCTGGGCGGCCAGGCCAACGTCACCGGGGTCGGGGGCACCTGGAAGGAACTGACCGACAACGTCAACCTTATGGCCGGCAACCTGACCGGCCAGGTCCGCAACATCGCCGAGGTGACCACCGCCGTCGCGCGCGGCGACCTCTCCAAGAAGATCACCGTCGACGTGCGTGGCGAGATCCTGGAGCTGAAGAACACCATCAACACCATGGTGGACCAGCTGAACTCGTTCAGCTCCGAAGTGACCCGCGTGGCCCGCGAAGTCGGCACCGAGGGCAAGCTCGGCGGCCAGGCCCAGGTTCGCGGCGTGGCCGGCACCTGGAAGGACCTGACCGACAACGTCAACTTCATGGCCGCCAACCTGACCGGCCAGGTCCGCAATATCGCCGACGTGACGACCGCCGTGGCCAATGGCGACCTCTCCAAGAAGATCACCGTCGATGTGAAGGGCGAGATCCTGGAGCTGAAGAACACCATCAACGTCATGGTGGACCAGCTGAACGGCTTCGCCTCGGAAGTGACCCGCGTGGCGCGCGAGGTCGGCACCGAGGGCAAGCTCGGCGGTCAGGCGCAGGTCAAGGGCGTGGCCGGCACCTGGAAGGAGCTGACCGACAACGTCAACCTGATGGCCGGCAACCTCACCGGCCAGGTCCGCAACATCGCCGAGGTCACCACCGCCGTGGCCATGGGCGACCTCTCCAAGAAGATCACCGTCGACGTGCGCGGCGAGATCCTGGAGCTGAAGAACACCATCAACGTCATGGTCGATCAGCTGAACTCGTTCAGTTCGGAAGTGACCCGCGTGGCGCGCGAGGTCGGCACCGAGGGCAAGCTCGGCGGCCAGGCCCAGGTGAAGGGCGTGGCCGGCACCTGGAAGGACCTGACCGACAACGTCAACTTCATGGCCGCCAACCTGACCGGCCAGGTCCGTAACATCGCCGACGTCACCACCGCCGTCGCCAAGGGCGACCTGTCGAAGAAGATCACCGTCGACGTGCGCGGCGAGATCCTGGAGCTGAAGTCGACCATCAACGTCATGGTCGATCAGTTGAACGGCTTCGCGTCGGAAGTGACCCGGGTGGCGCGCGAGGTCGGCACCGAGGGCAAGCTGGGCGGCCAGGCCGCCGTGCCGGGCGTGGCCGGCACCTGGAAGGACCTCACCGACAACGTCAACATGATGGCCGCCAACCTGACCGGCCAGGTCCGCAACATCGCCGACGTCGTCACCGCCGTCGCCCAGGGCAACCTCAAGCGCAAGCTGACCCTCGACGCCAAGGGCGAGATCGCCTCGCTGGCCGACACCATCAACGGCATGATCGAGACCCTGGCCACCTTCGCCGACCAGGTGACCAACGTGGCCCGCGAGGTGGGTTCGGAAGGCAAGCTGGGCGGCCAGGCCAAGGTGCCGGGCGCGGCCGGCCTGTGGCGCGACCTGACCGACAACGTCAACGAACTGGCCGCCAACCTGACCACCCAGGTGCGCGCCATCGCCGAGGTGTCGACCGCCGTGACCAAGGGCGATCTGACCCGCTCGATCACGGTCGAAGCCTCCGGCGAAGTGGCCGCGCTGAAGGACAACATCAACGAGATGATCCGGAACCTGAAGGATCAGACGTTGAAGAACACCGAGCAGGACTGGCTGAAGACCAACCTGGCCCGGTTCAGCCGCATGCTGCAGGGCGAGCGCGACCTGTCGACGGTGTCGAACCTGGTGCTGTCAGAGCTGGCCGCCCTGATCAACGCCCAGCACGGCGTGTTCTATGTCTCGGACGCCGACGAGGCCGGCGACACGGTGCTGACCCTGGCGGCCAGCTACGCCGGCGCCCAGCGCCGCTCGCCCGCCACCCAGCTGCGCCTGCGCGAGGGTCTGGTCGGCCAGTGCGCGGCCGAGAAGAAGCGCATCCTGCTGACCGACCTGCCGGCCGACTACGTCAAGATCAGCTCGGGCCTGGGCGAGGCCGCGCCGCGCAGCATCATCGTGCTGCCGGCCCTGTTCGAGGGCGAGCTGAAGGCGGTGATCGAGCTGGCCAGTTTCGGCGCCTTCAACGAGACCCAGCAGGCCTTCCTCGACCAGCTGATGGAGTCGATCGGCATCGTGCTGTCGACCATCGCCGCCAACATGCGCACCGAGGGCCTGCTGGCCCAGTCGCAGCTGCTGACCTCGGAACTCCAGGCCCAGCAGGGCGAGCTGAAGAAGACCAACGACCGCCTCGAACTGCAGGCCGCGTCCCTGCGCCAGTCGGAAGAGCTGCTGCGCTCCAAGCAGGAGGAACTGCAGCAGACCAACGCCGAGCTCGAGGACAAGGCCCTCCTGCTGTCGGCTCAGAACAAGCAGGTCGAGGCCAAGAACACCGAGGTCGAACAGGCCAAGGCGGCGCTGGAGGAAAAGGCCGAGCAGTTGGCCCTTACCTCGAAGTACAAGTCCGAGTTCCTGGCAAACATGAGCCACGAACTGCGCACGCCGCTCAACAGCCTGCTGATCCTGTCGAAGATGCTCAGCGAGAACGCCCAGGGCAACCTGTCGGGCAAGCAAGTGGAGTTCGCCAAGAACATCCACAGCGCCGGCGCCGACCTGCTGGGCCTGATCAACGACATCCTCGACCTGTCGAAGATCGAGAGCGGCACGGTCACCCTCGACATCGGCGAGATGTCGTTCGCCAGCCTGCGCGACCAGACCGAGCGCACCTTCGCCCAGATCGCCCAGGACAAGAAGCTGGACTTCCTGATCGATCTCGACCCCGCACTGCCCCGGGCCATGTACACCGACGACAAGCGCCTGCAGCAGGTGATCAAGAACCTGCTGTCCAACGCCTTCAAGTTCACCGAGGCCGGCTCGGTCAGCCTTTCGGTCAGCCGCGCCGAGCGCGGCTGGGCCGAGGGCAACGACCACCTCAACAAGGCCGGCCAGGTGCTGGCCTTCTCGGTCGAGGACACCGGCATCGGCATTCCCGAGGAAAAGCAGCGGATCATCTTCGAGGCCTTCCAGCAGGCCGACGGCACCACCAGCCGCAAGTACGGCGGCACGGGGCTGGGGCTGTCGATCAGCCGCGAGATCACCCGCCTGCTGGGCGGCGAGCTGAGGGTGGTCTCCACCCCCGGCCAGGGCAGCACCTTCACCCTCTACCTGCCGCTGAACTTCAGCCCGACGGCGGCCTCCGCCCTCTCCGGCCCGACGCCGCGCCCGGCCGGCGCGCCGCCGGCGACCTTCGTCATCTCCACGGCCGACGCCCCCGCCTACGAGCCGGTCGAGACCGTGCAGGACGACCGCGACGGCATCGAGCCCGGCGACTCCGTAGTGCTGATCGTCGAGGACGACCCGCGCTTCGCCTCGATCCTGCTGACCCTGGCGCGCGACGCCGGCTATCGCGGGGTGGTCACCGGCGAGGGCTCGGCCGTGCCGTCCCTGGCGCGCCGGTTCTCGCCCGAGGCCATCCTGCTGGACGTTGGCCTGCCCGACATGGACGGCTTGGCCCTGCTCGACCTCCTCAAGCGCACCGCCGACACCCGCCACATCCCGGTGCAGGTGATCTCTGCCGACGATCGCGGCGGTCTTGCCCCGTCGATGGGCGCGCTGGGCTTCACCAGCAAGCCCGTCGAACAGGAAGCGGTGATCTCGACCCTGGACCGCGTGCGTCGCCTGGCCCACGGCGGCGCGCGAGCGCCGACCCTGGTCGGGGGCGGCAGCGATACGACCGGTCTGCTGCGCGAGGCCTTCGGCGACGTGCATGTGGCGCGTGACCTTTCCGCCCTCCCCGCCTTGGCCTTCTCGGGCGACGGCGGCGGCCTGGTGATCGAGGTCGAGCCGGGCGCGGCCGGGTCGGTTCTCGACGCCCTCAAGACTCGCAACCCGGCCCCCGGCGCGGTGGTGCTATACGCGCCCGGCGAACGCGACGCCGAGGAGAGCCGGCGCCTGCGGCTGGCGGTGTTCACGGGGCTGGCCCGCATCGCCCGCACCCCCGAACAGCTGATCGATCAGGCCGCCCTGCTGCTGCACGAGCGCGTGGACGGCCTGCCCGAGGCCGCCCGGGCCATGCTGGCCCAGAACCGCCACGCCGACGCCGTTCTGGCCGGCCGCACCGCCGTCGTCATCGACGACGACATCCGCAACATCTTCTCCCTGGCCAGCGCCCTGGAGGAATACGGCATCGCGCTGCGCTACGCCGAAAGCGGCCGCGCGGGCCTGGAACTGATGGATGGTCTCGACCAGGTCGACCTGGTGCTGGTCGACATCATGATGCCCGACATGGACGGCTACGAGACCATGCGCGAGATCCGCTCGCGCCGGCGCTTCGCCGACCTGCCGGTGATCGCCGTCACCGCCAAGGCCATGAAGGGCGACCGCCAGAAGTGCATCCAGGCCGGGGCGTCCGACTATGTCTCCAAGCCGGTGGACCTGGACCAGCTGATCTCGGTGCTGAGGGTCTCGGTGCAGCGGGCGGACGCGGCGCGGGCGGCCGGCGACAACGTGGTGGTGCTGGCGACGGCGGCGTCCTGATCATGGTCCCCGCCGTCCAGTTCCCGCCGGTCGAGACCGAGCCACAGCCGGTCACCAAGATCCTCATCGTCGACGACGACGAGCGCAACGCCTTCGCCGCCGTCCAGGCGCTGGAGAGCCTGGGACAGGAGCTGGTCATAGCCCGTTCCGGCGAGGAGGCCCTGCGGCGACTGCTGACCGACGACTTCGCGGTGATCCTGCTCGACCTGCACATGCCGGGCATGGACGGCTACGAGACCGCCGCCCTCATCCGCCAGCGCCGGCGCACGCGCAGCGTGCCGATCGTCTTCCTGACCGCCGTGTTCCGCGACGAGACCCACATCTTCAAGGCCTATTCGGCCGGGGCCGTGGACGTGGTGTTCAAGCCAGTCGATCCGTTCATCCTGCGCTCCAAGGTGCAGGTGCTGGTCGACCTGCACGTCAAGACGCTGGAACTGGCCCGCCAGGCCGAGCACCAGAAGGCCCTGCTGGAGGAATACGCCCGGGTCCAGGTCGAGAAGGCCGCGGCCGAGCGCTCGCTGCGCAGCAACGAGGAGCGCCAGCAGGCGATCCTGCGGGTGCTGCCGATCGTCTTCCACTCCCGCCTGGCCGAACCGCCCTACACCCCGCTGTCGCTGAGCGACAACGCCGAGCGCCTGACCGGCTTTCCGGCCGGCCAGTTGCTGGGCGAGGCCGCGCTGGGCATCGACCGGGTGCATCCCGAGGACCGCCCCGTGGTGGCCCGCGCCCAGACCGAGGCCATACGGACGGGCTCCTACAGCTGCGAATACCGCTGGCTGCGGGCCGACGGCGAGTACCGCTCGTTCATCGACCAGGGCGTCCTGGCCTTCGACGACGACACCGGCCGCGCCCTGGTGTTCGGCGCCCTGTTCGACAACACCGACCGCCGCGGCCTGGAAGAGGCCCTGTCCCACGCCCGCAAGATGGAGGCCGTCGGCCAGCTGACCGGCGGCGTGGCCCACGACTTCAACAACCTGCTGACCGTGGTGCTGGGCAATATCGACCTCGTGCAGCGCCGCTGCGGCGACGCCTTTCCCTATGCCCGGCAGATCACGGCGGCCCGCCAGGCGGCCGAGCGCGGCGCGGCCCTGACCCGCCAGCTGCTGGCCTTCTCGCGCCGGCAGCGGCTGGACCCGGCGACGGTCGAGCTCAATGACCTCGTCCGTGAGTTCTCGTCCCTGCTGCGCCAAGCGGTGGGCGACGCCGTCACCATCGAGGTCGAGCATTCGACCGAACAGGGCTGGGTGCATGTCGACGTCGCCCAGCTGGAAAGCGTGCTGCTGAACCTGGCGGTCAACGCCCGCGACGCCATGGACGGCGCGGGCCTGCTGAAGATTTCGGTGCGAACCGGCGCGGCCGGCCACCAGTTGGTGGTCAGCGACAGCGGCCCCGGCATGTCGCCGGAGGTGGCCTCGCGCATCTTCGAGCCGTTCTTCACCACCAAGGAGGTGGGCAAGGGCTCGGGCCTGGGTCTCTCACAGGTCTATGGCTTCGTGCGGCAGTCGGGCGGCGAGATCGAGGTGACGACCAGCCCCGGCGCCGGCGCGTCTTTCCGCATCGACCTGCCGGCCTGCGCGCCGTCGATTGTGGAAGCCCCAGTCGAAGGCCCCGCCGCCAGCGTGCCGGTCGGCACCGAGCGAATCCTGGTGGTCGAGGACGATCCGGCCGTGCTGGCCCTGGCGGTCGATACCCTGCGACCGCTGGGCTACCACGTCGCCGCGGCGCGCAACGCCGCCAGCGCCCTGCGCCGCCTGCGCAACGGCGACGGCTTCGACCTGCTGTTCTCAGACGTGGTGATGCCCGGCGGGATCACGGGCCTGGACCTGGCCCGCAAGGCCCGCGTCAAGCGGCCCAACCTGAAGGTGCTGCTGACCTCGGGCTTCATCGGCCAGGAGGCCGAGGACTGGGCCAACGAATACCCGATGATCGACAAGCCCTACGCGCCCTCGGCCCTGGCCGCGCGGGTGCGGGCGATCCTCGACGCGGTGAGCTAGGCGGGCGTTTTAGCCCAACCGGTCAGCCCATCCGGGCGCTGATCAGGAACCGGCTGCGGCTCTCGGCCGACTTGCGTTCAAGCGCCTGGCGCTCCTGCTGCTCGGTAGCGTCGAGCATGGCTTCCAGCAGGCGCGAGAAGTGCAGGCGCATGGCCTGGCGGGCGGCCTTGGCGTCGCGGCGGCGCAGGGCCTCGACCACGGCGGCGTGCTCGTTCTGGCGGGCGTCGCCGTCGTGATGGCAGATCGACTCGTGGGTGCGGCGCACCTCCGGATCTTCCATGCGGAACTTCCAGAGGGTCTTGATCGTGTGGATGATGACGCGATTGCCCGAAGCCGAGGCGATGGTCATGTGGAACTCGCGATCCACCGCCGTCGAGCGGGCGTCGTCGTCGCCGGCCTCGACCATCTCGATCAGCAGGGCGTCGAGCTTGGCGAGATCCGCGTCCGAGATGATCGGCGCGGCCAGGGCGGCGGCCTCGGATTCGAACAGCGAGCGGGCCTCGGTCAGCTCGAAGGCGCTGACGGTCGGCAGGGCGTCGCCGCCGGCGCTGTCGGGCGCGACCGGACCGCAGACATAGACCCCCGAGCCGGCCCGGATACGCAGAGTCCCGCGCGCCTGGAGCGCGATCTCGGCCTCGCGCACCGTCACCCGGCTGACGCCCAGCCGTTCGGACATCTCCCGCTCGCCCGGCAGCCTGGAGCCGGGCGGAAACTCTCCCGCCCGGACCATGCCGGCGATCTTGTCGGCGATTTCCTCGAACAGCCGGCGGTCGGCCATGGCGCCCCTCTAAGACGTTGTTGCGTCGCCAGATTTGCCCCAATCGGATTAAAATTGGAATAGCAAATTGGTTTGCACCACGGCCGCCAATCGGCCCTAGAAGCGCGCGCGTATCGAAGCGAAGAATTGCGGCCCGAAGTACTGGTAGTTGCGGGTGCTGCCCTGGATCGGCATCGAGTCGACCTTGACCTCGTTGAAGAGGTTGAGGCCCTGCAGGCGGATATCGACCTTCTTGTTCAGCTTGTATTGAGCCGTGAAGTCGAAGGCGTCGCCGCCCGAGATGTAGCGCAGCTGGGCGTTGCCGCCGACGAAGTCCTGATAGTAGCGCGAACGGTAGCGGTAGATGCCCTGCAGGCTCAGCGGACCAGCCTCGTAATAGAGCTGGGCCGACAGCACGTGCTTGGAATAGCCGTTCAGGCCCGCGGCCGGGATCATGCCCTCGGTCACCACGCCGGTATCGGGGTCGACGACGTCGCCCAGGCGGATGTCGTGGTTCTTGAAGTTGGTGATCGCGTAGTTGTAGCTCAGCTTGCCGCCGAAACCGTCGAGCGGCTTGGGCAACCAGCTGAACTTGTTGGAGAGCGTGAACTCCGCGCCGTAGACGTGGCTCTTGTCGTCGCTGTTCTGGGTCTGGGTGACCGGCACCGTGACGTTCTGACCGTCGATGACGAACTCTTCGTCGATGGTCACCGGGATGAAGCCGCCGGTGAACTGCTTGTAGTACAGCGTCGTCGCCAGGATGGTGTCGCGGTTGTAGTAGTATTCCAGCGCCACGTCGGCGTTCCACGACATGATCGGCTTCAGGCGCGGGCTGCCGCTGGCGACGATCTCGCCGATGGCGTCCTGGATCGAGGTGAAGTCCGTGCCGTCCTGCAGGGTGATGGTCCGCCCCGCCGCCAGGCTGCTGGGGGCCGGCCGCGACATGGCGCGGTAGAGCGCGATCCGGCCAACCGTCTTGGGATTCAGGTCGAAATTGGCGTTGACGCTGGGCAGCACGCGGAAGCTGGAAGCCTTGATCCGGGTGTCGTCGAACTCGCCGGTCTCGACCAGGCGGATCGAGCCGTCGCTGTTGTCGACCACTTCCAGGCCGGCCCGCAGGCCCTTGGAGACGACGCTGGTGTCGACGACGCGGACGCCGAAGTTGCCACGCACCGGCATGCCGGCCGCCTCGCCCTTGTAGGAGGCCATGACGTAGCCCGACCACACGGTCTCGGTGACGTCGGCGTTGGCCACCGAGCGGGTGTCGCCCGTGCCGCCGGGATCTTCCGAGCCCAGATAGTTGCGGAACTGGCAGAGGGTGTCGAAGGTCGCCCAGCTGTGGATCGAGCCGCCGGGGGCGTCGGACATGTAGTCCGACTGCGGGAAGTTGGTGCGGCAGGCCAGGTTCACCGCCCGGTCCACCGCCAGGCTGGCCTGGTCGATGGTGACCAGGTCGTCATAGGTGGTGTAGCGGCGGCGCGAGTAGCGCAGGCCGGCATCGACCTTGTTGATGAAGCCGTCGAGCGCGTAGCTGGCGTCGAAGCGGGTCGCGAAGATGCGGTCCTTCTTCTCCTCCTCCTCGCGGGTCAGGCGAGCGTCGTCGCTGAACAGCGACCAGTCGTCGAGCTTGAAGCGCGGGTCGATGGTGATGGTCGGCGCGAAACCGTTGCGGGCGTCGTAGACGTAGGGCACCCGCTGATTGTTGATCGCCGTGCGCACGCCGTAGATGTCGAGCGGATCCGAGCGCAGGCGGACCGAGCGGGTCAGGTCGGTGCGGGTGGTCTGGCTGTAGGAGATGTCGGCCTTCAGGGTCAGGCGATCGGTGGCCTCGAACTCGAAATTGCCGCCGCCGCCGATATATTCCTCTTCCCGCTGGAACAGGGTCGAGACCGATTGCAGCGTGCTCGAGCCCTCGGCGTAGAGCAGCCGGCCGTCATCGTCGTACTGCACGTTGTGCAGGTTGTAGCGGGTCTCGGCCAGGCCCAGGTCGTGGCGGTCTTCCTGGTAGTTACGCTTGGAATATTCGACGTCGAAATTGGCGTCGAAGCGGTCGTTGGGCTGCCATTGAAGAGCGCCGAAGAAGGCGTCGCGCTTCTCCTTGGCGGTCAGCTGGCGATAGGTCATCGAGTTGGGCGTCAGGTAGAACGGCGTGCCGGCGGCGGCCTGGGCGCGGCTCACCTCGGTGCAGTTGCCGGTGCTGACGATGCTGGGGTTGCAGGCCACCCAGGTGTTCGACGCCACGTAGGACTCGGCCGGGTCGTCGACCTGGTTGCGCTGGATCCCCAGCGAAATGCCGACATCGCCCAGCTTGCCCAGTTCGTACTGGTCGACATAGCTGGCCGTGCCGCGCCAGCCCCAGGGATCGGAGCCGGTGATCCGCTTCTGATAAGGATTGTAGTTGCCCTTGAGCTCCACCTGGGCCAGCCGCTTGCCGTAGTCGAGCGGCTTCTTGGTCTCCATCTCGATCGTACCGGCGACGCCGCCCTCGATCAGGTCGGCCTGCTGGGACTTGTAGATCTTGATGCCGTTGAACAGCTCGGACGGAAACTGGCCGAAGTTGACGGCGCGGTCGCCGCTGCCGTTCGAGGCCTCGCGGCCGTTGAAGGTGGTGGCCGACAGGAACGAGCCCAGGCCCCGCAGCGACACTTCGGTCGGGCCGTAGTTGCCGCGATCGGCGGTGGCGCCGGTGATGGTCATGATCGCTTCGCCGATCGACTGGCCCGGCAGGTCGCCGATCTCGTTGGCCGACAGGGCGTCGACGATGGCCGTCGTGTCGCGCTTCACCGCGATCGAATTCTGCATGGTCTGACGGACGGCGCTGACCACCACCTCATCGACCGAATTGTCGGTGATCGGCTGGTCGGCGGGCGCGGTGGCGACCGCTTCCTGAGCCGAAGCGCCGGCGGCGAACGCGATGGCCGAGGCGGCGACGCCGCAGCTCAGGACCGACCGCAGGACCGCGAACCGCGACTTGACGCCCAGAGTAGACTGGCCACGCGGAGTATTGGCGACGTGCATGTTTGCTCCCTCCCCTTCTTTTCTTATGCCGGAACCGTGCGACCTGACCGCAGGTGCGTCAAGGTGGATTCTCGGACCAATTTTAGAAATATTTAGGCCAATTTGAACTGGTCGATATGCATACCAATTTTCGCCAAGCAGGCGCGCGGAAGCGACCCCCGGCCAGGGCCGTGGCGCGAGGCCGCTTCCGCGTCCTCCCGCTTAAGGAACCAGTTGGCTGCGCAGCGCCGGCACGGCGGCGGCCAGGTCGTTGGCGACCAGCCGGGCGAACACCCGCGCGCCGGTCTCGCCGACGTGGGTGTAGTCGAACTTGCGCACCAGCTGGCCGCGCGGCCCGGTCTCGGTCGTCGGGACGTCGGGCTGGCGCGCCTCCTCCGCCGCGCGCGGCGGCAGGGTCGTGCCGGCCTTGGCGGCGGCCACCTCGTTCTCCAGCGGCTCGGCCTGGGCCAGCTTCATGGAGTCCACGGCGCCCAGCTTGCGCACGACGGCGGCGCTGGACTTGTTGAGATCCACCAGCGGCGTCTTGGTCTCGGCGGCGACCTTGCGCACCTCCTCCGACCAGGGCTCCAGCGTGTTCTTCAGCTGCCCCCCCGCGAACTCGCGGCGGGTCAGAGGGGTCAGCAGCACCGGCTCGGCGCCAGCCGCCCTCACCTCCTCGACGAACCGCTTCAGGTTGGCCGGGAACTCGGTGGTCATGTCGGTCCAGCGCTCGCCCTTGGACGACTGGTCGTTGTGGGCGAACTGGATCAGCACATAGGTGGCCGCATAGCCCTTCACCCGCGCCTCGTTCAGCGCGATGTCCCACGAGCCCTCGGCGCGATAGCTGCGGGTCGAGCGTCCGCCCCGGCCGAGGTTCAGGCAGTTCAGCGACGACTTGACGTGATAGTCGCAGAAGGCCGAGGCCCAGCCGCTGCCCGGGGCCATGGTGGAGTCGCCCACCAGAATGATCTTGTAAGGCTTGATCGGCGCTGCGTCGGTGCGCGGCTCACGATCCTTCTGCGGGCCGGGCGGCTGGGCCAGGACGGCGGCCGGAGCCGCCGCCAGGACCAGGGCCGCGAGCATCGCGGTTCTGATTTTCATTGGATCCTCCCTCCTTGTCTTTGCGGTCGCGGCCGGCCTTACGAGAAGGCCAGCCCGCCGTTGATGTCGAGATTGACCCCGGCCAGGAACGAGGCGTCCTGCGAGGCCAGGAAGGCCACGGCGGCGGCCACTTCCTCCGGCGCGCCCTCGCGGCGCAGCGGCGTGTTGCCGGCCACGGCGGCGCGGCCTTCGGGCTTGGAGAATATGTCGTGGAAGCTGGTGCCGATCAGGCCCGGGCACAGGGCGTTGACGCGGATGCCGCGCGGGCCCAGCTCCTTGGCCCAGCCGCGGGTCAGGGTCATCAGCGCGCCCTTGGAAGCGGCGTAGACGCTGGCCCCGGGGCCGCCGCCGTCGCGGCCGGCCAGCGAGGCGATGTTGATGATCGCCGCCCCGTCCGGGATGTGCGGCAGGGCCGCCTTGGTCACCAGGAAGGCCGACTTCAGGTTCAGGGTCATGACCTGGTCGAAGAAGGCCTCGTCCATGTCGGCCAGGCTCTTGCGGGCGACCATGCCGCCGGCGAGGTTGACGAGAATGTCGATCTTGCCGGTGACGCCAGCGGCGGCGGTCACCAGACCCGACACCTCGGCCGCGTCGGTGACGTCGGCGCGGTGCAGCACCGCCTTGCCGCCGGTCGCCTCGATGCGGGCCGCCGTCTCCTGGGCCGAGGCTTCGTCGCCGCGATAGTTCACCACCACGGTCGCGCCCTCGGCGGCCAGTCGCAGCGAGACCTCGCGGCCGATGTCGCGGCCGCCGCCGGTGACCAGCGCGACCTTGTCCTTGAACCTCATGGGGACCCCTCTTTTACTGAATGTCGGAAGCCGGCGCCGGCACGGGGCTTTCGCGCCCGCCCAGCAGCCAGAGAGCGATGACGCCCAGCGGCACGATGGCCGCCGCCAGGACGAAGATCGGGGCGTAGCCGTGACGGGTCATGACCGGCACCAGCCAGGTCGTGACCAGGGTTCCGGCCACGGCGGCGGTGCCGCCGACGCCGGCGATCGTGCCCACGGCCCCGCCGCCGTAATAGTCGCTGGGCAGGGTCTGGATGTTGTTGATGGCCACCTGGAAGCCGAACAGGATCACGGCGATCAGCAGCACCGCGCTCAGCGGATCGGCCGCCCGGGCCGTCAGCAGCAGGGCCGGCAGCATGATCACGCCGCCCAGGGTCACCGCGAAGCGCCGGGCGCTCAGGGTCTTCCAGCCGCGCCGGATCAGCGCGCCGGAGAGCCAGCCGCCGCCGAGGCTGCCCAGCATGGCGCCGACGAACGGCACCCAGGCGAAGAGGCCGATCTTGCGCACGTCAAAGCCGAAGCTTTCGGCCAGGTAGATCGGCAGCCAGGAGACGAACAGCCACCAGACCGGATCCAAGAAGAAGCGCGAGACGATGATCGCCCAGCTCTGCTTCTGGCGCAGCAGTTGGCGCAGGGTCGGCGACCAGCCGGCCTTCGCATTGGCCTCGCCACGATCGGCGATGTGGGCGCGCTCGGCCTCGCTCAGCCACGGGTGGGCGCCCGGGTCGGCGCGGTAGATGAAGAGCCAGGGCAGCAGCCACAGGAAGCCCAGGACCCCGACCACCAGGAAGGTCGCCCGCCAGCCCAAGAGCTCGAACAGCAGGGCCACCAGCGGCGCGGAGATGATCGCCCCGATCGCCGCCCCGGAATTGAAGATGCCTTGCGCCAGGGCGCGTTCGCGCGGCGGGAACCACAGGGCGTTGGCCTTGACCGCGCCGGGCCAGTTGCCAGCCTCGCTGATCCCCAGCGTCACGCGCAGCAGGGCCAGCAGGCCGAGCGAGCGCACCAGGCTGTGGGCGGCGATCGACAGCGACCAGACCAGGATCGAGACGGCGAAGCCCATGCGGGTGCCGATGACGTCGAACACCTTACCGAACAGCGACTGGCCGAAGGCGTAGGCGACCATGAAGATGGTCACCAGCAAGGCGTAGTCGGCCTTGTCGGCGCCGATGTCCTTCGACACCGCCGGCCACATCACGGCCAGGGCGTTGCGGTCTATGTAGTTGATGACGGTCGCCAGCCCGACGAGGCTGACGATCAGCCAGCGAAGCCCGCCCCTCATTGACCGATGTCCTCGCCGTCGAAGCGGCCGAAGTGGCCCTTCCAGCTGAAGGGCGCGCCATCGACGTTCGCCTTGTGGACGGCGCCGGGCTCGGCGCTGTCGGCGATGGCCAGGACGATCGTGCGGCCGCCGGCCAGGACGATGGTGACGACGTCGGCGTCGGCCGTCCGCACGTGGCGCAGGGCCTCGATGCGGCTGGTGCTGCCTTCGGTGGTCTCCGCCGACGGATCGTAGGCCCCATGCGGCTCGAGCACGCCGACGAAAGTCGTGTCGGTCGCGCCCTTCACCCGCTGGATCAGCACGGGTTCGCGGCGCAGGTTGAACTTCGGATCGTTGGCGCCGCTTTCGCCCAGGATCACCTCGGCCCCGGCAGGCGGCAGCATGCGCCAGGTGTAGAAACGCTCGCCGTTGATCCAGGTCAGGCGGGCGTTGGAAGCGTCGGGTGCGCCCGTCGCATCGACCCACAGGTGCTGGTAGCCGTCGTCCTTGCCCAGCACCGGGCGCTCGGCGAGGTTCTGCTTCAGCGGGAAGCCGGCGTCGATGATGTGGCCGGAAAAGTGAAGCGGCAGGTCGTACTGGGCCGGCTTGTCGCCGTGGACCTTCAGCAGGTCGAGCACCAGCGGCGGGCCCTTGCCGCCGACGTCGATCTGTACGATCGAGCGACGGAAGGTCACGCCCGGCCAGGCGCCGGCCATCTCGGCCGTGCTGATCTTCGCCTTCCCTTCGGCGGAGAAGAAGATCTGCTTCGGCGCCAGGGTGTTGGCGACCTTGACCTTGCCCTCGAACTGGCTGGTCTCGTTCACGACCAGGGTGTTGTGGGCCACCGTCTGCTTGGCCCAGGTCTCGTTTTCCTTGAGGTAGCGACCGCCGTCCTTGGCCTCGATATTGAGGAAACGGGCCGCGCCGTAGTCGGTCACGATCGAGCGGCCGGCGTCGTAGAGGATCCAGTTCAGCTTGTCGTAGTGGCCGTGACCCATGCCCTGGGCCGAGTTCTTGACCGCCACGACCTCGTCCTCGTCGCCCGGACCGGCGCGCATCACGGCGATCGCGCCCTGGTCGCCGTCGGGACCGTCGCGGAATAGCATCGAGGCGTAGGGGAACGGCCTTTCCTTGCCGGCCGCCAGGTCGCGGGCCACGGCCAGGCCGTCCGGCGTCAGGGTCGTGCGGCCCTGCCAGCGGGCGATCGACAGCAGCGACGGATCCTTGGTCGCGCCATAGGCGATGGCCACCGACTGGTAGAGCTCGTCGGTCTTGAGGCTCTTTTCCAGCAGGGCGTCGTTGAACGGGAAGAAGTAGCCGTCATAGGTCAGCTGCACCGCCGCGCGGACCGCCTTGGTCAGCACGCCGCCGCGGTATTCGAAAATCTTCCGCTGCGGCTCGTTCTCGTCGATGGCGTGGGCGAACAGCACGAAGGGCTGCAGGGCGTAGCGCTGGTAGTACGGCCCCTCGGCGTAGTAGCCGTCGGGCGAGAACAGCTGGTCGATCTGCTTGAGGAAGCCGACCTTGCCCGAGCGGTCCGTGCCCTTCAGGGCCTTCTCCACCATCACCTGGTCGCGCAGCACGTAGCCGGTCATGCCGACGGCGGCGCAGGCCCAGGTGGCGTGGTTGTGGATGATGTCGAAGACCTGCGGCTGGTCGTCGGCGATGAACTTGGCCATCGGCCGGAAGACGCCGTCGTCGATGGTCTTGCGGTCGGCGTCGCTGAGGGTGTCGCGGATCGCGTCGTAGCCCTGGATCGAATAGACCACCCAGACCGCGTCGTTCAGGCTCTGCCAGAACAGCTTGCCGGCGGAATTGTTCTTGGCGGCCGGGTGCAGCCCAAGGGTCGGATAGAGCTTGGCGTATTCCAGCAGCATCCGCCGGGCGTAGTCGGCATAGGCCTTGTCGCCAGTGGCGCGGTACAGCATGCCCGCGCCGTAGATGGCCATGTAGTTGCGCTTGTGCTGCTCGTGGGTGCGGCCGCCGCCCGGATCCTTGGGCACGGGCACGTCGATCCCGGCCTTCATGGCCGCGTCGACCTCCTTGCGCACCCGCTTCAGCTCGGCGGCGAACATCGGATAGCGCTCGCCTTCGCTGCGCATGGCCGCCAGATCCGCGCCGCCGACCAGAACAGGCCCCTGCCCGCTCGGTTGGGCCATGATGCCGACGGGCAAAGCCGCCGAGACCAGCAGGGCCAGAACCAGGCCGCCCGCGCGTCGCCGAATGTGTCGCACTCGTCTTACTCCCTCGATGCCGCCAGCTCTGTGGCTGGTCCGCAGGTTCGAGAAAACGGCATACGGCAGAGCGGACCATTTGTCCTAACAAATTTTCAGATCTCAGCCCATTTTTGGTCCGCGATATTGCCTATACCAATTTAGACCAATTTGGTACGGCGCTTGTTCGGCGGCTTACGGCCGTGGCGCGGCGAGCCCGGCGCCCCTGCGGGCCTCGGGATCGGGATGAGCATCAGGGATGAGAACGGCGCGAAGCCGTCAGTTGATCCGGCGCTTTTCCAGCTTCCGGGCCAGGGTGCGGCGGTGCATGCCCAGACGCCGGGCGGTCTCGGAGATGTTGAAGTCGGTCTCGACCAGGGTCTGGTGGATCCGCTCCCATTCCAGATTCTTCAGCGAGGTGGCGCGCTCGCCGATGGCCGCGCCGGCGTCGCCTTCGCGCTTGTCGAAAGCGGCCTCGATGTCGTCGGTGTTGGAAGGCTTGGCCAGGTAGTGGCAGGCGCCCAGCTTGATGGCCTCGACCGCCGTGGCGATGCTGGCGAAGCCGGTCAGCACCACGATCAGCATGTCCGGATCACGGGCGATCAGCGCCTGGACGCAGGACAGGCCCGACTCCCCGGCCAGCTTCAGATCCACGACGGCGTAGCGCGGCGCGAAGGTCTCCAGCGCCGCCAGGGCCTCTTCCAGGCCATGGACATGCACCACCTCGTAGCCCCGGCGCTCGAACGAGCGCTTCAGGGTGGCGGCGAACTTCTCGTCGTCCTCGACGATGATCAGCTTGCGCTCAGCGGGCATGACGCCTCCGGATCTGCAGCGAGGCCAGGGGCAGGGTCAGCACGACGCTGGCGCCGCCCTCGGGGCGGTTCTCGGCGCCGACTGCGCCGCCCAGCTTGCGCAGCACGTTGACCACCAGGAACAGGCCAAGGCCGCCCCCTGCCCGTCCCTTGGTCGAGTTGTAGGGCTTGCCGAAGTTTTCCAGCGTCTCGAGCGCGAAGCCCGGACCGTCGTCGTCCACCTCGATGACGATCAGCCCGCCGCTGACGCTCGCATGCAGACGCACCGCCTCGGGCGAGGCGTCCAGCGCGTTGTCGAGCACGTTGTGGATCACCTGCTTGAGGGTCGATTCCGCGACGATCGAGGTTGGGGTTACGAGATCGGTCTCGTAGGTCAGGACATCGCTGTTGCGGGTGGCGCGCCAGTCGGCCACCACCTCGTCCATGAAGGCCCGCAGGGTGCTGACCCGGACCTCGCCGCTGCGCGCCTCGCCGGCCGACAGCAGGACGCCGGTGACGATCTGCTTGCAGCGCTGGACCTCGCCGCGCATGTCCTCAAGCTCCTGGGCCAGTTCAGGATGCTTGGCGAACACCTTCATGCGCCGCCAGTCGCTCAGTATGACGTCCAGCGTCGCCAGCGGCGTGCCCAGCTCGTGCGCGGCGCCGGAGGCCAGGAGGCCCATGCGGACGATGTGGGTCTCTTCCGCCGCCCGCTGGCGCAGCTCGGCCAGGTGGGCGTCGTGGCGGCGCAGGTTGGTGTTGATGCGCGAGACGAACGTCACCAGCAGCACCGCGTCCAGCACCACCCCCATCAGCATGCCCATGATAAACAGGCCGAAGAAGGCCTGGTCACTGAGCCCCGTGGCGATGACCGGCCGGTTGAAGGCCACCAGCATCAGGAAGCAGAAGCTGGTCAGGAACACGATCGCCCAGGTGGCCCAGACCTCTAGCAGGACGACGCCCAGGATCACGTGCATCAGGTAGAGGGTCGTGAAGGGGTTGGTCGCGCCGCCGCTGAAATAGAGCTGGGCGGTCAGGGCCAGGGCGTCGAAGGCCAGGGCGGAGAAGAGGTCGTAGGGGCCGAGCGGCTTGGCGCTCTTCAGGCGCAGCAGGCTGGCGAGGTTCAGCACGACCAGCGCCGCCAGCACCAGCATCATCGCCGCCAGGGGCAGCTGGAAGCCGAGGCTGAAATGCACCGCCAGTATGGTGACGACCTGGCCGACCACGGCGATCCAGCGCAGGTGGATCAGCTGCAGCATATTCTGCCGGGCGATGGCGTCGGCGGGGTTCGCCGCGTTGTCCGCGGCCCGCGCCCCTGAAAGCCAGCCCGACATGCCGGCGATCAGGATGCGGGCGGTCGGCGTCATGGGGCCTCTTTAACCCGGTTCCGGCGCGCGTCGAACAGAACATAGGCGGCCGCCCCGCCGGTCAGCAGCGCCAGGCCGAACCAGGTCAGGGCGTAGACCAGGTGGCTGTTGGGGAAATTGACCACGGTCAAGCCGCCGATCGGCCAGCCGCCGGGATTGGCCGTGGCGTCGGCGTCGATGAAATAGGGCGCGGTCCGGCTCAGTCCCTTGGCCTTGGCGATGGCCTGAACGTCCCGGGAGTACCAGCGGTCGCCGGCAGGGTCGTTCGTGCGCAGGAAGCCGCCGTGCGGTTCGGTCAGGCGCAGGAGGCCGACGACGCTGACCGGACCAGCGGCCTGGGCGGCCGGACGCGTTCCGGGCGCGCGGTGATCGGCGGAAACGAAGCCGCGGTTGACCAGGACGTCGAAGCCCTGGTCGGTGGAAAGCGGGGTCATGACCCAGAAGCCGGGCCCTTCGCGGGTGACGGCCTGAACCAGGGTCTCGCGGTCGTGCAGGAAGCGACCCGTGAGGCGTACGCGGCGATAGCCGTCGGAGGCCTGGCTGATCCCCGCCCAGCGGTCGGGACCGGGGGGCGGGGTCGGCTCTGCATGGATGCGCTGCTCGACCCGGGCGATCAGGTCGAGCTTCCAGGCCCTGCGCTGGACCTGCCAGCCGCAGAGCGCCAGGAAGATCGCGGTGAAGGCCAGGCAGAGCCCGGCCAGGGCGATCGTCCGGGCGCCGCCGCGGCGGGCCGTCATCAGGGGACTTCCCGCATGTCATGCGGCATCGGGGCCATCATGTGGGTGTCGAGGTTGTGCATGACCCACAGCGAACCCGACAGCGTGATCACCACCACGACGAGGGTGAACACCAGGGCCAGCATGGTCCAGCCGCCTTCCGAACGCGAGTTCATGTGCAGGAAGTAGATCATGTGGACCAGCACCTGGATGATCGCCAGGCCCATGACGGCGATGGCGGTCATCTGGTTGCTCGGCAGGACATGGCCCATCACCAGCCAGAACGGGATGGCGGTGAGGATCACCGCCAGCACGAAGCCGATGACGTAGTCCTTCAGCGAGCCATGAGCGCCGCCGTCGTGGTCATGACCGTGGTCATCGTGCGCGTGGTGCGCATCGTGGCTGGCCGCGCTCATTTCAGGACTCCGAGCAGATAGACGAACGAGAAGACGCCGATCCAGATGACGTCGAGGAAGTGCCAGAACATCGACAGGCACATCAGGCGACGCTTCATCTCGACGCCGAGGCCGCGCTTGGCGACTTGGGTCATCAGCGTGACGAGCCAGATGATGCCGAAGGTCACGTGCAGGCCGTGGGTGCCGACGAGCACGAAGAACGACGACAGGAAGGCGCTGCGCTGCGGGCCGGCGCCCTCGTGGATCAGGTGATGGAACTCATAGAGTTCCAGCGATAGGAAGCCGAGGCCGAAGAGGCCCGTGATGGCCAGCCAGATCAGCGTCGCCGGCACCTTCTTGGCCTGAGCCGAGAGCATGGCGAAGCCATAGGTGATCGACGAGAACAGCAGCAGCGCGGTGTTCACCGCCACGATGGGCAGGTCGAACAGATCCGCCCCCGAGGGGCCGGCCGCATAGTTGCGGCCGAGCACGGCGTAGCACGCGAAGAGGACCGCGAAGATCAGGCAGTCGCTCATCAGGTAAATCCAGAACCCAAGCAGGGTCCCGTTCTCCGGATGGTGGTCCTCGGTCAGGTGGAAGCGGGTTTCGCCCGCTTCGGTCAGGGTCTGGGCGTGGGCCATGGTTACGCGAGGCTCCGCAGGGCTTCGGTCCGGGCGTCCTCGACTTGGACGACCTCCTCGGCCGGAATGTAGTAGTCACGCTTGAAGTTGAAGGTGTGGGCGATGGCCCCGCCGACCAGGGCGACGAACGACGCCACGGCCAGCCACCAGATGTGCCAGATCATCGCGAAGCCGACGACGATGCTGATGCCGGCCAGGATGATCCCCGCGCCGGTGTTCTTCGGCATGTGGATCGGGATGAACCCGGTGGTCGGACGCACGTAGCCGCGCTGCTTCATGTCATGCCAGGCGTCGACCTCGTGGATCACCGGCGTGAAGGCGAAGTTGTAGGCCGGCGGCGGCGACGAGGTCGACCACTCCAGCGTACGGCCGCCCCAGGGGTCGCCGGTCGGATCAGCCAACTGCTCGCGCTTCAGGTAGCCGACGACCATCTGCAGAACGAAGGCGATGATGCCGATCAGGATCAGAACCGCGCCGAAGGCCGAGATCACGAACCAGATCTGCAGGCTGTGGTCCTCGAAGTGGCTCATGCGGCGGGTCACGCCCATCAGGCCGAGCACATAGAGCGGCATGAAGGCGAAGAAGAAGCCGATCTGCCAGAACCAGAACGAGACCTTGCCCCAGAACGGGTCGAGCTTGAAGCCGAAGGCCTTGGGGAACCAGTAGACGATGCCGGCGAACATGCCGAACACCACGCCGCCGATGATCACGTTGTGGAAGTGGGCGATCAGGAACAGCGAGTTGTGCAGGACGAAGTCGGCGGGCGGGACGGCCAGCAGGACGCCGGTCATGCCGCCGATGACGAAGGTGACCATGAAGCCCACGGTCCACAGCATCGGCACCTCGAAGCGGATGCGGCCGCGGTACATCGTGAACAGCCAGTTGAAGATCTTCGCCCCTGTCGGGATCGAGATGATCATGGTCGTGATCCCGAAGAACGAGTTCACGCTGGCGCCCGAGCCCATGGTGAAGAAGTGGTGCAGCCACACGATGTACGACAGGATCGTGATGACGACCGTGGCGTAGACCATCGAGCTGTAGCCGAACAGGCGCTTGCCGCAGAAGGTCGAGACGACTTCCGAGAACACGCCGAAGGCCGGCAGCACCAGGATGTAGACCTCGGGGTGACCCCAGATCCAGATCAGGTTCACGTACATCATCGGGTTGCCGCCGAAGTCGTTCGTGAAGAAGTTGGTGTGCAGATAGCGGTCGGCGGTCAGCAGGGCCAGGACGGCCGTGAGGATCGGGAAGCTGGCGACGATCAGGACGTTGCTGCACAGCGAGGTCCAGGTGAACACCGGCATCTTCATCAGGCTCATGCCCGGCGCGCGCATCTTCACGATGGTCACGATCAGGTTGATGCCCGACAGGGTGGTGCCAACGCCGGCGATCTGCAGCGACCAGATGTAGTAGTCTACCCCGACATCTGGACTGTACGCCAAATTGGACAATGGCGGATAAGCCAGCCAGCCGGTGCGGGCGAACTCGCCGACGAACAGCGAGAGCATCACCGTCACCGCGCCGCCGACCGTCATCCAGAAGCTGAAGTTGTTCAGGAACGGGAAGGCCACGTCGCGGGCGCCGATCTGCAGCGGCACGACGAGGTTCATCAGGCCGGTGATCAGCGGCATCGCCACGAAGAAGATCATGATCACGCCGTGGGCGGTGAAGACCTGGTCGTAGTGGTGCGGCGGCAGGTAGCCGGCGGCGTCGCCGAAGGCCAGGGCTTGTTGCGCCCGCATCATCAGGGCGTCGGCGAAGCCGCGCAGCAGCATGATGATGGCCAGGATGATGTACATCACCCCGATCTTCTTGTGGTCGACGCTGGTCAGCCACTCACGCCACAGATAGCCCCAGACCTTGAAGTAGGTCAGGGCGGCCAGGACGGTGATACCGCCCAGCGCGACCATGGCGAACGTGCCGAGCAGGATCGGCTCGTGGAAGGGAATGGCGTCCCATGTGAGACGGCCGAAGATCGTTTTTACGAGGTCCGGGGACATGATGATCTCTAGGCTTTGATCAGCGCGCTTCGGCGGGCGCGGACTTGGGGGCGCAGAGCGCGGCGACGAACGAGCGGATGCCGCCCTCCCCGCGCCGAACCCGCTTGTCGTATTCGAGGGTGGTGACGTTGGTGGTCCCGGCCATGCCGAGGCCGCCGGCCTTGTCGATGGCCATCATGTCGTGCTGGCACATCTTGCCCGGCTCGACGCAGCGGTTGACCGCCTTGTCGAACAGGCCGGCCTCGACCGAGGCGAAGCGTTGCGGCGGCACCTTCTCGCTCGGCTTTTCCAGCACGAGGTAGCGCGTGCCGTCGAGGCGACCGTCGCTCTTGCGGACGTCGGCGGCCCACTTGTCGAAGTCGGCGCGGCTCATGCCGTGGAACTTGAAGCGCATGTGCGAGAAGCCCTCGCCGCTGTAGTTGGCCGAGAAGCCGTCGAACACGCCCGGCTTGTTGATCACGGCGTGCAGCTTCGTGCGCATGCCGGGCATGGCGTAGATCTGGCCTGCCAGGGCGGGCACGTAGAACGAGTTCATTACCGACGAGGCCGTCAGGTCGAAGTCGATCGGGGTGTCGACCGGGGCCGCCAGTTCGTTGACCGTGGCGACGCCCAGCTCGGGATAGATGAACAGCCACTTCCAATCGAGAGCGACGACCTGAACCTTCAGCGGCTTGACGCCTTCGGCCGTGCGGCCCGGCGCCAGGCGGTCGAGCGGACGGTACGGGTCGAGCAGGTGGGTGCTGGTCCAGGTGACGGCGCCCAGGATCATGATGATCACCAGCGGCGCGGCCCAGATCACGATCTCGAGCTTGGTCGAGTGGTGCCAGTCGGGATCGTACTTGGCCGTCTCGTTCGACTGCCGGTACTTCCAGGCGAAGAACAGGGTCAGGAAGATGACCGGCACGATGATGACCAGCATCAGCACGGTCGACAGGATGATCAGGTCGCGCTGCTGAACGGCGATATCGCCCGACGGGTTCATCACGACCCAGTCGCAGCCGCTCAGGGCGAGCAGCAGGGGCAGCAGGGCGAGCTTCTTCAATGGACTCGGAATCATGGGGAACCTGGACTTCGGACGCATTGGCCGGCGCGATAGTCTAACGCAGGAGGGCGCGACATTGGACCATTTGTCCTAGGGCGCCGCAGTGCAGCACGAAAATGAGGAGCCGAAGGCGCATCAAGGCGTTTGCCAGAACGGGGCAGTTGGTCTCATGCTCTCGTTCAGACCGTCGGCAAGGCGGCTGAAAAGAGTTTGGGACGGAACAACAGGAACAAGGCGCGTAGCTGCATGAATCAGGATTTCGCACTGCCGACGTCATCGGGCCTCGAGCGCGACGCGCGGCGATTGCACGCCGACCACAAGGGCGTCCGGCCTGGCGAGATCGCCATCGGCGTGATCATCGGGCGAACCTCGGAGTTCTTCGACTTCTTCGTCTACGCCATCGCTTCGGTGTTGGTGTTCCCTCACCTCTTCTTTCCGTTCGTGGACCGGCTGACGGGCGTCCTGTGCTCGTTCGCGATCTTCTCGCTGGCCTTCGTGGCCCGCCCGATCGGCTCGGCGATCTTCGGCGTCATCGACCGCAACTACGGCCGCGGCGTGAAGCTGACCATCGCCCTCTTCCTTCTGGGCGGCTCGACGGCCGCGATGAGCTTCCTGCCGGGCTACGCCACGGCTGGCGCCGCCGCGATCTGGGCCCTGGCGGCCTTCCGCATCGGCCAGGGCCTGGCCCTGGCGGGCGCCTGGGACGGCATGGCCTCGCTGCTGGCGCTGAACGCGCCTGAAAAGAAGCGCGGCTGGTACGCGATGATCCCGCAGCTGGGCGCGCCGTTCGGCTTCATGCTGGCCAGTGGCCTCTTCGCCTATTTCGTCGCCAGCCTGGGCTCGGCCGACTTCCTCGACTGGGGCTGGCGCTACCCGTTCTTCGCGGCCTTCGCGATCAACGTCGTGGCCCTGTTCGCCCGCCTGCGCATCGTCGCCACCGAGGAGTTCGGCCAGCTGTTCGAAAAGGGCCAGCTGAGCCCCGTTCCGCTGACCAGCCTGATGAAGGCGCAAGGCTCCAACGTGATCATCGGCGCCTTCGCCCCGCTGGCCACCTTCGCCATGTTCCACCTGGTGACGGTGTTCCCGCTGTCATGGGTCAGCCTGCACGACGACGGCGGCGAGGCGCTGAACTTCCTGCGCATCGAACTGGCCGGCGCCCTGGTCGGCGTGGTCGGGATCATGGTCTCCGGCTGGATCGCCGACCGCATCAGCCGCCAGAACCAGCTGGCGCTGTCGGCCGTGCTGATCGGCATCTTCAGCCTGGCGGCCCCGTGGCTGCTGGACGCCGGCAGCGTCGGCCAGACCGCCTATGTCGTGATCGGCTTCGCGATCCTGGGCCTGTCGTTCGGCCAGGCGTCGGGCGCGGTCAGTTCGGGTTTCCTGCGCAAGTTCCGCTACAGCGGCGCGGCCCTGACCTCGGACCTGTCGTGGCTGATCGGCGCGGGCTTCGCGCCCCTGGCCGCCCTGGCCCTGGCCAGCTTCTGGGGCCTGCCGGCTATCGGGCTCTACCTCGCCTCCGGCGCGGTCGCGACCCTGATCGCCCTGACCATCGACCGCCGCCGCCGGCTGCGCAAGGCCGCGCCCAAGGCCTGATCGAAGCCGTCAGCTCGAACAAAAAGGACGCCGCGGGCCCAGCCCGCGGCGTCTTTCGCATCAGAAGTCGGCCGACAGCGTGACCTGGAAGGTCCGGTGCGAGCCCGGCCGGAAGGTCGCGGCGGTGTTCACCGTGGTGCTGATCGTGCCCAGGTAATCCTCGTCGAAGATGTTATCGACGTTGATGCGGGCCTTGACCTGCTTCAGCGGCCCGACGCCGAAACCGTCGCCGAGATCCACATAGGCGTTCCAGATGGTGTAGCCGTCGGTCTTCTCGGTGTTGGTCATGTTGGTGTAGCGGTCGCTGAGATGGCGAGCCGAGACGTTGACCACGGCCCAGTCGACCGGCTCCCAGGTCACCCCGCCCTGGAACAGCCAGGTTGGGAAGTCGGGCAGCGTGTTGCCGGCGATGGCGTTGGTCCCGAAGTTGTTCTCGAACTCGGCGCGGTTGTACGACAGGTTGGTGTTGAAATAGATCTTGCCGCCCAGCAGCTCGGGCTTCCACTGGCCGCTGAACTCGGCCCCGTGCGCCTCCACGGCCCCGACGTTCTGGTAGAAGGTCTCGGTCGTCGTGCTGCCCGGCACCACCGAGGCGTAGGACTGCAGCCGGTTGTCGAAGGCGGTGTAGTAGACCACGACCGAGGCGTTGAACGTCGCCCGGTTGGCGCGGTAGCCTAGTTCCAGGTTCTGCGAGGTCTCCGGCTCGGGTCCGGGCACGCTCGGGCTGGCCGCAGAGAAGATGTCGTCGGCGCCGCGCGGCAGGGCCAGGTTCTCAGAATAGGAGGCGAACACCTGGTCGCGGCTGTTGATCGAGTAGACCAGGCCCACCTGCGGCAGGAAGCCGTCCTTCCAGTTGTCGGTGATCGTCGGCTTGCGCTGGGCGATGTAGTCGGCCGGGTTGCGATAACCGCTGATCTTGTAGTCGATGTCGGTCGACTTGAAGCCGACCTCGACCTTCAGGCGGTCGTCGAGGAGCTTGATCGTGTCCTTCAGGAAGAACTGCGTGGTCTCGCGGGTCGAGACGTAGTTGCGCTGCAGGTGCACCGGCTCGTTCAGCAGCGGCGTCCCGTCCGGGTCGCCGTTGACGGTGTTATAGCGCGCCTGGGTCCGGTGGTAGTCGTCCTTCTCCAGCCAGACGCCGGCCTGGACGGTGTGGGCGCCCGTCCGCCAGGTCCCACCGACCGCGACGCCCTTGCGGATGCCGTCGACGCCCGACAGGCCGTATTGCAACCCCTTGGGCGCGGTCAGGCCCGAGACGTAGGCCTTCTCGGCGTTGTAGCTGGCCAGCGAGGTGGCGTAGGCCTCCGGCGAGACGCCGTAGCCGCCCTTGTCCTCGTAATAGGCGGTCGAGCGGATCTCGAAGTTCTCGCCGATCGGCTTGTTCAGCGACAGGCCGTAGAGGTGGTCCTGCCGAGCGTTGACCGCGAACTTGTAGTACTGGTTGTAGAGCGCGTTCGAATAGGGAACCCCGGTCGTCGTGGCCGCCAGGCTGGGCACGTATCCGAGGTAGGCGAAGTCGCGCCCCTTGCGCCCGAAGGCGTCACCCGCCGTGCCCAGGTATTGGGCCTTGGTGATCGACGGGGAGTCGTAGTCGTAATAGTCGTTGTGCACGGTCTGGAACGTCAGGTTCCCGCCGCTCTCGAAGGCGTAGTCGACCTTGCCCTCGTAGTGCTCGCGCTTGATCGTGCCGGGGCCGCGCCACAGGTCGCCCTTGACCCACGAACCAGCCACATAGCCCGACAGATTGCCGATCTTGCCGCTCTCCAGGCGCAGGAAGCTGCGGCGCAGGTTGTCCTCGCCCCAGGTCTGGCTGGCCGAGCCGCCGGCTTCGGCGTCAGGCGTCTTGGTGAAGTAGTCGACGATCGGACCCAGCGAGGCGTAGCTGGGCAGGGCGACGTCGCCGGCGCCGGCCGAGGCCTGCACGCGGGCCAGGTTCTCGTTGTCGACATAGCGGTAGATCGGGCTGCCCCCGAACTGGTCGCTGCGCCCCATCGGAATGCCGTCGAGCAGGAAGCCGATCTGCTGGAAGTTGAAGGCCCGCACCGACACCGAGTTGCCGAACTCGTACATGCCCAAGGCGTCGTTGGCCTGGACGTTGAAGCCCGGCAGGCTCTCCAGCATCTTCAGGCCGGTGACACCGGCCGGCGCCGACAGCAGCGCCTCGCGGGTGATCGAGACCGTGGCCGTGGCCTGGTCGGTGCCGATGGCGACGCTGGCCTCGGACACGCGACGACCGGTGACCACAATGGCGTCGACTTCTTCGGGAGCGCTCTCCTGGGCCAGGGCCGGCGACGCGCCGCAGAACACGCTGGCGGCCATCAAGGCCAGCTTCCAGCGCGACGCGACGACGGGTTTCGATTGGGCTTTGGTCATGGCTATCCCCTGCTATTGACCCGACGAGCCTGACTCCCGACCCCAGGTCAAAAAACAGAAATCGCCATTTACTCAGCCCACTTTTCTTCGTGTTCCCGGGTGGCGCAAATGAGATGATTTAATATGCAGCCTGACCAGTTCTTGACTGATCGCGCACCACGACTTCGCTGGCCGCCTCCTTTCTGAAAAGTCGGAAGCTGATAAGGCTAGAAATCTATGAAGTCGGGTTACTCGTGCTGCGTGTAACATGAGTAACCCATAGCGCAGCGCCCGCCGCGTCAAGCGCACGGTCATCGGAAACGCCGCTTCGCCGCCGAACGCCCACGCGAGGGGCGCCCGGCGGGCGACAACGATCAAGCGATCCGCAACCGGACGATCCGTCCGGACCGGCTCAGCGGAACAGCGGCCTGTGGTCCAGGTGCGGCAGCACGTGCCGCGCGAAGAGGTCGGCTTCGGCGATGTGCGGGTAGCCCGACAGGATGAAGGCCTCGAGCCCGATCTCGCGATAGGCGTTGATCTTGGCCAGCACCTGATCGGGATCGCCGACGATGGCCGCGCCACAGCCCGACCGCGCCCGACCGATGCCGGTCCACAGATTGTCCTCGACATAGCCGTCGCCCGCCGAAGCCTCGCGCAGCTCGGCCTGGCGACGCACGCCGAACGAGGCCGCGTCCAGCGACTTGGCGCGGATGGCCTCGCCTTCCTTGGCGTCGAGCTTGGACAGCAGCCGGTCGGCGGCCGCCCTCGCCTCTTCCTCGGTCTCGCGCACCACGACGTGGACGCGATAGCCGAAGCGAAGGGTGCGGCCATGGGCGGCGGCGCGGGCGCGCAGATCCTCGATGGTCTCCTTCACCACCTCCATGCGGTCGGGCCACATCAGGTAGACGTCGGCGCCGTGGGCGGCGACCTCCCGGGCCTCGTGCGACAGGCCGCCGAAATAGAACGGCGGGCACTTGCCCGAGACCGTGCGCAGGCGCGGCGGATCGAGCTTCAGCTTGTAGAACTCACCCTGGAAATCGATGCTCTCACCGTTCAGCAGAGACCGCAGGATCGTCATCGCCTCCAGCGTGCGGGCGTAGCGCGGCCCGGACGCCAGGGTCTCGCCCGGCAGGTCGCTGGAGATGATGTTGAGGGTAAGGCGGCCCTCCAGCATCTGGTCCAGGGTGGCGATCTGGCGGGCCAGCTGCGGCGGCCACATCTCGCCGCAGCGGATGGCCAGGAGCAGCTTCAGCTTACGCAGGATCGGCGCCAGGCCGCCAGCGAAGGCCACGCCCTCGATGCCGAGATTGTAGCCCGACGGCAGCAGCAGGTTGTCGAACCCGCCGCTCTCGGCCGCCAAGGCGATGTCGCGGCAGTGGGCGTAGGAGGCCTTCAGCGCCGGATCGGGAACGCCGAGGAACTCGTAGTCGTCGTCGCAGAGCGCCGAAAACCACGAGACTTCGCAGGGAGGAAGGGTGCTCACGGCAGGGGAACTCCGCGGCTGGCGGTGAGGATCGCGTACCACTGGGTGCGGCTCAGCTTCACGCGCAGGGCGTCGGCCGAGGCCTTGATGCGCTCGGGCGTCTGCGAGCCGACGATGGGGATCGGCCGCGACGGGTGGGCCATGATCCAGGCGAGCGCGACGGCGGCGCGGTCGACAAGCTGCTCGCGGGCGATGACGTCGAGGGCCTCGATCACGGCGCGGCCGCGATCGTCGGTCCCCTGCCCCACCAGCCGGCCGCCGCCCAGCGGCGACCAGGCCAGCACGGCCAGGTCACGCTCCAGCGCCTGGTCGAGCACGCCGTCCGACAGCGGCTCGATGGTCAGGGGCGAGAACTCGGGCTGGATGCTGGCCAGGGCGAACGGCAGGTGGGCCTGCAGGGCCGCCACCTGGCTCGGCAGATAGTTCGACACTCCGACGGCGTCGATCTTGCCCTGCTCGCGCAGCTTGGTCAGGGCCGCGGCGATCTCGGCGGGATGGGCCAGAACGTCGGGGCGGTGGATCTGGTAGAGGTCGATCTTCTCGACGCCCAGGCGCTGAAGCGAGGCCTCGCAGGCGGCGACCAGATAGTCGGCGCTGGAGTCGTAGGGCACGCCCAGGATGATGCCGCCCTTGGAGGCCAGCACGAACTTCTCACGCAGGTGCGGGGCGTCGCGCAGCACCTTGCCGAGCAGGACTTCCGACGAGCCGAAGCCGTAGGGCGTGTCGGCGCCGTAGACGTCGGCGGTGTCCAGCAGGGTGATCCCGCTCTCCAGCGCGGTCTCGACCAGCAGGCGGGCGTCGGCGACCGATTCCCCCTTGAAACGCCACATCCCCCAGGCCAGCGGAGAAACGGAAATACCGCTCTTGCCGAGCGGACGGGGTTCGTGTGACTGGCGGCTCTCACTCATGGGTACATGCTTTCAGTTCGGGGGATTTGAAGATGGTTGAGAAGCTCAAGGTCGGTCTGATCGGGGTCGGCATGATGGGCAACGAGCATCTGCGCAACCTCGAACTGATGCCGGACGCCCACGTGGCGGCCATCGCCGATCCGACGCCGGGCTCGCTGGACTGGGCGCGGGCGACCCTGGGCGACAAGGCCAAGGACGTCGAGGCCTTCGCCGACGGCGCCGAGATGCTGGCCAAGGTCGAACTCGACGCGGTGATCATCGTCTCGCCCAACTTCACCCATCGCAAGGTGCTGGAAGCGGCGCTGGCGACCAATGTGGCGATCCTCTGCGAGAAGCCGCTTTGCAGCGACCTGGCCGACGCCCGCTGGGCGGCCGAAACCGCCGATGCGCGCACAGCGAAGACCGGCGCCCTCTTCTGGACCGCCATGGAATACCGCTTCATGCCGCCGGCGGCCGAATTCATCCGCCGGGTGCACGCCGGCGACGTCGGCAAGCTGGCCATGCTGTCGATCCGCGAGCACCGCTTTCCGTTCCTGGTCAAGGTGGGCGACTGGAACCGGTTCGCCGCCAACACCGGCGGCACCATGGTCGAGAAGTGCTGCCACTTCTTCGACCTGATGCGCCTGATCACGCGGGCCGAGCCGGTCTCGGTGTTCTGTTCGGGGGCCATGGACGTCAACCACCTGGACGAACGCTACGACGGCAGGACGCCGGACATCATCGACAACAGCTACACCGTCGTCGAGTTCGACAACGGCGTGCGGGCCATGCTGGACCTCTGCATGTTCGCAGAGGGCGTCGAGGAGCAGGAGACCCTGACCGCCACGGGCTCGGAAGCCCGGCTGGAAGCCCTGATCCCGCCCGGCGACCTGGTCTTCGCCCCGCGCGTGCCGCTGGGCTCGCCCAAGAAGATGGTCCGCGAGCACGTGCCGGTCGACGAGGCGGCGATGAAGGCGGGCACCCACCATGGTTCGACCTTCTACCAGCTGCGGGCCTTCCTCGACGCGGTGCGCGACGGCGGAAGCCCCGCCGTCACCGCCCGCGACGGCCTGATGGCCGTGGCCATCGGAACCGCCGCCGAGATCAGCGCCCGCGAGAAGCGGGTGGTGACGCTGGCTGAACTGGGGTTCTGAGAAACTCTTTTACTCCCGTCATTCCCGCCCCTGTGGCGGGAAACCCTCTTTCAGCCGCAGGTGCGAGTGAAGCGGACCGCCTGCGGTCCGCCGCATTTTCACGTGCGAGCGGACCCAGGGGTTCCCGCCACGAGGGCGGGAATGACGGGAAGTTAGGAGAAGTGTTTCAGACCCTTAGAACTCCTTGCGCACCGAGAGACCCCAGTAGCGGGCGTTGTCGCGCGGCACGTAGCGGACCACGCCGGCCAGGCCGCCATAGACCAAGTACGGCGAGTACGACTTGTCGGCGATGTTCTTGACCACCGCGCGGACCGTCCAGCCGTTCTCGACGCCGACCAGGCCGACGCCGGCGTTCCAGATGCCGTAGGCCTTCTGGATGGTGTCCGGCGTCTCGGCCAGCGAGTACTGGGTGTCGTCCTTCCAGCTGTAGTCGGTCGACAGCACGACGTCGAAGGCGCTGTTCAGGCGCGTGCGGTACTCGACGTCGGTATAGGTCTTCCACTTCGGGGCGAAGGGCAGCGGCTGGCCGTCGATGTTGCAGCTGCTGGCGGCGCCGGTCGGGCAGTTGAAGTGCTCGACCGTGGCGTCGGTGTAGGCGAACGAGAAGCCCAGCTTCAGGCCCTGGGCCGGACGCAGGGTGAAGTCGCCTTCGACGCCCTGGCTGGACACCGAACCGGCGTTGATCAGACGGCTGACGATCGCCGCCGGCGTGCCGGCCACGTCGGTGAAGTTGGCCTGGTAGTTCTCGTAGTCGGTCTTGAAGATCGCCAGGGCGCCGACGAAGCGGCCGCCCAGGGCCGTGCCCTTGATGCCCGCTTCATACGAGTCCGAGGTCTCGGGCTTCAGCGATATCTCGTCGATCGCCTGCATGTTGAAATAGGTGTTGTAGGCGGGGCCCTTGTAGCCGCGCGAGTAGGTCGCATAGACGTTGACCGTTTCGGCCACGTCGTATTGCAGGCCGGCGCGGCCGCTCCAGCCGTCCTTCTCCAGCGAGCCCGCGCTCGTGTGGTTGGGACGGATGCCGGTCAGGGCCACGGTCGTGGTGGCCTGGCGGTCATGGTAGTAGCTCAGCTCGTCGCGGATCGCGCGGGCGCCGAGGATGGCGCGGAACTTCGGCGTGAAGTTGATGTTGCCCTCGCCGAAGATCGCGTAGTTCACGCCGCGCGTGCCGTAGCGGGCGACGCCATAGTCGCTGACCGCCGAACCCGAGACGATGCGGGTCAGGTCGCGGCGATAGACCTCGTCGGTCTCGGCCTTCAGGTAGTAGAGGCCGGCCACGTAGTCGATCAGCCCGCCCTTGGGCGAGGTGATGCGCAGTTCCTGCGAGACCTGGCTGAAGTCCACCTTGCCGTCATCGAAAGCGGTCGGGATGGCCGCGGTGGCCACGGCCAGTTGGTCGAAGTCCTGGCGCTGGTGGTTCTTCCAGCTGCGGTAGCCGCTGATGGAGGTGATCGTGAAATCGCCCACCTTCCAGTCCGCCTGGGCCGAGACGCCGCCGTTGCGGTCCTCGACGAAGCTGCGGACGTCGGCGTTGGTCTTGGTGTTGTTGGCGCCCGCGGTGATGCCCGAGGCGGCCAGGGCCGCGACCAGGGTCGGGTTCGCCGTCACGACGTTGGTCGGATAGGCCACGCGGTCGCTCGAGGCGAAGACGCCGGTCGGCGGATCCTCGTCCGAACGGCTGAAGTCGGCGCTGAAGGTCAGGGTCAGGTCGTCGCTCGGCGTGGCGACGATCTTGGCGCGGCCGCCGAAGCGGTCGTAGCCGTTCACCGTCTGGCCGGTGGTGACGTTCTTGACGTTACCGTCCCAGCCGCTCTTCAGGATCGACAGGCTGGCGCCCAGCTTGCCGTCGATCAGCGGACCCGAGACGCCGGCCTTCAGGCGGTATTCGTCGCCTTCGTACCAGGCGGCTTCGGCGAAGGCGTGGGCGTCGGGGCCCGGGTTCTTGCTGACGATGTTGACCACGCCGGCCGAGGCGTTCTTGCCGAACAGCGTGCCCTGCGGGCCGCGCAGCACCTCGATGCGTTCCAGCTCGACCAGATCGAGCGTCGTCTGGCCCGGACGCGACAGCACGACGCCGTCGATCACGGTCGAGACCGAGGGCTCGACGCCCGGCGAGGTGGTGATGGTGCCGACGCCGCGGATGAACACGGTGCGGTCCTTGTTCGAGGCCCCGGTGCGGAAGTCGACCGTCGGGATCGTCGAGGCGATGTCCTGCAGGTTGTTGAGGTTCTTGGCGGCGGCCGCGTCGCCCGACACGACGCTGATGGCCACCGGCACCTTGGTCACCGACTCCTCGCGATAGCGGGCGGTGACCTTGACCTCTTCAACGGTGTTGGAGTCGGCGCCGGCGTCGGCGGCGAGCGCGGCCGAACCGGTGGCGAGAAAGGCGGCACCGGCCAGCAGGGCCAGGCGCAAGGTGTGGGCGCGGCCCCGGCGGGCGGCGGTACGAACAGTCATGGCATATCCCCAAGGGCCGGCGTTCGGCGTCGGCTTCCAGGGGAAGGTTCGTATTCCTACTAATCCGATGGGAGTAGAAAGATATTCTTGGCCGATCCTCGGATTTCCTAAGGGCGGCAAGGCTTCCCTAGCGTCACACCAACCGCCTGACTTCGCCTACTCCCGGGCCTTCAGCAGCACCGCCGGGAAGTCGGCCGGAACCGCCCCGTCGGCGTCGCGCAGCAAGTGGCGGCCTCCCACAGGCAAAGGCAGAGGGATCGACAGGCCGTCCTGCTCCTCCAGCCGCTGGAACAATCGCTCCGTCAGGCGCGCGACCACCGCCTCGTGGCCCGGGCTGTGGATCAGGTTCACCGTCTCGTTCGGATCGGCCTGCAGGTCGTAGAGTTCATCGATGTCCCAGACGCCGTGATAGTGGATGTACTTGTAGCGACCCTGGCGGATGGCGTGGACCGTCGGGGTCTGCGGGAAGTTGCGCTCCCAGTAGTATTCGTAGAGCAGCTCGGTGCGCCACGGCACGTCCTCGCCACGCGTCAGGGGCAGCATGTCCTCGCCTTGCAGGCCTTCGGGCGCCTCCAGACCGGCGACCGCCAGCAGGGTCGGCGCGATGTCGAGATTGGCCACCACCTGCTCGACCACCGTCCCGCCCGGGAACAGTTCGGGGCAGCGCGCCAGCATCGGGATGCGCATCGACTCCTCATAGGCCGTACGCTTGTCGATCAGGCCGTGCTCGCCGAACGCGAAGCCGTTGTCGCCCATGTAGAGCACCAGGGTGCTGTCGAGCTCGCCCTTGGCTTCCAGGTGGTCGAGGACGCGGCCGATGCCTTCGTCGACCGACAGCATCGTCTCGGCGTAGCGCTTGTAGTAGTGCGCCAGGTCCAGGTTGGTGTGGTACGGGAAATCGGCCCCGTGCCAGCTGTTACGCTGGTTCTTGACCCAGACCGGCTGGCCCTCGGCCTGCTCGGGGGGCAGGTTCAGGCTTTCCGGATAGCGGAACTCGGCGTCGTCGTAGCGGCCCAGGTGGCGCGGCGCGGGAATGAACTCGGCGTGCACGGCCTTGTGGGCCAGGAACAGCAGCCAGGGCTTGTCGCCGTCGCGGGCTTCCAGCCAGTCCATGGCGTAGTCGGTCAGCTCGTCGGTCAGATAGCCCTTCTGGGGCACGCGCTCGCCGTTGATGTTCAACCCATCGCCGTTGGGCCAGTAGTCGCCCTGGCCCTTGAAGCTGATCCAGTGGTCGAAGCCGCGCTGCGGGTCGTCGCCCTCCACGCCCATGTGCCACTTGCCGATGAAGGCGGTCTCATAGCCGGCCGCTTGCAGATATTCCGGGAAGAAGGTCACGTCCGGCCGGATCGGGTGGTTGTTGTCCACCACCCGGTGCTGGTGGGCGTAGAGGCCGGTGAAGATCGTGGCGCGCGACGGCGAGCACAGGGCCGTGGTGACGAAGGCGTTCTTGAAGTGCGCGCCCTGCGCCGCCAGTCGGTCGAGCACCGGGGTCTCGACGAAGGGCTGGGCGCCGGTGAAGCCCATGGCGTCGAAGCGATGGTCATCGGTCAGCACTACGACGATGTTGCGCGGCTTCACGCCGGGCTTGGCCTTCAGAACGAGGTCCTTGGGCAGCGGCGATGCGACCTCTTCGCTCGACGCGTCCCAGGAGACGGCGTGGAACGGCTTGTCCAGGCCCTCGGCGGCCAGCAGCACGCCGCGGGTGGTGGTGTCTTGCGACATGGATACTCTCTCGATCAAGCCTGGGCGGCCTGGAGGCGCGGCACGAAGATTTGCAGCCAGGCCACGGCGATCAGGTAGGAGACGGCGGCGATGGCCAGCAGCGGCAGGTAGCCCGCGCCGCGTTGGAGCAGCTCGCCCGCCAGCAGCACGATGCCCATGCCGGCGAGGTTGCCGCAGAAGGCGCCAAAGCTGGTCACCGAGCCCACCCGATCCTTGGGCGTGATGTCGGCGATGGTGGCGAACATGTTGGTCGAGAAGCCCTGGTGCGCGGCCAGGGTCAGGCCCAGCAGCAGCACCGCCAGCCAGTAGTTGTCGACCAGCACCGCCAGCGGCACCGGCGTCACCAGCAGGGCGCAGACCAGCATCGAGCCCTTGCGCACCGTGTTGATCGACAGGCCCCGGGCCAGCAGCCGCGAGGCGATCCAGCCGGAGAACACCGAGCCGACGGCCGCGAAGCCGTAGACCACGGCCAGGGGCTTGCCGATGTCGTGCATGCCGACGTGGAAGACCCGATGGAAGAAGTCCGGGGCCCAGAACAGCAGCAGCCACCAGACCTGGTCGGACAGCGCCTTGGCGCCGGCCACGCCCCAGGTGCGACGGTCCGACAGCAGGACCTTCAGGCCAATCTTGCCCGTAGGCTGCCCCGCGACCTCGACCGGCTTGTCGGGCGCGAGCTGCAAGCCGCGCGTCGAGACGAACCACAGGGCCACCCAGAGGAAACCGAGCGCGCCGACCACCACGAACGAGGCCCGCCAGCCGACCACCGCCGACAGCAGCGGCAGCAGCAGCGGCGTGACGATCGCCCCGATATTGGAGGCGCCGTTGGAGATGCCGAACGCCACCGACCGCATCCGCGCCGAGAACAGCGCCCCGATGGTCTTCACATAGGACGGCGTGCCCATCGACTCCGTCGCGCCCAGGGCGACGCGAGCCGCCGAGAACTGCAGCATGGTGTTGGCCCCGCCATGGGCCATGGCTGCTAGGCTCCAGGTCGCCACCCCGACGGGCGCGGCCCATTTGACGCCGAGCTTGTCGACGATGCCGCCGGTGAACAGGAAGGCGATCGCCGCCGAGAACTGGAACAGCGAGGCGAGGCGCCCGTAGTCGGCGTCGCTCCAGCCCATGTCCTGCTCGATGATCGGCTTGAGCACCGCGATCACCTGCCGGTCCACATAGTTGAGGATGCCGGCGAAGATGATCAGGCCCAGCAGCAGCCAGCGGCGGCGCTCGGCGGCGGTCTGGGCGGGCGTCTGACCCGCGGTCTGGGACACGGCTGCGGCGTCGATCATCGAACGGTCTCCAAAGCAAAGCCAAACCCGATGGCGACGCTAGGAATTACGCCTTAGACGAGGCCGCGCCGGGCGGGTTGGCAGAATTTCTGGACGCCCTGCCAGCACCGCCGCCGCGCCCAGCTTTACCGGCGGCAATATCCGACATGAGAACACCGCATTGGCCGCCGCCGCAAAGCCCGGTCTAGCGTCGCAGAAGGCCGCGCCCCTTCCGGGACTCGGGCCGCTCCCCTCCCCCGATCGCAAACCAGAGCCGACCACAGAAAGCTCGACGTCATGTTCCGTCCCCTCCTCCTCGCCACCGCGGGCCTGCTGGCCCTGGCGACCGCCGGCGCGACCCAGGCCGCCGATCTCGACGCCAAGGCCGTCCATGCCCGCGTCCTGGTGCTCGACAGCCACGTGGACGTACCCCAGGACCTGGGCGTCGGCGCCCACGAGGCGGCCGTCGACGGCGACGGCCAAGTCGACCTGCCCAAGCTCGAGCGCGGCGGCGTCGATGCGGCGGTGCTGGCGGTGTTCGTCTCGCAAGGCCCGCGCACGCCGGAGGGCTACGCCAAGGCCCGCAAGGACGCCGACGGCAAGCTGGCCGCCATTCGGGGGATCGCCGAGCGCCATCCCGACCGCGCCGTCCTGGCCCTGAAGGCCGCCGAAGTCGAGGCCGCCGCCAAGGCCGGCAAGCGGGCGATCATCGTCGGCTTCCTCAACGCCTACCCCTTTGGCGAAGACCTGGCGCCGATCGACGCCTACTACGCCGCGGGCGTGCGCAGCTTCGGCTTCGTCCACGCCGGCAACAACGCCTTCGCCGACTCCTCGCGTCCCAGCGGCGGGACCAAGGTCGAGTGGGGCGGGCTGTCGCCGCTGGGCAAGCAGGCGGTGGCCAAGCTCAACGACCTGGGCGTGATCATCGACGTCTCGCAGCTGACGCCGGACGGGGTGAAGCAGGTGCTGGCGCTCAGCCGCGCGCCGGTCTTGGCCAGCCACTCGGGCGTGCAGGGCGTGGTCGACAGCCCGCGCAACCTGTCGGACGCCGAACTCGACGCCATCGCCGCCAAGGGCGGGGTCGTGCAGATCGTCGCCTTCGGCCCATACCTCGTGAAGCCGGGTTCCGACTTCCCGCCCAAGGTCGCGGCCCTGCGCGCGCAATACGCCCTGCCGGTCGCCTATGTTCGCCCCGCCGACGGGACCGAGGCCCTGACGCCAGAGAAGCGGCTGGACTACAGCCACGCCGTCAACGCCCTGCTCCCCAAGGCGACGGTGAAGGACCTGGCCGACTCCGTCGACTACGCCGTCAAGCGCGTCGGGATCGACCATGTGGGCCTGTCGTCCGACTTCAACCATGGCGGCGGCGTCGTCGGCAGGAGCAATGAAGGCGAAGCCGCTAACGTCACGGCCGAACTGGTGCGGCGCGGCTATTCCGAGGCCGACATCGGCAAGCTATGGGGCGGCAACTACCTGTGCGTCTTCCGCGCCGTCGAGAAGGCCGCCAAGCGCTAGACCACGAACGCCGCCGGTTCAGTTGCCGCGATCCGCAACCAACTTTTCCGGCGGCGTCATTTCTCCGAACGCCGCGCGCTGGTCTTGGTGATCTTCAAGAGACACCAGGGAATCCAGCCTTGACCTACACCCCCGACAACGCCCGACCGATGATCGTCGGTCAGCCCGTCCTCGTCGTCATCGACGTCCAGAAGGGCTCGTTCATGGACTGGGCGCCGTCGGAGCGCCTGCCCCTGCTGCCCGACCGCGTCGAGCGCATGCACCGCGTGCGCACCCTGGTCGACGCCGCCCGCGCCGCCGACATCCCCGTGGTGTTCTTCAAGGAAGTGCACCGCCCCAACATGATCGACTTCGGCCGCGAGCTGGACGGCCGCGAGGACGTGCACTGCATCGAGACCTCGCCGGGCACCGAGTTCGCCATTGAAGAACTGGGCATCGTCGAGGGCGACTACCTGCTCGCCAAGCGCCGCTACTCCTGCTTCTACGGCACCGAGCTGGAGATCCTGCTCAAGGGCCTGAAGGCCGAGACGCTGATCCTCTGCGGCGGCTTCACCGACGTCTGCGTGCACTACACTTTCGTCGACGGCCACCAGGGCGACTACTACTGCCGCGTGGTCGAGGACTGCGTGACGGCCTCGTCGACGCCGGCCCACGACGCGGCGCTGAACGCCATGGAATACATGCAGACCGGCGCGCGCCGGATGTCGAACGAGATCGTCGACGGCTTCGAGGCCTACGCCGCCAAACAGGCGGAGAGCGCTGCATGAGCACCGCCGATCCCTACGGCGCCCAGGCCCATGCCCGCGCCCAGGGCGGCGCGGTGGTCGAGGCCATGCCCACCCTGCCCGCCTCGGCCGCGGTCGATCTGCCCGAAGGCGTCTCGCCGGACGACATGGTCTGGGCCGAGACGATCGCGGCCGGCGGCTATGCCTCGAAGCAGATCGCCCGTGGGACCCGCCTGCGCCTGACCGACCTGGCCGGCGACGGCTGCGTCTCGATGCTGCTGTTCAACGCCGAGCGCCCGGTCGAGCGGCTGAACGTGGCCGACACCCTGAAGATCCAGTGGAACGGCTATCTGGGCGCCGGCCGCTTCCTGCTGTCGGACATGGGCCGGGCGCTGATGAGCATCCTGGAGGACGAGGCGGGCACGCACGACGCCTTCTGCGGCCCGTCCACGCCCTGGAGCATCGCGGCGAAATACGGTCAGGCAGGCAACTACGGCCCGCATCCGTCGAGCCGCGAGCGGTTCGGCCTGGCGGTCGGCAAGTACGGCCTCTCCCGCAAGGACATCCATCCCTGCATCACCTGGTTCAAGGGCGCCAAGGTCGAGGCCGACGGCGCGATCACGCCGCAGGTCGGCCCGTTCGCTCCGGGCCGCAGCCTGCTGCTGCGGGCCGAGATGGACCTGATCGTGGTGCTGGCCAACACCCCGCACGTGATGGACCCGCGTCCCGACTACACGGTCACCCCCGTGCGGGCCCAGGCCTGGCGCGGCCCCGTGGCCGCCGCCGACGACCCGATCCGCACCGGCACGCCGGAGGGCCTGCGCGCCTTCCTGAACGTCGAAGACTACTACGCCCGCTAGGAGGGTCCGATGCGCGAAGACCTCAACACGACGGTGCTGCACGACGAGGTGGTGCCCGCCCGCGCACCATGGATGCACGACCTGAAGGCCGGCGAGACGCTGGAGATCATCGACCTGGAGGGCAACCAGGCGGTCGACTTCCTGATGTACGCCACCGCCGACGACGCCGAACGCTACAGCGCCCAGGACACCATCGCCGCCCAGGGCAACCTCTTCCTGCGCGACGGGGCGGTGCTGCTGTCGAACGAGGGCCGGCCGATGATGCGGATCGTGGCCACCAACGTCGCCTATCACGACACCATCGGCGGGGCCTGCTCGTGCGAGAGCAACACCCTGCGCTACGGCCATCACACCAAGAACCAGCACGCCTGTGTCGACAACTTCCTCGACGCCAACGGCCGGGCCGGCCGCAACAAGCGCGACATGGTCAGCAACATCAACTGGTTCATGAATGTCCCCGTCGAGGCCGACGGCGCCCTGGGCATCGTCGACGGCATCTCGGCGCCGGGCCTGTCGGTGACCCTGCTGGCGGAGATGGATGTCACGGTGGTGGTCTCCAACTGCCCGCAGATCAACAACCCCTGCAACGGCTTCAACCCGACGCCGGTGCGGATGGTGGTGCGGGCGTGACCGCCCGGGCCGTCGCTGTGGCCATCGCCGTCGGTGAAACGACCGCGCTGGAGGCGGCCGACGCCGCCCTGGCCCGCATAGCCGCCTACGACGCCGTCCAGCCCCAGGTCTGGATCGAGCGGCTGGATCCGGAAGCCGTCCGCGACTACGCCCGCGCCGTCGATGCGCGGATCGCGGTCGGCGAAGTCCTGCCGCTGGCGGGGGCGACCTTCGCCATCAAGGACAATATCGACCTGGCCGGCCTGCCCACGACGGCCGGCTGCCCGGACTTCGCCTATGCGCCGGAGGGCTCGGCCACCGTGGTGCAGCGGCTGATCGCGGGGGGCGCTATCCCGGTCGGCAAGACCAATCTCGACCAGTTCGCCACCGGCCTGAACGGCACGCGCAGCCCGCACGGCGCGCCGCACTGCGTGTTCAACCGCGCCTTCGTCAGCGGCGGATCGAGCTCTGGCTCGGCCGTCGCCGTAGCGGCGGGTCTCGTCGACTTCGCCTTAGGCACCGACACCGCCGGCTCGGGCCGGGTGCCGGCCGCCTTCAACAACCTGGTCGGCTTCAAGCCCACCAAGGGCCGCTGGAGCACCAGCGGCCTCGTGCCGGCCTGCCGGTCGCTGGACTGCATCAGCGTCTTCACCCGCGATCTCGACGACGCCGAACTGGTCGACGCGGTCGCCGCCGGCTTCGACGCGGCCGATCCGTTCTCGCGTCCGCTGGAGGATCGCCCGCGCGACGCCAAGCGTCTGGGCGCGCCCCTGCCCCATCAGCGCAACTTCCTCGGCGACGCGACCGCCGCCCACCTCTACGAGCAGGCGCTGGAGCGCTTCGCCGCCGACGGCGCGGAGATCGTGCCGATCGACATCGACTTCCTCAGCGAGGCCGCCCAGTTGCTCTACGGCGGCCCGTGGGTGGCCGAGCGGACGGCGGCGCTGAAGACGATGCTGGCCGACAAGCCGGACGCCATCGATCCCACCGTGCGGACCATCGTCGAGGCCGGCCTGGGCGTCACCGCCGTCGAGCTGTTCGAAGGCGAATACCGGCTGAAGGCCCTGGTCCGCCGAGCCGAAGCGATGTGGGACGAGATCGACCTGCTGGTCCTGCCCACCGCGCCGACCGCTTTCCGCATCGCCGAGATGAAGGCCGAGCCGATCCGGCTGAACGCGGCGCTGGGCCTCTACACCAACTTCGTCAACCTGCTCGACATGAGCGCCCTGGCCGTGCCGGCGGGCTTCCGGGGCGGCGATGTCGGCTTCGGCGTCACCCTGATCGGGCCGGCCCATGCCGACCGAGCCCTGATTGAAGCTGCTCGCCCCTACATCGCGCGGTTCGATGCGCCCGCTCCCGCCCTGGACCTTGGAGACAAGATGGAAACCGTCACCCTCGCCGTCGTCGGCGCCCACCTGCAAGGCATGCCGCTGCACTGGCAGCTGACCTCGCGCAACGCCCGCTTCCTGGGCGAAGCCAAGACCGCGCAGAGCTACCGCCTCTACGCCATCGCCAACTCGACCCCGCCCAAGCCGGCCCTGGTGCATGCCGAAGGCGGCGCGCCGATCGCCGTCGAGCTCTACGAACTGGACCTGGCCGCTTTCGGCAGCTTCACCGCCGAGGTGCCCGCCCCTCTGGCCATCGGCTCGGTGACCCTGGACGACGGCCGCACGGTGAAGGGCTTCGTGGCCGAGCCGCGCGCGCTGGACGGCGCGAGCGAGATCACCGGCTTCGGCGGGTGGCGGGCCTATATCGCCAGTCTTTGAGCGGCCATTTCACCCGTAAAATCCCCGCGAAAGCGGGGACCCAGGTGTTTTATCCTCGAGCGCCATGCGCTTCAGAAAAGCCTAGGCCCCCGCTTTCGCGGGGGTTTTTCGGTTTGGGGAACAGCTCAGCCTTCCGGCTCCTGCAACGCCCCCGGCGGGATCAGGCTCGAGCACAGGTTCGCCACCGGCTTGTCGTGCAGCACCTTCTCGACGAAGGCCGGCGAGTCCGCGCGCGAGCGCATCACCGCGCTGCCGTGGGTGGCGTGCGGGTAGTAGCGCCATTCGACGGTGTTGCCGGCCGCGCACATGGCCGAGACGAAGTTGTACTGGCTGACGGTCTGGGCGTCGGAGTCGGCCAGACCCGTGCCGATGAAGACCGGGGTCGGGATCTTCACGTCCGGAAAGTCGCTCAGGGCGTCGGCCCGCGCCTCGAGCGCGTCGATCGGCCGGCTGTAGAGCTTTGAGACCGGCAGGGCGATCTCACGGGCGAAGGTGCGCAGACCGCCCATGCAGGTGGTCTGGGCCTTTTCCAGCAGCGGGCGGCCCGCTTCGGCGATGTAGTCCTCGGCGCGGATGCCCTGCGGGTCGATCGAGCGCACCGTGCCAAGGAAGTAGAGGATCTCATAGGCCGCGTTCCCGCCGGCGTCGCGGTCGGTGTAGAGGCTGGGGACCGCCTCCTGCGGCGCGCCGCGGGTGTTGTTGGTGTGGGCCACGACGCCCGTGGCCACCGTACCCTTGATCTTCAGGTCGGGGGCGTAGCTCGGCGCCCAGTAGGCGGCGGCCAGGGCAGCGCCCGAGCCCTGGGACTGGCCCATGGTCACCACCTTGTTGGCCAGTTGGCCGGGATAGGCCTTCAGCACCGCCCGCACGCTGTCGAGCACGGCCAGGCCTTCCGATCGCGATTGCAGATACGGATGCGGGCCGGGCGTGCCGAGCCCGGCATAGTCGGTGGCGACGATGGCGTAGCCGGCTTCCAGCCAGGCCGACAGGTACTGCTGGTCGCGCTCGGAGCGCGGCATGAACGACGGGGCGCAGACGTCGGCGACGCCCGTCGTGCCATGGGCCCAGGCAATCACCGGCCAGCCGCCGGCCGGCGGCGCGCCCTTGGGGAAGAACACCGCGCCGGAGACCGTGACCATCTTCTTGTCGTCCAGCCAGTCGGTGGAGCTGTAGAGGATGCGCTCGGCCCGGCCAGCGCCGGCCAGCGCGTCCTCGGCGGGCAGCGCCTCCCGCCTCAGCATCATGCCGGGCAACGACGGCGTCGCGCCTGTCCAGCGATAGAAAGGCGTGACGCCGCCGTCTCCGGCCCAGCGGTCGGCCGAGGGCGGAACGGGTTGCGCCATGACCGGTCCGGCGACCATGGCCGCGGCCGCGAGAAGGCAGGAAAGACGGGTTCGAAGCATCGGCGGCGGATCCTGGCAGGCGCGAAAGCGCGGTTTCGACGCCCAGTCCGGTCGATCGCCTTAGTTGCCGAAAGCGGAAAGATCGCCTTTCCCGGCTCGCCGCCCGCTCGTCGCGTGACGGTCGCCGAACGACGAGTTTTCGCCAGCGACGCATCCCGCGCAAAATTCAGGCGCCGGCCATCAGCTTTTCAGCAAACCCCAGGGATTTCCGGTTTCTAGCCGCCGGCGATCTTAGCCCCATCCCGCCCGGTGCTATTCCGAACAGGCGTCGACCGTGGATCGCGAGCATCAGATTGCGTCGCTTCCCCGGTCTTCGGGAATGCCCGCATGGGCAATCATTGTTGTCGGACGAGCCAAGTATGGAACTGGGTCTGAAGCGTTTCACCGGCCGGGTCAGCGACAACGACCTGCGCCTGCTGCGCACCTTCGCTACAGTGGTCAAGCACGGCGGTTTCGTCGCCGCCGAGTCCGAGTTGCAGATCGGCCTGCCGTCGATCAGCCGCTACATAAAGGACCTGGAGATCCGCCTGGGCGCGCGGCTGTGCGAACGCGGCCGGCGCGGCTTCACCCTCACCGCCGAGGGCGCGCGGGTGCATGAGGCCTGCGAGAAGCTGTTCGACGAACTCGACCTGTTCGAGGCCCGGGTGCGCGACATCCACGCCAGCCCCGCGGGCGCCATCCGCATCGGCATGGTCGACGCCCTGGTCGGCGATCCCAACTTCCGCCTGCCGGAGGTGTTCGACGGCTACAAGGCGGCCTATCCGAACGTGCACTTCAACATCTCGACCACGACCTCGAACCTGATCGAGCAGGCGGTGATCGAGAACAATCTCGACGTCGGCGTGGTGTTCGAGCGCCGGCCGATGGAGCAGTTGCGCTACCACTTCCTCTACGAGGAGGTCAGCTGGCTCTACTGCACCGAGGACCACCCGGCCTGGCGTCTGCGCGCCCATGACGACCGGGTCGACCTGGAGGACATCGCCTCCTACGACTTCGTCGGCTACCCGTTCGAGCACGAGATGGAGCGGCTGGGGGTCAGCGGCCTGCTGAAGCGCACGGCGACGGTCACCCACATGGAGTCGATCGCCATGATGATCGCCTCGGGCCGCTATCTGGGCTTCCTGACCGAGCATCAGGTCGCGGGCATGGGCGGCGGCAAGCGCTTCCACAAGGTCGCCCCGGAGACCTTCTCCTACGCCAGCAAGATCTCGGTGATCACTCGCCAGGGCCATCCGCCGCCGCTGGTCGCGGCCTTCATCCAGCAGGTCGAGGCGGCCCGCGCCCGGGTGAACTGAAGACCGGGGTGAACGAAAAAGGGGCGCTCCGTGAGGAGCGCCCCTTTCTTCTTGCCCATTCGAGAACTCGCCACCCCGGCCGCAGCGAAGCGGAAAGCCGGGATGGCGCTCCTCTCGGAGACTAGAACTTCGCCTTCACGTTCAGGCCTACGGTGCGCGGACGCAGCGCCAGGCCCTGGGTGACGAACAGCACCGAGGGCTTCTGGATGATGGTGTCCTCGTTCAGCAGGTTCTTGGCGAACAGCGACAGCTGGATGTCGGCGACATCCACGCCGATGCTGGCGTCCACCAGGTCGTAGGACGGGCGGCGGTAGTCCTTGCTGGTCGTCGAGTAGGAGCCGTAGCTCTCGCCCGTGTGCGACCAGTTCACGCTGGCGAAGCCGTCGATGCGATCGGTGATCGCGTGGTCATAGTCGAAGCCCACCGAGAAGGTGTTCTCCGGCGTGCCCAGCAGCTTGGAGCCGTCGACCGCGCCGGTGCCCTTGGCGGCCTGCGTGATCTTGGCGTCGGTGACCGCGCCCGACAGATTGAGGGTCAGGTTGTCGGTCAGGGCCGCGCGCAGTTCGAACTCGCCGCCCTGGCTGCGGGCGTCGCCGGCGTTGCCGGTGATCACCGAGCCGCAGGTCGACAGGCGCACCGACTGCTGGACGTTCTTCCAGTCGATGTAGAAGGCCGAGGCGTTGAAGGTCACGCGGCCGTCGAACAGGCGGGTCTTGGCGCCGCCCTCGTAGCTCCACAGGCTGTCGGGGCGATAGCTCTTGGCGTCGGAGAGACCCAGGCTGCGCACATCGGCCGCGCAGAACGAGGTCAGGGCGTTGTTCTGGCCGCCCAGGCGGAAGCCCTTGGCGGCGTTGGCGTACAGCGACACCGACTTGGAGGCCTCGTAGGTCACCGCGAACTTCGGCGTCAGCGGCGCCGAGCGGGTGGAGGCGTCGTCATGGGCCGGCGCGCCATCGGCCAGCCAACCGCCCTCCTCCAGCGCATATTGGCTGGACGCCTTGACCTGGCGCAGGCCCACGGTGGCCTTGAGCTTGTCGGTGACCTTGAACGAGCCCTCGGCGAAGACGGCCATCTGGTTGTTGCGGCGCACCGAGTTGAAGTAGCCGATCAGGCCGCCCGGCGTGGCGTAGCCGAGCGCCGCCTGGGTCGTGGTCCCCAGTTCGGAGGCGACGGCGGCGTCGAGACCCAGCACATATTCGTGGTCGAGGCTGGTGATCTTCTGCTTGGCGAAATAGGCGCCGACCTGCCACTCGTAGCGCTTGCCGCTTTCAGCCAGCGACGGCGAGGCCAGGCGGAATTCCTGGCTATAGGTCGCCACGGCGTCCTTGTTGCGCATGATCCCCGGCAGGGCGGCGATCGTCTCGTAGGTGTCGCCATAGCTGTCGTCGAGCACGCTGGCGACGTACTCGCTGTCATAGATCGAGCCGTCGAACTGGCGGTCGAAGCTGCGATAGGCGTAGCCGCTGATCGAGGTGAAGGTCAGGTCGCCGAAGCGCTTCTCCACCGTCACGCTCGGCGCGAACAGGGTGTCCTGGCTGGGCTCGCGCACCGACCGGTTCTCCTGGAACTTGCCCAGCGACAGCTTGGTGATGCCGGTGTCGTCGGCGTCGGTCTGCTGCCACTGCACCGTCGAGCTGACCTTCAGGTCGTCGGTCGGCTCCCACAGGAAGCTGGCGCGCAGGGCCGTGGTGCGCTCGGCGTCGACGTTCTTGTTATCGACGACGCCGGCCGAATTGACGTGGTCGACGAAGCCGCTCTGGTACTCGCGCTGCACGGCAAGGCGGAAGGCGGCGTTCTCGCCGACCGGAGCATTGATCATGCCGCCGAACAGGTAGTTCACGCCGCCTTCGTCGGTGTGCGAGACCTCGCCCTCGGCGCTGCTCTCATAGCCGCCCAGCTTCGGCGTCTTGGTGATGAAGCGCAGGGTGCCGCCCAGCGAGCTGTCGCCGTAGAGCGTGCCTTGCGGCCCGCGCAGCACTTCGACGTGGTCGAGGTCGAACAGGCGCGGCAGGGTCACGCCGGTGAAGAACTGGTTCGGGATCGTCAGCGACACGTCGTTCAGATAGACGCCGACCGTCGCCGAACCCTGGGACGAGCTGATGCCACGCAGGCTGATGCGCGACAGGCCGCTGTTGCCGGTGTTGCTGAACGACAGGCCCGGGGTGCTGCGGGCAAGATCGGCGTAGTTGGCCACGTGCTGCTTGGCCAGTTGGTCGCCGGTCAGGACGCTGATGCTCAGCGGCACGTCGCGCACGTTCTCCGAACGCTTCTGGGCGGTGACGACCAGTTCGGGCACGACGTTGTCATCGGCCGGCGCCGTCGCGGTCTGCGCCCAGGCCAGGGTCGGCGACACGGCCGCCAGCATCCCGGCGACCATCAGCGTCGCCTTCAGGCCGCGCTTGCGTCGGCGAGCCGTCACGAAATCCGAATACATCACGATTATCCCCTTGAGCTTGAAAGCCTTCGGACGGGCCTGGCCTCTTGATCGAGGGTGCTGCGGACGCGGGTTCCTGGCGCTTTCCTCCTCCCGGAAAGGCCGCCCGCGTCTCGCTCAAGCCGGTCTCCATGCGAGGATTTGGCAGGAGCCCGCCAGCGAGAATGTCGCGTTGCACAATGATGGTTGCGCGAATTTGGAAGTGAACGGCGACGCTTCCCAAGCGGACCAGCGGTTCGTTACGCGGCCCGCCAAGCATGGTTGCTAAGAACGGCATCTACCCACGACACGCGCCGTGGTTCGTCGGAGGGGTCAGAGTCTCCCACGGAACCAACATGGCCGACGCCGCTATCGCCGACGCAACGCCCGCACCGGCCCCTTCGAAGGTGTCGAGCCGGGCCTGGATCGTCCTGGCCATGCTGACCCTGGTCTACACCTTCAGCTGGATCGACCGTTTCCTGCTGATCATCCTGGTCGATCCGATCAGCCGCGACCTGAAGGTCTCCAACACCGAGATCGGCCTGCTGACGGGCTTCGGCTCGTCCCTGCTCTATTCGCTGGCGGGCTTTCCGATCGCGCGCCTGGCAGACAAGGGCTCGCGCCGGGCGATCATCGCCGCCGCCATCGGGACCTGGAGCACACTGACCGTCATCAGCGGCTTCGTGGGCAACTTCATGGGCCTGGCGCTAGCGCGGTTCGGCATCGCGGTGTCATCGGCGGGATGCTCGCCGGCGGCCTATTCGCTGATTTCCGACTACTTCCCGCAGGCCCGGCGCGGGGCGGCGATCGCCGTCTACAGCCTGGGCATCTCGATCGGCATGTGGGCGGGCCTGACCTTCGGCGGCGTGCTGGAGGACCATTTCGGCTGGCGCAGCGCCTTTCTGATCGTCGGCTTCCCGGGGATGATCGTCGCCGCACTGTTCTTCCTGATCGTGCGCGAGCCGCCGCGCGGAACCTTCGACGCGGCCACCGAGGAGAACGCCCGCCAGTACTCGCTGAAGGAAGCGGCCGGCCACATCGTCAGCCACCCCTGTTTCCTGCCGATCGCCCTGGGCTTTGCCTTGATCTCGGCCTCGGCCAGCGCCTTCGAGAACTGGGTGCCGACCTACATGATCCGCGTGCAGCACATGAGCTCGACCGAGGTCGGCTCGCTGAGCGGGCTGCTGCAGGGCGTCACCGGCTTCGTCGGCACCCTGATCTTCGGCTTCGCCGCCGACCGTCTGGGCGGCCGCGACGCCCGCTGGTACCTGTGGCTGCCGATGATCGGCATCGGCGTCATGGGCCCGGCGATCCTGCTGTTCTTCCAGACCAGCGGCCCGACCGCCTATCTCTGCTACTTCATCGCCGAACTGGCCGGTTCGGCCTTCTCGGCCCCGCTGTTCGCCGCCGGCCAGATGCTGCTGCCGCCGCGCCTGCGCGCCGTCGGCATGGCCAGCATGCTGTTCGTGCTCAACGTCATCGGCATGGGCGTGGGCCCGTTCCTGACCGGCTGGCTCAGCGACCTGTTCGTCGCCCGCGGCGCGGCCGACGGCCTGGCCTCGTCGATCTCGCTGATGCAGCTCAGCGCGGTGGCCGGCGGCGCCTGCCTGGTGTTCGCCGCCGCCCGGCTGAAGCGCTCGATCCCGGCCTGACCGACGGCCCAAAGGGGTTGCGCCGACGCCCCGCAGGGCGTCTAAACCGCTCCGTGACCCTACGTTATCGCCGCCCCTCGCCCCCTGTCGCGACCTCTGAACACGAGGCCCGTGCGTGACCAGGCTGAGGCGGCGGGGCCTGGCGTCGATCAATTCCGAGGTCCGCGACGGCATCCTTCCCGCCGCCGACGGCGTCACGCGGGCTCCCGACGCGCCGGCGATCGACGACCGCAAGCGGCCGCCCTACCGCCTGGTGGCGGTCATCATCGCCTGCGCGCTCTTCATGGAGCAGATGGACGCCACGGTGCTGGCCACCGCCCTGCCGACCATGGCCCGCGACTTCGGCGTGCCCGCCCCCAGCCTGAGCTCCGCCCTCACCGCCTATCTCCTGGCGCTGGCGATCTTCATTCCGGCCAGCGGACGCCTGGCCGACCGCTTCGGCTCCAAGACCGTGTTCCGCCTGGCCATAGCCGTCTTCGTCGGCGGCTCGGTGCTGTGCGGCCAGGCGACCAGCCTGCCGCTGCTGATCCTCGCCCGCTTCCTGCAGGGGATCGGCGGCGCGATGATGATCCCGATCGGCCGGCTGGTGCTGCTGCGGTCCGTGGCCAAGCAGGACATGGTCTCGGCGATGTCGTGGCTGATCATCCCGGCCCTGATCGGCCCGATCCTGGGCCCGCCGATCGGCGGCTTCATCGTCACCTATCTGGACTGGCGCTGGATCTTCTACCTGAACATCCCGATCGGGGTGCTGGGCATCGTGCTGGTCACCCTGTTCATCGACGAGGTGCGCGGCGAGACGCCGGTGCGGGCCGATCCGGTCGGCTTCCTGCTGTCGGGCGCCTCGCTCGGCTGCCTGCTGTTCGGTTTCGAGATGACCAGCCGCAGCGGAGAGCTGCCCCAGGCCCTGGCCCTGATCGCCGTCGGCCTGATCGCGGGCGGACTCTATCTGCGTCACGCCCACCGGCGCGCCGACCCGATCCTCGATCTGTCGCTGATGGCCGTGCCGTCGTTCCGGCTGTCGGTGATCGGCGGCTCGCTGACCCGCATCACCCAGGGCGCCCAGCCGTTCCTGCTGCCGCTGATGCTGCAACTGGGCTTTGGCATGACCGCCGCGGCCAGCGGCTCGATCACCATCGCCGGAGCCATCGGCTCGCTGGCGATGAAGAGCCTGGCGCCGCGCATCCTGCGCCGCTTCGGCTTCAGAAACAGCATGATCGTCGGCGGCCTGGCGGCCAGCGCCGGCTACGCGGTCTGCGGTCTCTTCCGCCCCGAATGGCCGATCTGGCTGATCTTCCTGACCCTGATGGTCAGCGGCTTCTGCATGTCGTTCCAGTTCACCGCCTACAACACCATCGCCTATGACGAGATCCCGCCCGAGCGGATGAGCGCGGCGACCAGCTTCTACGCCACCTTCCAGCAACTGATGCTGTCGCTGGGCGTCTGCGCCGGCGCTCTGGCCCTGCACGTCGGCATGCTGGCCGGCGACCACGCCTCGCCGCGGCTGGCGGACTTCACCCTGGCCTTCCTGATCGTCACGGCGATCTCGGCCTCGGCGACGATCTGGAACCGCCGCTTCGCCCCGGACGCCGGCGCCGACCTCAGCGGACGCCCTCAGCGCGGCTGATTTTTCGCCCGCGGCCGAAACGCCTTTCGCACCCTGAAACGTCGTTCCCGACGCTCGTGTTGCGCGGCGCTCGGCCCTTGTCGGCCGTTCATGCCGCGAGACGCTTCAGCCCCGCAACAAGGCGCCCCACGCCGCATCCCAGGACTCCGAATGCGCGTCCTTCAGGCCGATCAATTCCGTCCGGATATATCGTATAATTTATTTTGACCTTGTCTGAGTTATATGCGTTCCTCCCTGTCACGAATTTGTCAGGGGAGAGGACAAATGCAGGTCCGAGGGAAGAATTGGTTGCTGGTCGCTACGAGCGCGGCGGCAATTATGGTTGGAAATCAAGCGCTAGCGCAGGACGTCAAGACGGACGCCGCAAGCGCTTCTGAAAAGTCAGACAAGAAAGCCGCGGACGACGCCAATGTCGTCGACACGGTTATCGTCAAGGGCATCCGCGGAAGCCTGAACGCGGCCGCGGAGCGCAAGCGCAAATCCGCTCAGATCGTGGAGTCGATCGAGTCCGAAGACGTCGGCAAGCTGCCCGACAACAACGTGCCCGAGGCCCTGTCGCGCATCACCGGCGTGCAGATCGAGCGTGTCCACGGCGAAGGCTCGAACGTCACCATCCGTGGCATGTCGGGCATCTCGACCACCATCAACGGCAACAGCAACAGCGTCGGCGAAGCCCGCTCGACCAACCTGGCCGACATCCCGGCCGAACTGCTGAAGTCGGTCCAGGTCTACAAGACCCGCACGGCGGACCAGGTGGAAGGCGGCATCGCCGGCACCGTGAACGTTGAACTGCGCCGGCCGCTGGATCTGCGCAACGGCTACACGATCGCCGGCAGCATCAAGAACGTCTACGGCAGCACCGGCGACACCAAGAGCCCCTACGCCAGCCTGCTGGTCGGCAACCGCTTCGACACCGCCATCGGCGAGATGGGCTTCCTGATCAACGGCTCCTACACCCGCAACAACTACGAGGAAGACTTCGTCGAGAGCGAGTCGCCCGACGAATTCTTCGAGAACACCATCTCGCGGGCGTCCCTGCCGGCGAGCCAGCAGAACATCATCGCCCCCTACGCGGTGAACTACGGCGTCGAACAGGGCAAGATCACCCGCCCGTCGATCAACGTGGTCGGCCAGTGGCGCTATGACGAACACCTCGATTTCGTCCTCGAGGGCTCCTATTTCGGCAGCGAGGAAAAGCGCGCGCGCGACCGCCTGCACGTCACCACCCGCGACCCGAACAGCAGCGTCTCGAACGTGGTGCTAGGCGACGACGGCAAGACGGTCGAGTCGCTGACGCTCACCCGCGCGGCCGGCGTCGACGCCAGCGCCCAGTCCTATTACGAGGAAGTCGACTCCGACAACTACACCACCAACGCCGAGGTCCACTGGCGCGGTGATCGCCTGCAGATCGACGGCGCCGCCCAATACAATTGGAGCTCGACGAACTACTACGGCATCCTGACCCTGGCGCACCTGCTGGACGCCTCGGGCAATCCGATCAGCTCGGTCAATGTCGACTTCAATTCGAGCAACGTTCCGGGCCGCGGCCCCTTCATCACCTTCACCGGCACCGATCTGAACCAGGTCGGCAACTACCAGATCTTCCAGGTCCACGACGAGCAGACCTACGCCAAGAGCCGCGAGTTCGTGCTCAAGGCCGACGGGACCTATCGCCTGAGCGACGACAAGTTCTTCCGCAGCATCGGCTTCGGGACGCGCTATACCGATCGCCACCTGACCCGCGACTACGGCTATCGCGACGCCTTCCCGACCACCAGCCTGACCGGCTTCGCGCCGGGCATCGGCGTTGCGACCAGCAAGCTCGCCGTCGGCGGCTTCTCCCCGACCTGGTACCACCTGTCCGGTCCCGACCTGATGGCCAACACCGCGGCTCTGCGCACGGTCGCCGGCTGGACGACCGTGAAGCCGTCCAATGACGTTGGCCAGAGCTATGTCGAGGACGAGAAGAGCCTGGCGGGCTACGTCAACCTGAACTACGCCGTGAAGAGCCGCTTCCCGATCGACGGCGTGGCCGGCGTCCGGATCGTCAAGACCGAAGGCGAGAACGTCAGCACCAAGATCAGCCTCGACCAGAACTGGAACCGGGTCGACACCCCGACCGAAGGCGGCGGCGACTATGTCGACGTGCTGCCCAGCCTGAACGCGGTGATCCACTTCACGCCGAAGATCCAGCTGCGGATGGCCTATACCTACAACATCCAGCGGCCGAGCTTCCTGGACATGTCGTCCTGGCAGACGATCCAGGCCAACAACATGGTCATCTATTCGGGCAATCCGGACCTGAAGCCGAACCGTTCCGAGAACTACGACGCCTCGCTGGAGTACTATTTCGGCCGCGGCGGCATCGTCTCGCTGGGCGCATTCCTCAAGAAGCCCGACGGCTACATCTACTACAGCGGCAGCACTGAAACCGTGAATGGCGCCGAGTACACCGTCTACAAGAACCGCAACGCCGGCCCGGGCGAGTTCCAGGGCTACGAGTTCAACACGTCGGGCTTCTTCGACTTCCTGCCCGGCAAGCTGCGCAACTTCGGCGCCAGCGCCAACTTCACCTATATGGCGAAGTACAACATCAACTACCCCTTCGAGGGGGATCAGCGGCTGATCCCGGGCGTCTTCGACGCCGACAGCACCTCGAAGTACACCTACAACCTGGCGCTCTACTACGACACGCCGCAGTTCAGCGCCCGCGTGGCCTACAACTACCGCGCCCGCTACAAGATCTTCGTCTACCAGGACAACCCCGAATACTCGCCGTACAACGACGCGACCTCGCGCCTGGATGCGGCTGTCAACTGGACCCCGGTCAAGCAGCTGACGCTGAGCTTCGAGGGCACCAACCTGCTGAAGGAAAACAACAACGTCTATTGGGGCCAGGACCGCATGCTGCCCCTGGGCGTCCGCGTGCAGGCCCGCACCCTGCAGGTCAGCGCCCGCTTCCGCTACTGACCAACACCAACCGGCGTCCGGCCCCAACCGGACGCCGTCAACGAGCGGCTCTAGTCCCCCAGCCGCTCCCAGGGGAGGAGGCGATCATCGCCCCTCCCCTTCTTCTTGTCCGCGTCACGGAGCCGGGTCGGTTATCACGGCGCGTCGTGACACAAGCCCCCGGGGCTTCAGATCGTCACCCATGAAAAAGGGGCGCGGACCGAATGGCCCGCGCCCCTCGCCTTTACGGCCCGAAAGGAAGCCTCAGCTCCCTTTCACCTTCACCATCACCACGCCGCGCGCCGGCACATCGAAGGCCTGCTCGCCAGCCGGCAGGTCGACGCCGCGCCAGAGGTCGCGCACGACCGTCAAGCCGGCGACGCCGGCGTCGGCCGCCTTCAGCTCGATCCGCGCCGGCTTGTCGCCACGGTTGAACAGCGCCACGGCCACCTGGCCGTCGGCCAGCGGCTTGCTCCAGACCTCGGACGTTCCGTCCTTGCGCTCGGCCTTGCCCTGCACGCCGCGGGCGTCCTGGTCGATGGCGATCACCTCGCGGTTCTCGAGAATCTTCAGCACCTCGACGCCGGTCTCGCGCAGGTCGTGGCCCATCATCAGCGGCGCCGCCGACATGGCCCACAGGCTCATGTGGGTCAGATACTCGTCCTTGGTCATCCCGCCGTTGCCGACCTCCAGCATGTCCGGATCGTTCCAGCCGCCGGGGCCGGCGAACTCGGGCTTGCCGTTCTTGTCGAAGCCGATCTTGGCCATGGTCGGATAGTCGTCGGTGATGTCGCCGGTGGTGCGCCACAGGTGGCCGCCGACCTGGCGGCCCCAGGCGCCGACGTCGAAGCGGCCGTACTGGCACAGCGAATAGATCATCGGCCGGCCGGTGGCCCGCAGCGCCGCGCCCATCTCGTAGTAGGTGCGCTTGACGGTGTCGGCGTCGGCATAGAACCACTCGCCCGAACACAGGTCGTACTTCAGGTAGTCGACGCCCCACTCGGCGAAGGTCTTGGCGTCCTGGGCCACGTGGCCGTAGCTGCCGGCGTAGCCCGCGCAGGTCTTGGGACCGGGCGAACTGTAGATGCCCAGCTTCAGCCCCTTCGAATGGACGTAGTCGGCCAGGGCCTTCATGTCCGGGAACTTGTCGTTGGGCCGCAGCACGCCGTCGGCGCCGCGCTCGCCCTGCCAGCCGTCATCGATATTGACATAGACATAGCCGGCGTCGCGCAGGCCGAAGGCGACCATGGCGTCGGCCATGGCGCGGACCGTCTTGTCGTCGATCGCCGCGCCGAACTTGTTCCAGCTGCTCCAGCCCATCGGCGGCTTGGCGGCCAGGCCGTCGGCGGCCAGTTCGCCCATCGGCGGCAGGCTGGTGGTGGTGAAGGCGCGGGCCTTGGCGTCGGCGGCCGTGCCCCGGCGGCCGTCCTGCTCGACATGGGCGTACCAGATGTCGCCGGCCAGGGAGACCCCGGCGCCCTTCAGGGTCGCGGTCCACTGGCGGGTGGGCTTGTCCTTGTCGTTGAGATTGCGCAGCTCGAAGGTCGCCACCCCGTCCTTCACGACGAGGTTCTGCATGTCCATCGAGCCGTACCAGGCGGTCGTCACGGTCCCGGTCGGCTTGCCGGCCTTCTGCTCGATCTTCATCAGGGTGACGCCCGGATAGGACGGCGCTTCGTCGAAGGTCCAGACGCCGGCCAGCCCCGGCTGGGCGGCGGGCGCGGCCATGGCGGCGTGCGAGGCGACGAGCCCCAGGGCGAGCGGGGTTAGCAGGCGACGCATGCGATCTCCTTAGTCTGAATAGGGTTCTGGATCAGGCTGCGAGCAGGCGCAGCAAAGCTCACGCCCGGCGCGACGCCAGAGCCTCGATAAATCGGTCAAGACGATCCGCGCGCCCGGCCCGGCGCGCGGATCGTCCATAGTCGGCTCAGCGCGCGGCCTCGCAGGGCGGCGCATGGCCCGAGCCGGCCTTGGGAAGCGCCGGGCTGGGGGCCAGCACCTCCCATTCCTGCACGGCGACGGCGGCGTAGGTCCCGCCGGCCGAAGAGGCGTCGAAGACCGCCCGCAGGCAGCGGGTCGTCACAGGCGCGAAGCTGGCGTCCTGGAAGGCGCCAACGTCCGCGCCGAAGCCCTTGGGAGCAGCGACCGGCTTCCAGCCGCCGTCCCAGTATTCCATGCGCCAGGCTTTGGGCGGGGCGACGCCGATACCCGAACCGGCCGGCTGGTCGCCCCAGAACCAGATGCGGGCGCCGTCCACGGTCACCGGCGCGTCGAAGCGGTATTCGACCCACTGGCGCGGGGGATTGTTCGGCGACCAGGTGCCCCAGGTGTCGGGCGGCAAGGGCGAGGCCTTGGTGATCCCGTCGTTCAGCGCCTTGATCCAGTATTGGACCGGGATCGGCTCGTTGGAGGCCGCCGCGGTCGCCTGGCCGGCGATGTTGCGGGTCGGGACCGGCGGAGCTTGCGGACGGCGGGTCGGGATCAGCTTGCGGATGGCCGGCGGGCTGACGCTGTCGTCCCACTCGATCGGATCGATGGCGACGCTGCGCCGGAAGTGGCCGCCGCCCGCCGCGTCGGCGGTGTGATAGGCCATGTACCAGCGACCCTTGAACTCCACCGCGCCCGAGTGCGAGGTCGTCGACGACACCGGGCCCAGCATCACGCCGCGATAGGTCCATGGCCCCAGCGGCGAGGTCGCCGTGCCGTAGGCGATGCAGGCATGATAGACGGCCGGGGTGCAGTCCGACTTCGGACCCGCGCGGTTGCCGGCGTAGAGCATGTAGTAGACGCCCTTGCGCTTCATCAGCCACGGAGCCTCGAAGAAGCCGGTCAGCCCTTCGACCTTCACCTCGCCCCCCTTGGGCGTGATCATGTCGGCGGCCAGCTCCATGCCGCGCAGCTGCCCGAACGTGCCCCAGTAGATGTAGACCCGGCCGTCGTCGTCGATCAGCACGGTGGGGTCGATGTTCTGGATGTCGTTGGCGACGGGGGTGGTCTGCGAGATGATCGGGCCGGACGGATGGGCGTCCACCCACGGCCCCGTCATGCTGTCGGAAACCGCCACGCCGATGGCGAAGCGGTCCCTGGCGTTACCGCCGGCCTGCAGCACCGGGGCGTAGAGATAGAACCTGCCGTTACGCCCTTTGACGATCTGGCCGGCATAGGCGCGGCCTTCCTCGGCCCACTTGAACACGGCCTGCGGCTTGGCGATGGCCGGATAGTGCAGCCAGTCGCCGGACGCCGGATCCTTGGTGGCCAGCAGCTGCCACTCGTTCATGATGAAGTCGTTGACGTCCGGCGCGGCCTCGTCGCGGCCGGCCAGGATCCACAGCGTGTCGCCGTCGACCACCGGGGCGGGATCGGTCGAGTAGTAGCGGCCGTCGGCCAGGATGGGATTGCCCGGGGCGTGCACCGTTTCAGGACCGGTCGCGCAGGCGGCGACCGGCGACAGCAGCAGGGCCGCGCCCGCGACCAGGGCGCGCTTAAACTCATTCCTCATCGGGATAGGGCCCCTTGCCGCCATCGGCGATCAGTTGGTCGATGCGGGCCTGGATCACCGGGATCGGCGCCGAGCCGATCTCGAGCACGGCGTCGTGGAAGGCGCGGATATTGAACTTGGGGCCCAGGGCCTTCTCGGCGCGGGCGCGGCCTTCCACGAAGGCCAGCATGCCCATGTAGTAGGACAGCGCCTGGCCCGGCCAGGCGATATAGCGATCGACCTCGGTGCCGATCTCGTGGTCGCCCATGGCGGTGTTGTCGTGCAGGTACTTCTGGGCCTGCTCGCGGGTCCAGCCCTTGGCGTGGAGCCCGGTGTCGACCACCAGGCGCGCGGCCCGCCACATCTGGTAGCTGAGCATGCCGAAGCGGTCATAGGGCGTCTCGTACATGCCCATGTCCTCGCCCAGCGCCTCGCAATAGAGCGCCCAGCCCTCGCCGTAGACCGACAGGTAGGTGTCACGGCGGAAGGCCGGCAGGTTCTTGTTCTCGGCCGCCAGCGGCATCTGGAAGGCGTGGCCCGGAGCGCTCTCGTGCAGGGTCAGGGCGACCTGCGAATAGAGCGGGCGCGACGGCAGGTCGTAGGTGTTGACCAGGTAGATGCCCGGCCCGCCGCGACCGCCGGTGTAGAACGGCGCGATCTCGTCGGGCACCGGCTTGATGGCGAAGCGGCTGCGCGGCAGGCGGCCGAACCACTGGCTGGCCTTGCCGTCGAAGGTCTTGGCGATCCAGGCCGCCCGATTGAGGAGCTCCTGCGGGGTCTTGGCGTAGAACTTCGGATCGGTGCGCAGATAGGTCAGGAAGGCCGGCAGGTCGCCCTGGAAGCCGACCTCCTTGATCACGTCCTGCATCCGGCCACGGATCTTGGCCACTTCCGCAAGACCGATGGCGTGGATCTCGTCGGGCGTGTGGTCGGTGGTGGTGAACTCGACGATCTTGGACTGGTAGTAGGCCTTGCCGTCGGGCAGGTCGTAGGCCGCCAGCGAGGTCCGCGCGCCGGGGATGTATTCGTTGCGCAGGAAGGCCAGCAGGCTGGCGTGAGCGGGCGTCACGTCTTTGCTGATCGCCTCGGCCGCTTGGCTGCGCAGTTCGGCCTGGACCGCGGCAGGGATCACCGACGGCATGGTCTTGAACGGCGCGTAGAACGGCGAGTCCTGCGGGGTCTTGGCCTCGGCGGCCAGCACCACGCCGGCGTCGCGGCCCTGCAGGGTGATCTTGGCCGCCGTGAAGCCGCGCTTCACGCCGCTGCGCATGTTGATGATCTGCTGGCCGTAGTAGCGAGGGATCTCGCGCAGCATGGCCACGTAGTTGCGGTAGTCTTCCTCGGTGCGGAACGACCCGCGCGACCACTCGGCCACGTCGCCCCAGAAGCTGGTGTCGGCGCTGAGCGGCTTCTCGTATTCGCGATACTTCTGCTCGGCCAGCAGGGCGTCGATCTGGCCCTTGTAGACGGCGAAGTTGATCTTGTTCTCGACCGACAGCTGGGCGACCGGCAGGGCGGCCAGCTGGCTCGACACCTCGGTCCAGCGCTTCAGGCGCGCGGCCTGCACGGCCGGACCGACATCGGGCAGCCGCTTGGGGGCGTTGGGATTATCCTCGTCCGGCGCGGCCTGGCTGACCCGCCAGTCGTACTCGGCGGTGTAGATCGCCTCGAACCGCTTGTCGGCCGAACCGGCGGCGGGGACCGCCCAGGCCGGCGCGGCGGCGAGGCCCAGGACGGCCGCGCCGGAGAACATCAAACCGCGACGGTTCATGCCGTGGCTCCAGCCTTGGCGCTGAACACCCGCACGCCGAACACCGGGCCGGCGCTCGACCGTTCCTTCGGCACGAAGCGCACCTTGACGCTGGTCTTGCCCTTGGTCAGGGCCTCGGCCAGCGGGTACTCGACGTCGAAGAACTTGCCCGGACGGTCGTTGTCGAGGACCTGGGTCGCCACCTTGGTCCCGTCGACCAGGATGTCGAAGGTCCGCGCGCGCTCGCCACCCCAATAGGTCGCCTGCAGGACCAGCGCCCCGGCCCGCACCTTCATGTCGAACTCGAAGAAGCCGCCGGAGCGGGCGTCACGGCCGTTACGGCCGCGATAGCTGACCGGATAGGAGATGTCGGAGGTCAGGTTGTGGTCGCGTTCGGGCTGCATTTCGCCCAGGTGCATGACGTCGACCGAGCGGGCGGCGATGTCGCGGGCCTTGGCCTGGTCGGCCAGGAAGGCGGCTTCTTCCGTCTTCCACGAGGCCTCGGTGAAGCGCTTGAAATAGACGGCGCTGCGGCGCTCGTACTGGCTGTAGAACGGCGCGAAGCTCAGGGCGCCCGGCCGCGAAACGCCGTCGACGGCGTAGAGCGCCTTCTTCGGCTCCACCGGCTTGAAGCCGGCCAGCAGGTCGGCCCCGACCATGGCCGGATCGGCGCTGTTCCATTCGGCTTCGCCGGGACCAAGGTCGGCGGCCAGCACCATGGGGCCGCGCAGGAAGGCGATGGTGTTGGGATCGCCAGGCGCCGCTTCCAGCCGCAGATCGAGCGGCAGGGCGATCGAGACCACGTCGCCGGCCTTCCACTTGCGCTCGACCAGGGCGTAACCGCCCGACAGCACCGGCGTCACCGCTTCGTCGTTGACGCTGACCACGGCCTTGCCATTGGCCCAGCCCGGCACGCGCAGGGCGATGGTGAAGCGGCCGGGCTTGGCCAGCTTGCCCAGGGTCAGGCGGCTTTCCGGCTCGAACGGATAGAGCGTCTCGAGCTTGAGGGCCGCGCCGCGCGCTTTCCACTGGGCGTCGGCCGGGATGTAGAGGTTGACCAGCAGGGTCCCCTCGCCTTCCCAGAAGATCGACTCGCCGTGCTTGGCGTGGCTCTCCATGCCGCTGCCGACGCAGCACCAGAAGGCGTCGTCGTCGGTGGTCGAGAAGCCCCGCGTCGACCCGGTCATCAGCGGCGTCATGTAGGTGAAGCCACCGGTCTTGGGGTTCTGCGCCGCCATCACGTGGTTGAGGTGCGCGCGCTCGTAGTAGTCGAACAGCGAGCCGTCCGGCTTCCAGCTGTAGAGCTGCCGGGTCAGCTTGAGCATGTTGTAGGTGTTGCAGTGCTCGCAGGTCTGCTCGGTGATGTGGTCGGCGATGCTGTCGGGCGACGAGAAGTACTCGCGGTCGGCGTTGCCGCCGATGACGTAGCTGTGGTGCTGGGTCACGGTCCGCCAGAAGAACCGCGCGGCGGTGGCGTCCTTCTCCTTGCCGGTCAGCTCATAGAGGCGGCCCAGGCCGATCAGCTTGGGCACCTGGGTGTTGGCGTGGAAGTTGGCCAGCTTGTCCTCTTGCGCGGCCAGCGGATCCAGGACCTTGCGGTCATAGATGCGCTCGGCCACGACCAGCCAGCGCGCGTCCTTGGTGCGGGCGTAGAGCTCGGCGTAGCTCTCGTTCAGGCCGCCGTATTCGCAGCCCAGCAGGGTCTGCATCTGGGCGTCGTCGAGGGCGGCGAACACCTTCTCGAAATAGGCGCCCAGCCCGGTCACGACCTCCAGGGCCTGGGCGTTGCCCCAGGCGGCGTGGATGTCGAGCAGGCCGGCGAACAGCTTGTGCACCGTGTAGAGCGGCGACCAGGAGCCGTTGAGGTCGAAGCCGCCCGAACGGATGTCGCCCTTCATGACCTCGCCGAAGATCTCCTCGCCGTCGACGACGGTCCCGTCCTTGCGCTTGCGCTGCAGGGCGCCGACGTAGCCGGTGCCGCGCTTGGCCTGGGCGAGCGCCAGTTCGGAGACGATGTAGTCGGCGCGGCGGCGGCACTCGGCGTCGCCGGTCTGCTGCCAGGTCAGCACCAGGGCGCTCATGTAGTGGCCCAGGGTGTGGCCGGCGATGGTGTCGGATTCCCAGCCGCCGTAGATTTCCCCCTTGGCGGGCAGGCCGGCGAAGATCATGAAGTTGTGCAGCAGCCGGTCGGGGCTGAGGCGCAGCAGATAGGCGTGGTTGACCTCGACCGCGGTCGCGAAGTCGGACGGCAGCAGCCGCACGTCGGAAAGCGGCAGCGGCGCGGCCTTGGTCGGAACGGAAGGCCCCTTGCCGGCGGCGAAGGCGCGGATCGGCTGGGCGGACGCCATAACGGCGGCGGTGGCGAGCAGCAAATCCCGGCGACTGGCGGACATCAAGGCACCCCAAACTTAATACGGTATACGAAATAAGTCAGACATATTTTCGAAGGTCAATCACCTGATTTGCAGGGACATGGGAAGCGGCGCCGAAACGCGCCCGACCTTCATGGCGGAGCCTACCGACCGAGCAGGCCGCGATCTCTATTCGTGCAGGCGAGTCAGGGGCTTGGCCGGCACGTCTTAGCCAGGCCGAATGGACGCCAGGGCTCCGCCTTATACAGACGCTTGCGGGGAGCGAGCACGGGACGTCAGCCGCCGCGTCGCCCCCCCATCCTCAAGCGTGCAGTCGGCAAAAAGTCTGATCATATATCGTATAATCTTCTTGACGACGCATCACGCCCCGTCGTTTCTGCAACGAAGTGAAACGGGGGTGAGCCTTGCGGACGAAGACGCGCATGTCGCGACGAGCGACCTTGTGGATGACGGCGGGCGCCGTCCTGGCCCTGTCCACGCCGGTGATTTCCGTCGCCGCGACAACGACCAAGTCCGCTTCGACCGCGACAGCCCCCTCCCCCCAGCCGCCGATCGCCGAACGTTACCGCAAGGCCGACGCCTTCCTGCGCCAGAACCTGGCCAAGCTGATCGTCGACGCCGACCTGCAGCCGGCCTTCACCGACGACGGCAAGGGCCTGCTCTATCTGAAGGGCAAGGCTGGCGAGCGGTTGGTCCGCTTTGTCGATCTGGCCACCAAGCAGGACCGCGTCCTGACCGACGACCGCGCCCTGGCCGGCAAGCTGTCGGCTGCGCTAGGCAAGCCCGTTGCGGCCGACGGCCTGTGGCTCGCCCGCCTGGCCTACGACACCGCCGGCGGCGCGCTCTCCTTCGACGCCCATGGCAAGCGCTGGACTCTCTCGGCCAAGGGCGAGCTTTCCGAGGCGCACGAGGCCGAATGGAACCCGGGCCTGTCGCCGGACGGCCGCTTCGAGATCGTCGCCCGCGACTTCAACCTCTTCGCTCGCGAACTGAAGACTGGCCGCGAGATCGCCCTGACCACCGACGGCGTGCGCGAACAGCCCTACGGCCGCGGCATCCCGCAACTGGCCGACATCCTGAAGGCCGGCCGCGAAGAGCCGGACATGCCGGTGTCGGTGCGTTGGTCGCCCGACGGCTCGAAGATCCTGACCTGGCGGCTCGACACCCGCGGCGTCGAGCGCCTGTCGATCACCCAGCAGAACCCCGGCGGCCTCTATCCGCGCAGCTTCGCCTACGTCTATCCGCTGGCGGGCGCGAAGGTGCTGCCGCAGGCCACGCGCCTGGTGATCGACGTCGACCAGGCCTTCAAGGACGGCAAGGCCAAGCAGGTCGCGCTGCAGATCCCCAGCGAGTCGCTGCTCTATCCGGCCGATCCGGACCTGGGCTGGATCGGCGATCGCGTCCGCGTGCAGTGGACCGAACGCGGCTATGGACAGCTCGCCGTCTATTCGGCCGATCCCAAGACCGGGGCTGCGACCGTGGTGGCGCGCGAGGCCGTCAAGCCGATCGTCACCGTGACCTCCACCCAGATCCAGCCGCAGCCCGAGCTCGGCGGCGAACTGGTGATCTCCGAGCGCTCGGGCTGGGCCCAGCTCTACCTGGTCAAGCCCGACGCCCCCGACGGCGGCGCGGCCCTGACGACCGGTAATTGGGAAGTCCTGTCGATCGAGCACATCGATCCGGCGGCCAAGAGCCTGGTGCTGACCGGCGTCGGTCGCGAGGCCGACCGTAACCCTTACGACCGCGCTCTCTATCGCACGGGCCTGGACGGCGCCGCGCCGCGCCTGCTGACGCCCGAGCCGCTGGACCACGACACCCGCGTCTCGCCGGACGGCCGCTGGTTCGTCGACGCCATGTCGAGCCCGACCCAGCCGACCCGCACCGTGCTGCGCGACGCCGCCGACGGAAAGATCGTGCTGGAGCTCGGCCGCGCCGACGCCAGCGCCCTGGCCGCCGCCGGCTACACCCCGCCCGAGCCCTTCCAGGGCGTGGCCGCCGATGGCAAGACACCGCTCTACGGCATGATCTTCCGCCCGGCCGGCTACGATCCCAAGCGCCGCTATCCGGTGATCGACAACGTCTACACTGGCCCGACCACCACCCAGGTTCCGGTCGAATGGAGCGAAAGTGTCCTGGCCGGCGGCAACAGCGTCGCCCAGATCGGCGCGATCGTGGTGATGATCGACGGCCGGGGCACCTCGCGCCGGGGCCAGGCCTTCCGCCTGCCCGCCTACCAGAACCTCGGCGAGGTCGGCCTCGACGACCACATCGCCATGATCAAGCAGATGGCGGCCAAGCATCCGGAGCTGGACGCGACCCGGGTCGGCGTCTACGGCGGCTCGGCCGGCGGCTACGACGCGGCCCGCTTCGTGCTGCGCCGGCCCGAGTTCTTCAAGGTCGCCGTCGCCTCGTCGGGCAATCACGACCTGCGCCTGGACAAGGCCTGGTGGCCGGAAGTCTCGATGGGTCTGGCCGACGAGGCCACCTGGGAGCGCAACTCCAACATGTCGGTCGCCGGCAACCTGCAGGGCAAGCTGCTGCTGGTGCACGGCGACATCGACGACAACGTGCCGGTCACCGAGAGCCTTCGCCTGGCCCAGGCCCTGATCAAGGCCGGCCGCGACGTCGACCTGGTGATCCTGCCCAACACCACCCACGCCGTCGGCCAGCCCTTCTTCCACAAGAAGCTGCGCGACTACTTCACCCGTAATCTGCTCGACGAAGCCCCGCCGCCGCTGACCACAGCGGCGACCTCGGCTCCGGTCACGCGATGAGGCGCCCGATGAACAAAGCACGCTCCCTTTCCCTGGCCCTGCTGCTGCTCGCCGGCGCCTCCGCCGCCCTGCCCGTCCCGATGACGGCTTTCGCGCAAGAACCGCCCAAGGAAGAAAAGAAGGTCTTCCCGCCGATCGCCAAGACGGCCTATCGCACCAAGCAGTTCCAGCTCGACCTGCGGACCGACACCCAGACCCTGGCGCGCCTGTCGCCGCTCGGCGAAGCGGCCTTCGACTTCACGCCCGGCGCCCGCGAGGCCGAGCGCGCCGAAAGCGGCTACGTGCACATCGGCGACATCCATCTGCGGGTTCGCGAGGCCGGCGGCGCCTGGCGTGACTTCAGCTCGGCCCACGCCCGCAAGCCGATCCGCGCCCTGAAGGCCGGCAGCGCGGTGTTGGCCGCCGCCGACATCACCGCCTCGCTGGGCGACGGCGCGCCGGTGCGTATCGAGCGCCGCTGGGTCAACGACAACGGCGTGCTGGCCCTGCGCTTCACCCTGGTCAACACCGGCAAGACGCCGCTGGAGATCGGGGGCCTGGGCCTGCCGATGGTGTTCGACAACATCATCACCGACCGCTCGCTGGAGGAGGCCCACGCCCAGGCCAGCTTCGTCGATCCCTATATCGGCCGCGACGCCGGCTACCTTCAGGTCACGCGTCTGAACGGCAAGGGCCCGGCCCTGCTGGTCCTGCCCGAGAAGGGCACGCCGCTGGAGGCCTACCGCCCGATCCGCGAAGCCCGCGCCACGCGCGGCGACGGCGACATCCTCACCGACAAGACCCAGCGCGGCCAGACCGCCGAGGGCTTCTACGACTGGACCGTGGCCAGCCTGGGCTTCGCCGAGAAGGAATGGAAGAACGCCGGCCAGCAGTGGAACACGCCGACCAGCGTCACCCTGCAGCCGGGCGAGAAGCGCGAGATCGGCGTGCGCTTCGTGGCCTCGCCCTCGATCCGCGCCATCGAGGACACCCTGGTCGCCAACAAGCGCCCCGTCGCCGTCGGCGTGCCCGGCTACGTGCTGCCCACCGACCAGCAGGGTTCGCTGTTCCTGAAGTCGCCCTCCAAGGTGGCCAAGGTCGAGAGCTTCCCGGCCGGCGCACTGACCGCCACGGCGAGCGGCGAAGGCAAGGGCTGGGCGCGCTATGACGTGAAGGCCTCGGGCTGGGGCCGCGCGACCCTGTCGATCACCTATGCCGACGGCCAGGTGCAGACGGTCAGCTACTTCGTCACCAAGCCGCTCGAACAGACCATGGCCGACCTTGGCCGCTTCACCACGGAAAAGCAGTGGTTCGACGACAAGGCCGACCCGTTCGGTCGCTCGCCGGCGATCCTCAGCTACGATCGCGAGACCAACAAGATCGTCACCCAGGACTCGCGGGTCTGGGTCGCGGGCATGAGCGACGAAGGCGGCGCCGGCGCCTGGGTGGCGGCGATCATGAAGCAGCTCGACAACCCCGACGCCGGCGAAGTCTCCCGGCTGGAGCGGATGGTCGACGAGACCGTCGTGGGCAACCTGCAGGTCGCCGACGGCCCGCAGGCCGGGGCGGTCAAGAAGAGCCTGTTCTACTATCAGCCCGACGAACTGCCGAACTACTACGACCCCAAGATCGACTGGCGCTCCTGGACCTCGTGGTCGAAGAAGGACGCCGGTGATCTGGGCCGGTCCTACAACTATCCGCACGTCGCCATCGGCCACTGGGTGCTCTACCGCCTGGCCCGCAACCACCAGGGCCTGGTCACCCGCCACGACTGGCGTTGGTACCTCGACCACGCGCGGATGACCGCCGTGGCGATGATGCGCGACGCCCCCTACTACGCCCAGTTCGGCCAGATGGAGGGCGACGTCTTCGTCGACATCCTCAAGGACCTGAAACGCGAAGGCATGACCGCCGAGGCGGCCGAGTACGAGGCCCTGATGAAGGGCCGCGCCGATCACTGGAAGACCCTGCCCTATCCGTTCGGCAGCGAGATGGCCTGGGACTCCACCGGCCAGCCCGAGGTCTATGCCTGGATGCGCTATTTCGGCTACCAGCCGCAGGCCGACGAGACCCGCGAGGTGATCCTCGCCTACGACCCCACCATCCCCAGCTGGGGCTACAACGGCAACGCCCGCCGCTACTGGGACTTCCTGTACGGCGGCAAGTATTCGCGCATCGAGCGGCAGATCCACCACTACGGCTCGGCCCTCAACGCGGTGCCGCTGTTCGACGCCTTCCGCGCCGATCCGGCCGACCTGCACCTGCTGCGCGTGGCCTACGGCGGCATGATGGGCGGCATCACCAACATCGACCAGGACGGCTTCGGCTCGGCCGCCTTCCACTCCTATCCCGACATGATGAAGTGGGATCCGCTGACCGGCGACTACGGCATGGGCTTCTTCGGCCATGCCTATGCGGCGGCGACCTATGCGGTGAAGGACCCGACCTTCGGCTGGCTCGGCTTCGGCGGCGACGTCAAGGCCGACGGCGCCGTGGTGCGGATCACGCCCAAGGACGGCGCCCGCGCCCGCCTGTTCGTCGCTCCCGTCGGCGCCTGGCTGACGCTGGAGGCCGGCAAGATCGAGGCGGCGACCTACGCCCCGGCCACCGGCGAGATCACGCTCACCCTCGCGGCCACCGATGCGGCCACCCCGGCGGCGCGCCTGCTGGTCGAGGCCACCACGGCCGGCGCCAAGGCCTACGTTCCGGCGGAAGGAACCTTCGAGCGCGGCGCCTACACCGTGCCGCTCGGCGACAAGGCCAAGACGATCGTCCTGCGTCCACGATAGATCCGGCGGACGCCCCTTCTACGAACGCCGTCGCTCTCGAGCGGCGGCGTTTTCGTTTGATTGGCGAGCGTGAGCAGCCGCTTCCTGCCCGAGCCAGGTCAGTTGTTGGTCAGCTTAGAGTTTTATCTGATATACGATGAACGAAGCAGCGCCGCCGGTCGCGGCCTTGGAAGATACTCCGTTCATCATGAGCATTATTGTTCGCACGCTCTCAGAGCAGACCTACGAAGTCGTCCGCCTCAAGATCCTGATGGGCGACATGTCGCCGGGAACCGCCGTGCGCCAGGACGCCATCGCCGCTGAGCTCGGCGTCTCCAAGATCCCGTTGCGCGAGGCCCTGAGCCGGCTGGAGCAGGACGGCCTGCTCAGCTCCTACCCCAATCGCGGCTACGTCGTACGCGGCGTCTCGACCGAGGAAGCCAGCGAGGTCTTCGTCCTGCGCCTGAAGCTGGAGCCGGGCGCGGCCGCCAAGGCCGCCGTCAAGGCCGGCCCCGAAGATCATGAGCGAGCCGAAGCCGCGCTGACGGCCCTGGAGGCCGCGCTCGGCAGGCCGGACGGCGACCACGTCAGCCACAACCGCGCCTTCCACATGTCGCTGGTCCGCCCCGGCGGCCACATCACCAGCCAGTTGGTCGAACGCCTGCAGATCCTGTCGGAGCGCTATGTGCGCATCCACCTGGAGCCCTTCGGTCGCGACGAGCGCGCCAGCCGCGAGCATCGGGAAATTCTCGAGGCGTGGAAGGCCGGGGACGCCGCCAAGGTCGAGGCCCTGCTCGCCGAGCACATCCAGGGCACGCTCGACGACCTGCGCCAGCAACTGGCGCTCAAGCAGGGCTGAACCGCGCGCCGCCCCTAGCGCAGCCGCGCCAGGACCCAGTCGGCGAGCGCCTCGCGTCCGGCGGCGGGATCCTCGTCCCCCCGGCAGGCGAACCAGATGGCCGACAGCAGGCGTGAGGCGACGCCAGCGGCCAGCACCACCTCTTCGGCGGAACGCCCGGTGACCCGGCCAAGGGAGTCGCGCAGGGTGCCGCCGTGGGAGTAGCGGATCACCGCCCCCGCCCCGGCGAGATCGGCGCGGCGCAGGGCCGCCAGGAACAGCCGACGGCGGCGCAGGACCGGGCTGGCGGGGCGTTCGGCGCGGGCGTGGAAGGTCAGCACTTCGCGCAGTCGCTCCAGGGTCAGCACCTCGTCGATGTGGGGCGCAGCCTCCGCGGCCTCGACGGCCTCGGCCTCCATGGCAGCCACCTGGCCGCGGATCGCGCCGCCGACCAGGTCCTCGACCGTGCGGAAGTAGTGCGTCACCGCCCCCGTCGTCACGCCGGCTCGGGCGGCGACGGCTCGGTGCGTCAGCCCCGCCAGACCCTTTTCCTCCACGACCTCGGCGGCGGCGGCGGCGATGCGCATGGCCGACAGCGGCACCGAGCCGTGCGGGCGGGCCCCTGCCGCGCGCTCGGCCGCCAGCAGGGCTCCGGCCTCGGGCCGGGCGGGAGCGTCCAGCCAGACGGCGGCGAAGTGATCGACCATGTCGCGCAGCACCGCCCGCTCCAGGGCCGGCGACCAGGGCGACAGGTGATAGAGCGCCTCGGACTCGAAGAAGGCGTGCAAGGCCCGCCCGGCGATCGGCGGCAGATCGAGCGCCTGGGCCGTCTCGCGCCAGAAACCCGCCCAGGCCCGCGTCCAGTCCAGGCCCGCGCCCTCGGCGACGGCTTCCTGGTAGAGCAGCGCCAGGGGACGAGCCGGCCCCGTCCATTCGATCAGCATGTGCTCCAGCGCCCGCGCCGCGCCGTCGGGTCCGGGTGGAAGCATGGCGACTTCGCGCGCCCGCGCCGCCAGCCAGTCGCTCGCCTCCTGCGCCCCGAGGGCGAAGGCTGACGATAACAACTGTTCCATTCCGCCCAGGTTGTAGTTGATGGCGCTGGGCGAAACGCCGGCCGCCCCGGCCACGGCGCGGGCCGTCGCCGCGGCGATTCCATCCTGCGCCACGAGCCGCGCGGCGGCCTGGACCAAGCGCGAGGCACGATCGGCGCTCTCGCTTGAATCCCGCATTGATTGAGGTTCCAGCGCGAAGGTCGCGAATGGCGGCGATACGGTCATGCCCCATGATCCTCAGCCGCCCCTGTCGGTGCAAGCCTCGCGCTCACCGAACGGCGACCTTCACGAATACGATACATAACGTTCGTTCCAGTTTCATGGAGGCTGGCTACTCGCCCCGCATCGCAGACGCCGAGACGTCGCGCTTCAGGGGATAGAGACATGCGACAGACTTCCGACCGCGCCGCGCTGCGCGCCGCCCTTTTGGCGAGCGCCGCGGCCCTGGCCATCGCCGCCCAGGCGCGCGCCGCCGACCTGCCCGTCGCCGACACGGCCGCGGCTCCGGGCGGCGACTCCGCCGCCATCAGCCTCGACGAGGTCGTGGTCACCGCCCAGAAGCGCAAGACCAACCTGCAGGACACCCCGATCTCGATCTCGGCCATGGACGCCGAGGCCCTGAAGGCCCGTAACGTCCAATCGGTCGAGGACCTGGGCGACGGCTCGATCCCTTCGCTGCGCGTGGCCCCGTTCTTCTCGCGCAAGTCGGCCCTGACGATCGGCATGCGCGGCATCGGCGCCCTGGGCGACGCCAACCAGCCGGCCCGCGACCAGGCCGTCGGCGTCTACGTCAACGGCGTCTATATGGGCCGCGCCCAGGGCCTGGGCTCGGCGCTTTACGACGTCGAGCGCATCGAGGTTCTGAAGGGTCCGCAAGGCACGCTGTTCGGCCGTAACACCGAAGGCGGCGCGGTCAGCATCATCACCAAGGCCCCGACCGGCCAGTTCGGCATGAACACCACGCTCGGCTACGGCAACTACAACGCCTACAAGGCCGAGACCCACATCGACCTGCCAGAGATCCACGACGTCAGCATCAAGATCGACGCCCTGCTCAGCAAGCGCGACGGCACCGTCACCAACCCCACCACCTCGGGCCAGCCGGACTTCAACAGCTACGACAAGCGCGGCGTGAGCGTCGAAGCCCTGTGGCGTCCGAACGACAACTTCAGCGCCGACTACGCCTTCGACTCCTCGTACGACGGCTCGACGCCCTACTACGTGCAGCTGGAGAAGAAGGGCCTCTACGCCCTCGCCCCGATGCTGAAGACGCAGTCCGACCGCGCCGAAAGCGCCAATGTCGGCGTGCCCCTGCAAGTGAGCGACGGCGACACCTGGGGCCACCGCCTGAACCTGAACTGGAAGCTGGGCGACAACCTCGAACTGAAGTCGATCAGCTCGTACCGCAAGCTGCAGCAGAACCAGTTCGACAACGGCTCGGAGATGCTCTCGGTCTATTCGCCGGGCGGGACCTTCGCCCGCTACAGCGTCGCCCGCTTCTGGCAGGACCAGGCCAGCGAAGAGCTGCAATTGGTCGGCAAGACCGATCGCATCGACTACGTGTTCGGCGCCTTCTATTTCCGTGAGAACGTGCGCGACAACGCCCAGACGCCGAACTCCCTGCAGTGGAATTCGACCGGCACCGCCTACAGCTACCTGTCGCTGAACTTCGACACGATCTCGCTGGACCGGGCCAGCCACGCCAAGACCACCAGCTACGGCGCCTTCGGCCAGGCTTCGTGGACGCCGGCCGTGCTCGACGACCGCCTGCACGTCACCGCCGGCGGCCGCTTCACCACCGACAAGAAGAGCGGCACGCTCGACATCGTCAACGGCGCCCTGCCCAGCTACGTCAACGGCGCCGGGACGACGATCACCGGCATCATCCCGTTCGACGCCAAGTGGAACCACTTCGACCCTATGGTCAGCGTCGCCTTCGACGTGACGCCGGACGTCAACGTCTATGGTCGCTGGAGCACCGGCTACAAGGCCGGCGGCGCCAATTCGCGCTCGCTGACCTACCGCACCTTCGATCCCGAGAAGGTCAAGATGTTCGAGGTCGGCGCCAAGACCGAGTTCTGGGACAACCGCGCCCGCGTGAACGTCGCGGCCTATACCGGCGACATCACCGACGCCCAGGTCGACTTCAGCGTCACCATCCTCAACCAGAACCGCGGCACGCTGGAAACCACCAACGCCGCCAGCGCCACGACCAAGGGCCTCGAGCTGGACTTCGCCTTCAAGGTCACCGACGGCCTGACGCTGTCGGGCGGCTACGCCTACACCGACCTTAAGCTGTCGAAGGCCTACAACCCCTTCACCGACACGATGGCGACCATCTATCCGCTCTACAGCCCCAAGAACGCCGGCAGCCTGGCGGCCGACTACCGTCGCCCGTTCCTCGGCGCGACGCTGAAGGCCCACCTGGACGGCAACTGGTCCGACGGCCAGTACACCACCACCACCGACCCGACGCTCAGCGACAAGTCGTTCATCGTCAACGGCCGCCTGACCCTGGCCGACATCGCCATGGGCGACAACCAGCCCGACCTGCAGCTGTCGATCTGGTCGCGCAACCTGCTCGACGAGTCGCACGCCTTCATGCGCAACACCAACGTCGCCCTGGGCACCTACGCCATCTACAACGAGCCGCGCACCTTCGGCATCGAAGCCAACGTGAAGTTCTAAACCCATGAAAACTCAAAAGATCGACCGTCGCGGCTTCATGGCCGCGACGCTGGGCGGCGGTGCGATGGTCGCCGTCTCCCCCGCAGTCACCCTCGCCGCAGCCCCGCGCCTCGAGGCCCAGGCCGAGCGCGCCGGCCCGGACGCCCTGCGTCTTAGCTGGACCGGCGCGGCCGCCGCCTCGGTGTTCGCCTCCAGCGATCCCGACGCCAAGCGCGCCGCCATGCGCCCGGCCAAGGTCGCCGTCGCCGGCGGTTCGGCCGAGGTCGAGGCCCCCGTCTCGCCGCGTCCGTACTTCCTGGTCGCCGCCGCCGACGGCCGCGCCACCCGCGTGGCCGAGCGCCTGCTGCCGCTGCAAGGCGGCCGCAACTTCCGCGACCTGGGCGGCTGGTACGCCGCCGACGGCCGCCAGGTGAAGTGGGGCAAGCTCTATCGCTCGGGCGTGACCAGCGGCCTGACCGACGGCGACCTCGACTATCTGGGCAAGCTGGGCGTCTCGGTGATCTGCGACCTGCGAAACCCGCAGGAACGGGCGGCCGAGCCCAGCGCCTTCCTGAAGGTCGCCGGCGCCAAGGTCGCGGCCTTCGACTACGACATGAACGCCTCGATGAGCATGCTGGCGGGCCTGAAGACCCGCGACCAGGCCGTCGACGCCTTCGCCGCCGCCTATGTCGCCTTCCTCGACACCCTGCAGCCGCACTTCACCGACATGTTCGCCCGGCTCGTGGCCGGCGAGGCGCCGCTGGCGTTCAACTGCTCGGCGGGCAAGGACCGCACGGGCACGGCCGCGGCCCTGATCCTGTCGATCCTGGGCGTCCCGCGCGAGACGGTGCTGGCCGACTACGCCCTGACCCAGGTCTACACCCCGCCGTCGATGTACAAGGCGCAGATGGCCAAGGCCGGCGCCGGCGCGACCGGCGGCATGACGGTCGAGCAGATGAAGGCCTTCGCGGCCATGCCGCCCGAGGTGCTGGACGTGATCATGGGCTCGGATCCGGAAGTCATGCGCCGCGCCCTGGGCCAGATCGACGCCAAGTTCGGCGGCCCGACCGCCCTGGCCAAGGCCCGCTTCGGCCTGACCGACAGCGGCGTCGCCAAGCTGAAGGCGACCTATCTCGTCTAAGGCTGGTCGGGCCTTGGAAAGGGTGCCGCGCCGCCTCCTTCGGGAGCGGCGCGGCATTTCCTCCCGACCCTCTCGACCGCGCTATAGGGCGGCTCCGACGGAGCCGCCCAGCGCTAGGTCCAGCGCCCTGTCGAGTTCGCCCTTCCACGCCGCCGGCGGCATGAAGGAATGGCGCACGCCATTGGCGACGAACAGCCGCGCCGAGGGCGTCTGGGCCACGAACGCCTCGACCGCGCCGCCGGCGCAGCCGTGCTCCTTGCCGCCCTCGACCAGCCCCCAGCCGACCTTGAGATCGACGGGGCGGTAGACCCAGCCGGGCACGTATTTCATCCGGAAGCCCATGGTATGCCCCTCGGCGTCGCCGACGGGATTGACCGTGTTTTGGTCCGGGCAGAAGCCGGCGGTGACCAGGCCGGCCACATCGCCGGGCCGCGCCTGGGCGGCGGCCGCGTAGGCCAGGGTCGCCCCGGCCGAATAGCCGCCGAAATAGATGGGGCCCTCGGCGTGATAGCGGCGCGCCCCGTCGGCCGCGACGGCCTTCATCTCGCCGGCGAGATCATAGGGCGCCTTGCCCTTGGCCATGCGCGCCATGGTCGGATTGACGTCGAGGCCGAGCGCGAGAACGCCGCGCTGGGCCAGGGCCTCGACCATCCGGCCGCTGGCCTCCCAGGGCTTCCAGCCACCGTCGCCCGACAGCACCACTGCCACGCCCCGCGGCGCTCCGGCGGGCGCGAAGACGTGAACAGCGCCGAGGTCCGCATAGGGATAGCTCGCCGTCTCGGCGGGAACGGACGCCGAGAGCGCGGCGGCTGCGGCCATGGCGACGACGGGAAGGGACATTCGGCTTGCTCCGAGGCTGGAACAGGGAAAGGCCGCGACGCTGGGGGGACGGAGCGCCGCGGCCTCTTGGGGACGGGTTTCGGGTTTTTAGTGTCTGGAACGGAGGGGCGCGGCGATCAGGCCGGCTTGGCGTGGCGCATGGCGTGAGCCTTCTTCTTGGCGGCGGTCTTGTGCACGGCCGGCTTGGCGGTCTTCGCGGCCTTGGCGGGGGTGGCGACCTTGGTCACGGTCTTGGCCGGCTTGGCGGTCGCCGGGGCCGAGGCCGGGGCGACCGCGGCGCTGGCCGAGGCGGCGACGGCCAGGCCGGCGGTCGAGAGGACGGCGGCGGCGAGGATGGCGCGGATGGTCACGATGATCTCTCCTAGGGCTGTCTTGCGGCGGGAAGCGCCGATGGAGATCACCCTGAAGCCGCGCCCTGACGCGTTGCGCTCACCAACCTTACAACGGCGCCAGGAACCGCCCCCGAACCTTACAAATCTGCGAGACGGGCGCCGTAAACCCGCAAGGGCGGTAAGGCTTTATGATCTCGCGCCGACGCTCACGGGCGCGGCCCAGGAACGCCCAGCCATGCCCCCTCGCCCACTGCCGATCGCCACACTGCTCATCGTCAGCCTGTGCGCCTCGACGCCGGCCCTGGCCTCCGCCCTCCCGCGCAAAACGCCGCCCTCCCGCACCGAGATCGCCAAGCGCGCCGCCTGCGAGAAGGTCTGGGCCGCCCAGAAGGTTCGCCACGGCGCGCGCCAGGCCTTCGTCGCCGCCTGCGTCGCCAAGGGCTAGCTCCTCGCGACGACGCGAGGCACTCTGACCTGTCGCCCAAGGAGTATCGATGAGCCGACGGATCCTGGTGGTCGAGGACGACGCCGACACCGCCGAATACATCCTCAAGGGCCTGCGCGAGGCGGGCTTCACCGCCGAGCACGTCGCCGACGGCCGCGACGGCCTCTACATGGCCAGCAGTTCCGACTTCGACGCCGTGGTCATGGACCGGATGCTGCCGGGCATGGACGGACTGTCGGTGACCAAGGCCGTGCGCGCGGCCGGCGTGCAGACCCCGATCCTGATCCTCAGCGCCCTGGCCCACCTGGACGAGCGGGTCACCGGCCTGCGCGCCGGCGCCGACGACTACCTGACCAAGCCCTTCGGTTTCGCCGAGCTGGCCGCGCGGCTGGAGAACCTGATGCGCCGCGGCGGCGCCAAGCCGGTCGAGACCAGCCTGGCCTGCGGCGACTTGACGCTCGACCTGCTGTCGCGGCGCGTGACCCGGGCCGGCCGGACGCTGGAACTGCTGCCGCGCGAGCTGAAGCTGCTTGAATACTTCCTGCGCCACCGCGACCGGGTGGTGACCCGCACCATGCTGCTGGAGGAGGTGTGGGACTATCGCTTCGACCCGCACACCAGCCTGATCGACACCCACATCAGCCGCCTGCGCAAGAAGATCGACGAAGGCTTCGACAAGCCCCTGCTGCACACCGTGCGCGGCTCGGGCTATCGCCTGTCGGAAGCGCCTTGAGCCGGCCCCGCCCCGTGCGCGGCGCCAGGCCCGCGACCCTGGCCCTGGTGGTGGCCGGCGCCGTCGCCCTGGCGTTGGCCATCGGCCTCTTCATCGTCGGCTTCGCCGGCGAGCGGCTGATCGAGCGTCGCCAGCATCTGGTCGCCGAGACGGCGCGCGACTACTTCGTCGCCTTCGCCCACGAGGACGGCCTGGCGGCCATGGCCCGCGCCCTGGACCGGCGCACGCGCAGCGAGGGCGGGGCCTTCGACTACGCCGCCTTCGACAACGACGGACGGCGGGTCGGCGGCGCCAGCCTGCTGACCGCCGAGCAGTTGCCGGCGCCGGGCTACAGCGTCCGCGAGATCGGCGACGCCGACTACGAGATCCTCGTCCAACCGATGTCGGTGGGCGGCACGCTGGTGATCTACGAAAACCTCACCGACCGCCGCGCCTTCCACTGGGCGATCGTCACCGCCGTCGGCGCGACCCTGCTGATCAGCCTGGTCATCGTCGCCGGCGCGGCCCTGTTCCTGGGCCGCCTGCTGATGCGCCGGGCCGAGGGCATCGCCCGCGCGGCCGAGGACATCGCCGGCGGGGACCTCGCCGCCCGCGCGCCGATCGCCGGGGCGGGCGACGTCTTCGACGACCTGGCGGTCGCCATCAACGCCATGCTGACGCGGATCGAGGAGCTGATGACCGGCATGCGCACGGTCACCGACAGCCTGTCGCACGACCTGCGCTCGCCGCTGACCCGTCTGCGAGGGGCGCTCAATCGCGCCCTGGACGAAGACCTCGCCCAGGCCGACCGCCTGGCGCTGATCGCCGAGGCCGAAGCTGAGTGCGACCAGGTGCTGGCCACCTTCAGCGCCCTGCTCGACATCGCCCGGGCGGAGTCGGGCCTGTCGCGCGACCTGATGGCGCCGCTCGACCTGGCCGAACTGGTGCGCGACATCGGCGACCTCTTCGAGCCGGTGATCGAGGACGCCGGCCAGGCCCTGGTCGTGACCGCCCCGGACGTCTCCGTTCCGTTCGTCGGCCACGAGCTGATCCTGCGCCAGGCCCTGGGCAACCTGCTGCACAACGCCGCCCGCTACGCCGGCGACGGCGCCCGCGTCGCCCTGTCGCTGGATACCGGAGAGGACGACGGCCCGCGCCTCGTCGTCGCCGACACCGGACCCGGCGTGCCAGCGGCCCAGCGCGGCCGGGTGCTGGAACGGTTCGTGCGGCTGGACGAAACCCGCTCAACGCCCGGCTCTGGCCTGGGCCTGGCCATCGCCGCGGCCTGCGCCAAGCTGCATGGCGGCCGCCTTACCCTGGGCGACAATCGTCCCGGCCTGCGCGTGGTGCTCGACCTGCCCGCCGCCGCGATCGACTGAACCTCACAGAAAATCCAGGTTCGCGCCAAGTCCCGGTGAGACGCCGGCGCGATCAAGCCCCTCGTCGTCAACGACAGCAGAGGGGCCAAGACCATGCGCGACGCCATCCAGAAACTCGACGCCGAAGCCCGTCGCCTGCTGGGCCACGGCTTTCGCGAACTGGAATCCGAGGAACGCCGGGTGATCCTGCAGATCGTCCGGCGCGCCGCCATCGCTCGCAACATCGCCGACGAGACGGATGAAGCCATGTCGTTCGGTCAGCGTCTGGCCGACCGCGTGGCCGAGATCGGCGGCTCCTGGGGCTTCATTATCAGCTTCGCCTTCTTCCTGGTCCTGTGGGCCGGGCTGAACGCGGGCGTCCTGCCGCGCCTGGGCCTGCGCCCGTTCGACCCCTACCCCTTCATCTTCCTCAACCTGATCCTGTCGATGATCGCGGCCGTCCAGGCGCCGATCATCATGATGAGCCAGAACCGTCAGGCCTCGAAGGACCGCGCCGCCGCCGAGCACGACTACGAGGTCAATCTGAAGTCCGAGCTCGAGATCATGGCCCTGCACGAAAAGCTCGACGCCCTGCGCACGCGCGAACTGGCCGACATGACCGCCCACCTGATCGTGCTCGGCCAGCAGACCGCCGAGGCCGCCCGCCGGGCTGAAACCGCCGCCGAAGAGATCGTCGCGGAGGTCGCCGGTGTCTGACGTCGCGCGAACCGGCTTTACCCCGGAGACGAAAGCCGCTCCCCTGCCCGTCATGGGCGTGGACACTCTGAAGACGATCCTTTCGCGACTGCTGCCGATCGCCCTGCTGGCGACGGCGGCCTTCGTGCTCTGGCGTGAGCTTCATCACCTGTCGCCGGCCGAGATCGGTCGCGAGATGCACGACTGGGGCGCGGCACGGCTGGCCATGGCCGGCGGGCTGGTCGCGCTCAGCTACAGCCTCCTGGCGGTCAACGAGCAGCTGGGGCTGCGCTGGGCCGGCGCCAAGGTGCCGCTGCGCGTGGGCCTGCCCGGCTCGTTCATCGCCTACGCCTTCGCCAACAGCATCGGCCTGACCCCGATCGTGGCGGGAGCGGTGCGCGCCCGGCTCTACGGCCGGCACGGCGCGGACGTCGGCAAGGTGGCGCGCACCACGCTCTATTGCGCCGTCTCCTTCGCCCTGGGCCTCTCCAGCCTCGCGGGGGTCAGCCTGCTGACCGCGCCGGCGGCGACCTTCGCGGTGCTGCATCTGCATCCGGGTCTGGCGCATGCGGTCGGCGTGCTGCTGCTGAGCTTTCCCATCGCCTATCTCGTCGCCTGCGCGACCCAGCGCGGTCCGCTGCGGATCTTCGGCCGCGCCTTCACCTTGCCGCCGCTGACCTGGGGTCTGGCCCAGATGGTCATCGGCGTGGCGGACAACATCGCGACCTCGGCCCTGGTCTGGCTGCTAGTCGGCGACGCCGCGCCGCCCTTCCCCGCCTTCGCCAGCGCTTACGCGGTCTCGACCGCGGCGGGCCTGTTCTCTGGCCTGCCCGGCGGCGTCGGCGTGTTCGAGGGCGCGATGCTGGCCCTGCTGCCCAACCTCGACCGCGCGGCCCTGACCGCCGCCTTCGTCGGCTATCGCCTGTTCTACTACATCGTCCCGCTGCTGGCGGCCGCCGGCCTGCTGCTGAGCCTGGAGTCCGGCGCGCGCGGCGCGGGCCTGGCCGTTCGCCGGGCCTGGCGGGCGACGGGCCCCACCGCCATCGCCGCCGTCTCCTTCGTGCTGGGTGGCGCGCTGGTGCTGATCGCCGTCGGGCGCATCCCGACCGACCGCCTGGGCCTGCTGAAATTGGTCGTGCCGCTGATCGTGGTCGAGACCAGCCACCTGATCTCGCTGGCCAGCGGCCTGGCGCTGATGGTGCTGTCGCTGGGCCTGTTCCGACGGCTGCAGACCGCAAGGCTGGCGGCCATGCCGGTGGCCCTGCTCGCGGCCTCGACCGCCCTGCTGCGGGGCCTCGACTTCGCGCCGGCCTGCGTGGCGCTCGCCCTGGCCGCGGCCCTGTTCGCGTCCGGACGACTGTTCACCCGACGCGGCGCGATCGAACGCGACGCCCTGGCGCCGTGGTTGGCGACCGGCGTGCTGGCGGTGTTCGTCGGCTCGATCGCCCTGGGGGCCTGGATCTACGAGCGCGCGCCATTCGAGACCCGGCTGCTGACCCACTTCGGCTATCACGCCGACCACGCCCGCTTCATGCGCAGCATCGCCTTCCTGGGGGCGCTGATCTTCGCCGGCGGCATCTGGCGGCTGGCGCGCCTGCCGCACGCCGAGGCCCGGCCGGCGCCGCGCGAGGCGCTGGAGGCGATCCGCCCGCTGGTCTCGGCCTCGCCCGACACCACCGCCCGCCTGGCCCTGACCGGCGACAAGGCGATCCTCGCCGCCGAGGACGGCTCGGCCTTCCTGATGTACGGCGCCGAGGGCGCGAGCCTGATCATGCTCGGCGATCCCGTGGGCGACCGCGAGGCCGGCAAGGCCCTGCTCTGGAAGTTCCGCGAACTGGCCGATCGCCAGGACGCGCGGCCGGTCGCCTATCACGCCAGCGGCGAGCGCATCACCGACTATCTCGACCTGGGTCTCTCGGCCATCAAGCTGGGCGAAGAGGCCCGCGTGCCCCTGGCCGACTTCGAGCTGGCCGGCGGGGCTCGCCGCAACCTGCGCCAGAGCTACGCGCGCGGCCAGCGCGAGGGCCTGAGCTTCGAGGTCGTCCAGCCGCCGATCGCCGACGACCTGCTGGCGCGCCTGCGGATGGTGTCGGACGCCTGGCTGCTCGACCATGGCGGACGCGAGAAGGGCTTCTCGCTGGGCCGCTTCGACCCCGCGGTGCTCCGCCACGATCCGATCGCGCTGGTTCGGCAGGGAGACGAGATCGTCGCCTTCGCCAACATCTGGACCGGCGGAGAGACCGAAGCCTCCATCGACCTGATGCGCCACTTTGCCGATGCGCCGCGCGGCGTCATGGACTTCCTGTTCGTCGAGTTGATCCTGTGGGCCAAGGCCCGGGGGTTCGCCTGGTTCAACCTCGGCATGGCCCCGCTGTCGGGCCTGGTCGATCATCGCCTCGCGCCCTTCTGGCACAAGGTCGGCCGCCAGATCGCCCGTCGCGGCGGCGCCTACTACGGCTTCGAGGGGCTACGGGCGTTCAAGAGCAAGTTCGATCCGGTCTGGACGCCGCGCTACCTGGCCGCCCCGCCGTCGGGCCTGGCCCCCGCCCTGATCGACGCCACCCGTCTGATCGGCCGCGAACCGCCCACCCTCACAAATCCGTAAGGTCGGCGGCAGGGAGAAGACAGCCGGGCCTGGGACAACACCCTCGCAGTCACGTCGAGGGAGCCTCCCCATGTCCATCCGCAAGATCCTGCTAGGCGCCGGCGCCGCCCTGGCCCTGGGCGCCGGCGGTTTCGTCGCCCTGCACGGCCGCCTCGCCGCCACCGCCGACGCGGGGACGGTCGCCGCGCCCCCGTCCCCGCCCGTCCCGATGGGTCCGCTGACCGAGACGCCCTTCCACTTCGGCTCGTTCGGCGCGGTGACGATCTATCGGCGGGCCGCCGAGCCCGGCCGGTTCGTGGTGCTGATCTCCGACAAGGCCGGATGGACGCCCGAGCTCACCGACCTGGCCCGTCGTCTGACGATGCAGGACGCCACCGTGGTCGGCGTCGACCTGCGCCATTTCCTGCCTGCCGCCGAGCAAGCGGCCGGAGGCCACGGGCTCTATCCGGCCGGCGACTTCTCCGAACTGGCGCAGGCCGCGCAGAAAACCCTGAAGTTCTCGGGCTATCACCGGCCGATCCTGATCGGACGGGGAGCCGGCGCGGCGCTGGCCTATGGGACGCTGGCTCAGTCGCCCGTCGGCATCTTCCAGGGCGGCGCGGGCCTCGACTTCCGCGCCGATCTCGCGACCACCCGCCCCCTGATCGCCGGCGACGGCGGCCTGGTCCACACGGCGGCGACGCAAGGCGGTTTCGCCTATGCGCCGAACCCGAAGCTCAGCACGCCGTTCGTCATCGTCGGCCAGGACGCAGCGCCAGCCCGCGCCTTCGCCGCCACACTGCCGCAAGGCCGTGTCGAGCCGGACCTGCCCCAGGCCCTGGCCGCGATCGCTCCCGTCGCCGTCGCAGCGCCACAAGCCTCCGCCGCCCGACTGGCCGGCCTGCCGCTTGTCGAGGTGCCGACGGCCTCGAACGGCGACACGCTGGCGGTGTTCTATTCCGGCGACGGCGGCTGGGCGGGCATCGACCGGGGCCTGGCCGAAGGCTTCGTGAAGGCGGGCGTGCCCGTGGTCGGCTACGACTCCCTACGCTACTTCTGGAGCCGGCGCACGCCGCAGGCCGCGGCCGACGACCTGGCCGCCGTGATCCGCCACTACCAGGCCGCCTGGGGCAAGAAACAGGTGATCCTGGCGGGTTATTCCTTCGGCGCCGACGCCCTGCCGATCATCGTCCAGCACCTGCCGGCCGACCTGCGCGGCCAGGTCCGCATCGTCGCCCTGCTCGGAACCGATTCCACGGGCGAGCTGGAGTTCCACCCCGGCGACTGGCTCGATGTCGGCGCCAAGGACAGCTATCCGATCGCGCCGGTCCTGGCCTCGCTGAAGGATCTGAAGATCGTCTGCGTCTATGGCTCCGAGGAGCACGGCGACGCCTGCCCGACCTTCCCCGCCCAGGTGCGCAAGATCGGCCTGCCCGGCGACCACCACTTCAACGGCGACTATGACGCCGTGGGTCGCGCCCTCAGCCAGGCGGCCGGCCTCTAGGCGACTTTGGTCAGGACGAAAAAGGAACGGCGTCTCAGAGGGAAGAGACGCCGTTCAGTTGTTCCCAGATCGTCATGAACCGGCCGATCTCGGCCGTTCCATTTCACGCCAGATCAGGCATGCTCGCCCGCGCGCCTGGCGTTGCGGAATCTTCGGTGCGACGTCGGCCAGCCTCCGGACTCGGTGGCGCGGCCTACCTCGACGACAGCGGTCACCCACTACACCGCCGCGCACGAAAATGAAACACACTTTCCCAGATGACCTTGACATGGAATATGCCTTCCACTTTTGTGTCAGCCAACGAAAGCGATGCTCAGCATCCGATAATCAAGTCCATTAGCGAGTAGAGAAACGCCATGATCCGCCCCCAGACGACGCGTCGGCGCCTCCTTGGTCTGGCAGCCGGACTCGGGCTGACGGCGGCGGCCGGCGGATTGCTGGGGGCCTGCTCGCGCGGCGGCCAGGACGCCGAGGTGGTGGTCAGCTTCAACGACCTTTCCCAGCCCTTCTTCGTGGCCATGCGCCGCGAACTGGAAGACGAGGCGACCAAGCTGGGCGTGAAGGTCCAGGTGATGGACGCCCAGAACAATTCCTCCAAGCAGATCGCCGACCTCGAGGCCGCCGCCGTGCAGGGCGCCAAGGTGGTGATCGTCGCTCCGACCGACTCCAAGGCGCTGGCGACCGCCGCCGACGAACTGGCCAAGCAGGGCGTGGCGGTGATCTCGGTCGATCGCAACATCGCCGGCGCGACGCCGCCCGTGCCCCATGTGGGCGCCGACAACGTGGCCGGCGGCCGCGCCATGGCCGACTGGGTGGTCAAGACCTATCCGGCCGGCGCGCGTGTGGTGGTGATCACCAACGACCCCGGCAGCTCCAGCTCGATCGAACGGGTCAAGGGCGTGCACGAGGGCCTGGCGGCCGGCGGCGCGGCGTTCAAGATCGTCACCGAGCAGACCGCCAACTCCAAGCGCGACCAGGCCCTGACCGTCACCCAGAACGTGCTGACCTCGATGCACGACAGCCCGCCCGACGTGATCCTGTGCCTGAACGACGACATGGCCATGGGCGCGCTGGAGGCCGTGCGCGCCGCGGGCTTCGGCCCGGCCAAGATCAAGGTGCTGGGCTTCGACGCCATCCCCGAGGCCCTGGCCCGCATCAAGACCGGCGAGATGGTCGCCTCGGTCGAGCAGAACCCCGGCCAGCAGATCCGCACCGCCCTTCGCCAGGCCGTCGACAAGATCAAGACCGGCGCCGCGCCCAAATCGGTCAGCCTGACCCCGGTGCTGATCACCAGCGCCAACCTGACCGAGGCCTCGCGCATCTCCGAGGTCAAGTAGGTCGCCATGACCCTCCTGGACGTCAGCAAGGTCAGCAAGCGCTTCCCCGGCGTGCTGGCCCTCGACCATGTGCGGCTGACCGTCGGAAACGGCGAGGTCCATGCCCTGCTGGGCGAGAACGGCGCGGGCAAGTCGACCCTGATCAAGATCCTGTCGGCCGCCCACGCCGCCGACGAGGGGACCGTGACCTTCGACGGCCATGCGCTGGACCCGCGCGATGCGCCCCTGCGTCGCCAGCAACTGGGCATCGCCACGATCTATCAGGAGTTCAACCTCTTTCCCGAGCTCAGCGTCGCCGAGAATATGTATCTCGGCCGCGAGCCCAAGCGGCTGGGACTCATCGACTGGGGCAAGTTACGCGCCGACGCCCGCAACCTGTTGGACAAACTGGGCCTGCCGCTCGATCCGAACGAGGTCGTCCGTCACCTGACGGTGGCCGAGCAACAGATGGTCGAGATCGCCAAGGCGATGACCCTGAACGCCCGGCTGATCATCATGGACGAGCCGACGGCGGCGCTCAGCAGCCGCGAGGTCGATCGCCTGCACGCCATCATCGCCGGCCTGAAGGCCCGCGGCGTCAGCGTGATCTACGTCTCGCACCGCCTGGCCGAGGTGAAGGCCATGTGCGACCGCTACACCGTCATGCGCGACGGCCGCTGGGTGGCCAGCGGCGATGTGGCCGACGTCGAGGTGGCCGACATGGTCCGGCTGATGGTCGGCCGCAATGTCGAGTTCACCCGCCGCGTCCGGCAAGGCCCGCCCGGGCCGGTGGTGCTGAAGGTGGAGGGCGTCAGCCCCCGCCGTCCTCGCCTCTCCGCGCCGAACTATCTCAAGGACATCCGCCTGGAGGTGCGCGCCGGCGAGATCGTCGGCCTGGCCGGCCTGGTCGGCGCGGGCCGCACGGACCTGGCCCGCCTGATCTTCGGCGCCGACGCCATTGCTTCGGGTTCGATCAAGCTGGACGACAAGCCGCTGAAGCTGAAGTCGCCGCGCGACGCCATCAAGGCCGGCGTCATGCTGGTGCCCGAGGACCGCAAGCAGCAGGGCTGCTTCCTCGACCATTCGATCCGACACAATCTCAGCCTGCCCAGTCTGGGCGGTCTCAGCCGCATGGGCCAATGGATCGACGAGAGCGCCGAACGCGACCTCGTCGAAACCTACCGCCAGAAGCTGCGGATCAAGATGGCCGACCAGGAGACCGCGATCGGCAAGCTGTCGGGCGGCAACCAGCAGAAGGTGCTGCTGGGCCGCTCCATGGCCCTGGCCCCGCGGGTGCTGATCGTCGACGAGCCCACCCGCGGCATCGACATCGGCGCCAAGGCCGAGGTGCACCAGGTGCTGTGCGATCTGGCCGCCCAGGGCGTGGCGATCGTCGTCATCTCCACGGAACTGGCCGAGGTCATGGCCGTCAGCGACCGCATCGTCGTCTTCCGCGAAGGCGCGGTCGTCGCCGATCTCGAGGCCGAAACGGCCACCGAAGAGGGCCTGATGGCCTACATGGCGACCGGCGCCCGTCCGGTCTCGTCAGGAATGGAACACCGCCCGCAATGACCGCCTCCCCCACCCTCTCCCCGGACCCGGCCGCCGAGCGCGCCGCGCCGCCGCCCGGCCGCCGCTTCGACCTGCTGGCCTTCGCGCGCAAGCACCGGACGATCCTGTTCCTGCTGCTGCTGATCGCCGTGTTCGGAACCGTCAACGAGCGCTTCCTGACGCTGCGCAACGCGCTGAACATCCTCAGCGAAGTGTCGATCTACGGGATCATCGCGGTCGGCATGACCTATGTGATCCTGATCGGCGGCATCGACGTGGCGGTGGGCTCGCTGCTGGCCTGCGCCTCGCTCGCAGCGGCCTATGTGGTCACCAACCTGATCGGCGGCTCGCCTGCCGCCTGGTTCGTCGCCCTGGCGATCTCCAGCGCCGTCGGCCTGATCGCCGGCTATGTCCACGGCAAGGTGGTGACCAAGCTGCACGTGCCGGCCTTCATCGTCACCCTGGGCGGCATGACCGTCTGGCGCGGGGCGACGCTGCTGCTCAACGACGGCGGCCCGATCTCGGGCTTCGACGCGGCCTATCGCTGGTGGGGCACGGGCCAGATCCTGTTCGTGCCGGTGCCGATCGTGGTCTTCGCCCTGGTGGCGGCCGTCGGCCACGTGGTGCTGCGCTACACCCGCTACGGCCGCCAGGTCTATGCGGTGGGCGGCAACGCCGAGGCCGCGCGGCTGTCGGGGGTCAACGTCGATTTCGTCGTCACCAGCGTCTACGCCGTGATCGGCGCCCTGGCCGGCCTGTCGGGTTTCCTGCTGTCGGCGCGCCTGGGCTCGGCCGAGGCCGTGGCCGGCACCGGCTACGAGCTGAGGGTCATCGCCTCGGTGGTGATCGGCGGCGCCAGCCTGTCGGGCGGCTCGGGCAATGTCGGCGGGACCATCCTGGGCGCCTTGCTGATAGGCGTCCTGTCCAACGGCCTGGTCATCATGCACGTCACCTCGTACTTCCAGCAGGTGGTGATCGGCTTGATCATTGTCGCCGCCGTCGCCTTCGACCACTACGCCCGCACCCACAAGGCCTGACTCGACTCGGCCGGTATCCAGGATGGCGACGATGCGTTCCTTTCGAGCCCTTCTGCTCGGCGCGGTCATGATCTCGACCCCGCTGGCGGCCCTCGCGCAGGCAGGGCCGCCTGATCTTACAAGCAAGGTCGATCCCTTCGTCGGGGTCGACGGCGGCGGGGTGACCGGCGGCAACACCGTGCCGGGCGCCGGCGTGCCGTTCGGCTTCGTGTCGCTGAGCCCCGACACCACCAACGCCGACACCAACGGCTACGACTCCAAGAGCCCGATCATCGGCTTCAGCTACACCCATGTCAGCGGCACGGGCGGCTCGGGCAAGTACGGCAACTTCCGGGTCACGCCGACCGTCGGCCCGCTGAAGCTGAACCACCTGCATTTCGGCAAGACCGACGAACGGGCCTCGCCCGGTTACTACGCCGTGGGCCTGGGCAACAGCGAGGCCGAGCGCATCAAGGTGGAACTGACCGCCTCGCGGCGGGTCGGCTTCCAGCGCCTAACCTATCCGGCCAATGCGCAGAGCCAGCTGATCTTCGACGTCAGTTCGGTGGTCGCCATGCGCGGGCGCGGCCAGCGGGTGCGGCTGGCCAAGGTGGAGCTGATCGACGACCACACCCTGGCCGGCGAGGTCACGGTCGAGGGCGGCTGGAATCCGGCGCCCTACACCCTCTATTTCCACGCCGTGGTCGATCGCCCGGCCAAGGCCTTCGGCTCGTGGACGGCCGGCCAAGGCTGGTTCGAGGCCAAGCCCGGCAAGGGCCGCGCCGAAGGCGGCTCGCAGGTGAAGAGCGCGGCCAACCGCCAAGGCCTGATGATCGAGTACGACACCGAGCGCGAGTTCTCCAACCGTCTGGGCGCCTGGCTGACCTTCGACACCACCACCGACCGCCAGGTGCAGATGAAGCTGGCCGTGTCGTTCGTCAGCGCCGACCAGGCCCGCGCCAACCTGGCCGAGGAAATGCCCGGCTGGGACTTCGACGGCTATCACGAGGCGGCCAAGGCCCAGTGGGCCCAGGCCCTGGCCAAGATCCAGGTGCAGGGCGGCAGCGACGAGCAGCAGCGGATCTTCTATTCCGCGCTCTACCGCTCGCACACCATGCCGCACGACCTGTCGGGCGAGAACGTCTGGTGGAAGTCCGACGAGCCCCACTACGAGGACTTCTACACCCTGTGGGACACCTTCCGGACGCTGCATCCGCTGATGACGGTGATCCAGCCGCAGCGCCAGCGCGACATGCTCCGTTCCCTGATCGACACCTACAAGCACACCGGCTGGATGCCGGACTCGCGCATCGCCGGCGCCAACGGCATGACCCAGGGCGGCTCGAACGGCGACATCCTGGTGGCCGACGCCGTGGTCAAGAAGCTGGGTGGTTTCGACCTGCCCCTGGCCTACGAGGCGCTGCGCAAGAACGGCGAGGTCGACAGCGACCAGCCCTTCCTGCAGGGCCGGGTGCTGAAGGACTACCTGAAGCTCGGCTACGTGCCCTTCACGCAGACCCGCTCGGCCTCGCGCACCCTGGAATACGCCTATGACGACTACGCCATCGGCGTGGTGGCCAAGGCCCTGGGCAAGACCGAGGACGCCAAGCGCTACATCGCGCGCTCGGGCAACTGGAAGAACATCTGGGACGATACGCTGGGCTGCGTGCGGCCGCGCTATCCCAACGGCGAGTGGGTCGAGAACTACAGCTGCACCTACGAGTATCCCGACCGTTCGGGACCGTGGTGGGACGCGGTGTTCTACGAGGGCAACGCCCTGCAGTACTCGACCTACGTCCCACAGGACGTGGCCGGGCTGATGGCCAAGACGGGCGGCGCCAAGGGGTTCGTGACCTGGCTCGACCACCTGTTCGACGGCCACTATTCGCAGGGCAACGAGCCCGACATCCTGGCGCCGTACCTCTACATCCACGCTGGGCGGCCCGACCGCACGGCCGAGATCGCCCGCCAGCTGATGGCCAAGCACTATCGGGCGACCCGCACCGGCCTGCCGGGCAATGACGACGCCGGGGCGATGTCGAGCTGGTACGTCTGGAACGCCGTCGGCCTCTACCCGAACGCGGGCCAGCCCTACTACTACATCGCCTCGCCGGTGTTCACGCGCAGCGCCATCGCGCTGGAAGGCGGCAAGACCTTCGTCGTCTCGGCTCCGGCGGCGTCGGAAGCCAACCGCTACGTGACGGCGGCCAAGCTGAACGGCAAGCCGATCGACCGCGCCTGGATCACCCACGACGAACTGGCCAAGGGCGGGGTGCTGGAGCTGACCATGGGGCCCGCGCCGTCGACCTGGGCGACGACCTTCACGGCGCCGCCGAACGGGCTTTAACAGAACTGTCTAAACTCCCTCCCCCTTGATGGGGGAGGGTTGGGGTGGGGGTGATGCGGCGCTGGACGCCGCGCGGTCGCCAACTCAGCAGACACCCCCATCCCCGGCCCTTCCCCCATCAAGGGGGAAGGGAGAAGTCACCCTCAATGGTTCTCGTGCGTCGCCACCTGCTCGGGAACAACCAGACGCACCCGGTCCAGGCCCACGCGGCCCACGCGCGCCGTCACCACCACCGTATGCCGTCCGGGCGACAGCGACGGCCCGACGACGGGCTTCAGCAGGTTGTCGAGCACGCCCTCGGCCCAGGCCGGCGAGCCGACCTTGCGCGGCAGGGTCACGCGCTCGGGCGGACCGCCGTCGATGCTGACGTCGAAGGCGATGTCCTGGGCCTGGCCGTCGGGGAAGATCGGCAGGACGCCCAACTGCACGCGGCGGCCGTCGGCGGTCGCCACATCGACCGCCAGCGTCAGGGTCGCGCCGGGCGCATCGGCCAGCATGACGCCGCGCCCGCGGCCAACGCCCTCGACCAGACGCCAGCCGGTGTTGGCGGCGAAGGCCTCGGCCTCGACGATCGGCGAATTGGCCGGCGCATTGCCATCGACCACGGCCAGGAACGCCGCCGGATTGGAGACCAGGCCAAGGCTAGGCGTCGGGATCGGACGGGCGCGGTAGATCCGCCACTGACTGTCGGCGGGCTCCTCCGGCATCAGCCAGCGCCACTTGCCGCCGGCGACTTGGTTGTTGAACCGGTCGGTCAGGGCCGTGATCTCGGCCTGGGCCTCGACGGCCGCGCCGCCGGCCGAGCGGGCCATGGCCTGCTGCTTGTCGACCAGTTCATTGTAACGCTCGGCCGCGAAGAACCGCATGTTGGCGGCGGCCGAGACGCGGATCGGGAATTCGACCAGCTCGAACCAGGCGTCAGCCAGCTCCGGCGGCACATCGGCGCTCGCCGCCTTGGTGTCGGCCGTCAGCTTGCGGAAGGCCCGCAGGCGGTCATTGACCTCGTCGGGGGTGTAGCTCGACAGGTGCCGGTTCTCGGCCTGGGGCTGCCATTCCAGGTGCTCGGGTCGGCGCTCGAAGTTCAGGCGGTAATAGGCGTCGAGCAGGTCGGCCGCCTTGCCGCCTAGCTGGGGGCCGAAGGCACGGCCGGTCCAGTCGGCCAGGAACTGGCGCTGGGTCTTGCCCCGCCAGCGGTCGATGTCCCAGGCCATCTCCAGGAAGTGGCTGGCGCCGATCTCGGCCGGCTTGATGTCGCCGACATTGGCGATCCAGACGCTGCGCGCGCCCTTGTCCCAGGCGTGGATCATCTCCTCCTGGACCAGGGCCGGCGGCGTCGTGCCCAGCCACAGATAGGCCAGCGGATAACCCAGATAGGACAGGTGGTAGTAGACCCCCGCCCCGCCCTTGCGGCCGGCTTCCTCGGCGCTGGGGAACTGGCGGATGTAGCCGAAATTGTCGTCGGGCCAGACGATGGTGACGTCGTCGGGGACCTTCACCCCGGCGCGGTAGATCTCCAGCACCTCCTTGTAGGGCACGAAGATCTGCGGAACCTTGGAAACGTCGCCCGAGACGTTCTTGGCCAGGACCTCGCGCTGGTCGGCGATGATCCTGTCCAGCAGCGCGACCTTCTCCTCCATGGTCTTGGGGCCGACCATGCCGGTATCGTGGATGCCGCGCATGCCCAGCGTCCAGAGGCTCTCATAGGGGCCGTTGGCCTTGGCGCGCTCTTCCCAATAGGCCTTCACGCCTTCGGGATTGGTCGCGTAGTTGAACTTGGCCGGGTCGTCCTTCCACTCACCGACATTGTTGCGCAGCATGGCCTCGGCGTGGGACGAGCCCATGACGATGCCGTACTCCTCGGCCAACTTGGCGTTTTCCGGATCGGAATTGAACGGCGCGGTCGTGTGGTGCATGGCCGGCCACAGGGTGTTGGCCTTCAGGCGCAGCAGCAGGGTGAAGATCCGGCGATAGGTCTTGGGCCCGATGTCGCCGCGCTCGGGATCGAAGGTCTTCACCGCCCACGGATAGAGGCCCCAGTCCTCGTCGTTGACGAAGACGCCGCGGTAGCGGACCGACGGCGGGCCGAAGCGATGGACGCCGGCGGCGACGAACAGCTTGTCGCGATGCTTGGGCGTGACGTCCGCCCACCAGGCCCAGGGCGACACGCCCATGGCCTGGGCCACCTCGTAGACGCCGAAGGCCGTGCCGCGCCGGTCGCTGCCGACCACCACCAGGGCCTTGTCGACGCCGGGCGCCGGGCGGTCGACCGAGGCGACGACGAAGCTCTCCCAAGCGCCGGAGAGCCGCGAGACGTCGATCTTCCTGGCCGCGACCAGGGCGTCGATGATTTTGCTGTGGCCCAAAGTGCCGACCAGGATGGCCGTCTTGCCCGAAGGAGCGCTCGACACGGCCGCCTGCTGGCCGGTGACGGTGTTGAGGTCCTCGGCTAGGTCGTCGGCGGCGTGGCGCACGACGGCGGCGTCGGCGGGATCGACCACGATGGTCGGCGCCCTGCCCGTCTCGACCAGCACGAAGCCGCCGCGCGAGAGGCTGTCGGTGAAGATAGCGCCAGCCTCGCCGCGTCTCTGGGCTTGGGCGGCCTGGACGGCGCCGAGGCACAGCACGAGCGCCAGGGCGCCGCGCCAGATCGACTTCGACATCTTCATAGGCCCAGGCCTCCCTACGCGTGGCGGGTCTTGTACTGGATAGGACGGCGACGACGCGCCAAACCTCAACGGCAGGCTGTCCCGGCGATCAACTCGACCTCGGAAACCTCGACCGCCTTGCCGGCGGTCAGCTCCAGGCGATAGCGGGCATAGGCCTTGCCGGACTTCAGGTCGAAGCTGCGGGTGGCGTGGCGATGCTCGAAGCGCTCGCCGCGCCGCTCGTCCAGCTTGACCCAGCGCTTGCCGTCGAAGCCGCTGAACCGCCAGGCGGTCGGATCGGCCTCCTTGGCGCCGACGCTGACGGTATAGGCCTTCAGGCAGGTCGTCGCCGAACGGGTGAACGTCGCCGACTGGCCGGCCGAGGCGGCCCAGACGGTCGAGGTCTTGCCGTCGGCCAGGGCCGAAACGCTGGCCTCGCTGCTCAGCACCGCGCCGTCATAGGCCCACTGGCCGGGCTTGTCGGTCATGGTGAAGCTCAGCACGCCGCCGGCCAGCACCTGCGCCTGGGTGATGAAGGGGCCCGGCAGCGGCTTTCCGTTCAGGCTGGCCGCGGCGATGTAGGGACGATCCGCCCCGGCGCCCTCCGCCACGACCTCCAGCGACCGCCCGCCCTCCAGGTGCAGCACGCTGCGCGGATGGCGCGGGCCGTGCAGGTAGAAGAGGTCGCTGCCCAGCTTGGGGAACAGGCCCAGGCGGTTGAAGACGTAGTTGGAGCTCATCGCCCCAGCGTCCTCGTCGCCCGGATAGGCGGTGGCGGTGAAGTGCTTGAACACCTCGCCCGACCAGTAGGACGACAGGTCCGACCGGCCCAGGGCATGGAACAGCCAGGGGGTGGCGAAGGACGGCTCGTTGGTGATGTCGATCAGGCCCGCGTCCAGGGCGTGGTTCAGGCGCTCGTTGAAGCGCACCCGGCCGCCCATGGCCTCGATCAGGCCCGGCAGGTCATGCAGCACGCCGTAGGAATAGATCCAGGCCGTGCCCTCGTAGTAGCCGACATTGTTGTGGACCTTGCCGTCCCAGCCGAGCTTGGGATCGATGTCCTGGAACTTGCCGTCCGGATAGCGCGGCATCAGGAAGCCCGCGAAGCCGTCGCTCGTGGTCTCCGGGTTCCAGATCTTGCGCCAGTTGGCCGAGCGCTTCAGCAAAGCGCCGGCCTCGTCCGCATGGCCGGCCTTGGCCGCGACCTGGGCGGCGAAATAGTCGTTGAGCGCGAAGCCCAGCGTCGAGGAGCCCGACTTGGCGCGCTGGTTGTTCGGCTCGGGGCTGCGGTCGCCGACGCCGAAATAGCCGCTCTCCAGATAGCGCGGGCGACGGCGCTCGAAGGCGTTGAAGTGGGTCAGCCGCCAGGCTTCGTTCCAGTTGACGCCCGCCGCGCCACGCAGGGCCGCTTCGCCCAGCACGTTGTCGACTTCGTCGCCCCCCTGCCCCACATGATAGTTCTGGCCGCCGATGATCGCGGTGTCGGCGGCGCCGAACTTGTCGAAGGTGTGGATCAGCGAATTGATATTGGCCACGTAGTCGCTGGGGCGCAGCACCGACATCAGCGGAAACAGCGTCCGGTAGGTGTCCCACAGGGTGTAGTGATCGTCCCAGTTGGGGCGCCCAAGCTCCTTGGCCGGCTGGTCCAGGCTGCGGTCCCGGGGATGGGTCGAGGCGTGGTACAAGGCCGTGTAGAACCGTCGGGTCTGCGCCGCGTCCAGGCCCGAGACCTCGATCTCGCCCAGCCGATCGTTCCAGGCCGCCTGGGCCTGCTGGCGGACGCGGTCGTAGTTCCAATCTGGGATCTCGCGGTCCAGCAGGGCCTCGGCCGTCTCAGCGCTGGTGAAGGACACCGCGATCTTGACCAGCAGCGGCTTGCCGGCCGTGGTCTTGAAGGTCTGCCAGGCGCCCAGGCGCTCGTCCGGACCGGTCTTGCCTTCGGTCGTGCCGGCGCGCCGATCGGCCTTGTCGAACACGCCCCAGGCGACCGGCTTCTGGTCGAACTTGGCGACGAACCAGATGTCGATCAGGGCCGGGTTCCAGTAGCCCTTGGCCTTTACGTGACCGACGATCTTGCCCTCGGCCGGATAGAGCTTCACGTCGGCCTGGTCCGAGGCGACGAGGCCGCCGACCTTGCGGGTGACGTCGAACACCAGCTGGGCGTGATCGGTGTCGGGATAGGTCAGGCGATAGATCGCCGCGTAGTGGGCCGGCGTCGCTTCGACCTTGGTGTCGTAGCGGGTCAGCCGCACCGAATAGGTGTCGGCGGCGAGCATCTCGTCGGCCTTGGGCGACAGGTGGGCCGTCTCGTCGAACTGGGCCTCGCCCACCTGGGGCGACAGCAGGAACGTGCCGTAGGTGGTGACCCCGCCGGAGCCCTGCGAATGCAGCTGCGCGAAGCCGCTGATCGGCTCGGCGGCGTTGTAGCCGGCGTTGCTGGGATTGGGCGTCTCGGGCGAGGGATGGATCGAGCCGTTGGGCAGGGTCGGCCCGGGAATGGTGTCGCCTTCGTTGTCGTTGCCGAGGCCGACCTCGAGGGCGGGAAGCTTGTAGAGGGACTGGGCGGGGGCGGCCTGGGCGATCGGGCCCGCCGCCAGCGCGGTCGTGGCCAAGAGGGTCGCCAGCAGGGTGGAAAGTCCAGCGCGTAGTCCCGGCATCGAAATCCTTCCGGTCTCAGGCTTTCCGCGAGTCGCCCGAAAGGCGCCGCGGAAGAGAAAATATAGCCGGTCCACGGAGGGACCGGCTATCGAGTGCATCACTGGGGGAAGTGAACTTTAGAACGTGGCGCGCGCCGTCAGGGTGAAGGTGCGGCCGTCGTAGTCGACCCAACGCGAGACTTGGTAGTCGTTCTCGTATTCGAAGCGGACAGCGTCGGTCAGGTTGTAGGCGTCCAGCGAGACGGTGAGCTGGTCGTTGACGTTGTAGGACGCCGACATGTCGAGCTGGCCGCGCGGTTTGACCGAGCGCGAGCCGCCGCTGTAGGTGCCGTTGGCGTTCAGGTCGTAGGCCGAGCGGTAGTTGTAGACCATGCGCACGCCAAACTTCGGCGTCTCATAGTAGCCGATGACGTTGACGTTATGCTTGGAGATGCCCGGGAACGGCGCGATCGAAGGGCTCTTCGACGTCGTGTAGGCGTAGTTGAAGCTGCCGCCGAAGTTCTTCCAGAAGCCCGGCAGGAAATCGAGGTTCTGCTGGATGTTGAACTCGACGCCCTCGACGGTGGTCGGCTTGTCGAGGTTGTAGGCGCCGCTGGCGTTGACGTGCACCTGCTTGGTGGTGCTGCTGAGCGCCGTGGCCGTGCAGTAGGTGCCGTCCCACGACAGGGCGCCGAAGCCCCAGGTCGAGCCGTCGGCCGGGCACAGCAGCGCCGGATCCGAGGTCGAGGCGATGCGGCCGGTGATGTTCTTGCGGAAATAGGCCAGCGAAACCAGGCCGTTGGGGCGGTTGTACCACTCCAGCGACAGGTCGAAGGACTCGGCCAGATAGGGCTTCAGCTTGTTGTTACCGATCTGCACCGAGACGTCGTAGACGTTGACGCTGCCCGAGGTCAGGCTGGTGTTGAGGATCTGGGTCGGGCTGACCTTGGTCGACGGCGAATACTGGCGCGGGTGCGGGCGCACATAGGTCTTGTAGTAGGCGCCGCGCAGGATCAGGTCGTCGGTGACGTCGGCCACGAAGATCGCCGAGGGCAGGAAGTAGTCGTACTTGTTGACGTACTTCTCGGTCTTGAAGGCCGTGGCCGAGCCGATCGAGTCGGTCGGCGCGGTCGTGCGATCCAGGGTCGTGATGGTGTTCTTGGTGTCTTCGTAGCGGCCACCGAAGTTGCCGCGCAGGCCATGACCGAAGATCTCGGTATCGTACTTCGCCTGGATGTAGAACTGATTGATATCGTTCTCGTTGGTGAAGTTCTTGTCGTAGTAGCTGCTGTCGGAGTACTGGATGTTGAAGCCCTGGGTCGACAGGCCGCCGCTCTGATAGGCGGTGACCGGGCGGACGGCGTTCAGGAACTCGCGGATGTTCAGCACCTGCCAGTTACGATTGTAGCTGCCGCCCTTGCCGCCCATGAAGTCGTCGACGAAGGGCGACGTGATCATCATGCTCGAGGTGATGTTCTGCAGCTGCGCGCCGTAGGCGTAGACGCGGTAGCCGGTCGACACATACTTCTCGCGCTCGAGGCGCACACCGGCCTGGATGCTCTTGATCGGGCCCAGCTCCGTGAAGCGCTCGACGTCGAACGCCGCGCTGTTCAGCTCGTTCTCGGCGAAGCTCTCGGTGCCCTGGATCTGGATCTGGTTGGTCGAGTTGGCCTTGGCGCCGTTGTTGTAGAACGACGTCGGGTCGGATGTTCCGCCCCAGGTCCAGGTCTGACCGGTCGTGATCGAGTTCTGCGGGTTGGGCGAGGTGGTGTAGATGAAGTTGCCGATGTCATCGAGGCCGGTGGTCAGCGACCCAGTGACGCCGTTGCCGCCCGCGCGAGTGTAGTTGGCGACGTCGACCTCGGTCTCGACCGAGGCGTTGTAGCCCGACGACAGGGTCAGGGCGGCGGCGACGCGCCAGTCCTCGTTCTTCCAGTCGAAGGTGCCCAGCAGGCCGTCCGACTTCTGGCGCTGTGAATACAGACGGGTCGAGGACAGCGCGTTCATGTTGGCGAACGTGTAGCTCTGGTACAGGTAGCGGCCGTCGTTGGTCTTCACCGGCGTGCCCGTCGGCGTGATCACCGTACCCGCGCCGGCCGTGGACGACGGCAGGACGGTGTTGATCAGGAAGTACTGGACGGTATCCGGCAGGTTGCGATCGGTCTTGAAGCCGATCAGGCCGATCTTGGTGTCGTCATTGGGCCGCCACTCGACGCCGGCCGTACCCGACCAGACCTCGCCCACGTTCATGCGGGTGTACTGACGGATCTGGGTGTTGGCCCAGACGCCGTTGCTGCTGGTCGAGCCGGTGTTGCTGTTGATGTAGGCCGAGGCCGCCGATTGCGACAGACCAAGCGCCTGGGCCAGCGAGCGGCAGTAGGACGTCGCGCTGGTCGCGCAGGCCGTGGGCGAATAGTACTGGCCATAGGTGGCGTTGAACTGGCTGGCCGTCAGGCCCGTCATCGCCGACGTCAGATAGTCGTAACTGTTGAGACGGATCGTATCGCGGCGGAAGTTCTCTTTCTTGTAGGCCAGGGTGCCGAACACCGCGAGATCGTCGGTGAGGTGCTTGTTGTAGCCGATGGTCGCGGCCGGCGCGCCCAGGCTGCCCAGGGTGTTGTACTCGTAGGACGCCTTCATGAAGCCGCCGTCCTTGCGCGACAGCGCCGGCGCGATCTGCAGATCGACATTGCCCGAGAGGCCGCCCGAGACGGTGTTGGCCATCGGCGACTTCTGGATCACGAAGGCCGAGAAGATGTCGGAGTTGAACGCGCCCAGCGGCGAGCCCTGGTTGTCGCGCAGCAGCGCGGGGCCGGCGAACGACTGGCCGTTCAGCGTGTTGCGGGCGTATTCGCCGGGCATGCCGCGCAGGTTGATGGTGGCGTCGCGGCCCTCGGCCTCGCGGTTGATCTGGACGCCCGGGATACGCTGCAGGGCCTCGCCGACGTTCAGGTCGGGGAAGCGGCCCAGGCCGTCGGACGAGATGCCGTCGGTGATTTCAACGGCGTTCTTCTTGGTGCGAACGGCGTCGGCGTAGCTTTTCTTGAAACCCGTGACGACGACGGTGTCGACCGTGTCGTTCTGGGTTGCGGCCGCTTCCTGAGCCAGGGCGATGGCCGGCAGGCCGCCCATGACGGTGGCGGACAGAAGCGCGACCTTCAGGACGCGCATCGAGCTGATCTTGGACTTCAATTTCGTTCCCTCCTCGTTATGGCCCGCCGTCTTGCGTGACAGCTTTTCAGCCAACCCCTCTCGCGGTACCGGTCCCAGCAATCTTGCGATTGGCCAGGGCAATGTGGAGATGGAACCCACACGGCGCCGCGCCCGTAAACCAACGACGATCAGTTTGATATCGCTGGCTTTTTTCGTATTGTTAAATTGATTTGTATATTATTTTCCCAAGACAATCTAGAAAATATTTTTCGGAATTGCAAATTGGTCAGGCCAAAATAGATAGGTCGCAACCAGCGGTGACAGCGCCTCACCTGAGCGTTGAGCGCAGCCGGACTGGAAAAGCGACGCGGGCTGAACGAGGCTCGGGTCAGGGAGTGAGTGTAATGAAGGCAAGCATGATGGCGGGCGCGGCCTGGCTGGCGATCGGCCTCGCCGCCCAGGCGGAGGAAGCGCCCCGAGTCGATCCGGTGCAGGTGGACGCGGCCCGCCCTGACTGGGAGAACCCTGCGGTCAACGCCCGCGGCAAGATGCCGGCCAGCGCCAGCCACTTCCACTTCGAGAGCCGCGCCGCCGCCCTGGCCGGCGACATGACCAGGTCGGCCCGCTACCTCAGCCTCGACGGCCAGTGGGCCTTCCAGTTCAGCCCGTCATCGGACGACGTGCCCAACGGCTTCGAAAAGTCGGACTACGACGCCTCGGCCTGGAAGAGCATCAAGGTGCCGGCCATGTGGCAGGCGCAGGGCTACGACCAGGCCCGCTACAACAACATCACCTACCCGTTCCCCGCCAACCGCCCGCTGATCCCGCACGCGACCAACCCGGTCGGTTCCTACCGCCGCACCTTCGAGGTTCCGGCCGGCTGGAGCGGCCAGGACGTCATCCTGCACATCGGCGCGGCCGGCGCGGCCTACCGCGTCTGGGTCAACGGAGCGGAGGTCGGCTACTACGAAGACTCCAAGCTGCCGGCCGAGTTCAACGTGACGAAGTGGGTGAAGCCGGGGACCAACCTCGTCGCCATCCAGGTGCACCGCTGGGCCGACGGCTCCTACCTCGAGGACCAGGACTTCTGGCGGGTCTCGGGCATCGAGCGCTCGGTCTATCTGAAGGCCGTACCGCAAACCCGCACCAGCGACGTCTTCGTCCACGCCGGCCTCGACAAGGCCTACCGCGACGGCGTGCTCTCGACGGAGCTCTCCCTGACCGCCCGCAAGGCCCCGCTGACCGCGCGGATGACCCTGCTCGACGGCGACCGCGAGGTGCTGAAGGCCGAAACCAAGGTCGCCGCCGGCGCCGCCCGCACCGTCTCGCTGAACGCCACGGTCCCAGGCGTGCGCCAATGGACCGCCGAAACGCCCAACCTCTACACCCTGCTGGTCGAGCTGTTCGACGGCCAAGGCAACGTCGTCCAGGCCACGCCGCAGCGCATCGGCTTCCGCACCGTCGAGATCAAGGACGGCAAGGTGGCGGTCAACGGCCGACCGATCGTCATCCGCGGCGTCAATCGCCACGAGCACGATCCGGAGACCTTCCACGTCATCTCCGAGGAGAGCATGCGCCGCGACATCGAGTTGATGAAGCGCGCCAACATCAACGCCGTGCGTACGGCCCACTATCCCAACGCCGAACTCTGGTACGCCCTCGCCGACGAGTACGGCCTCTATGTCATGGACGAGGCCAATATCGAGAGCCACGCCTATATGGGCTGGGGCAACGCCGATCCGGACCAGCGGGCCAAGCGCCAGATCGGCTTCGATCCGGCCTGGGAAAGCGCCCATGTCGACCGGGTGATCAACATGGTCGAGCGCGACAAGAACCACCCCTCGGTGATCTTCTGGTCGCTCGGGAACGAGGCCGGCATCGGCCAGAACTTCGAGAAGGCCGCCGCGGCCGCCCGCAAGCGCGATCCAAGCCGCCTGATCTCCTATCTCGGCTGGGGCGCCCGCCCCTGGGAGCACGTGCCCAACACCTATGTCGACATCTACGCCCCGATGTACGACGACGTGACCAAGATGGTGGACTGGGCGACCGACCCCACCCGCACCCAGCCGATGATCCAGTGCGAATACGCCCACATGCAGGGCAATTCGGGCGGCAATCTGAAGGACTACTGGGACACCATCTACAAGTACGACAAGCTGCAGGGCGGCTTCATCTGGGACTGGGTCGACCAGTCGATGTACCGCTACACCAAGGACGGTCGCCGCTATTGGGGCGACGGCGGCGAGTACGGGCCCAATCCCGGCGGCGAGATCGAATTCGGCGACGGCGTGATCCAGCCCGACCGCACGCCCAATCCCCAGTTCTACGAAGTCCGCAAGGTGCTCTCGCCGATCCAGTTCGGCGGTTTCGATCCGGCCACGGGCAAGGTGACGGTGACCAACCGCCACGACTTCCGCGACCTGTCGGGCTTCGACTTCGACTGGGTGCTGGAGGGCGACGGCGTCGAGGTCGCCTCGGGCGCCCTGCCGGCTCTGTCGACCAAGGCTCGGGGCGTCGAGACCCTCACCCTGCCGCTGCCGGCGATCGCAACCAAGCCTAGCGTCGAATACCTCGTCACCGTCCGCGCCAAGGCCAAGGCAGGCGCCGTGCCGATGACCCCGGCTGGCTTCGTGGTCGGCTGGGAGCAGTTCGCCGTTTCCGTCTCGGCCAAACCCGCCGCCGCCCGGCCGGGCGCGGTGGCGCTCGCGGACAGCAAGGACGCCGTCACCCTTTCGGCGGCCGGCGCCACGCTGAAGATCGATCGCACGACCGGCCTGCTCGCCGCCTACAGCAAGGGCGGCGTTGTCCTGGCCAAGGGCGGCCAGCCGAACTTCTTCCGGGCCGAGACCGACAACGACGCCGGCACCGGCCTGTCGGCCCAGCAACGCCCCTGGCAGGTGATGACCCAGCAGCGCCAGCTGCGCTCGGTGACCGCGCGCGCCACGGCCGACGGCAGCGAAGTGGTCGTGACCTATGGACTGGGCGCCGGCGCGGCGAAGTTCGTCACCACCTACGCCATGGCCGGCGACGGCACGGTGGCCGTGACCGGCGACCTGACGCCGCTGAAGGACGACCTGCCGCCGCCGGTGCGCGTGGGCCTGTGGTTCACGGTCCCTTCAAGCCTCAAGACCGTCGAATGGTACGGCCGCGGCCCGCACGAAACCTATGTCGACCGCTACACCTCGGCCCCGATCGGCCTGTGGCGGGGCGCGGTGGCGGACCAGAACCACGACTACATGCGGCCCCAGGACACCGGCAACAAGATCGACGTGCGCTGGCTGGAGCTGTCGGGGAACGGCGTCCCTGAAGGTAAAATTTGGGGCCTGCGGGTCGCCGGCGACAAGCCGCTGATGACCACCGCCCTCGCCTTCCCCTACGAGGACCTCTACCGTCGCCCGCCGGGGACTTGGAAGTCCACCGACATCGTCCCCCATGGCGACGGGACCCTGCTGGTCGACGCCGCCCAGTGGGGGATCGGCGGCGACACCACCTGGAACGGCTTTGGCCTGCCGCACATGAAGTACCGCACGCGGCTGGAGCCTACGCGCGTCAGTTTCCGCCTCGAGCCGTTCAGCGGCGACGGAACGACACCCGACAAGGCCCATCCCGCCGAAGCCACGCCGCCGCAATAGCCGTCCGCATGACCATCGCCTCGATTGCCGAAGCCGGCGAGTCCAAGGAGTTCCCCATGAAGCGTCTCGCCCTCTGCCTCGCCGTCCTGCTGGCCGGATCGGCTCTCGCCAGCGCCGCCCTGGCCGGCGAACCGATCAGCCCGCGCTTCAACGCCGACCCGTCGCCGCACGCCTTCAAGGGCGGCTACTACCTCTACGCCACCGACGACGCCTCCAACTCGGGCAAGTACTGGGACTCGACGACCTGGCGGCTCTACACCTCCAAGGACCTCAAGGCCTGGAAGGACGGCGGCGCGTTCCTGGGGGTCACGGTGTTCAAGTGGGCCAAGCCCGACGCCAAGGCCTGGGCGCCCGAAGCGGCCTATCGCGACGGCAAGTACTACTTCTACGCCCCCGTGGGCGGCGACAAGATCGGGGTGGCGGTAGCCGACCGTCCGGAGGGGCCGTTCGTCGACGCCATCGGCGCGCCGCTGGTCGACAAGGCCCGCGACGCCAACGCCGGCGCCGAGCCGATCGACCCGCAGGTGCTGATCGACGACGACGGCCAAGCCTACATGCTGTTCGGCACCCGCGTGCCGAAGATCGTCAAGCTGGGCAAGGACATGAAGAGCCTGGTCGGCCCGATCCAGGACATCGCCGTCACCGGCTTCCCGACCGACGATCCGAAGAAGAAGTACGGAGAGGCTCCGTTCCTGCACAAGCGCAAGGGTCTCTACTACTTCAGCTTCTCGACCGGCTGGCCGGGCCAGATCGTCTATGCGACCTCGAAGACGCCGCTGGGCCCCTACGCCTATCGCGGCGTGATCTTCGACTATCTGAAGATCTCGACCAACCACCAGGCCATCCTACAGGACAAGGGCCGGACCTGGTTCTTCTATCACGACAACCTGCTGCCCGGCGGCGGCGACCACCGCCGCTCGATCGCCATCGAGCCGCTGACCTACGGTCCCGACGGCGCGATCGTGGAAGTGCGCCCCGGGAAGAAAGCGCCGTGAAGGGCAAGGCGCGACGTCCGTACCGAGCGCTGATCGCGGCCCTGCTGCTTGGCCTGCTAGCTCCCAGCCTGGCGGCGGCGCAGACCGCGCCCAAGCCGCTCTACCGGGATCCGGTGCTGGACGGCGCGGCCGACGTGTCGATCGTCTGGGACCGCGCGGCGCATCTGTGGACGATGTTCTACACCAACCGGCGCGCCACCCTGCGCCTGCCCGATCCGGCTGACGTCGCCTGGGTGCACGCCACCCCGATCGGCGTCGCGACCTCGGCGGATGGCGTGACCTGGCGCTACAAGGGGACCGCGACCTTCCCCCAGGCCTGCACGGGCGTGACCCTGTGGGCGCCGGAGCTGTTCTACGAGCAGGGCGTCTACCACCTGTGGCTCACCATCGTGCCCGGCGTCCACCACCGCTGGGGCGAACCCGGCGCGACGACGAAGATCGTGCACCTGACCAGCGCCGACCTTTCCGACTGGACCTGCGGCGAGACGCTCGACCTGGGCTCCGACCTGGTCATCGACGCCTCGGTCGTGCGGCTGAAGGACCGCTATCGCCTGTATTATCGGGACTCTCGGCCCAAAACCCGTCTCAAGGCCGTCGACAGCCAGGATCTCAAAACCTGGACGCCCGCGCCCGAGGGCGACGTCACCAAGAGCGCGGCCGAGGGACCCAAGGTCTTTCGCTTCAAGGGGCGCTGGTGGCTGATCGCCGACGTCTGGAAGGGCCTGCTGGTGCTCCAGTCCAAGGACGGGCTGCACTGGACCGAGCAGGCCGAGCGGCTGTTGCAGACCCCAGGCGCGCTGTCGACCGATCGCGGCATCGGCCAGCATCCCGACATCGTGGTCAGCGGCGGACGGGCCTTCATCTACTACTTCGTGCACCAGGGCGCCGAGCCGGAAGCCCAGAGCGATCCGTACTGGAAGCAGAGGACCGTTATCCAGGTGGCGGAGCTCAAGCTCGTCGGAGGCCGCCTGACGGCCGACCGCGACGCGCCGGTGAAGTTCCGCCTGCGGCCGCCGCGTCGGTAGCGGGGTCGGCGACGACCGGGCGAAAACCTCGTCCTTCGACAAGCTCAGGATGAGGTTTTACAAGCGCCGCGGCCTGCAATGGTCCTCATCCTGAGCTCGTCGAAGGACGAGGACCACGCAGTGTGGTTGGGGATGAGCCCAGCCTCACCGCATGGTCGGGATGACGAAGCTCTGGTCGAGCACCGCGCCGCCCTTGGGCCAGCGCTGGGTGACGGTCTTGGTGCGGGTGTAGAAGCGCACGCCGTCCAGGCCATACTGGTTGAGGTCGCCGAAGCCCGAGCGCTTCCAGCCGCCGAAGCTGTGATAGGCTACCGGCACCGGGATCGGCACGTTGATGCCCACCATGCCGACCTCGACCTGATCGGCGAACTCGCGGGCGGCGTCGCCGTTGCGGGTGAAGATGGCCACGCCGTTGCCGTACTGGTGGCGCGAGGCGAGATGGATCCCCTCCTCAAGGCTCTCGGCGCGAACCATCTGCAGCACCGGGCCGAAGATCTCGTCCTGATAGGAGCGGCTGGTCGGCTTGACGTGGTCGAACAGGGTCGGCCCGACGAAGAAGCCGTCTTCGTGGCCTTGCAGGGCGAAGCCGCGACCATCGACGACCAGTTCAGCGCCCTCCTCGACGCCCAGCTGGATGTAGCTCTCGATCCGCGCCTTGTGGGCGGCGCTGACGACCGGGCCGTAGTGGGCGTCCTTGTCGGTGCTGACGCCGACCCGCAGGGAGCCGATCGCGGCGACCAGCTTCTCGCGCAGGGCGACGGCGGTCTTCTCGCCGACCGGCACGACCACCGGCAGGGCCATGCAGCGCTCGCCGGCCGAGCCGTAGGCCGCGCCGATGATGTCGGCGGTGGCCTGGTCGAGATCGGCGTCAGGCAGGACGACCCCATGGTTCTTGGCGCCGCCCATGGCCTGGACGCGCTTGCCGGCCGCGCCGGCGCGCTGGAACACCGACTGGGCGATGTCGGAACTGCCCACGAAGCTGACGGCCTTGATGTCCGGATGGTCGAGGATGCCCTCGACGCAGTCCTTGTCGCCCTGGACGACGTTGAGAATGCCCGGCGGCAGGCCGGCCTTGATCATCAGTTCGGCCAGGCGCACCGGCACCGACGGATCGCGCTCGGACGGCTTGAGGATGAAGGCGTTGCCGCAGGCGATGGCCGGGCCGAACATCCACATCGGGATCATGGCCGGGAAGTTGAACGGGGTGATGCCCGCCACCACGCCCAGCGGCTGGCGCATGGAATAGACGTCGATGCCGGGGCCAGCGCCTTGCGTATACTCGCCCTTCAGCAAGTGAGGAATTCCGCAAGCGAACTCAATGACTTCCAGGCCGCGCTGAATGTCGCCCTTGCTGTCGGCGATGACCTTGCCGTGCTCGGCCGACAGCAGGTGGGCCAGCTCCTCCATGTGGATTTCCAGCAGGCGCTTGAACTCGAACATCACCCGGGCGCGCCGCTGGGGATTGGTCGCGGCCCAGGCCGGCTGAGCGGCCTTGGCGTCGGCGATGGCGGCGTTCAGTTCCTCGGCCGAGGCCAGGGCGACGCGGGCCTGCACCTTGCCGGTGTTGGGATCGAAGACCTCGCCGAAACGTCCGGACGCGCCCTCGACGGCGCGGCCGCCGACGAAGTGGGGAATGCTGCGCATGACGCGCTCCTTGTCGATGTCGCCGAGGATCATGGCTTGCGCACGATCCAGTCGTGGGCCGGGTCGTTGCGGAAGATCCACTTCCGGTGCGGGCCGGCCATGACGTTGAGATAATAGAGGTCGTAGCCGTGCGGGGCCCCGACCGGGTGATAGCCGCGCGGCACCATGACCACGTCGCCGTCCTGCACGCAGACCGTCTCGTCGAGGCTGCGGTCGTCGGTGTAAACGCGCTGGAAGGCGAAGCCCTGCGGCGGGTTCAGGCGGTGATAGTAGGTCTCCTCCAGCGCCGTCTCCTCGCCCTCGGCGGCGGTGTCGTGCTTGTGCGGCGGATAGCTGGACCAGTGGCCGCCCGGAGTGATCACCTCGACCACCAGCAGCCCGTCGGCCGGCGCGGTCTCGGGCAGGATATTGCGGACATGGCGGACGTTGGTCCCCTGCCCCCGCACCTCGCGCGGCATGTCGGCCTCGGCGATCAGCCGGGCCTGGCCGCCGGGCTTACCGGGAGCGGTGCACAGGGCCAATTCGACCTCGGTGACGGCGACGACCGCGTAGGCGGCGCCGGCGGGGACGTAGACCGCACCGGGCGCCTTGTCCTCGAACACGCTGGCGCGGCCGCCGACCCTGCCGAACGCGACGCCCTCGGCGCTGACCTCGGCGGCCCCGCTCATGATCACCACACAGGTTTCGCGGTCGGGCTCGACGCCGTCGAAGGTCTCGCCAGCCGCCAGCTTGATCACCCGGAAGCCGACATGGCTCCAGCCGGCGCTTTGCGGCGTGACCTCGAGCACCGAGCCGTCGGCGGCGGGCGCGTGGGGGCGAACGAGCAGCCGGCTCATCACGCGGCCCTCAAGCCCGCCGAAGCCGCTTCGCGTTTCAGGGTGGCCAGGCCGATCTCGCCGTACTCGCGGGGATTGGCGATGGCCGGATCCTGCTCGGCCTCGACGATGATCCAGCCGGAATAGCCGATTTCGGCGAGAGCCTGCATGACGGCGGCGTAGTCCAGCGAGCCGTCGCCCGGCACGGTGAACATGCCGGCCAGCACCCCTTCGAGGAAGCTGCCGCCGTCCTGGCCGATCACCTTGCTGAACACCTCGCCCCGGATGTCCTTGCAGTGGACGTGGGCGACGCGTTCGGGGTGGTTGCGGATGATAGAGACGGGATCGAGGCCGCCCAGAGCCGCGTGACCAGTGTCGACGGTCAGGCCCACCGAAGGACCGGTGTTGGCCAGGAAGGCGTCAAGGTCCTCGGGCCGCTCGACGACGGTGCCCAGGTGATGGTGGTAAGCGAACTTCAAGCCCTGGGAGGCGATGTAGTCGGCCACCTGCGTGAGGCGCGCGCCGAATTCCTTCCAGCCCTCGGCGTCGAGGCGCGGCGTGGCCGACAGGGCCTGGGAGCGATCGCCGTGGATGGCGTTGCTGGTCTCGGCGTGGACGAAGACGGTGCAGCCCATCGCCTTCAGCAGCGACAGGTGCGGTTGCAGCGCCGCGATCTCGTCCTCGGCGGATTGCACCAAGAGATTGCCGCTGTACCAGCCGCCGACGAGGTCGAGGCCGTAGCGGTCGAGCAGCGGCTTCAGCACCGCCGGGTCGCGCGGGAACACGCCGCCCAGTTCGACGCCGGAAAAGCCGATCGCCTGGCAGTCGGCCAGCACGCTTTCCAGCGGGGTGTCGCCGCCCAGTTCGGGCATGTCGTCGTTGATCCAGGCGATGGGGCTCACGCCGAAACGGATGGTCATGGGTCAGTCCCCTGTACGCTGCTGCTTGATCTTGTCTTCGTAGTCGGCGCGGGCCGCGTTGACGGCCGGGCGCACCGAGACCTCGGGCACGGCCACGTCCCACCAGGCGCCGCCGGGCGTGGTGGGCGCCGGGTCGGTGTCGATGACCACGACATAGGTCCGGTCGCTGGCCTTGGCGCGTTGCAGCGCGGCTTCCAGTTCGGCCAGGCTGGCCACCTTCTCCGACCGCGCGCCGAGGCTCGCGGCGTGGGCGGCGAAGTCGATGTCGGGCAGGGTCTCGTGGACCACGTCGGCCAGCAGATTGTTGAACGCCGCCCCGCCGGTGGCCGCTTGCAGGCGGTTGATGCAGCCGAAGCCGCGATTGTCGAGCACGGTGACGATCAGCTTGGCGCCCAGCATCACCGAAGTGGCGAGCTCGGAATTGAGCATCAAGTAGCTGCCGTCGCCGACCATCACGTGGACCTCGCGATCAGGCGCGGCCATCTTCACCCCGACGGCGCCGGCGATCTCGTAGCCCATGCACGAAAAGCCGTATTCGACGTGGTAGCCGCCGGGCCGGCGGGTGCGCCACAGCTTGTGCAGCTCGCCCGGCAGGCCGCCGGCGGCGCAGACCACGACGCTGTCGCCAGACGAGGCCCGCCACACCGCGCCCAGCACTTGGGCGTCGGTCGGCAGCGGCCGGTCGTCGGACGCCGTCGCGGTGTCGAAGATCGCGTTCCAGCCGGCGACCCCGCCAGTCGCTTCTGCGGTCCAGCCGTCCGGCGCGCGCCAGCCGTCCAGGGCTTGCGCGAGCGCTTCGACCACCGCCTTGGCGTCGCCGACGACGGCGGTGGCGCCGTGCTTGTGGGCGTCATGCGGGGCGACGTTGACCTGCACCAGCTTGCGACCTTCGGCCCCGAACAGGGCGCGGGAGCCGCTGGTGAAGTCCTGCAGGCGCGTGCCGATGCCGACAACGAGGTCGGCCTGCTCGGCGGCGGCGACGGCGGCGCTCGTGCCGGTGACGCCGATCGCGCCGAGGTTCAGGGGATGATCCCAGACCAGGCTCCCCTTCCCGCCCTGCGTCTCGGCGACCGGCAGGCCGGCGGCGGAGACGAGGTCGGCGAGCACCGCCTCGGCGCGGGCGTAAAGCACCCCGCCGCCGGCCACGACCAACGGGCGCTTAGCCGCCTTGATCAGGGCGACGAGATCGGCAAGCTCGCGCGGATCGGGACGCGGCGCGCGGATGCGCCAGACCTTCCTGGCGAAGAAGGCTTCCGGATAGTCGAAGGCCTCGGCCTGGACGTCCTGGCAGAAGGCCAGGGTCGCGGGGCCGCAGGTCGCCGGGTCGAGCATGGTCGCAAGCGCCCGCGGCAGGGCGTCGAGGATCTGCTCGGGGCGCGTGATGCGGTCGAAATAGCGCGAGACCGGACGGAAGCAGTCGTTGGCGCTGACCGTGGCGTCGCCGAAATCCTCGATCTGCTGGAGGACGGGATCGGGCCGACGGCTGGCGTAGACGTCGCCGGGCAGGAACAGCACCGGCAGGCGGTTCACATGCGCCAGGGCGGCGGCGGTGACCATGTTGGTCGCGCCCGGCCCGATCGAGGTGGTGCAGACCATGGCCCGCTCGCGCCGCGACTGCTTGGCGAAGGCGATGGCGGCGTGGGCCATGCCCTGCTCGTTGTGGGCGCGCCAGGTCGGCAGCACGTCGCGAGCGCCGTGCAGGGCCTCGCCCAGGCCGGCGACATTGCCGTGGCCGAAGATCGCCCAGACCCCGGCGAAGTAAGGAAGCACGCCCTCGCCGGTCTCGACATGCTGCTGCGAGAGCCAACGGACGGTCGCCTGGGCGGCGGTGAGACGGACGGTGGTATGGGCGGCGGCCATTTACGCGGCTTTCTCGGCGGCGCTCCGCAGACGCTTCCAGGCGTCCACCAGCACCTTGAATTTGCTCACCAGGGCGGCGACGGCCGCTTCGTCGTCGATGCGGCCGGCCAGCCAATCGCGAGCCACATCGTAGAAGATCGTCCGCCCCACGGCGAAGCCCTTCACGATCGGGAACGGCGCGACGACCTCGAACGAGGCGACGAGTTCGGCCTCCGGCGCCGACAGCCCCAGCAGCACCACGCCACGGCAGAGCGGGTCGTTCTCGCGGATGGCGATCTCGATCTCGCGCCAGGCGGCCGGGTCGGTCAGGGGCTCGAGCTTCCACCAGTCGGGGCGGATGCCCAGGTCGTAGAGCCGGCGCACGCCGCGCGCCACGGTGCGGCTGTCGCTCTGCATGCCCGGCGGCAGGATCAGCTCGAGCAGCAGTTCGTGGCGCGTCTTGCGACAGGCGTCGAACAACCGCAGCAGCTGCCGCTCCTGCCGTTCGCGCAGTTCGACCTCGTCGTCGGGGTGATAGAAGACCAGGCACTTGACGATCTGGTTGGCCGGCCACTCGACCAGCTCGGTGGCCACGTCGGCCGAGCTTTCGAACTCCAGCGGTCGCGACTTGGGCAGCTCGATCGGGCGGGCGATCCAGTAGTCGTGGTCGGCGGCCTGCGCCAAGGCGTCGAACCCGAAACGGCCGTCCAGCAGCAGGCCGAAGCGGCTCTCGTCGCCGCCGGCCACGGCCTCGACCGCGCGCAAGGCCAGGGTCTTGAAGTGCGGAATGCGTTCGGGATCGCCGCCCGTCTCGGCGATGAGGTCGAGGAACTGGCTGCGATGGTCGACGGCCAGGACGGTCAGCTCGTCATAGACCCGGTCGCGGGTGGTGGCCCAGTGGATGTGCTCCAGCTCCACGTCCTCGCGCAGGCGGAACGGCCGCTCTCGGTCGGACAGGAAGGCCTCCAGCTCGACCCAGGTCGGCATGGCCGGGGTACAGCCGTGGCGCGAGACGACGATCGCCCCGCAGGCGTTGCCCCACTCGCAGCAGGTCTCGACGCTTTCGCCGCGCAGCCAGCCGCGCAGGAAGCCGGCCATGAAGGCGTCGCCGGCCCCCAGAACGTTGAACACCTCGACCTTGAACCCGCGCGCGCTGACGCCCTCGTCCAGGCTGTCGGGGATCGCGCCCGGGAAGGCCACGCAGCCGTCGGGCCCGCGCTTGCAGACCAGCAGCGCGCCGGGGGCCCCGCCGCGGATCGCGCGCAGGGCGGCGATGGTGTCGGTCGAGCCGCCGAGGATATGGATCTCCTCCTCGGTGCCGACGATCAGGTCGCAGAGGGCCACAACCTCCTGCAGCTTCTCGGTGACCTGCCGGTTCTCGACGAAACGGTTCTCGCCGGCGTCCTTGCCAGCCAGACCCCAGAGCACGGGGCGATAGTCGATATCGAAGACCACCCGGCCGCCGGCCGCCTTCACCGCGCGGGCGGCCTTGAGGCTGGTCTCGTAGACATTGGGTTGCGACAGGTGGGTGCCGTTGATCAGCACCGCGCCGGCCCTGGCGATCCAGGCCTCGTCGACATCGGAGGGCAGCAGCGCCATGTCGGCGCAGTTCTCGCGATAGAAGATCAGGGGAAAATTGACCCGGTCGCGGATGCCCAGGATCACCAGGGCGGTCAGGCGGTCGGGATCGGACAGCACGCCGGCGACGTCGACGCCCTCGCGGACCAGCTGCTCGCGGATGAAGCGGCCCATGTGGTCGGAGCCGACCCTCGTCAGCAGACCCGTCTTCAGGCCCAGGCGCGCACCGCCCGCGGCGGTGTTGGTCGGACTGCCGCCCAGATACTTGGCGAAGGAGGACATGTCCTCCAGCCGGCCGCCGGTCTGCTGGCCGTACAGGTCGACGGAGGAACGGCCGACGGTGATGAGATCAAGGGCCTTTTCGTCGTGCGCCATTCCGGTTCCACGCTACTTTTTTCTGACCGACCTCCCCGTCGGCGCCATGTAACGCATATTCCAAGCTTCAAAATCTCGCAACATTCATTTCATTTTTGAGCGAGAATGGAACGCACGGTTCAGCCAACCTTGCGCTTCCTGCCCTTTTCCCTGTTGGCCTCGAAGGCGAAGCCGATCACCAGGGCCTGGGCCAGGCAGATCGAGGCGGCCAGGGAGCGGAAGGTCCGCACCTCGGACTCGCGCACGTGCAGCACCAATTCGGCCGGCTTGGCGATCGGGCTGACCAGGCTGTCGCTGATCGACAGCACCTTGGCCTCGCGCTGCACCGCCATTTCGACGGCCTGCACCGTCTCCTCGGCATAGGGGTGGTAGCTGACGGCGATCAGCAGGTCCTTGGGGCCGATCGTCTGGACCTGCTGCTTGGTCAGACCCGCCACGCCATCGATGAACAGGGTGCGCTTGTTCACCTGCTGCAGCGAATAGGCCAGGTACGAGGCCACCGGGAACGAGCGGCGGAAGCCGACCACATAGACCGTCTCGGCCTTGTCGATCAGGGCGACGGCCTTGGCCATGTCGGCCTCGCTGACCGTCTGGCCGAGGTTCTGCAGGGCCAGGGTGTTGCCCTCGACGAACTCCGACAGCACATCCGCGCCGCTCTCGGGCTTGCGCGCCACGGCTTCGTTGAAGTGGCGCACGCGCTCACCGTAGCCCAGGGCCGAGTGGCCCGACAGCAGGCCGTCGCGGAACAGCCGCTGCATCTGGCTGGCGCCGGGGAAGCCGAAGGTCTTGGCGAAGCGCACGATGGCCGACGGCTGCACGCCGCAACGCTCGGAGATCACCGCCAGGGTCTCCAGGGCCATCTCGTTGGGCTCGTCCAGCACGTAGCGGGCGATCTGCTGCAAACGCTTGCTGAGCGTCTCGTAGCGATCGAGGATCGCCGCCCTCAGTTCGTCCGCGCTGGAGGGGGCGTTCGCCGCCATGATTTCGTCCGTCATCCGCGCCCCACAGTCCGATCGGTCAAATTAGAATATCCGTTCCGTGTATGAACGCCAGGGTTCAACTTACGACCAGGAATTCCACTTTACCCGTAGAGGGAATTTTTATTCCAGGCTACAGGAACACGAAGTCCCGGCCGCGTCATGAGCCGGACGAGGGAGCGATCATGGTCGAGACGACGCGATCGAACGGTCAGGCGACGGATACGCCGCCCGCTCCTGCGCTCAATCCACCGAGACCTTGAAGGTTCCCATGCACGACATCGCCATCCTCGGCGCGGGCCGCATCGGCCGCATCCACGCCAAGAACGTCGCCGGCCAGGCCGGCCTGCGGCTGAAGCATGTGGTGGATCCCGTCGCCGAGGCGGCCGAGGCGCTGGCGGCCGAGACCGGCGCCCAGGTCTCCGATCTCGACACAGCGCTGAACGATCCGTCGGTGGCCGGGGTGATCATCGCCAGCTCGACCGACACCCACCTCGACTACAGCCTGAAGGCCGTGGCGGCGGGCAAGGCGGTGTTCTGCGAGAAGCCGATCGACCAGGATCTTTCCCGCGCCCGCTCGGCGGCGGCCGAACTGGGCGCGCCTGGCGTGAAGCTGTTCCTGGGCTTCAACCGCCGCTTCGACCCCAGCTTCCAGGCCTTGCAGGCGCGGCTGGCGGCCGGCGCGGTCGGCGCGCTGGAGACGGTGCACATCACCAGCCACGACCCTGCCCCGCCGCCGGTCGCCTACGTCAAGGTGTCGGGGGGGCTCTTCAAGGACATGGCGATCCACGACTTCGACATGGCCCGCTGGCTGCTGGACGAACCGGTGACCGAGGTGTTCGCCGCCGCCAGCTGCCTGGTGGATCCGGCCATCGGCGAGGCCGGCGACGTCGACACCGCCAAGATCCTGCTGCGCACCGCCTCGGGCAAGATCTGCATGATCAGCAACAGCCGCCGCAGCGGCTACGGCTACGACCAGCGCATCGAGGCCTTCGGCTCCAAGGGCCTGGTCCGGGCCGACAACGTCACCGAGAGCACAGTCTCGGTCTGGGGCGAGGCCGGCGCGGCCAGCGACGCCTTCCAGAACTTCTTCCTCGACCGCTACGCCGAAGCCTATCGCCGGGAAATGGCCCACTTCGCCCAGATCATCCGCGGCGAAGCCCTGCCGGCGATCGGCTATATCGACGGCGTCGATGCCCTGGCCCTGGCCGAGGCGGCTGGCCAGTCGGCCCGCACGGGTCAGGTGGTCAAGCTCTAGCGATCGAGGCCGCTGGCGGGATCCGTATCGATCCCGTCAGCGGGCTGTCCGACTCTAGAATTCCAACTGCAGGCGGGCCTGGGCCACGGTGACGTCGGCGTCCAGCTGGGAGCCGGCGATCAGGCGGTTGTCGATGGTCGCCCGCGTCAGGTTCCCGGTCAGGCGCACATAGGAATAGGGATACCAGTTGGCGCCGAAGGTGACGGCCTTGTAGGTCCCGGCCGTGGAAAGGCCGGTCTGCGAGGCGAGCGTGGCGACGCCGTTGGCCGCCATGTCGCTGAAATCGGCATAGTCGTAGCGGGCGGCGAACTCCAGCGCGCCCAGGCCGCCCTTGTCGAGCGGATGGGCGACCTTGATCCGACCGAACGAGCCGTTGGGATTGTAGGGCCGCGTCTCGCCCGTCGCGAACCAGCTGGCCGAGGCGTAGGCGGTGACGATGTCGAAGTCCGGCCCGCCCAGCGTCGAGCTGAGGTTTGTGGCGATGCGGTCGACCTTGATCCGGGCCGCCTCGCCTTGCAGCGACAGCGCCCGATGGATCCAGGCGGCCTCGATCCCCAGCGTGGTGTCGCCGTCGCCGACCGCGCCGGTCGAGAACAGGGTCGCGCCGGACGAGGTCTGGGACCGGAAGGCGGTGTTGGCCGCCGCCGAATAGGTGAAGCCGGTCTCCCCTCCCCGATCACGGCGGCGCACCCAGGCGCCCAGGTGCAGGCGGTCGGCGTCGGAAAGCTGCGGCGACCAGGTGGCGCGAACGGTGGCGCCCAGGCGCTCGACGGCCTGGTTGGGGTCGTAGCCGCCCGTGGCGTCAGTCTTGTTGATGTTGTCGCCCTGCAAGGCGCCCCACAGCGACCAGTTGGAACCGGTGCGCACGGCCTCAAGCGACAGGGCGTAGCCAGCGTCGATCACGTCGCCATAGGCGCCCCGCTCCATGAAGGTGATCGACTTGAACGAAGTCAGGCCCTCCAGCGAAGCGGCCTTCTGGTTGCCGGCCAGCAGCGAGGTCTGGGCGTCGAGCTTGTACTCGATGATGGCGTCGTCCCAGCTCCAGGCGCCGCCGCTGACCGCGCCGCCTTCCAGGCGATAGCCCCAGCGGCCGGTCTGCCCCTCGACGCCCAGGAACAGCTGCCGGGCCTTGAACTGGCGGGCGTGATAGTCGGCGACGCCGTCGCGCTCGGCGATCGCATCGACGGCGTCCAGCAGGATACGGCCGCGCAGCTTGAAGGTCGAACCCGAGGCGTCGGTGAAGCGCGGCGAGTTCTCCCAGCGCACGGGCTCGGCGACCGGCTTCGGCGGCGAGGTGGTCGGGAGGGTCGCGATCGGCGCTGGCGTGGGCGCGGCGGTAGCGACAGCGGACTGGCGTTCCAGGACGTCAATCCGCGCTTGCAGCAGCTGGATCTGAGCCTTGAGGGCGGCGAGATCGGCGTCCTCGGCGCGGGCGGCGCCGGCGAAGCCGACGGCCACGAGGGCCGTGGTGGCGAAGAGAATGCGCATGGGCGTGAGTTCCCGCTCCCGCGCCAGGCGCGGGAGGAAGAGGAAGGAAAGGGCCGCCGTGCGGGCGGCCCGACTGCCTGGAAGGATCCTTACTCGGCCGCGGCCGGAACCGGCTCGACATCGGACGGCACGGCGTGACCGGCCAGGGCGGCGTCGAGGGCGTCCTTGTCGAGGGCCTTTTCCCAGCGGCTGACAACGATAGTGGCCACGGCGTTGCCGATGAAGTTGGTCAAGGCTCGGCACTCGCTCATGAACCGGTCGACGCCGAGGATCAGGGCCATGCCGGCCACCGGCACCGAGGGCACCACCGAAAGGGTGGCGGCCAGGGTGATGAAGCCCGCGCCAGTGACGCCCGCCGCGCCCTTGGACGACAGCATGGCCACCGAGAGCAGCAGCAGCTGATCGCCCAGCGACAGGTGCACGCCCGTGGCCTGGGCGATGAACAGCGCCGCCAGGGTCATGTAGATGTTGGTGCCGTCGAGATTGAACGAATAGCCGGTCGGGACCACCAGGCCGACGACGGGCTTGGCGCAGCCTGCGCGCTCCAGCTTGTCGATCAGGCTGGGCAGGGCCGATTCAGACGAGCTGGTGCCCAGCACCAGCAGCAGCTCGCTCTTCAGGTAGCGGATCAGCTTGAGGATCGAGAAGCCGTTGAACCGGGCCACCGCGCCCAGGATCACCACGACGAAGATGATGGAGGTGGCGTAGAACGTCCCGACCAGGGCGGCCAGATTCACGACCGAGCCAATGCCGTACTTGCCGATGGTGAAGGCGAAGGCCCCGAAGGCGCCGATCGGGGCGGCCTTCATCAGGATCCCGACCAGGCGGAAGAAGGCATGGGCGATCGACTCCAGCAGATCGACGACCGGCTGGCCCTTGTCGCCGACCAGCACCAGGGCGACGCCGAACAGGATCGAGAAGAACAGCACCTGCAGGATGTCGCCATCCGCGAAGGCGCCCGTGACCGTGGCGGGAATGATGTTGCTGAGGAAGCCGACGATGGTCGTCTCGTGGGCCTTGGCGGCGTAGCTGGCGACCTTCTCGCTGTGCAGCGTGGCCGGATCGATGTTCATGCCTGCGCCCGGATGGACGAGGTTGCCCACCACCATGCCCAGCACCAGGGCCAGGGTGGAGAAGGTCAGGAAGTAGGCGAAGGCTTTCAGCACCACCCGCCCGAACTTGCCCAGGTCGCGCATGCCGGCGATGCCGGTGACGACGGTGAGGAAGATCACCGGGGCGATGACCATCTTCACCAGCTTGATGAAGGCGTCGCCCAGCGGCTTCAGGCTCTCGCCGAAGCCAGGCCAGAAGTGGCCGATCAGGGCGCCGGCGGCGATGGCGACCAGCACCTGGACGTAGAGATGCGTGTACCAGGGACCGGGGCGCGGCGGGGCCGCGGCGGACGGGGCTTGCGGGATCATCTGGCGGGCTCCTGGGCTCGTTTCCTCGCGCGTCCTTGCAGGTCGGGCGCTTGGACCAAGAGTGGCGCAGGATGGTCAGGGCGGGAGTCCACGATCCGATAAAATCTGTAAAGCCATGAATAACTGAAAGAATAACCCGATACGGGCTCGCTTCGACGTGACATGCCGTGCCATAGTCCGCCCAGCTCAGATCCATATTGTGTGGAATATGGCACAACCTAAGTCGATCGCACCGGAAGCGCTCTCCGCGTCAGGCCCTGCTGTATCAAGATCCCGACTGGCGGTGTTCGCCGTGGTCGCGGCGGCGATCGGCGCGCTCCTGGTCTGGTCGGTCGGAGCCCTGGTCGAGCAGCGGGCGATGACGGCCCTGCGGGCGCGGGCAAGCGCTTCGGCGGCGCTGCACGCGGCGGTGCTGCGCAGCGAACTCGACAAGCAGCGGGCCCTGCCTCTGGTCCTGGCCGACGACGCCGACCTGGAGGCCGCCCTCGCCAGCCGCTCGCCCACCAAGCTGGAGGCCTTGTCGCGCAAGCTGGAGGCGCTGGGCGTCCAGGCGCGCGCCGCGGCTGTCTATGTCATCGCCACCGACGGCGTCACCGCGGCCGCCAGCAACTGGCGGCTGCCGACCAGCTTCGTCGGCTCCGACTACGGCTTTCGCCCCTATTTCGCGCAGGCCCTGCGCAGCGGCTACGCCGAGCAGTTCGCCCTGGGCACGGTCAGCCGCAAGCCCGGCCTCTACCTGGCCCGCCGTGTCGATGGCCCGACGGGTCCGCTGGGCGTCGTCGTGGTCAAGCTGGAGTTCGACGGCGTCGAGGCCGCCTGGCGCGCCATCGGCGAGCCGGCTTTCGTGGTCGACAGCCAAGGCCTGGTGCTGATCACCAGCCAGCCCGAATGGCGCTTCCTCGCCCGTGATCCCCTGCCCCAGGCCCGACGCGACGCCCTGCGCGCGGGGGGCCAGTACGGCGGCGCGACCTTCGCTCCCCTGCCCCTGCGCCAGAAGTCCGGCGCCGTGGCCCGGACCGATACGCCCCGCGCCGAACGCCAGATCGAGACCCGCCTGACCGATGTCGCGCCGGGATGGACGCTGCACCTCCTCAGCACCGCCGCTTCCGCCGAGCAGGCGGCGGCGGCGGCGCGATGGATCACCGCCCTTGTCTGGACCCTGCTGAGCGCGGCCCTGCTTTGGCTGTGGGTGCGGCGGCGGCGCATCCATCTGGCCGCCCTGCGCGATCGCGAGACGCGCCTGGAGCTGGAACGGCGGGTCGAGGAACGCACCCACGAACTGACCGACGCCAACCGCGCCCTGTCGCACGAGGTCGAGGAGCGCCAGCGCACCGAAACGAGGCTCCGTTCGCTACAGGCCGACCTGGTGCAGGCCAACAAGCTGGCGTCCCTCGGCCAGATCGCCGCCGGGGTGGCGCACGAGATCAACCAGCCGGTGGCGGCGATCCGGGCCAACGCCGACAACGGCCTGCTGCTGATCGGCCGAGGCCTCGCCGACGCCGCTGGCGAGACCTTCACCGCCATCGTGGCGATGACCGAGCGGATCGGCCGGATCACCGACGAACTGCGGGCCTTCTCGCGCAAGGCCGACGGCCGGGTCGAGCCGACGCTGGTCACCGAGGTGATCGACGGCTCGGTGTTGCTGACCGCCAGCCGTTCGCGACGCCAGGAGGCGCGGCTGGTCCGCCAGGGCGAAACCGCGGGCCTGAGCGTTCTGGGCGAACGGGTCCGGCTCGAGCAGGTGCTGGTCAACCTGCTGCAGAACGCCTTCGAGGCGGTGGGCAACCGCGCCGACGGCGTCGTCACCGTCACGGTGCGGGAAGACGCGGACACGGTCGAGATCGCCGTCGGCGACAACGGCCCAGGCCTGGCGCCCGAGGTGGAGCGCGCCCTCTTCACGCCCTTCCTGACCACCAAGCCGCGCGGCCTGGGCCTTGGCCTCGTCATCGCCCACGACATCGCCGTCGATTTCGGCGGCCAGCTGACGGCAGTCTCGGCGCCAGGCCAGGGCGCGACCTTCATACTGACCCTGCGCAAGGCCGTTCCATGAGCGCGCCGGCCGGCAAGATTCTGCTCGTCGACGACGACGAGGCGTTGCGGGTCGCCGTCGCCCAGGGCCTGGCCTTGCGCGGCTTCGACGTCGCGGCGTTCGACAACGCCCCGGCGGCGCTGAAGGCGGTGTCGCGCGACTTCGACGGCGTCATCGTTTCGGACGTGCGCATGCCGGGCATGGACGGCCTGGCGCTGTTCCAGCGCGCCCAGGCGATCGACCCCGACATCCCGGTGCTGCTGATCACCGGCCACGGCGACGTGGCCATGGCCGTGGCCGCCCTGCAGGACGGAGTCTACGACTTCGTCTCCAAGCCCTTCCCGATGGAGCGGCTGACGGCCGCCCTGTCGCGCGCGCTGGAGAAGCGCCGGCTGGTGCTGGACAACCGCCGCCTGGAGGCCGCCGCCCAAAACCCTGGCGGCTCGATGCTGCTCGGCGACACGCCGGTCATGCAGCGCCTGCGCGCCACCATCGCCCAGCTGGCCGAGGCCGAGGTCGATGTGCTGATCCAGGGCGAGACCGGCGTCGGCAAGGGTCTGGTGGCGCAGGCCCTGCATCGTGGGGGGGCGCGGCGCGCCCGGCCGATGGTCGCGGTCAACTGCGCGGCGCTTCCCGAGGCGGTGTTCGAGACCGAGCTGTTCGGCGCGGCCGGCGGCGCCGGCGGCCTTCGCCCCAATATCGGCCGCATCGAACGCGCCGATCGCGGGGTGCTGTTTCTCGACGAGATCGAGGGCCTCTCGCCCAGCATGCAGGCCAAGCTGCTCCGGGTGGTCGAGGAGCGCGAGATCTGGCCCGTCGGCGCGTCCGAACCGCGCCACCTGGACCTGCGGATCGTCGCCGCGAGCAAGATCGACTTGGCCGAGGCCGTGCGTGACGGCGCCTTCCGCGCCGACCTCTATTACCGCCTGAACGTGGTCACCCTGGTGGTTCCGCCCCTGAGCGAGCGGCGCGAGGACGTGCCGGCGCTATTCGGCCACTTCCTGGCCGAGGCCGCCGCCAGACTGCGGCGGCCGGCGCCGCGCCTGACGGCGACGATCCGCGACCACCTGCTGGGACATGACTGGCCTGGCAACGTCCGGGAACTGGCGCACTACGCCGAGCGCGTGGCCCTGGGGCTGTCCTCGGCCGCCCTGGGCGAAGGCGGCGCCGTCCAGGGCGCCGAAGAGGGCCTGGCCGAACGCACCGGCCGCTACGAGGCGATGGTCATCCGCGAGACCCTGGCGGCCTGCGGCGGCGACGCCCGCACGGCCATGACCCTGCTGCAAACCCCGCGAAAGACCTTCTACGACAAGCTGCGCCGCCACGGCATCGACATCGACCGCTACCGTCCGGCCAAGCCTTCGCGTCTGGGAGGATAAGCCATGGCGGCTTCCACTCAAGGCGCTCGACTGAACAGCAACGCCCACCTCAAAATTGCGCGCCAAGACTTCATGGACAGATCGCTTCAGCGACATTCAAACCTTCGACTTCAGCTATATTAGCGAACATCGCCAACGGTATTTTACAAACTCGCATGATCATTCGGAGGCCGTCGTTATAGCCTCCGCAAGCGGCCGATGATTGACCGCGCGGAGGAACATCCATGACGGTCACACTTGAGCGACGCCCCGAGGTCAAAACCGCCGGCCTCACGCTTTCGCCCCTGGAGCCGACGATCGGGGCCGAGATCGCGGGCGTCGATCTCAGCCGCCCGCTGAGCACCGAGGATCGCGATTTCATCAAGGCCGCGCTGCTGCGCTACAAGGTGGTCTTCTTCCGCGATCAGCATGCCCTGGACGCCGAAAGCCAGGCCGCCTTCGCCGCCAATTTCGGCCCGCTCTACACCCATCCCACCACCCGCTCGGACGCCAACAACAAGCCGATCCACAAGATCGAGCCGCCGGATCCCTATCTGTTCGAGACCCGCAAGGCGGCGGGCGCGGGACTGGTCCAGGCCGGCTATCACAGCGACACCAGCTGGCGACTGGTGCCGACCTGGGGCGCGGTGCTGCGGGCGATCGACCTGCCAGAGGTCGGCGGCGACACCGTCTGGGTGGACGCCGGCGCGGCCTATGAGGGTCTGAAACCCGAGACCAAGGCGCGCCTGGAAGGCCTGCACGTCACCCACGACTTCCGCGACGCCCTGCTCGCGGCCGGTCACGACTATCCGATCGTGGCCCACCCGATCGTCCGCAAGCACCGCGAGACCGGCGCCTCGATCCTGTGGGTGAACTTCACCCAGAAGCCGCAGGTCATCGGACTGGACCGCGCGGAGAGCAACGCGCTGCTGACCGAGATCCTCGACCAGTACCGCAAGCCCGAATACCAGGTGCGCTTCAAGTGGCGTCCCGGCTCGGTGGCGTTCTGGGACAACCGCGCCGCCGTCCACATCGCCATCCGGAACTACGGCGACTTCCCTCGCCTGCTCGACCGCGTGCTGATCGCCGACGAGCCGCTCTGGACCGACCTCTAAGTCCACGCCGACCAAGACCGCTTCCCCGCCAGGCGGGGAAGCGGTTTCACAGCGCTCGCCAGCCAAAGATCGATCCTTCTTGCCCCGCCCTATCGAGCGCCCCGACGCGTCCTCCGTCCTGATTCCGCTCGTCGTCGGCTGCGGCCTGCTGATGCAGGGCCTGGAGGGGACAGCGATCGCCACCGCCCTGCCGACCATGGCCAAGGCCCTGGGCGAAAGCCCGATCCGGCTGAACCTGGCGATCAGCGCCTACATGCTCAGCGTGGCCGTCTGCATCCCGCTCAGCGACTGGACGGCCAATCGCTTCGGCGCGCGCAACGTGTTCTGCGCGGCGATGGGCCTCTTCGCCCTGTCCTCGGCCCTGTGCGGCCTGGCGACCGACCTTGCGCAACTGCTGGCCGCCCGCGTGCTGCAAGGCGTGGCGGGCGCTCTGATGACGCCGGTGGGGCGGGTCGTGATCCTGCGCGCCACGCCGCGCGACCAGATCGTCAGAGCCATGTCGATCCTGACCGTCCCAGCGGTGCTAGGACCGATACTCGGCCCCTTGATCGGCGGCGTCATCGTCGAGGCGGCGTCATGGCGGTGGATCTTCCTGCTCAGCGCGCCCGTGGGACTGATCGGCCTCGCGGCCGCGCTGCTGGTCGTCCCGGACCTGCGCGGCGAAGCCGGCGGCCGTCTCGACTTCAAGGGCTTCGTCCTGGCTGGCGGCGGCGTTGCGGCCCTGGTGACGGCCCTGGGCGAAGTGGGAAGGCCAAGCTGGCCGCCCGGCGCGATCGCCGGCCTCGGGGCGCTGGGCGTGCTGGCGCTCGCGGCTTACGTCAACCACGCCCGGTCGGCGCGCTCGCCAATCCTGGACCTGTCGCTGCTGCGCATCCCGCCCATGAACGTGGCCATATTCGGCGGCGGCGTGTGGCGGGTGGCCATGGGAGCCTCGCCGATCCTGCTTGTGCTGCTGTTGCAGGTCGGCTTCGGGATGTCGCCCCTGCGGTCGGGCGTCATCTCGTTCGCCGGCGCAATGGGCGCGCTGCTGATGAAAGCGCCGGCGACGGCGCTGCTGCGGCGCTACGGCTTTCGCCGCGTGTTAATCGTCAACGGCGCCCTGACCGGCCTGCTGCTGGCGGGCATCGGCCTTTTCCGGGCCTCGACCCCGCACGCACTTATCTTCGCCCTGCTGCTGCTCGGCGGCTTCCTGCGCTCGCTGCAGTTCACCGCCCTGTCGGCGCTCTGCTACGCCGACGTGCCCGACCGGTCTCTGGGCGGCGCCAGCGCGCTGGCCAGCATGACCCAGGAACTGGCCCAGAGCCTGGGCGTGGCGCTGGCCGCCACCACCCTGCAAAGCCTGCTGACGCTGCGCCAGGGCGCGAGCTTCACGGCCCAGGACATCTCGATCAGCTTCTTCGTCATGGGCGGCCTGTCGCTGCTGTCGCTGCCGCTGTTCAGCCGCCTGCCTCCGGAGGCCGGCGACCTCCTGAGCGGTCGATCCGTGCGCCAGACCAAGGCGAAGGCCACCCATGACCCGGCTGAATATCCGGCTTGAGAACGCCTCGTTATCCCTGGCGGCGGCGAGCCCCTAGGTTCGCCCCCGACATCGAACGGAGATCGAGATGAAGGCTTACGGGGACGCATGAACGGTCAGGATCTGTCGACCGAGGTTCTGGTCATCGGCGGCGGCATGGCCGCGGCCTGGGCGGCCATCGCGGCGGCGCAGCAAGGTGCGACGGTGACGCTGGTCGACAAGGGCTTCGTCGGAACCAGCGGCGTGACCGCCACCGCGGGTCCCGGCCACTGGTGGGTTCCGCCCGATCCCAGGCAGCGCCAGGCGGCGATCGAGAAGCGCTATCCCAGCAGCTACGGCCTGGCCGAAAAGGCCTGGATGGAGCGGGTGCTGGACGTCACCTGGCGGACCCTGCCCCAGCTCGCGCCCTACTACGCCTTCGGCCGCGACGGCGATGGCCAGACCTATTATCCGGGCGTGCGCGGCCCCGAGTACCTGCGGGCCCTGCGCGCCTACGCGCTGGACAGCGGCGTGCGGGTGCTCGACCACCATCCGGCGCTGGAACTGCTCATCCATCAGGACGGCTCGGTCGCCGGAGCCGCCGGCTATGCGCGGCTGGAGCGCCGAGCCTGGACCATCCGCGCCGGGGCGGTGATCCTGGCCACGGGCGGCTGCGCCTTTCGCTCGGGCCTGATCGGCAGCCATACCAACACCGGCGACGGTCATCTGATGGCGGCCGAAGTCGGCGCCGAGCTGTCAGGCATGGAATTCTCCAGCATCTACACCCTGTCGCCCGCCTGGTGCTCGACCCGGACGCTGCCCTACACCGCCGCGCGCTTCTTCGACGCGACCGGCCAGGAACTGGATATCCCGCCGGCCCTGGCCGATCGCGACCACCACCGCGCCCTGGCCAAGGCGATGCTTGAAGGGCCGGTGTTCGCCGACCTCAGCGAAGCGCCCCCTGCCCTGCGACCGATCCTGCGCCGCATCCAGCCGGCCACCGTCGCGCCCTTCGAGCGCAAGGGCGTGCGGCTGTTCGACGAGCGCTTCGAGGTGAAGCTGTTCGGCGAGGGCACCATTCGCGGCACGGGCGGCCTGCGGATCGTCGATGACGACTGCCAGACGACGGTGCGAGGCCTGTTCGCGGCCGGCGACACGGCGACGCGGGAACTGATCGTCGGGGCCAGCAGCGGCGGCGGCTCGCCCAACTCGGCCTGGGCCCTGACCTCCGGACAAATCGCGGGGATCGCGGGCGCCAGGCTGGCCAAGGCCGACGGCGTGCGCGCCGGCGAGCGGGCCGCCCCAGCCGGTCGTGCGGGCTTGAGGCCGGCCGGCGCCATCGCGGCGGTCGATGAACGCGCCGCCGTCCAGACCGTGCAGGATGAGATGCTGAGCTACGACAAGGCCCTGTGGCGCCGCCGCGAGACGCTGGAGGCGTCCCTGGCCCGCCTCGACGACGCGTGGAGCGCCGTGGCGACCCATCGACGCCCCGAGGGCCTCGACCAGGTCGCCGCCCGCGAAACCGCCGCCCTGCTGGCCAGCGCCCGCTGGTCGACCCGCGCGGCCCTCGACCGCGACGAGACACGCGGCCTGCACGCCCGGGCCGACGCCCCGGATCTCTCCGCCGATGGCGGCAGACGGCTTCTGGTCGGCGGACTGGACCAACTCTGGACCCGCTACGAGCCGGTCTCGCAACGAAACGCCGTGGAGGCCGCGGCGTGATCACCCATATCTTCGAAGACCTGTGCAACGGCTGCGGCTCTTGCGTCAGCGCCTGCCCCACCCACGTCCTGGATCCGTCGCCGACCGGCGGACCGCCGGTGATCGCACGCCTCGATCAGTGCCAGACCTGCTTCATGTGCGAGCTCTACTGCGCGTCCGACGCGATCTATGTCGGCCCGGACCAGGGGGCGCCCGAGATCGTCGATCCGGAGGTCGTCAGGGCCTCGGGCGCGCTGGGCCAGATGCGCCGCGACCACCTCTGGGACGCGCCGCCGGGCGACCAAGAGCCGTTGGCCGAATACTGGCGCCTGGGGCCGCTGCTGATGGAAGGCGCCCAGATCTCTGCCCGCCGCTACGCCCTGAGGCGCCCGCCCACCGAACCCGCCACCTCCGCCGAGTCCGCCGCGCCGGACACGGCCGCCGCCCCTTCGCGTTAGGAGCATCCATGTCCGCTTCCGCCACCTCGCTCGCCGCCTTGCCGGCTGAAACGGCCGACCACCCGCTGCTGAGCGCTCGCTATGGACGCGATGCTCCCTCGATCGCGGCGCTGCTCAACCCGACCATCGAGGGACTTCTGGCCCACAGGTCGGTGCGGGCCTATCTGCCCGATCCTCTGGCCGATGGCGTGCTGGAAACCCTGGTCGCCAGCGCTCAGTCGGCGGCGACGTCGTCCAACCTTCAGCTCTGGAGCGTCGTCGCCGTCGAGGATCCGGAACGCAAGGCGCGGCTGGCGGATCTGGCCGGCGGCCAGGCGCATATTCGGCAAGCCCCACTACTGCTGGTCTGGCTGGCCGACCTGGCCCGGGCCGAACGCATCACCCGCCAGGCCGGCCAGGGCAAGGAGGCCCTCGACTACCTGGAAAGCTTCCTGGTGGCGGCGGTGGATGCGGCGCTGGCGGCCCAGGCCGCGGTGACCGCCCTGGAATCCCTGGGCCTGGGCTCGGTCTATATCGGCGCGATCCGCAATCGCCCCGAGGAAGTGGCGGCCGAACTTGGCCTGCCGCCGCTGGTGCTGCCGGTGTTCGGCCTCGTCGTGGGACATCCCGATCCCGCCGCGCCGGCCGCCATCAAGCCGAGGCTCTCGCAGACGGCGGTCCTGCATCACGAAACCTACGACCTCGCGGTTCAGGACGCGCCGGTGCGGGCCTATGACGAGACCCTCGGCGCCTTCCAGACCTCGCAGGGCCTGCCGCCGACCGGCTGGAGCGCGGCGATCGTCAACCGGGTCAGCAACGCCAAGGTGCTGAATGGCCGCGAACGCCTGCGCCAAGCCTTGGAAGGCTTCGGCTTCCCGTTGCGCTGATCCGTGGCGCGGCTGGCGCTCAGGATCGCCAGCGCGACTACCTCGTCGCCTTGGCGAGCGACTGCCTGGCCAGCGACGATCCCGAGCATGAGCGGGTGTCATTGCGCCACATGATCGGCAAGATCGCGCACGCCGCGACCAAAGCTGAACTCGTCGCGCGCCTTCAAGGCTAAGCGCTGATCCGGCCACGAGAACCGGCTGCCGCCGCGCGCTCGCCAGCGGCTCGGATCCGCCGACTGCCTGCATGGCGATGCTCTGACGCCAGCGCGAAAAGCCGCCTTCATGTTGAACCTTTGCCGTAGATCCGCGTTCACGGACCTTGCACGGCGATGTCCGTGATCGGGGGACTTGTGATTTTCAGATCAAATTCGAGGCCGGCGACAATCAGCCGACTGGCATGGACGTCGACGTGATCGACCCCTGTCCGCCCCTTTTCCCCTGTTCCGGCCCGACAAGCGCGGCCCACGCCCACAGTTCGAGTTTCTCATGTCGCTGACCCCTTCCACCCGCGAGGCCGCCCGCACGAACGTGGACCTGTGGACCACCCTGGGCCTCGTGACCGTGCTGGCCTTCTTCCTGATCAGCGGCACGATCGCCTATCGCAACATCCAGGTGCTGCGGACCAACAACCAGATGATCATGCACTCCCACAAGGTGCAGATCGCGTTGGACGAACTGCTCTCCACCGCCCAGGACGCCGAGACAGGCCAGCGCGGATACCTGCTGACCGGCAACGACCGCTATCTGGAGCCGTATCAGAGCGCGGTCACCGCCGCCGCGACCCGGATCGAGGCCGTCGCCTCACTGACCCAGGACAACGCCGATCAGCAGGCCAACACCCGCCAGCTGCGCAAGCACATCGACGCCAAGCTGGCCGAACTGGACGAGACCATCACCCTGCGCCGCAGCCAGGGCGCCCAGGCGGCGCTGGCGGTCGTTTCCACCGATCGCGGCAAGACCGAGATGGACGCCATCCGCAGCCAGCTCGACGTCATGCGGCAGGAGGAAAACCGGCTGCGCGCGCTGCGCATCGCCGAGATGCAGGAAGCCTACAAGACGGCCACGGCCAGCGGCGTGCTCTCGGGCCTGCTGGGCGCGCTGCTGACCATCGCGGTGTTCGTCCTGGTCCGTCGGGCGGCAACCGCCCGCGCTCGCGAGGAGTGGCTGCAGTCGGGTCAGGTCGGGCTTTCCGATGCGATGATGGGCGACAAGTCGGTCGAGGAGCTGTCCGACGGCATCCTGTCGTTCCTGGCCGGCTATCTGGGCTTCCAGGCCGGGGCGCTGTTCAAGGGCGAGAACGGCCACTTCTATCGCGCCGCCGCCCTAGGCATTCCCGCCGACGCCAACGTGCCCCTGCGGTTCAGCCTCAAGGAAGGCCTGCTGGGCAAGGTCGCCGCCGAAGGCCGGGCGACGATCGTGCGCGACGTGCCGGACGGCTACATGACCATCGGCTCGGCCCTGGGCGCCGACAAGCCGCGCCACCTCGTCCTGGTCCCGACCCATGCCGACGACACGGTCAACGCCGTCATCGAGCTTGGTTTCCTGCATCCGGTGGGCGACCAGGTGCTGAGCCTGCTCGACCAGGCCTCGGCCTCGATCGGCATCGCCCTGCGGTCGGCCCGCTATCGCGTCGAGCTGCAGAACGCCCTGGAGGAAACCCAGCGTCAGTCCGAGGAACTGCAGGTGCAGAGCGAGGAGCTGCGGGTCTCCAACGAGGAGCTGGAGGAGCAGAGCCGCGCCCTCAAGGAATCCCAGACCCGACTGGAGCAGCAGCAGGTCGAGCTGGAACAGACCAACAGCCAGCTGGAGGAACAGGCCCAGACGCTTGAGACCCAGCGCGACGAACTGGAGCGCAGCACCGCGGCCGTCACCTTGAAGGCGCGCGAGCTGGAACAGGCCAGCCAGTACAAGTCCGACTTCCTGGCCAATATGAGCCACGAACTGCGCACGCCGCTGAACTCGCTGCTGATCCTGTCCAAGCTGCTGAGCGACAACCCCGACGGCAATCTGTCGAACGAACAGGTGAAGTTCGCCCAGACCATCGCCTCGTCGGGCAACGACCTGCTGACGCTGATCAACGACATCCTCGACCTCTCGAAGATCGAGGCCGGCCACATCGAGGTGCGGCCCGAGACGGTGAGCGTGCAGCGCCTGGTGAGCGACCTGCGCCAGTTGTTCCAGCCGGTCGCCGACGAGCGGCGCCTGGCCTTCGAGATCGAGATCGACCCCGCCTGCCCGACCGCCTTCGAGACCGACCGCCAGCGCCTGGAGCAGATCCTCAAGAACCTGCTGTCCAACGCCTTCAAGTTCACCGAGAAGGGCGGCGTCACCCTGGCCATCAAGCCGGCCGCCGAGAGCCTCGCCTTCGCGGTTCGGGACACCGGCATCGGTATCGCGCGCGAGCAGCAGGAAAGCATCTTCGAAGCCTTCCGCCAGGCCGACGGCACGATCAGCCGCAGATACGGCGGCACCGGCCTTGGCCTGTCGATCTCGCGCGAGCTGTCACGGCTGCTGGGCGGCGTGATCGGCCTGGAGAGCCAGGCCGGCCAGGGCAGCACGTTCACGGTGACCCTGCCCGTCGCCTACGATCCCGCCCGTATCGCGCCGCGCGACACTCAGGTTCGCGCCGAGACGCCGGCGCCCACCGGGTCGCCTCAGCGCGCGCCGCGGCCGGTTCAGACCTTGGAGGACGACCGTGAACAGCTGGGCGGCTCGCGCCGCGTGCTGCTGGTCATCGAGGACGACGAGGTGTTCGCCGGCATCGTGCGCGACCTCTCGCGCGAGATCGGCTTCCAGTGCCTGGTGGCCGGCACCGCCGGGGAGGCCCTGAAGCTGGCCAAGCGCTTCAAGCCCAGCGCCGTGGTGCTCGACGTCGGCCTGCCCGACGAGTCCGGCCTGATGGTGCTGGACCGCCTGAAGCGCGACGACGCCACGCGCCACATCCCGATCCACGTGGTCTCGGCCAGCGACCACGCCCAGACCGCCCTGTCGCTGGGCGCCATCGGCTATCTGGTCAAGCCGGTCCGGCACGAGGACCTGGCCGACGTGCTGCGCGGGCTGGAGGCCAAGCTGGCCGGCTCGGTGCGACGGGTGCTGATCGTCGAGGACGACCCCGTGCAGCGCGACGCCGTCGGCAAGCTGCTGTCGTCGGGCGACGTCGAGACCGTCGGCGTCGGCACCGCCGCCGAGTGCCTCGAACAGCTCAAGCAGCAGACCTTCGACTGCATGGTGCTGGACCTTTCGCTGCCGGACGCCTCGGGCTTCACCCTGCTGGAAACCCTGAGCCAGGACGGCGACCGCGCCTTCCCGCCGGTGATCGTCTACACTGGCCACGACCTGTCGGCCGACGACGAGCAACGGCTGCGTCGCTATTCCAGCTCGATCATCATCAAGGGCGCCAAGTCGCCCGAGCGCCTGCTCGACGAGGTGTCGTTGTTCCTCCACCAGGTGGTGTCGGAGCTGCCGGCCGAGCAGCAGAAGATGATCCAGAAGGCGCGCAATCGGGACGCCGTGCTGGAAGGGCGGCGGATCCTCATCGTCGAGGACGACATCCGCAACGTCTACTCCCTGACCAACGTGCTGGAGCCCCGCGGCGCCATCGTCGAGATCGCCCGCAACGGCCAGGAGGCGATCGACGCCCTGGCCCGCGCGGCCAATGATCCCGCCCGCGCCGTCGACCTGGTGCTGATGGACGTGATGATGCCGGTGATGGACGGCCTGACCGCCGCTCGCGAGATCCGAAACGATCCCAGGTGGGCCAAGCTGCCGATCCTGATGCTGACCGCCAAGGCCATGCCAGACGACCAGGAACGCTGCATCGCCGCCGGCGCCAACGACTACATGGCCAAGCCCATCGACGTGGACAAGCTGCTCTCGCTCGTCCGGGTCTGGATGCCGAGATAGGCGATCCCTGTGCCCGAAGCCGTCGTCGATCTCGAAATCCAGCTGCTGCTGGAGGCGCTGTACCAGCGCTACCACTACGATTTCCGCCACTATGCGCGGGCGTCGATCAAGCGACGCCTGGTGCAGGCGCGCGACCAGTTGGCGTTCCCGACCATCTCGGCGATGCAGGACCGCGTGCTGCACGACCCGTCGTTGCTGCCGCGACTGCTCGACTATCTGACCGTCCAGGTCAGCGAGATGTTCCGCGACCCGTCCTACTTCCGGGCGCTTCGGGAGAGCGTGCTGCCGCACCTGAAGACCTATCCCTCGCTTAAGGTCTGGATCGCCGGATCCAGCACCGGCGAGGAGGTCTATTCCCTGGCCATCCTGTTCCGCGAGGAAGGCCTCTACGACCGGACGCTGTTCTACGCGACCGACATCAATCCCGAGGCCCTGGCGGCCGCCGAAGCCGGGGTCTATCCGCTCGAGCGGATCCGCAAGTTCACCGAGAACCACCAGAAGTCCGGCGGACGGTCCTCGCTCTCGGACTACTACACCGCCGCCTATGGCCGGGCCGTGTTCGACAAGACGCTGCGCGAGCGGGTGGTGTTCTCCGACCACAGCCTGGTCACCGACGCCGTCTTCGCCGAGATGCACCTGATCTCGTGCCGCAACGTGATGATCTATTTCGACCGCCCCCTGCAGGACCGCGCCATCGGCCTGTTCCACGACTCCCTGGCCCGCAAGGGTTTCCTGGGACTGGGCTCGAAGGAGAGCCTGCGGTTCTCGGCCCATGCCGGCGGCTTCTCGGACTTCGTCCCGGGCGAGAAGATCTACCAGAGGCGCGAGCCATGAGCAGCGCGTCCCCGAAAGCCGTCGTGATCGGCGCCTCGGCCGGCGCCGTCCAGGCGCTGCTGACCATCCTGCCCGCCCTGCCCGCCAGCTTCCCCCTGCCGGTGCTGGTGGTGGTGCACGTGCCGCCGGACCGCGACAATGTTCTGGTCTCCCTGCTGCAGGCCAAGTGCCGGCTGACGGTGAAGGAGGCCGAGGACAAGGAGCCTCTGGTCGGCGGGACGGTCTTCTTCGCGCCGTCCGACTATCACCTCCTCGTGGAGACGGACGGAACCCTGGCCATCTCCACCGACGAGCCGGTGAACTATTCGCGGCCGTCGATCGACGTCCTGTTCGAGAGCGCCGCCGACGCCTTCGGCGAGGCCCTGGTCGGCGTCGTCCTGACCGGCGCCAACCACGACGGCGCGGCGGGCTTGCGGGCCGTTACGCAGGCGGGCGGAACGGCGATCGTCGAGGATCCGAACTTCGCCCATTCCCGGGCCATGCCGCTCGCAGCCCTCGAAGCGAGCCCGGGAGCCGCCATCATGACCATCGATGCGATCGCATCGTACCTGTCGAGTTTGGGAACCGCGCGATGATCGCCGAAAAGCCGATCAACTTCCTCCTGGTCGACGACCTCGAAGAGAACCTGCTGGCGCTGGAAGCCCTTCTCCAGCGCGACGGCCTGACCTGCCTGAAGGCCCGATCGGGCGAGGAGGCGCTGGAGCTTCTCCTGACGCACGAGGTCGCCCTGGCCCTGCTCGACGTGCAGATGCCCGGCATGGACGGCTTCGAACTGGCCGAGTTCATGCGCGGCAGCGAGCGCGCCCGACACATCCCGATCATTTTCCTGACGGCCGGCGCCGCCAACCTGCAGCGCCGCTTCCGCGGCTACGAGGCCGGGGCGGTCGATTTCATCCAAAAGCCGATCGAGCCGAACGTCCTGCGCAGCAAGGCCGCCGTGTTCTTCGACCTGCACCAGCAGCGCCAGCAGATCGAACGGCAGCGCGACGAGCTGGAGGCGGCCGCCCAGGCCCTGCGGCGGGCCGACCGTCACAAGGACAACTTCCTGGCCGTGCTGGCGCACGAGCTTCGCAACCCGGTCGCTGCCCTGGGCGGCGGCCTTCACCTGCTCAACAAGGACATCCCGCCCGAGCGGGCCAGGGACATCCGCGTGCGCATGGACCGGATGCTGTCGCACCTCTCCCACCTGGTCGACGACCTGCTCGACGTCTCGCGCGTCAGCCAGGGCAAGATCTCGCTGAAGAAGGAGCGGATCGAACTGGGCGATGCTCTGCGGTCGGCGATCGAGGCCAGCCAGCACAACATCGACGCCGGCTCGCACCGCTTCGACGCCGACCTGCCCGACAAGGCGATCTGGCTCGACGCCGACCACACGCGCGTGGCGCAGATCGTGGCCAACCTGCTCAACAACGCCGCCAAATATACCCCGCCCGGCGGCGAGATCACGCTGACGGCGCGACGCCTGGACGCCGAGGTCGAGATCCGGGTCACCGACACCGGGGTCGGCATCCCGCCGGCGATGCAGTCGCGCATCTTCGAGATCTTCGCCCAGGTCGAAGACCATCTGACCAAGGCCCAGGGCGGTCTGGGCATCGGCCTGGCCCTGGTCAAGCAACTGGTCGCGCTGCATCGCGGGACGATCGAGGTCGAGAGCGCGGGCGAGCACCTGGGCAGCACCTTCATCGTGCGGCTGCCGACCATCGATTGATGAGCGCGGCTCACCGCGTCAGAGAGCAACGCGTTCCGACCCGAGGGCCCGGCGTCGCCTGACGTATTAGTCGCCGGCCACGAGGTTGATCTCGAACTGCAGCCCACGCGCCGAAGGCGTCACGGCGATATCGCCGCCGTGAGCGGAGACGATGGCGGCCACCGTCGCCAGGCCAAGGCCATGGCCCGCCGTGGTGCGCGACGGATCGAGACGCACGAAGCGCTTGAAGATTCTGTCGCGATCTTCTGGCGGCACGCCCGGCCCGTCATCGCCGAACACCAGCCGGACACTGTGGCCGGTCGCTCGCGTCAATATGCGGATCCGAGCCCCGGCGCCCGCGTGGAACAGGCTGTTGTCCATCAGGTTCGACAACGCCTGCAACAGCAAGGGGCGATCGCCGCGAACGGTCGCGGGCTGCAGGTCGAGCGACAGCGTCATGCCGGCCTTTTCCAGGGCCGGACCATAGGCTTCGGCCAGTTCGTGGACGAGCGCGACGAGGTCCAGAGCCACGAAACGGTCGCGCACGGAACGCCCTTCGATCTCCGCGAGCGCGAGAAGACCCGACAGCAGGCCCTGCAGGTCGTCGACCTCGCTCAAAGCGCCTTCGACACGCGCCTTCCGGGCGCCATCGGTTGTCTCCGCCTCGATATCCTCAAGGCGCGCGCGCAGGCGGGTCAGGGGAGTGCGGATGTCGTGGGCGATGTCGCCCGAGACCTGGCGCAGGTTGCTCATCAGGGCCTCGATGCGATCGAGCATGCGATTGAGCACCGCGGCCAGTTGGTCGAACTCGCCGCCCGAGCCGTCGACCGGCATGCGGCGGCGCATGTCGCCGGCCATGATCCCTTCGGCGGCGCCGTGGATCGCGTTGAGACGCCGTTGCACGACCCCGCCGAAGCCGAAGGTCGCCAGTACGCCCACCGCCGCCACCAGGCCGGCGCTGATCAGGAACACGCGCAGCAGGGCGCGGTCGATATCGAGCAGGTCGGCGCGGTCGGCGGCCACGACCAGTCGGCCGCCGCCAGGCAGGGGCGCATTCATGGCCTGGGCGACGCCGTTGCTGCCGTCGGGCCGGCGGAACCGGATGAACTCGCTCCAGCCGGGCGGCGGCGTCTCGGCCTGGAAGTCCCCGGCCCTTCGCCTGCCCGACGCGTCGAGCACGATATAGCCCATGCGGCTGCCGGCCTCGGATCGCCCCGCCAGATAACCCAGCGTGCCCCGGGCCGGACGCCGGTCGCGATCGGTCACCGCCCGCACCAGCACGTCGAAGCCTGCCCGCTCGTAGGTGGCGAGCAGCGACTGGGTTTCCAGCTCGATGCGATGATCCAGCTGCCGCTCGATCTCGTGGTGGACCATGCTGAACGTCACCACGCCGACCGCCAGCGTCAGGACACAGGAAATCCCCGCCACCACGAGGCTGAGGCCACGAACGGTCCTGGGCGTTCGACTACGCATCGTCGTTCATCATGTAGCCGGAGCCTCGGACCGTGCGGATGGCGCTGCGCTCGAAGCCTTCGTTCAGCTTGCTGCGCAGCCGGGACATGTGGGTCTCGACGATGTTGGTCTTGGGATCGAAACCGAAGTTCCAGACCTTTTCGAGCAGCATGGTCCGCGTGACGATGCGGCCGGGATTGCGCATCAGCTGCTCCAGCAAGGTGAATTCCCGGGGCTGCAGGTCGACCGAGCGCCCGCCCCGACGCACCTCCCGGCGCAGGAGGTTCATCTCGATGTCCGCCACGCGCAGGACCGTATCGAACTCGCCGGTCGGCGGTCGACGGCCCAGCGCCGCCACGCGCGCGGCGAGCTCGACGAAGGCGAACGGCTTGACGAGGTAGTCGTCAGCTCCCTCCTCCAGGCCGTCGACCCGATCAGCGATCTGGGACATGGCCGTCAGGAGCAGGACCGGCGTCGTCCGCCCCTGCGCGCGGATCGCCTTCAGGACCGACAGTCCGTCGACGCCAGGCACCATCCGATCGAGCACCAGAACGTCGAAATCACGCTCGGCCAGGCGCCGCAGCGCCACCGAGCCATCGGCCTCGACCTCCACCACATGGCCACGCTCCGTCAGGCCGCGCTCGATGAACGCAGCGGTCTCGGGATCGTCCTCGAGCAGGAAGACCTTCATGCCCGCCTTACCGTGATGTTGGCCGCGCTATACATTTTCCCAACCTTGCTTCCAGCGCATCGACACGCCAGCGCCAAACGATAAGGCTTGGCCGCGCACCGTCCGCTCGCCCACCCTAGGCCGATATCCCCCGTCGTGATCCACGCTCAAGCCCAGCCTCCGCAACAGAGCCCGCCGATGGACGGGCCTCGCCAGGCCGTGTCTGAGCGCTGCGCCCGGATCGGCCTCAAGCTCACCGACAAGCGTCGCGAACTGATCGAACTGCTCGACGGGATGGACGCGCCCTTCGACATGGAACAGGTCTGGTGGACCGCCCACAACCGGGGCCAGCGCGTCAACCGGTCGACGCTGCATCGACTGGTCGTCGACCTGGTGGCGGCGGGGGTTCTGAACGAGATCGGATCGATCGACCGCCAGCGCCGCTTCGCGCCGCCCCTGCCGGTCGATGTACAGGTCCAGACCCCCGAAGGTCGCGTAGCCGTGGACGACGCGACCCTTGCCGAGATGCTGGCGCGCGTGGCCGCCAGCAGCGGGCTGACCGTTGGCCGGGGCAGGATCGTCATCACCGTCGAACCCTAGCCCGCCGCCGGACCGGAGGCGTCCAGGCGATCGGCGAGGTCGCGATAGGCCGCGACGGGCGCGCTGCGGAGAAAAGCGACCATCTTCGCCGTGAACGCGGCCGTCGCGGTTGTCGCCGCCCGTTCGAACTGCGCCAGCGCGCCGGCGATCTCGCCCTCGGCGGCCAGCACCCGACCGAAGTTGAACTGGCCGCGAAAGTCGCCGCCGGCCGCGGCCCTGGCGTAGCAGTCCCGGGCCTTGGCGAAATCCTGAGCGACCTCCCAGCCGTCCTCGTAGAAGCCGCCCACCACGTTGATCGACTTGGCGTGGCCCAACTCGGCCGCTCGCTCAAACCAGGCCAGGGCGGCCTTGCGATCGGCCTCCACGCCCTCGCCCAGCATGAGCCGGGTGGCGAGGTTGTACATGCCCCAGCCGGAACCCGCCTCGGCGGCCTGGAGATACCACTGAGCCGCGACGGCGAGGTTGGCCGCCACGCCCCAGCCGTTCTCGTAGCAGCGGCCGACCATGTTCAGCGCCATCGGATGCCCCGCCCCGGCGGCCCGCAGGAACAGCGCCAGGGCGCCGGCCGGGTCGGCGGGACCGCCAGCGCCGTCGAGCAGCATCTGCCCCAGCAGGGCCTGGGCCTCGGCCACGCCAGCGGCGGCCTGCTGCGCCAGCCAGGCTCGCGCGGTCTCGGGCGGCCCTGAAAGGACCTTGGCGACGGCGGCGGCGATGTCGCCCGGGGAGACGTTTTCCGAGGCGGTGTCCATGGACCCTCACCAAAGCGAAAGGCCGCGCCCGCCGAAAGGCGGACGCGGCCGGTTCAGGGATGTCGTCGCGCCTAGAACTTGGCGTTCAGCGACAGGACGGCCGAGCGCCCCGGCGCGATGGTCGCGTAGTGCGAGGCGTAGGCCTGGGTGTAGTAGACCTCGTCGGTCAGGTTCTGAATGTTGAGCCTGGCCGAGAGGTTCTGGTTGATGGTGTAGGTGGCGTTCGCGTCGAACCGCCAATAGTCGGGCACCCACTTGGGCGTGGTGGCGCTGGCATTGCCCATGACCTTGGCCTGGTAGTTGGCGCCCAGGCCGACCTTCAGCTTCGGCAGAACCTCGTACGTCGTCTGCACCGCGAAGCTGTGCTTGGGCGTGTTGGGGAACTGCATGCCGTCGGTCAGACCCGCCGCCGCGCCCGAACCGCCGTTCTTGACCAGGATGGCGTCGAGATAGGTGTAGCCGCCGAAGACGTCCCACTTTTCGGTGATCGAGCCGGAGGCGCCCAGCTCGTAGCCACGCACGCGCTTCTCACCGGCCATGGCCACGGTGCCGTCGGTCTGGGTGATGCGGGCGTTGGTGGTCTTCACCTCGAACGCCGCGCCGGTCAGGCTGAGCTTGCCGCCGAACACGTCCCACTTGGCGCCGGCCTCGAGGGTGGCGTTCTCTTCCGGGCTGAGGTTGGCGTTGACCGTGCTCGACAGCGCGTTGCCGTCGCTGCCCTGGTTCAGGGCGTTGCCGGCCGGGGTCGAGGCGGTGGCGTAGGACAGGTAGATCGCGCCGGCCGTCGTCGGCTTGTAGACCACCGCGGCCTGGTAGTTCAGCAGGTCGTCCTTGCGCTCGTAGGTCGAGCGGGCGAACGGCGTGGTCGTCGCCCGGGCGCTGACGTAGCGGGCGTCGTAGCTGTCGTAACGCAGGCCCAGGTTCACCTGCCAGTGCTCGTCGAACTCGATGGTGTCGAAGCCGTAGATCGACTTGGTGACCGTGCGCGAGTTGTTGGGGTTGTTGACCCGCGAGATCGTGCCGGTGAACGGGTCGCTGGTGTTGGGATTGGCCAGCGTCGTGCAGACATAGGCGGCGATGGCCGCGGCCGAGCAGCTGCTGAACGTCGAGGCCAGGGCGCCGTTGTAATAGACGTTGTAGCTGTCGTTCTCGCCTTCCTCGCGCGACAGCTCCAGGCCCGTGGCGAAGTTGTGCTGGATCGAGCCGGTCTGGAACTTGCCGTAGAAGTCGGTCTGGTTGGTCAAGGTGCTGACCTCGCTGACGCGGCTGTTGGGACGGCGCCAGACCAGGCCGTAGTAGATGTTGCCCTTGCTGTCGTCGGGCTGGGTCCAGATGTAGTCCTGGCCCGTCTCGGCGTAGCGGGTGGTGTTACGCAGGTGCAGGTTGTCGCCGAAATCGTGCTCGAAGCGGACCGTGCCCATGTCGACCCGCTCGCGGCGGAAGTCGCGGCCCTTGACGCCGTACCAGGCGCTGCGGTCGGCGAGCAGCGGCTGGCCGTCGCCGGTCTGGTAGACGCGCGCGCGGCCGTCGGTGCGGGCCACGAAGGTCGGGTTGTTGTACGGGATCCCGCTGTCGGGGATGTCGTCGCTCTGCATGTGGTAGTAGCTGACGACGACGCGGTTGTCGGTTCCCAGGCCGAAGGCGACCGAGGGGGCCACGCCCCAGCGGCTGTAGTGGACCTCGTCGCGGCCATCGACGCCGGCGTCGTGGGCCATCAGGTTCAGGCGCACGGCCACGCCTTCCGCGACCACGTGGTTCACGTCGAAGGTGGCGCGCTTGTAGTCGGCGGTGCCGACCGCGACCTGCCCGCCGATCGAGTCCTTCAGGGTCGGGGCCTTGTTGCTGATGAAGACGCCGCCGCCGGCGCCGCCTCGGCCGCCGTAGCTGCCGGTCGCGCCCTTCACGACCTCGACGTTCTCGACGTTGAAGACCTCACGCGACTGGGAGCCGATGTCGCGCAGGCCGTCGACATAGGTGGCCGACTGGGCGTCGTAGCCGCGCAGGAACGGACGGTCGCCGACCGGATTGCCGCCCTCGCCCGCGCCGAAGGTGATGCCGGGCACGGTGCGCAGCGCCTCGACCAGGCTGACCGAACCGGTCTGGTCGATCAGGTCGCGCGGAATGACGGTGATCGACTTGGGCGTGTCGCGCAGCGGCACGGTGATCTTCGGCGAGGCGGACTGGGCCTTCTTGCTGTCGACCTGTACGCCGGAGACTTCGGTGGTGTCGCCGTTGTCCGGCGCGGCGGTGGTCACCGGCTCGTCAGCGACGGTCGCCGCGCTGGCGGCCGCAGACAGGCCCAGGCCGGCGACGCCCGCGACCGCGGCGGCGCTCAAGGCGCGCCGGCTCAAGCTGCGAACGCCTTGGGTGGAAGTGTTTCTCATGATCTCGATCCCCGAAGCCCTGCCCGGCTGGGATCAACCGAGCGCCTCTGTTCCTGACAATGCGAGGCGCTCTTAACTTCCACCTATCGCCACATCAATGAGAAGCAGTCGCAACAAACATTGATTATTCCCAATGTTCACCAAAGTCCTTCGGCTGAACCCGAAAGGTTGGTGATCCTTGGCAGCGCAAACTCATCTTCACTGAGGCCCGCGGAGACCTCAGCGCACGAAGAAATCGACCGGCACGACCACCTCGACCGGGTCGCCCGGCACGTCGTCGGGCGGCGGCGGCATCGGCGAGGCGCGGCGGACGGTGGCCAGGGCCTCCTCGTCGAGCAGCGGATAACCGCTGCCGCGCGTGATCCTGGCGCTCAGCACCGCGCCGCGCCGATCGACCGTGAAGGCGACCTGGGCGACGCCCTCCTGTCCCTGGCTCTGGGCCCTGCGCGGATAGCGGCGATAGGCCTTCAGGCGGCCGAGCAGCAGGCCTCGCCACGTGACGGCGGCGTTGCGGTCCGTGGCGGCCGAGGTGCGCGGCGCGGCCAGCGCGGGCGCGGCCGGGGCCGCCACGGCTGGCGGCGCGGAGGCTTCGCTGCGGACCGAGGGCTTGGCCTCGCCTTCGTCCTCGGACGGCGTCGGACGCTGCGGAGACGCCGGCAGCACGCCGCGCGGGTCGGGCTGGCGCGTCTTGATCTGGGGCGGATCGGGAGCCGCAGCAGCGGCGGGACTGGCCTTGGCTTCGGGTCCCGGCGGTCGTTCGTCCTTGGGCTTGGGTGGCGCGATCGGGGCGACGGCGAACTCGACCGCGATCGCCTCGATCGGCGCGGCGGGCGGCAGGTCGGTCGGCGAGGTCAGGCGGATGTACGCGCCGAGCGCCAGGGCGACATGCAGCGCCACCGCCCCCGCGAGCGCCGCCGACCACCGCCGCCTGCCGCCGGCGGCCGTGGAGCCGTCATAGGGGATCTCCAGCACGGCCGGAGACGGGAGCACCGACTGCAACATCAGAACACCCGCTCCAGCTTCAGGCTGGCCGCGACCTTCTCGTAGGAGAACAGCCAGTCGATGCTGCTGGCGGTCCTGGCGTACTGCAGGGTCAGGCTGGGCGTCAGGCCGGCCCGCGCCAGGCCCGGCGCGCGGAGGATGGCGGTGATGCTCTGCTCGTCGTCGCGGCGACGTACCTCCAGAGCCTCGTTGATGGCGTCCCAGCGCTTGCGGCGAGCCGAGGCGAACAGGCTGCCGTTCAGGCCCTTCCACGTCGGGCTGGCCGCACCAAGGCGCAGGCCGACCTGACCGTAGGCGTTGGTCGGCAGGTCGGCGTCCTTGTCGCCCAGATCCGCGCCGCCGAACACCGTCCAGCCGCCCGGCAGTCCGCGCCAGGCGGTGAGAAACAGCGAGACCAACCGGCCGTCCAGCGGCGCGAAGTCGGCCTGGCGGTAGCGCATGTCCTTATAGTCGGCCTCCAGCTTCACAAGGGTCCGGACGCCCAGCGCCCGAGTGGCCTCGGCGTGGATTCCGGGCGCGTCGTAGAGGCGCGAGGGTCCAAAGGTCGAGACGTCGAAGGACGGCGCGATCCCGAAGGCGTAGCGGGCGGTGCGATAGTCGAACCCGACCTGGCCGACCAGGGTGGCCTGGTTGTAGCGCGGCTCCTCCGGATAGAACTCGCCGTAGGAGATCGCGCGCAGCGAAAGGCCGGCCGAACCGCGCAGCGGCAGGCGGCGGGTCAGGGTCCCCTCGAAATTGACCGTCGCCGCGCCCAGGGCCTGCGGCGTCTTGCGATCGAAGAAGCAGATCCCCTCCGGGCCAGGGATCAGGCAGGCATAGCTGCCCGAGGCCTGGTTGATGTTGCTGTTGTAGCCTGGCCCCAGGGCCAGCGAGCCGCGCCACGCCCGGCGCTGATCAAGAGCGGTGACAAACCCTTCGACCGTGCGCCGCACGCCGGCCGCGCGCGGATCGCCCGTCGGCAGGTCGGCCAGGATCGCCTGGAACGCCGAGCGCGCCTCGCGGTCGCGCTGGTTCTCGAACAATACCCGCGCCAACTCGACCCTGCCCGGCATGAAGTCCGGCTGCTTGGAGAGCAGGTCGCGGAAAGCCCGCTCGGCGCCGCGCAGGTCGCCGTCCTGCCGCGCCAGCATGCCCTGGGCGTAGAGAGCCAGCATCGGATCGTGGTCCGGCAGGGCCAGATAGGCCGCCAGGAACCGGCGCGCGTCGGCCCATTGGCGACGACCGACCGACAGGTAGAGGGCCTTGCCGACGTCTTCGACGCCGGGCCCGACCGTATAGGCCTGACCGTCGATGACCAGCACCGAGGGCGAGGCGTCCTCCAGCGTCTTGGCCTCGCGCTCGGCGGCCTTGCGGGCCAAATCCTGGTCGAGACGCAGGCGGATGTCGTCGTCGACCTGGGCCCGGGCGGCGCCGGCCAGCGCCAGAACGGCGAAAGCCGCGCAGCCGGCGGCGACGCGGATGGAAAGATGCCTTGCGGACCTGCGGATCATTCGAATGCCTTCGAACGCGCTTGGGACGGGGACCGAAGTCCCCGCCCCGCGCGACGGTTACGCGCCTTAGTTCTTCGTGCCGCCGAAGGCGGTGTCGTACTGGCTGTTGCCGCCGAAGGTGACCAGGCCGGCGAGCGCCGCGGCGCTGGCGCCGAAGAACTGGCCGCTGACCGAGCCGCCCGAGGCCAGGGTGGAGGTCCCTTGCGTGGCCGTGGCGTCGGCCGTGGTGCTGGCGATGTTGACGCCCGAGATGCCCACCGAGCCGATATCGACCGTGTAGCCGGTCGAGGCGCTGGTGACGCTGCCGCTCAGCGTGCCGGCGCCGAAGTTGGCGCTGAACGTGCCGGCCAGGATGCCGTTGCTGCTGTAGCCGCTGATGCCCTTCACCGCGTAGGTGGCCGTGCCGGTGGTCGGGACGGTCGTGCCGGTGTTGTCGCCCACGTAGTAGACGGTGTGGGTGCCGTCAGCGACGTCGGCCGTGTCGGACCATTCGCCGAAATAGAGGTCGGCGTTGCTGACCTTGGCGAAGTTGAACACGCCCATGCCGTTGTGGCTGCCCGGCGCGGTCGAGGGGTTGTTGATCGTGGTCACGCCGTTGACCGGCGGAACCGACGCCTGCAGGCCGGCGAAGTCGACATAGCTGCTCAGGCCGATGGCCGCCACGGCCACGCCCGGCTTGCCCGAGGTGTGCGGACCGGCGTTGATCGTGCTGGCGCCGACGCGCAGTTGGCTGGTGTCGGTCGACTGGCCCACGATGGCGGCCTGGGCGACGCCGGCCAGGGCGACGGCGGCGATGGGGGCCAGGATCAGCGCCTTGAAGGTCGAACGGGACATCTCGTCTTCTCCGATGCTTGGTTGATGGTCTCGTTGGTGAGACCGGGGCATCCAGCGGCCGCCGCCGCGCCGGTGGGGATCCCGACGCGCCGAAGACCGTGAATTGGGGGGATCAGTAGCGGGCGGTCATGCTGAGCTTCAGCGTGCGCCCGGGGGCCGGCTGGGCCGTGCGGGTCAGCGGGTCGGTGTAGTAGCGGTCGTTGAGGTTCGTGCCGGTCAGTTCGAAGCGGATCTTCTCGTTGAGCTTGAAGTTGGCGTAGGCGTCGACGGTGACGATCTCGCCCCACAGGTAGGGCGTGTTCAGGCCCCAGCCGTCGACGCGGGTCGCCCGCGCGCCGCCAATGAAGCGATCGAGCTCGGGGTTATCGTAGGCGCTGTAGTAGACGCCTCTCACCCCCACCTCGAGACGCCGCTGGAGGAAGCGGGCGCCGAGGTTGAGATTGACCGTGTCGGTCGGCGTCGCCTGGGTCAGCAGATAGCCGCCGACGAAGCCGTAGTTGACGCAGTCGGGCACGACGCCCGTGCTCGTGGCCTTCATGATCGCCGCTTCGGGATCGCAGACCTTGTTCTTGATCATGTGCGAGGCGCCGAGGTCGGCGAAGAACCGGCCGTTGTCGTAGCGGGCCTGCAGCTCGATCCCCTCGATCAGTTGCTTGTCGATATTGGTCAGCAGCAGCTGCGAGCCGCGCTCGATGACGTTGCGGGTGTCGCTTCGGAACCAGGTCAGCTTGAAGTCGGCCCGCTGGCCTTCGGGCAGGTCGAGCAGGGCCGAGAGGTCATGCACATAGGCCGCCTCCCAGGTGCGGGCGTGTTCGGGCTTCAGCGGGCGGGTCGGGTCGGTCGAGGCCGAGAAGCCGATCGTGCTCTCGAACATGCTGGGGAAGCGGTAGGCCTCGGCGTAGCGGACATAGGCCCGCGCATTGGGCGTGAAGTTGAAGGTCGCCGAGACCACCGGCGTCAGGCCGTCGCCGCGCTTGGTCTCGGCGGTGAGGTTGACCGCTTCCTGATTGCGAGAGGCCACGCAGTAGCCGGTGGCGTTGGCGACGCTGGTCAGGAAGCCGTTGACGCACGGGTTGGTGGCGCGGGTGTAGCGGCCCTCGCTGTCAGGCAGCCAGGCGATGGTGTTGTTGACCGTGCGGCCGTTGACCAGGGTGCGATACAGCACCGAGCCGTCGGTGAAGACGTAGTTGGTGAACACCACGCCCTTGCCGATCTGCTCGGCGAGGAAGTCGTCGACCGCCCAGAAGTGCGAGTAACGCAGGCCGGCCGACAGGGTGATCTCGCTGACCGGCCGCCACTCGACCCGGGCGTGGAGATTGTACTCCTCACGGCGACCGGCGCGGGGGTACTGCCGCCAGCCGTCGAACGTGCCGGCCCAGACGTCGGGCGAGGTCAGCTTCTCGTGCTGCCAGTCACCGGCCAGGACGAGGTCGAGGCTCTGGGCAAGGCGCGTCTTGTTGCTGAGGCTCAGGCCGTAGCGGTCGTTCTTGGCGTTGGCCAGGGCGGTGTTCTTGAGGATCGGACTGGCCGCGCTCTGCGCCCAGTTGGGAAAGCCGCCGGCCGAATAGGTGTGGCTGTTGGTGCGGGTCAGCCAGAGCGTGCTCTTCAGGTCGATCCACCGGCCGCCGGGCTTGTAGCGGTAGTCGAGATTGTAGGCGGTGGCGTGGACCTCGCTCAGCGGCCACTGCACCTTGCCCATGCCGTTCTCGCCGGACGAGACGATGCGCGAGGGCATGATCTCGCCATAGGTCGAGACGCTGTCGCGAACCCCGAACTCCAGAGTCTGATCGTCGCTGATCTTCCAGGCCAGCTTGCCCAGCCACGAGCTCATCTCGCTCGAAGTGTTGGGCACCTCATTGCCGGGCTCGTAGTTGAAGGCCAAGCGCTTGATCAGGTCCTGCGGGCCGGACGGCGTGGGCAGGTTGGTCTGGCTGTAATAGCCGGGCACGGTTTCGCCGGCGTAGTAGTTGCCGCGCTCGCGCCAGGCGTAGGCGACCAGCCATTCGACGTCGTCGGTGCGGCCGGCCACCGCCATGCGGGCGGCGCGATCGCCCAGCGACACGAGGTCGTTGTCGTCCGAGGTTCTGGGCGTCACCCGCAGGGAGGGATCGGCATACGGGCTGCTGGGATAGCCGGCGGTTCCGGTCGAGCCGGGGAACCCGGACACATTGCGATAGTCCTGGCCGGTCAGCAGGGTCGGCAGATGCGGCTTGACCGAGTTGCCGCCACCTTCGATGCGGACCTCGGCGCCGTAGCGCTCGCCCTCGCGCAGGATGTCGCCCGGCGACAGGGTGCTGATGATCACCGCCCCGCCCGTCGAGGTGTGGACGCCGGCCGTCAGGGACGGACCTTTCAGCACCTGCACGCCGCCGATCAGGCTGGGATCGATGTAGCTGCGGTTGTTGGCGCCGTTGTAGCCGCGCCAGACCGTCAGAGCCTGCTCGCCGCCATCGATGATCACCGGAACGCGGCCTGGCCCTTCGATCCCGCGGACGCTGGGATCGAGCGCGCCGCTGTTGCGGGCGTCGCCGCTGAAGACGTTGACCATGCCCTTGAGCACGTCGGCGGGGCTGACGCCCTTGTAGCGCTCGACCACCGCCCGGCCGGCATAGGCGGACGAGCCGTCGAGGTCGTAGATCCCGTCATAGCCGAGGGCGTCGCGAGCGCTCAGCGTCTCGCCTTGCCCTACGGCGCCCTCGACCTGCAGGGCGTCGGTGACGACAGCGCCCTTGGACGCGCCTTGGACGGTCGGCGCGGCGTCCAGGGTGACGACGCCGGGCCTCGCCTCGCGCCAGGCGACGCCGCTGCCGGCCAGCAGGCGCGAGAGGATCTCGCCCTGGCTGAAGCGGCCGCGCACGGCGGGCGAGCGGCGGCCGTACGGCGCTTCGACGGCGTAGACGATCTGCACCTTGGTCTGCAGCGAGAACTGGGCCAGGGCCTGGGGGAGCGGCTGGGCCGGAATGTCCACCTCGTAGACGGCGGCTTCCTGGGCCGCGGCGGGAAGCGCGGCCAAGGCCAGAGGGCTGGCCGAGGCCAGGGCGAGGCACAACGACAGTCGGCGCAGGCGCGGGAGAAGACCGGGGCGGAAAACAGGCGTCGTCATGTCGTGGGCGGATCTCGTCTGGCGGCCGCCCATTGTTGCGAGCGACACTCAATTGCATCTCAATGTTGATGAGACGAAACCAGGCCGCGAGATCCCCTAGCGTCCGCGCGCATTTTTTTGCGGAACGCCGAAACCGTTTCAGTAGAGCAGGATGAAATCGCCCAGTCGGGCCGTGCGCAAGCGCAGCGACGCCGCCAGGGCGTCGATGGCGTCGTCCGGTTCGGCGACATCGAAGACGCCCGACACCGGCTTGGCCGCCAGGGCCTGGCCACGCACGAACACCTTGCCCCGGCGATAGCGGCCGATCTCGTCGACCACCTCGGACAGCGGGCGGTGGTAGACGATCAGACGCCCCTGCCGCCAGGCGTCGACCGCCGCCGGATCCTCCAGGGCCAGAACCTGGGGGGCCGCGCCGTCGAGCCAGGCCCCCTGCCCCGCGCGCACCACGGCCGCGCCGTCACCGCGCGCAGGCTGGACCCGCACGGCCCCGCGCAGCACGCTGACCCGAGCCTTGTCGCCGTTCAGCCGCACGTCGAAGGCCGTGCCCAGCACCCGGGCGCTGCCGGCCCGGCTCTCGACCACGAACGGCCGGGTCGGATCATGGACGACGTCGAAGAAGGCCTCGCCCTTCACCAGCCGCACCCTGCGCCCCTCAGGACCATAACGGACGTCGAGCACCGCGCCGGTGTTCAGGGTCACCGCGCTGCCATCGGCGAGCACATGGCGGCGCACCTCGCCGACCGGCGCGGTCAGATGATCGGGGTTCGGCGGCGCGATCGTCCTGACGGCCACGCCACTCGCGACGGCCAGCACCAGGCAGGCGGCGATCGCCGTGGGGACCGACCAGGCGCGGCGGCGCGGGCCCGCTGGCGCCGATCCCGATCGCCGGCGACGCGGCGAACTCGCGGGCGGCGTGGCGGCGAGCGCCATCAGGCCAAGGATGCGATCGGCTTCGTCCATGGCCTCGGCGCGGCTCGGACCGTCCGCCAACCAGGCGGCGTGCTCGGCTCGCGCGGCCTCGCCCGCGCCGTCGCGCAGCCGCAGCGTCCGGCGCGCCGCCGCGTCGAACAGCGCCTCGTCATCGCCTTTGCCCCTGCCTTTGACCGTGTCGTTCATGTGGACTTTCGGGTCCTCCCGATCACAGGACGAACCGGCGAGCGCCCTTCCCCTAGTCTCGTGCTCATGCATCGCCGCGGGCTTCCTTCAGGCGACGCCGGCAGTGGCTCATGGCCTTGGCCAGATGGTTCTCTACCGTGCGCGGCGAGATCCCCAGGCGATCGCCCACCTGCTGCATGGTCAGGTCCTGGCCGCGATAGAGCAGGATCACCTCGCGGCACTTGTCGGGCAGTTCGGCGATCGCCGCCTGGACGATGGCGATCTCCTGGCGGCCCGCCACCACCTGGAAGGCCGACGGCGCCTCGCTGCGGGCGTCCGCCGGCAGGTCGCCGGGCGTGACGCGGCGGGCCTGGGCCGAAGCCTGCCGCTGCCGGTCGACGACGAGGTTGGCGATGATCCGGCGCAGGTAGCTGAGCGGATTGCGCACCGCCCGGCCGTCGAAGTCCGGCGAACGAACGAGGTCGAAGAGCTTGAGCCAGGCGTCCTGCATGACGTCGTCGGCCAGGCTGGCCGACCGCGTCTTGCGAAGGGCGAAGCGCCGAAGCTCGTCGTAGTGGACTTCCAGCAGCCCCGGCAGGTCAGGCGTCGTTCCCCGCTCGCCCGTCAGCATGGCCCCACGCACCCGAAATCAATGAGAATGATTCTCAGAAACTTTCGTCGGTTTAGCGGGGGCCGCGCAGCACGTCAAAGGCCATCGTTCCCCGTAGGGCGAGCAGCCCGGGCGCCTGCGCCGAAAGCCCGCCTCGCTACGGATTCCCATCAAGCCAATTCCGGTATTGGTCGATAGCGCCTTTGGCTTAGACCCCGACACGGCGGCTCACTACCGTCACCCTCAAGAAACGGCCTCCCGGCGTGCGGGACCAGGCCGTCGCTCGGAGAGGACTTCATGAGCCAGATGTCGCCGACGGACGTGGCCCGCCAGCTCGGCGGCGGCCTGCTGTCGTTTCCCGTCACGCATTTCGACGACCAGCACCGGTTCCTGGAAGCGCCCTATCGCGAGCACTGCGCCTGGATGTTGGACCACGAACTGGCCGGCCTGTTCGCCGCCGGCGGCACGGGCGAGTTCTTCTCGCTGCGTCCGGACGAGGTGGGCCAGGTGGTGCGGGCGGCGGTCGCCGAGACCGCCGGCAAGATCCCGGTCATCGCCGGCTGCGGCTACGGCACGGCGATCGCCGTCGACTTGGCGCGCGATGCGCAGGCGGCCGGCGCGGACGGCCTGCTGCTGCTGCCGCCCTACCTGACCAACGCCACGCAGGACGGCCTGGCCGGCCACATCGAGGCGGTCTGCAAGGCCACCGACCTGGGCGTCATCGTCTACAACCGCGACAACGCCATCATCAACGAGGACACCCTCGAGAAGCTGTGCGACCGCAACCCCAACCTCGTCGGCTTCAAGGACGGGGCCGGCGACCTGGAACTGATGATGCGGGTCTACGCCCGGATGGGCGACCGGCTGACCTATATCGGCGGCCTGCCGACGGCCGAGACCTTCGCCCTGCCCTATCTGGAGATGGGGGTGACGACCTACTCCTCGGCCATCTTCAACTTCCTCCCGGATTGGGCCCTGGCCTTCTATAAGGCCGTGCGCGCCCGCGACCGCGAGACGGTGATGACCGGCCTGCGCGACTTCGTCCTGCCCTACATCGCCCTGCGCAATCGCGGGAAGGGCTACGCGGTCTCGATCGTCAAGGCGGGCATGAAGGCCGTCGGCCGCGACGCCGGTCCGGTGCGCCAGCCCCTGACCGACCTGACCGACGCTGAGTTGGCCGAGCTCGAAGCCCTGATCGCCCGCGTCCGGGGTTAGGTCCTGAACGCGCTCGTTCCGCTCCGGCCGCCGGCCCTTCTTCCCGGGAAGAAGGCGCTGGCGATCGGCCCCAACGAACGTCTAGCCTCGCGACTCCAGGGTGTTGTCGACGGGCGCTTTCCGATGTTCGAACTGAGCCAGCTTCGCTGCTTCGTCGCTACCGCCGAAGAGCTGCATTTCGGCCGCGCCGCCCAGCGGCTGAACATGACCCAGCCGCCGCTGAGCCGGCAGGTGCAACTGCTGGAGCGGATCCTCGGCGTCACCCTGCTGGACCGCACCAGCCGTTCGGTGCGCCTGACCCCGGCCGGGCGCGCCTTCCTGCTGGAGGCCCGCCGCATCCTGCGCCTGGCCGAGAGCGCGGCCCTGGCCACGCGCCGCATCGCCAGCGGCGACGCCGGCCAGATCGCCATCGGCTTCACGGCGGTCTCCGGCTACAGCTTCCTGCCGCGCCTGGTGATCCTGTCCAACGCCCGCCTGCCCAACGCCGACCTGACCCTGCGCGAGATGGTCACCCGCGAGCAGGTCGAGGCCCTGCTGACCGGCCGCATCGACATCGGCCTGGTGCGCCCGCCGATGGACCGCGCCGAGTTCGCCACCGCCCGGGTGCTCAGTGAACCGCTGGTCGCCGCCTTGCCCAACGGCGACCCTCGCCTGGCCAAGGCCGGCCTGACCCTGGCCGACTTCGACGCCGGCCCGCTGATCATGTATTCGCCCGAAGGCGCGGGCTATTTCTACAACATGCTGACCACTCTGTTCGACGCCCACGGCGTGGCCCCGAACTACGTGCAGCACGTCACCCAGATCCACTCGATGCTGGCCCTGGTCCATGCGGGCCTGGGAGCGGCGATCGTGCCGGAGTCGGCCATGAGCCTGCACTTTGACGACGTGCAGTTCCGCCCCGTCGAGACCACGCCCGACCGGCCAGTCGAGCTCTACATGGCCTGGCGCAAGGACAACGAGAGCCCGATCCTCCAGACCTTCATCGACCTCTGCCTGGCCGAGGCCTCGCCGGCGGAGACGGGCGAGCGCTGAGGCGCCGTCTCTCCCGTCGCGGGCGCACGGCCCAACGATAAAAGACGGGAGAAAACACCCATGACCCTCGACCGCCGCGCCGTGCTGGGCGCAGCCGCCGCGCTTGCCGCCCCATTGGCTGCGCCCCTGGCCGTTCCCCTGAAGGTCAACGCCGCCGGCCGCGCGGCGCCGGTGGCGACCACCACGGCCGGGCGGGTGCGCGGCGTCGAGGTCGACGGCATCAAGGTGTTCAAGGGCGTGCGCTACGGCGCCGACACCGCGCCGCGCCGCTTCCAGCCGGCGCTGGCGGCCCAGCCCTGGAAGGGGATCGCCGACGCCCTGGCCTACGGCCCGGCCTCGCCGCAGTTGAAGGCCGACGAGCCGACCTCGGAGGACTGCCTGTTCCTCAATGTCTGGACGCCGGGCCTGGCCGACGGCCGCAAGCGGCCGGTGATGGTCTATGTCCACGGCGGCGCCCACGCCAACGGCTCGGGCTCCAGCCCGCTCTATGACGGGACCTGGCTGGCCAGGACCTATGACGTCGTCGTGGTGACGGTGAACCATCGCCTCAACGCCTTCGGCTACGCCTATCTCGCGCGGTTGGGAGGGGCCGAATTGGCCGACAGCGGCAATGTCGGCAACCTCGACCTGATCCTGGCCCTGCAATGGGTGCGCGACAACATAGCCGCCTTCGGCGGAGACCCTGGCGCCGTCATGACCTTCGGCCAGTCGGGCGGCGGGGCCAAGTGCGTCACCCTGATGGCCATGCCGCGGGCGGCGGGCCTCTACCACAAGGTCGCGACCATGAGCGGCCAGCACGTCACCGCCATGGGACCGATCCACGCCACCATCCGCGTCCGGGCCTTCATGGAGAAGCTGGGCCTGAAGCCGGACGAGACCGACAAGCTCAAGACCCTGCCCGCCGGCCAGTTGGTCGAGGCGCTGAAGATGCGCGATCCGTTGGAGCGCAAGGGATCGATCGTCTTCTGGTCGGTGCTGGATCACGGCGTTCTGCCGCGCCATCCGTTCTATCCGGACGCGCCGCGCGAGAGCGGCCACATCCCGATGATCATTGGCAACACCCACGACGAGACCAAGGCCTTCCTCGGCGGCGATCCCAAGAACTTCGCCCTCACCTGGGACGAGTTGCCGGGCAAGCTGGAGAACGAGCTGGTGCTCGACATGTCGCCCGAATACCTGGTCGGCCGCTATCGGGCGCTCTATCCGGCCGCCAGCCCCTCGGACCTGTTCTTCGCCATCACCACGGCCGGGCGTTCGTGGCCGGGGCATCTGGTCCAGGCCGAGCAGCGGGCCAGGATCGGCGCGCCGGCCTGGATGTACCAGCTGGACTTCGGCGCCCAGACCGACCCGAAGATGGGCGCCTATCACAGCTACGACATCGCGCTGGTCTTCGGCACGCTGGATGCGCGGGGTTCGATGACGGGCACCGGGCCGGCGGCGATCAAGGTCCGCGACCAGATGAGCGCCGCCTTCGCCGCCTTCGCGCGGACGGGAGACCCCAACTGCGCGGCGATCCCTTCTTGGGAGCCCTACACCCTGCCCAAGCGGGCGACCCTGGTGGTCAACGAGACCTCGGCGATGGCCGATGATCCTCGCCGCGAGGAGCGGGAGATCTTCGCCGTCGCGCCGTTCATGAAGGAAGGGACGTAAGGCCCTTCCTTCCGGAGGGGCTCAGGCCTTGCGGTCCCACGGAAAGCTCAGCGTCGGAGCGTTCACGTGCCGACGCATCTTCAGGGTCAGGCGCGCGCCGCTTCCCGGCGCCAGGCGCACGGTGAAGGCCGAGGCCTCGACCGGCGCGGCGGCGGCGTCGCCGATCGAGGCGCTGACGATCTGGTGCTCGCCATAGGCGCCGCCCTGCACGGTGACGCGGCGGCCGGCGACCTGGTTCAGGTTCACCAGGGAGACCACCGTCTCGTCGTCGCTCAGCTTTTCCACCAAGGCGGCCACATCTTCCGGCACGCCAGCCCGGCGGCGGTCGGGATCAAAGTAGCGCAGGCGCACGTAGTGCAGCGCCCCGCCCTGGGCCGGCGAGGTCTTCGACCAAGGCGGCCGGGCGATGTGGATGCCGCCTTCCATCAGGTGGATGAGGGCCGTGACGCTGGCTGGGTTGATGTCCAGCGTCGCGTCGGCCAGGCGGGTGTCGGGGGTGGACGTGTCGTCCCGCCTAGCCTGGGCGCGGGCGCGCACCCGTTCGAGGTCGCCGCGCAGGGTCTTGGCGGGATATGAAGGGTCCTTGCCGTCCAGCCAGTCGAGCCAGGGATGGGCCGCCGCGCGGGCACGATCCGAGCCCTTCATCGACAGGTACCAGATCTCCAGCCCGTTCAGCTGGTGCTCCCCGGGCGCGTAGGCATACCAGCCCTTGGGGCCGTGCATGCGCGGGGTCGAGACCTTGCCGTCGATGACCTTCTTCTGGGCGTTGATGACGTCGGTCTGCCGCCGCCAGACGTCGAGATACTTGTCGTCGCCGGTCAGCAGATAGGCGTTCATGAAGCCGACGACGGCGCGGGGCGTGCGGTTGCGGTCCTCGCGCTTGCCGGTCTGGGGCACGACGGGGCTGAAGCCCCAGCCATAGACCCCGCTCCACCACTGGCCCTTGGGGCCGCCGATCCTGCCGTCCAGGCCGACCTTGCTGGGGATGACGTCGCCATTGGCCCGCGCCCGGGCGATCCAGCCGTCGACATAGGTCAGGATCCAGTCGCGATACCGGGGCTCGTGGTCGAGCATGTAGGCGTTCATCACCAGGCTGGTGGCCTGCAGGTTCAGCGGGCTGTCGCCGACCACGTCGCCGTATTCGTCGTAGTGGCGCAGGGTCTCCTCGTAGGAGCGCTCGCCGTGCTCCATGTAGAAGTGCGTCACGTCGAAGGGATCGCCGGCCCAGTCGAGCGGCGTGGCCTGGCGCAGCATCGGACCCCGGCTGCCGGTGATCATGCTGCTGATGATGTTGAGCTTGGGATCGTAGTTCGGCGTGGTCGGATCCTCGCCGGTGTAGAAGCCCGAGAACCGTCTGGCCCGCTCGCGAAAGCGCGGATCGTTGGGCGCCGACAGCCCCAGCAGGTTGAACACCGACAGCCCTTCGGAAAGGTGCTGCCAGTCGCTCATGACCGGGAATTCCTTGTAGTACATGCCCTCGCGGGCGAACGGCACGTCCTTGGTCCTGGCCGCCGTATATTGGCGGACATTGCCCTCGAAGGCCTTCTGAGCCAGCTCCAGCACCCGGTCGCCGGCGCCCAGGGCGTGCAGGGTCGGCCAGTCGTTGACGTTCTCGATGGCGTCGTCGGGGCCGTCGTTGGCGCCCCAGCGCTCATAGGCGAGCAGGTAGCCGCGGTCGTCGAAATAGCGGGCGAAGAAGGCCTCGCAGGCCTCTTCGTTGGCCTTCAGCAGTTCGCGTTGCAGCAGGGCCCATTCGGGCGCGGCCATCGGGGTCGCGACCTCGAGCGCGGTCGGAGAAGCGACGGCGGCCCGGGCGGGACCGGCGAAGGCCAGGGCCGAGGCGCCGGCCAGGACGTGGCGTCGTGAAAGCATCGATCAGGCCGCCTTCAGCTGCAGGCGCTGGATCTTGCCGACGATCAGGAAATAGGCCAGCACGGCGATCAGGCAGTGGGCGCCGACAAAGATCAAGGCGCCGTCGAACGAGCCGGTGGCCTGGACGATGTAGCCGATGACGATCGGGGTCACGATGCCGGCCGCATTGCCGAAGGTGTTGAACACCCCGCCGGTGACGCCGGCCATCTCCTTGGGCGAGGTGTCCGACACGACCGCCCAGCCCAGCGACGCCACGCCCTTGCCGAAGAAGGCCGCGGCCATGATCACGATGACCAGCCACTCCTGTTCGACGTAGTTGCAGATGACGATGCAGGTGGCGAGGATCATCCCCAGCAGCAGCGGCGTCTTGCGGGCGATGTCGAGATTGCCGGTGCGCTTGAGCAGGTGGTCCGAGATCATCCCGCCCAGCAGGCCGCCGGCGAAGCCGCAGAGGGCCGGCAGGGCTGCGGTGAACCCGGCCTGCAGGATCGACAGCCCCCGCGCCTTGACCAGGTAGATCGGAAACCAGGTGACGAAGAAGTAGGTCAGCACGTTGATGCAGTACTGGCCCACATAGACGCCCAGCAGCATTCGGCTGGTCAGCACCTGCTTGACGTTGGCCCAGGTGAAGGCCGCGCCGGCGCCTGCGGTCCTGTCCTCCATCCGCACCAGGCCGCCGCCGGCCTCGATGTAGTCGAACTCGGCCTTGTTGATCGTCGGATGCTCGACCGGGCTGTGGATCAGCTTGACGAAGAAGAAGGCCGCGACGATGCCGACCGCGCCCATGACCACGAACACTGAGCGCCAGCCGAAGCTGTGGGCCAGCCAGCCCATCAGCGGGGCGAAGGCGACCAGCGAGAAGTACTGGGCCGAGTTGAAGATCGCCGAGGCGGTGCCCCGCTCGGAGCCCGGGAACCAGGCGGCGACGATGCGGGCGTTGGCCGGGAAGGACGGCGACTCCGCCAGCCCGACCAGGAAGCGCATGGCGAACAGGGCCGCCGCGGCCGCGAAGCCGGTGAAGATCCCGGCGAAGCCCTGCAGCAGGGTGAAGAAAGACCAGAGCACGAGGGCGGCCGTATAGATCTTCTTCGAGCCGAACCGATCCAGCAGCGCCCCGCCCGGGATCTGGCCCAGGACGTAGGCCCAGGCGAAGGCCGACATGATGTAGCCCATGGCCACGGCGTCGAGACCCAGCTCCTTCGACGCCGACTGGCCGGCGATCGAGAAGGTGGCGCGGTCGGCGTAGTTGATCGTCGTGATGATGAAGAGCGTCGCGATGATCAGCCAGCGCACGCGCGTGCGCCTGGTGGATTCGGTCATGGACGCTCTCCCTGGGTCGCCGATCTGTCGTCGGCATCGTTCAGGGAAGGCTAGAGGGCGTCGCGGCGCAGGTCTAAGTCAATTCGCCTATGGACCGATCCACGGGCGACATGGATCGAACCGCGGTACGCATCGAAACCCAAGGGAATCAACAGGCCGGCCGCGCAGGTCTCGCCAAGCGCCCTTGGGGAACCCCGTCGATCTGTGCCGAACGCGCATAGGTTCATACCCGATTGGGATTGGCCCTCTGCTCGAACCCGTCCCTATGGTTCAGCCAACGAAGGAGCGGTCCGCCGCTCCCCAAAGCGACCCGCGAAGACGGGCATCGGGAGGGACCATGACGTCCAACAGGAATCCGCGCCTTCGCGCCGTGCTCGGCGCCAGCGCTTCGGCCTTCACGCTGCTGGCCGCCGCTCACGCCGCCGCCCAGGAAGCCCCCGCCCCGGCTCCGGCCCAGCCGGCCTCCGACGAGGTCGAGGCCATCGTCGTCACCGGCTTCCGCGCCAGCTTGCAAAGCGCCATCAATCTCAAGCGCAATGAAAGCGGCGTGGTCGACGCCATCAAGGCCGAAGACATCGCCCAGTTCCCCGACCTGAACCTGGCCGAGTCGCTGCAGCGCATCCCGGGCGTGTCGATCTCGCGCATCAACGGCGAAGGCCGCCAGATCACCGTGCGGGGCCTGGGCTCGGAATACACCCGCGTGCGGATCAACGGCATGGAGGCCATCTCCACCACCGGCGGCACGGCCAACAGCGGCGGCACCAACCGCGGTCGCGGCTTCGACTTCAACGTCTTCGCCTCGGATCTCTTCAACAGCATCGCCGTGCGCAAGACCGCCTCGGCCGACGTCGAGGAAGGCTCGCTGGGCGCTACGGTCGACCTGACCACGGCCCGCGCCTTCGACAGCCGCAAGCCCCAGCTCGTGCTGTCGGCCGGCGCCAGCTACAACGACCTGTCGGAGAAGACGACGCCCCGCGTCTCGGTCCTGGCCAGCAACACCTTCTTCGACGGCAAGGTCGGCGCCCTGATCTCGGTCGCCTACGAGGAGCGCCATCTGAAGGAAGAAGGCGCCAACATCACCCGCTGGGCCACCGGCGCCAGCAACGGCGGCTTCAACAGCGCCTCGACCGTGCCGGGCTACACCATCGCCCAGATCAACAGCGCCAACCTCTTCGCCCCGCGCATCCCGGCCTATGTCAGCTACGACATCGAGTCCAAGCGCCTCGGCGTGGCCGGCTCGCTGCAGTACAAGCCGACCTCCGACACCCAGGTCACGCTCGACGCCCTCTACGCCTACCTGGCCGGCACGCGGAAGGAGGCCCAGCTACAGGCGATCGGCCTGTCGCGGGCCAACACCGGCAAGCCGCAGACCATCATCCGCGACGGCGTCGTCGAGAACGGCAACCTGGTCTACGCCCGGATGGACAATGTCGATCTGCGCACCCAGTCGGCCTATGACGAGCTGAACACCGAGTTCAAGCAGTTCACCCTGTCGGCCACCCACGACTTCAACGAGCGCCTGCGGATCGGTGGCCTGGCCGGCTATTCGGACTCGACCTTCACCCAGCCGGTCTCGACCATCGTCACCTTCGACCGGGCCAACAGCCAGAACTACGTCTACGACTTCCGCAAGGGCCGCGCTCCGCAGATCCTGCTGGGCTTCGACCCGACCGACCCGACCAGCTGGGCCTCGACCAACGGCACCTCGGAAGTGCGTATCCGCCCGCAGTTCGTCGAGAACCAGTTCTCGACCGCCAAGGTCTATGGCGAGTGGGACCTCAACGACAATCTGCGCCTCAAGGCCGGCGTCGACTGGCGCAAGTTCGAGTACGACAGCTACGGCCAGTACCGGACCAGCGAGACCGTGGTCCAGACCCTGACCCCGGCCCAGCTGGCCTCGGTGTCGAAGGTGTTCAGCGGCTTTGGCCGCAACATGGACCTGCCGGCCGGCAACTTCACCAGCTGGCTGGTGCCCGACATCGACAAGTACGCCGCCCTGCTGAACATCTACAGCAACAGCGGCATCTACGCCCTGACCGACACCAACAACAGCTCGGCCCGGGGCCAGTACGGCGCGGTCGAGGAGCAGGACACCGGCGCCTACGTCCAGGCCGAGTTCAAGTTCAACGCCTTCGGCCTGCCGTTCCGCGGCGACGCCGGCGTGCGGCGGGTGCACACCCAGCAGGAGTCGGCCGGCTATGCGGCGGTCAGCGGCGCGATCCAGCGCGTCGAGGTCAAGCGCGACTACGACCTGACCCTGCCCTCGTTCAACCTGGCCGCCGACGTCAGCGACACCATCGTGGCCCGCGTCAGCGCCGCCCAGACCATCGCCCGCCCGGGCATCGGCTCGCTGTCGCCCGGCGGCGACGTGGCCGTGCAGGGCGCCAACCGCACCTACAGCTCGGGCAACCCGTACCTGACCCCGACCAAGTCGGACAATCTGGACTTCTCGCTGGAATGGTACCCCTCGCAGGGGGCGATGCTGGCGGTGGGCCTGTTCTACAAGCGCATCGACACCTTCGTGGCCACCCTGCGCCGCGAGGCCGTCTACAACACCCTGGGCCTGCCGGACTCGCTGCTGACCGGCACCGGCGCAACCTCTTCGGAAGTGTTCCAGGTCACCCAGCCGGTGAACAGCGACGGCGGCGACTTGAAGGGCTTCGAGATCAATCTCCAGCAGCCCTTCACCTTCCTGCCCGGCTTCTGGCGTCACTTCGGCGTGGTCGCCAACTACACCTATGTCGACTCCCAGATCGAGTATCTGACCTCGACCACGCCCGGCGCCCCGACCGTCAACGCCACTCTGGTGGGCCTGTCGAAGAACGCCGCCAACCTGACCCTCTACTACGAGACCGAGAAGTGGAGCGTGCGCGGCTCGCTGGCCTATCGCGACGGCTACCTGACCCAGGTGCCCGGCAGCGACGGCAACACCGTCCAGGGCACCAACGAGACCCTGAACGTCGATCTCCAGGCCAGCTGGAACATCCGCGACAACCTCAAGCTCTCGCTCGAAGGCGTGAACCTGACCGACGAGTTCAACGACCAGTACGTCGGCGATAGCAACCGCCTGAACGTCTACACCCACAGCGGTCGCCAGTTCCTGGTGGGCCTGCGGTACAACTTCTAGGCGCGACCTACCTCCCCCCGGCGCCTAGGCAGCCCGCGTCGCTCTCCTTCCAGGGCGGCGCGGGTTTTCTTTTCGGGAAGGGAGAGGCGTTCGCGAAAGCTTTGGTCGAAGACTTCAATCCGACGCGCAAAGCGCGCGACTGCGGAAACTCCATGTCTCGGGGCCATTTGAGGGCGTGGCTGGTAGGCCGCATCAAAATGGCGTCTGCAGCTTGGCCCGGGGGGGTCAGGACTGCATAAAAGGGGTCTGGGCCGACAGTCTGCCAACGGGGGATTCGACGCATGACGAACGGCGTCCAGGAGGATCGTCTGCCGCATCTGGCGGCCTGCATCGGCGCCGACTACGCCGATAGCTTCGCCGCCTGCCGCGAACTGCTGGCGACGATGTTCGAGCTGGAGGCGCCCTCGCCCGAGGCTCGCGCCGGCTACGTCATGGACTTCGCCCTCTACGACTACGGCCCGATCAAGCTGGGCATGTCGCAGGCCCCGGCCTCGATCATGATCCGCACGCCCCAGCTCATCGCCCGGACCGGCGTCGATCACTTCCATGTCCAGTTCTACCGGACCCAGGGCTTCATCCTCACGCTGGACGGCGCCGAGCAGGAGGTCAGGCCGGGCGACATCTGCATGCTCGACCTGTCCCGCCCGTCCGCCTTGCGCACCGACGGGATCGACAACCTGTCGGTCATCGTCTCCCGCGACCTGCTCCTGCCCCTGCTGGCCGACGCGGGCGATGTTCACGGGCTGATCCTGCGCCGCGACAGCGAGACCGGCGTCGCCGTCCGCGAACACCTGGAAGAGATGTGGCGGCAGGGCTCGAGCCTGACCATCGCCCAGGGACTGGAATGGAGCCACGCCACGGCGGCCCTGCTGGCCGGCGTCGTGCGGGCCAACAGCCAGAGCCGCGCGGCGACCCGCGCCGAGCTGCGCAGGAGCCAGTTCCGGGCCATCTGCCGGCGCATCGACCGGGATATCGGCGACCCCGGCCTTGGCCCGGCCGCCCTGGCCACCCAGTTCTTCGTGACGCGCCCGACCCTCTACCGCATGTTCGAACCGCACGGCGGCATCGGAAAATACATTCTTGGACGCCGGCTGACGGGCGCGTTCCGTGATCTGTCGGACCCGTCCCAGGCGCGCGAGAGGATCGCCGCCATCCTGCGTCGCTGGGGCTTCGAAAGCCACACCGCCGCCGGGCGCGCCTTTCGCGCCTCATACGGCATGACCCCCTCCAAATGCCGATCCCAGGCGCTGGACCTCCACAGAACCGGCAGTCTGGCCGGTGAAGCGGCCTTCGACATCCCGCCCGAGATGCCGGCAAACATCAGGGCGTTCCAGAGCGCCGCCGGGTCGAGCGCCTGAATACCGCTTTCGTTCAAGCCGGGAGGCGCTGATCATGGCTCTGTCGATGCGGCTTCAAGGCGCAAGGAGAATGCGATGAAGATCGTCAGGACAGGATCGGCCGCATGGAGCGGCGGCATCAAGGACGGCAAGGGCTCGATCTCGACCGAGAGCGGCGCCCTGCAGGACTATCCCTATGGCTTCGCCAGCCGGTTCGAGGGCCAGCCCGGCTCCAACCCCGAGGAACTGATCGCCGCCGCCCACTCGGCCTGCTTCACCATGGCCCTGTCCCTGGTGCTGGGCGAGGCTGGGCTGCGGGCCGACCAGCTGGACACCTCGGCCAAGGTCACGCTGGAGCAGGTCGACGGCGGCTACGCGATCACCGCCTCGCACCTGACCTTGAAGGCCAGGATCCCCGGCGCCGACCAGGAGACCTTCGAGAAGCTGGCGGCCGGCGCCAAGGCCAACTGCCCGGTCTCCAAGCTTCTGAAGGCCGAGATCACCCTGGACGCGGCGCTGGTCGACTAGGCCCGCCGGCCGCGCCCAGGCCTAGCGCGATGAGGGACTCTTCGTGAGCCGATACAGCTTCCTGGACCTCGCCAGCTCGGCGAGCGTGAGATCCGCACAGGCCGAGATGGGCGTCGATCATCTCTGGACGCCCGGGCAAGTCGATCGACAGTTCGAGGCGTTCACCGCCAACGAAGAGGCCTTCATCGCCGAGCGCGACAGCTTCTACATGGCCAGCGTGTCGGAAACCGGCTGGCCCTACGTGCAGCATCGCGGCGGGCCGCCCGGCTTCCTGAAGGTCATAGACGAGACCACGCTGGCGTTCGCCGACTACCGCGGCAATCGCCAGTACATCAGCGTCGGCAATCTGGACGCCGACGACCGCGTGGCCCTGATCCTGGTCGACTATCCCCGGCGCGCCAGATTGAAGATCCTGGCCCACGCCGAGCGCCTGGCGCTCGACGCCGATCCGGCGCTGCTGGCGCGAGTGTCCGACCCCGGCTACCGCGCCAAGCCGGAGCGCATTTTCCGGCTGCGGCTGGCGGCGTTCGACTGGAACTGCCCCCAGCACATCGTCCCACGCTTCACCGAGGCCGAGATCTCCCGCGCGATCCAGCCGCTTCGCGAGCAGTTGGAGGCGCTGGAGGCCGAGAACCGCGCCCTGCGCGAGCGCCTGGGAGAGGCCGGGCGCTAAGGCCCACGACCTTCCCAGGCGAGATGACCGGCCGCCAGTCGCCGTTGAAACCAAAGATGGCTTGTCGCCTTCGGGGATCCTCTCGATTATTGAGAACGATTCTCATAAAAGGGCGCCCATGACCGTACTCGCCGCAGCCGCCACGACGCCCCGCGCCCGAGCTTTCAGCCTCAAGCCACTGATGTTCGAGGCCTTTGCCTGTTCGCTGTCGATGATGGCGTTGTCGCTCTAGGCGGCGCGGCGCCTTCAAACGCTCATCCAGCAGATTCTGGTTGGGAAACCCCGCTCGGGATTCGTCATACCCATGAGGCGCGACCGCGACGCGATCGCGGACGCGCCCCGAAGCTCCCCACGCTCCGGAAGGCCCCATGAACGCCCACGCCTCGATCCACGACCCGTCCCGCGCCAAGCGGCTGAAGGCCCGCACCCACACCACCCACGAGCAGCTCGACAGCCGGATCATGTCGCTGGAGCCGTTCCGCGACCGCGTCCGCTACGGCCGCTTTCTGAGAGCCCAGTGGGGTTTCCACCACGAGATCGACGCGCTCTACGCCCATCCCGAACTGGCGGCCCTGGTCCCCGACCTGCCGGAACGCCGGCGGCTGGAGCTTATCGCCCAGGACATCCACGACCTGGGCCAGCCGGCGCCGAGGGCCGTCGCCCCGCCGGTGTTCGGCGCGGGACCGGTCGACGTCGCCGAGGCCTTCGGCTGGCTCTATGTGGCGGAGGGTTCCAACCTCGGCGCGGCCTTCCTGCTGAAGGCGGCGGCGCCCCTCGGCCTGGACGAGACCTTCGGCGCCCGCCACCTCGCCCCGCATCCGGGCGGCCGAGGCCGCCACTGGCGCGGCTTCGTCGCGGCCCTAGACGGCCTGGCCTTCGGCGACGTCGAGGAGACCCGCGCGGTCGATGGGGCGGCGGCCGCCTTCCGTCGGGTGCGGGGCCTGGTCGATGACGCCTTCGCCTGACCCGGCGCGTCCGCGCCTGGCCCGCTGGATCTGGCTGATCCTGGGCTTCACCTGCGTCGCGCTCGGCTTCGTCGGCGTCTTCGTGCCGCTGATGCCGACGACGGTGTTCCTGATCATGGCCGCCGCCTGCTTCGCCCGCTCGTCGCCGAGGCTCGAGGCATGGCTGCTCGAACATCCGCGCTTTGGCCCGACGCTGCGGGCCTGGCGGCGCGACCGGGCCATCCCGCCTGCCGCCAAGCTCATGGCTTGCGGCGGCATGGCGACGGGCATGGCGGTCTTCTGGTGGGCGGCCCATCCGAAGCCGCCGCTGCTGCTGGTCGTGGCGGCGGTCATCGGCCTGTGCGCGGCCTATGTGGTTTCACGCCCGTCGCGAGGCGCGCGGGGGTGAAGCCGATCGCACTGCTTGAAGGCGACAGGCCCCTGCCCTGGCGGGCGTCAACCACCCTCGCCCCGGCCTGGCCCACCGCCTCGCCCCGGCGCGGCTCTCGTGCGGTTGTAGGCCTGACAGTGTCGGTCGGCCTGCACGCCGCCCTGGCCGGCGCCCTGCTGTTCGGCGGCTTTCATCCCGACTTCGTCGCCCCGCCCCCGGTCGCGCCGATGGTGGTGGAACTGGAGACCACCTCGCCCCCGGCCCCGCCGCGCGAGGTCCCCCCCGGCCCCGAACAGGTCGAGCGTCAGGCTTCCCGGCCCACGCCACCGGATCCACCGCCGGTCAAGCCCGCGCCGAACGCGCCCGATCCGGCGTTCTTCACCCCGCCGCGCCCCAACGCCCCGACCGACCCGGGTCCGGCCGCGCCCGAGACGACCGCGCCGCCGGTGCAGGCCGCGCCGGCCGCGCCTCGCGCCGCCAGCAACGCCGTCGCCACCTGGGAGGGACAGGTGCTGGCGGCGCTGGAGAAGAAGCGGCGCTATCCGCCCGCCGCCCAGCTGCGCCGCCAGCAGGGCGTGGCCCACGTCCGCTTCCGCATGGAGCGCGGCGGCAAGGTGCTGTGGGCGCGCCTGGAGCGCTCGTCGGGGTTCGTCGAACTCGATCGCGCCGCCGTGGAGGCGCCCAAGCGGGCCCAGCCCATGCCCCCGATCCCGAACGACCGTCCCGATCAGCTGGAGCTGGTCGTGCCTGTGGAATTCTTCATCGGCGCGCCTTGATGGGGCGGCCATGACGGAGTGCGCCCAGGTCGTGACCGATCGAAATATTGAGAATGATTCTCAACTGATCTAACTAGACCGTCCCCACTGATTCACCCCCGGTCATGCCCTCCCTCGCCCAATCCCTTACGGCGCTACTCGTGTCGGAGCATGCGGCCCTGCTGCGACGCACGACGCGTATCGTCGGCAGCCTGCCGGCCGCCGAGGACGTGCTGCAGCGGCTGTGGCTGAAGGTGCAGCAGATCGAGGACGTCGCCGTTCGCAATCCTCGCGCCTACCTTTTCAAGCTGGCCTCGAACCTGGCCATCGATCACCGGCGCGCCGAGGCCGCCCGCCAGCGGATCCAGGCCAAGGCCGAGACCTATCTGTGGGGACCGACCGCGTCGGCGTCGGCCGAGACCAGCGTCATTGACCGGCAGGCGCTCGCCCGAGTGCTTGAGGTGCTGGAGGCCCTGCCCGACCCTGGCAGGACGATGTTCCGGCTCAACCGTTTCGAGGACAGGCGCATCGTCGACATCGCCGCCCTCTACGGCGTTTCGACCACCACCGTGGAAAACCACCTTCGCCGCGTGCTGGCCCGCCTGCGGGTCGCGCGCGAAAGCGGATGAGAAAACATCGTCGCCGGCTTGGGACGACGCCGACCGCAAACGTCTAAGACGAGAGTTCACCTCTGGAACGAGAACCATCCATGGCCGGCGGCGCGACGCCTCCCTCAGACGCGATCGAGCAGTCCGAATACTGGATCGTGCGCCTCGCGTCCGGTTCGATGACGGCCGACGAGATGACGGGCTTCGAGGCCTGGCTGGCAGCCGACGCCGAGAACAGAGCCGCCTTCGAGAGCACGCGAACCCTCTGGCGCAGTCTGGAAGATCGCGGCGGCCGGGTGGTGGCGCTGCGCCCCCGCCGGCCGCTGGTGCGTTCGCCCGCCGCCTGGGGCGGCGCCGTCGCGGCCTGCCTGGCCCTGGCGGTCGCCGCGCCCCAGGTCGGCCAACGACTCCTGGCCACCGACGCCACCTCGGCAGGCGAGGTGCGCAGCCTGGTGCTGCCGGATGGCACCCACGCAGTGCTGGACACCGGCAGCGCCATCGCCGTGCGCTATAAGGCCGGCGAAAGACGCGTCGATCTCCTGCGAGGACGCGTCTGGGTCGAGGTGAAGCACGACGACGCCCGCCCCTTCAGGGTCGCGACCGCCGACGGCGTCGTCGAGGACATCGGCACCGCCTTCGAAGTGGCGCGCGACGGGCGAGCCGCCGAGGTTTCGGTGACCGACGGCTCCGTCCGGGTGGAGACCGGCCATGGCGACCGCAAACTGGTGCTTCAGCGCCGACAGCGCGCGCGCTTCGGCGCCGACGCCGGCCTCCAGCGGCTGGACGACGCCGACGAGGAGGTCATCGCGGCCTGGCGGCGCGGCTACATCGTCGTCGAGGACGCGCCCCTGGCCGATGCGGTCAAGTCCGTGGCCCGCTATCGCTCGGCTCCGGTGCTGGTGCAGCCGGGCCAGGCGGCCAGGACGCCGGTCAGCGGCATCTTCCTGACCCAGGCGCCGGACGACGCCCTGAAGGTGCTGGCCGACATGGCCGGCCTGCGCCTGATCCGCCTTCCCGGCGGCGCGGTCGTGCTGGCCAAATAATTCTCACCCTGCCGTTGGGTGAAGCGACGCGGCGAACGTCAAGGCTTTGAAATGCGAATGCGGAGCAATCGCATAACGATCGCCCTACCGCCTGGAGCCTCCATGCCCTCTCGTACCTCGTCCCGTCCGCTGCGGGCCTGCCTGCTCGCCACGGCCGCGATCCTGATCGCCCTCCCCGCCGGCGCGGCCTTCGCCCAGTCGCCGACGGCCCAGCGCGCGGGGACGATCGACTTCGACATCGCCGCCCAGCCACTGCGACGGGGCCTGCAAAGGTTCGCCGAGCAATCGCGCGTCCAGGTCGGCTACGCCAAGGGCGTGCGCGCCGATGCGCGCGGCTCGGCGGTCAAGGGCGCCCACACCCCCGCCCAGGCGCTCAGCCAACTGCTGGCCGGCACGGGCCTCGACTATCGCTTCACCTCGCCGACCACCGTGATCATCGACAAGGCCCCCGACGCGGCGGGCGCCGTGCAGCTGGGCGCCCTGCGGGTCGAAGGGGCGAGCGGATCGACCGGCGACGGCGGGGCCAGCGGCGCGCAGGGCGTTGGCGAGGCAGGCGACGGCGCGGCGAGCGACGCTGTCCTGGAGGCAGGGACCTATCGCGGCGCGGGGACCTCGGCCTACCTGTCGCAGGACAAGATCGAACGGTTTCGGGGCTCGTCCACGGGCGACTTCCTGAGCGGTGTGCCGGGCGTGCTCAATGCCGAAAACCGCAACTCCGGCGCTCTCGACGTCAACATCCGCGGCATGCAGGGCCAGGGCCGCGTGCCGGTGGTCATCGACGGCGCGATGCAGGAATCGACCGTCTATCGTGGCTATGCCGGCATGGCGGGCCGGACCTATCTGGATCCGGCCCTGATCGGCGGCGTCACGATCGAAAAGGGACCCACGGCGGCGGCCGACGGCACGGGCGCGACCGGCGGCCTGCTGCGCGCCCGCACCCTCAACGCCGGCGACATCGTCGCGCCGGGCGGATCGTGGGGCCTGATCGTGCGCGGCGGCCTCAGCGGCAACAACGGCACGCCCCCGACCAAGGTCACCGTCGGCGGCTCCGAGCCGGCCGTCCGCAAGTTCGATCGCCCCGACACCCTGGCGTTCAACGGCCGCAACGCCTCGATCGCCGGCGCCTACCGCGCCGACCGGTTCGACCTCGTGGCCGCCTACGCCACCCGCAAGAACGGCAACTACTATTCGGGCTCGCAAGGCATCTCGCCCGACGCCTGGAAGGGCGGCGCCAACCGGTTCGGCTATGAGGAGCAGGTCATCAACTCCTCGCAGGACAACACGTCCTACCTGCTGCGCGGGGTGTTCCGGCCGACCACCGCCCACACCATCGACCTGTCGTACATGCGCTACGAGACCAAGTTCGGCGAGATGAAGCCCTCGCAGCTGATGTACGGCGACACGCCCTACCAGACGAACTCGGACATGAAGGTCGACACCTACACCGCCCGCTATCGCTACAGGCCCGAGGGCGACCTCGTCGATTTCCGCGCCGATCTCTGGGCGTCGCGCGTCGACAGCTTCGTCATCGATCCGGTGCGCTTCAACTTCGGCGGCGGCGACATCTACAATTCCGACAAGTTCGCCGCGACGCTGTCCAACCGCCACGGCCTGACCGTGTCGAACACCTCGCGGTTCTCGGGAACCGCCGGCTCCCTGGCCCTCGCCTACGGCGCGGCCTATGACCACGAGGACTTCGGCAAGTCCAAGGACTGGGACGAACTGAACGCCCGCTATCCCGGCGCGGCCTGGGACACAACGCTCGACGGCTGGCGCCGGCAGTACAGCGCCTTCGTGAGCGGCGAGTACAAGCCCGCCCCCTGGGCGACCTTCACCGCCGCCGCCCGCTACGTCGAAACCGTCGTCCAGGACCACAAGACCGGGACCAGCTGGGTGCAGGGCGGCCTGCAGAACCGTGACAAGGCCTCGGGCGTGGCGCCGATCATCTCGGTCGTCGTCGAACCGATCCCCGGCCTGCAGACCTACGCCCGCTACGCCGAGGCGTTCCGCTCGCCCAGCCCGTTCGAGGGCGTCGAAGGCTTCTCTGGCTCGACCAATCCCTACAGCAGCCTGCGCCCCGAGCACGCCCACAACACCGAGGTCGGCGTGAACTACCAGCGGCTGGGCCTGTTCACCGGCGATGACCTGCTGCAGGTGAAGGCCGGCTGGTTCCGCAACGACGTCACCGACTACATCACCCTGGGCAGCGAGACCCTCACCGCCCCGAACGGCAACTACACCGACATCCTGGTGCGCACGAACATCCCGCGCGTCACGACCCAAGGCGTGGAGTTGTCGGCGCGCTACGACATGGGCCTGGCCTATGTCGAGCTGGCCGGAACCGAGTACACCGAGGTCACCAGCTGCTATCGCCAGACGCCGACCCAGAACGTGCGCTGCTACGATGGCATGCCGCAAACCAGCCAGTCGTGGTTCGTCAATCACGTGCCGCCCAAGCGCACGATGTCGGCGACGGTCGGGACGCGCCTGATGGACGAGAACCTCCAGCTGGGCGCGCGCTACGTGAAGGTCGAGCGCCAGCCGGCCTATGAGACCGTCGACCTGTTCGGCAGCTACCGCTTCAGCGACAAGGCGACCTTCACACTCACCGTCGACAACGTGTTCGACCGCTACTACGTCGACGCCCTGACCCTGGGCGAAGGCGCCGGAATCCTGCCCGCGCCGGGGCGCACGGTGCGCGTCGGCTTGGTCAGCCGGTTCGGCGACGGCCAACGGCCCGCGCCCTCCTCGGCGCTCGACCGGGTGCGGGGCTACGCCGCCGGCGCGCTGGTCCAGTCGCCCTTGCAGGACTTCGACGGCGACTGGAGCGGCTTCTACGCCGGCGCCGACTGGGGCTGGAAGTTCATGCGGGCCAAGGGCGAGACCCACAACGCCAACGGCGCGACCAGCGTCGTGGCCGCTTCCGAACGCACAGATCGCCAGGTCGAGACGCCCCTGGCCGGACTGCACTTCGGCTACAACCGCCAGCTACCGTCGGGCCTGGTGGTCGGCGTCGAGGTCGAGGGCGAACTGGCCCGGGGCCGCGGCAAGAAGGGCTTCGTCTCCAAGGAACTCGACACCGGCCGCTATGACCGCAACGAGATCCTGCAGGCGGAATACGCCTATCGCTACGACGGCGGGGCCTCGGCGCGCCTGCGCGTCGGCCAGGCGGTGGGCCGGGCGCTCTACTACGGCACGGGCGGCCTGACCGTGACCCGCGAGGAGCAGACCCGGACCCAGTTCCGCTCGACCTCGGCCAGCGCGGCCTATCCCTTCGGCTTCACCACCCGCCCCTACTTCACCGAGACGGCGGACAAGACCCGCGCCGGCCTGGTGCTCGGCGGCGGCGCGGAGCTGGCCTTCAGCAACCGCGTTTCGCTGCGCGGCGAATACCTCTACGGCTACTATCCGGAGACGAGCTTCCGCTTCGACCGCGCCAGCCAGAACGTCAATCGCAGCTACACCAGCGGCGGGGTGACGACGCCCGGCGGCGTCGATGTCGCGGTCGGTCGCGACGCCAAGAACCGGCTGGAGACCCACAGCCTGCGCATCGGCCTGAACTACAGCTTCTGATCACATGACCACCAGGAGGCAGGCTCGAACCTGCCTCCTGGGCGGCCACTCAACGCCTTGCGGAGTAAGGGATCGTAGCCTCGGCGGCCCTGGCGTAGTGCGTCGTAGTCTAGCGTAAGCTTGGCGCGCCCTGCAGGATTCGAACCTGCGACCGTTCGCTTAGAAGGCGAATGCTCTATCCAACTGAGCTAAGGGCGCGCGCTGGCCAGCTTAGCCCGGGAGACCCTCAGTGGGTCCAGGGCTGCTTGCGGTTGGTCGCGAAGTTGTCGGCGTAGGCCTTGATGATCCGCTTGGGAACCTTGGGTTCGAAAAGCTGGAACGAGATCTCGTGGCGCTGGGCGTAGGCGATGGCCTCGTCGCGGGTCTCGAAGGTCAGGCGGACCTGGCCGTTCATGTCGCTCGACTGGGTCCAGCCCATCAGCGGATCGGACTTGCGGGCCGAGGTCGGTTCGAACTCGAGCACCCAGTCCTTGGTCTTGGCTCTGCCCGACTGCATGGCGTTCTTGGCGGGACGATAGATGCGGGCGAGCATGGACCTCTCCAAACGGCTCCAGCTGGTGGTCGGAGCGGCAGGATTCGAACCTGCGACCCTCTGCTCCCAAAACAGATGCGCTACCAGGCTGCGCTACGCTCCGGACACCAGCAAGGGGTTGCCTTGTAAGCGATTTCCGATTCTACGCAACAGGACAAAAGAGCAGCAGCACCAACTTTGTGGGCAGCCTGATGTGGGCCCTTCCCCGCCCCGGGCCAAGTCCTCGGCCTTTCGGCGAGATGCGACGCCGCGGATCGTCCAGAAGGGCCAGGAGCGCCTCGCTGAAGCCGCGGAACGGGCGACGAGCCTGATGGGCCCCTCGCCGTCCCGGAAAGCAGCCTCAGGCCGCCGTGATCTCGGCGACGACCAGGCCCTTGGGGCCCTGGGCGAAGCGGACCATGACGTCGTCGCCCGGCTGGAGGTCTTCGAGGCCGCCGCGACGCAGGGTCTCGATGTGCACGAAGATGTCGCCGGGGGCCTCGTCGCGGACCACGAAGCCGTAGCCCTTGGTGCGGTTGAACCACTTGACCTTGGCCCGCTCGGGCGGACCGACGGCTTCGAGGGACTGGCGCGACGCGCCGCCGCCGAAGCCGCTGCGCAGGCCGTCGCGACGGGGCGCGGCCTCGTCGAAGGTGCGCCGGGGGCGCTCCAGCGGCGGCGGGGCCGAGGTCTCGTCGAGATCGACGACCTCGCTGACCTGCCAGCCCTTGGGACGCTTGACCACGTCGCAGACGATCACGGCGCCTTCCAGCGCCGACTCGCGGCCGCAGTTGCGCAGCGAAGTGACGTGAAGCAGGACGTCCTTCAGGCCCGTCTGGCCCGGATCGTCAGGAACGATGAAGCCGTAGCCCTTTCCGACGTCGAACCATTTCACGCGGCCGCTGATGCGTACGAGATCCTCGTGCGCCGCCGATGCATCCAAGTCGTAACCAGACATTCCGCCCCTCTGGCTCGCCCAAACAGCCCAAAGGAGCGAGCGCCACAAGAATAACACTGTTCTCGCGGAGGGAGAGCCGTCAATGGCCAAATGATGCAGAGAGCGCGCAATGCGAAAGGCGCGACGTTTAGTCGCGCCTTTTGTATGCTGTCAGAAATTTTGAACGCTGCGGTTGGTAGTCCCTAGGGGAGTCGAACCCCTCTCTCCAGAATGAAAATCTGGCGTCCTAACCGATAGACGAAGGGACCACTATGCTTCGAAGAAGCAGGTAATCCGCAGCAGTTCAAAAGTACAGCCCTCGCGGCTGGTAGTCCCTAGGGGAGTCGAACCCCTCTCTCCAGAATGAAAATCTGGCGTCCTAACCGATAGACGAAGGGACCATCTCGCCGCGAGAGAGCCGGGGATATACAAAGGCTCCCCGGAGAGCGCAAGCGGTCAGATGCGTTTTTTTTATTCCGTCCACATCCGGGGATCGGCGGCGTCCTCGATCTCCAGCTGGACCTCTTCCCGACCCATGTAATCGTCGGGTTTGAGGCGGCCGACGACGTGCAGCGCCCCGCCACCGGCCAGCAGCCGACGGCCAAGATCGGTCTCGGCCGAACGCCAGGAGACGGCCTTGATGCGGTCGCCCGACGGCCCGACGAGGTCGACTCGCACGTGGCCGCCGCGCAGGGCCATGACCCGTTCGGGGCGCACGCCGGTCAGGGCGAACAGCGGCTCGACATTGCCGGGCCCGAACGGGGCCATCTGCTGGAACTCGGTCCAGAGGGCGCGATTGGCGGCGCGCGGCTGCACCAGGGCGTCGATCTCGACCGCCTCGGGGCCCACCTCGGCCATTTCGCCGGCCAGGGCCTCCTCCAGGAAGGCGCGCAGCTCGGGAATCGAATCGGGACGCACGGTCAGGCCCGCCGCCATGGCGTGTCCGCCCCCGGCCATCAGGATCCCGGCCTCGAAGGCGGCCTGCACGGCCCGGCCCAGGTTCACCCCCGGCTGCGAGCGGCCCGAGCCCTTGGCTACCCCCGCCGCCCGGTCGATGCCGATGACGATGGTCGGTTTGCGATAGCGCTCGCGCAGGCGGCTGGCGACGATGCCGACCACGCCGGGGTGCCAGTCCTCGCCGGCCACGACGATAACCGGGGCGTCGGGATTGAAGTTGCTGCCGCGCTCGAGAATCGCCGCGGCCTCCTCGACCACGGCCGCCTCGACGGCCTTGCGCTCGGTGTTGAGCGCGTCGAGCTCTTCGGCCAGGGCCTGGGCTTCGAGCGGGTCGTCGGTCGACAGCAGGCGCGCGCCGAGGTCGGAGCGGCCGATGCGGCCGCCGGCGTTGATCCGCGGCCCCAGGATGAAGCCGGCGTGGAAGACGCTGGCCGCCCCCTGCCCCTTGGCCACCTCCAGCAGGGCCTTGAGCCCCGGATTGGCCCAGTTGGACATCACCCGCAGGCCGGTGGCGGTCAGAGAGCGGTTGAAGCCGACCAGCTGGGTGACGTCGCAGACCTCGCCCAGGGCGGTCAGGTCGAGCCATTGGCGCAGGTCGGGCTCGGGCCGGTCCTCACTGAACAGCCCGCGCTTGCGGGCCTCGCGGTTGAGGGCGACCAGCAGGATGAAGGTGACGCCGGCGGCGGCCAGCACGCCCTGCCCGCTCTGGCAGCCCGGACGGTTGGGATTGACCACGGCGGCGGCGGCCGGCGGATCCTCGCGCATCAGGTGGTGGTCGATGACCACGACCTCGAGGCCGATCGTGGCGGCGCTGGCGATGGCGTCATAGGCGGCCGCGCCGCAGTCGAGGGTGACGACCAGCTCGGCGCCCGACTCGCGGATGGTCTTGAAGGCGGCCGGGCTGGGGCCGTAACCCTCCTTCAGGCGGTCGGGGATGTAGATCGGCAGCTCGACGCCCATGTGTCGGAACCAGCGCACCAGCTGGGCGGCGCTGGTGGCGCCGTCGACGTCGTAGTCGGCGAAGACCATGGTCGGCCGGCCCTGGACCAGGGCGTCGATCAGGATCTCGGCGGCCCGGTCCATGTCGGTGAAGCTGGACGGGTCGGGGAACAGCGACTTCAGGGTCGGCTGCAGGTAGTCGCGGGCGCTGGCCTGGTCGATCCCCCGCGCGACCAGGGCCCGGGCCAGGGGCTCGGACAGGCCGTGCAGGCGGGACAGGTCGCGGACGATGGCGGGATCGGCGGCGCGCTCGCGCCAGGCGCGGCCCGACAGCGAGCGCGTCACGCCCAGGAAGGCGGTGTCGGCGTCGGCGGCGACGGGAACGGCGTGACCGTCGGCCATGGGCTAAACCAGCCTGAAATCAGCGTGTTGGGGCATGGGACGAGCCTAGCCGGTTTGGGGGATTCGATCCATTGCACGCCGGTGCGGCGGAAGCGGACGTGGCTCCCTTCTCCCGTCCCCAGGAACCTCCCCCTCTGGGGGAGGCGATCGCGTAGCGATCGGTGGGGGGGTATGGGTGCGAAGACGGCCGACGCGGAAGAAGCTGAAACCGTCCCCCCACCGGCCTTCGGCCGCCTCCCCCACAGGGGGAGGTTCCTGGGGATGCGGACACGGCTTCTCGTTCTCCCGCGCGAAGGCGCGTTAGGTCGGGGAGGCGCGGAGCGGCCGGGCGGAGCCCGGAGACCGTATGGTTTGTTTGCGTTTCGGCTTCGTCAGACCGCTCCGCCGCACCGTAGGCTCGAAGGACCGGGGGCGCGGGCCTCTTTCAGCCCTGGACCCGGTTGTCCCTCGGACGGGCAGGACCAATAGCCCCGCGGTGATCCGGCGGCGCCTCGGCTGACCCTGTTAGGCCGGTTTGAAACGATCCCGACCCTGTCGACCCGCAAGTCTCGTCACCGAACGGCTGGCGGCCCAATCACGCCTTCTGAGCGATCCTGCAAACCCGCCCTTCCCATGACGCTCCAAGCGGCCCCGCTCGATGCGATCCGCAGCCGCTAACTCGGGCCGGTACCAAGAGCCCTCCCCATGGCTGGGATGGGGATGATTATGGGGCGGCTCGAGTGAGGGAGGATAAGTTGGGGTGATAAAGTTGTAGGGCGTTGAGTTGGTTGGACTCTTTTCCGATTACGCCGTGCGAGCAGCGTGCGTATCCCCGACCCTTCTCCCCTTGCGGGAGAAGGTGGCGGCCGAAGGCCGACGGATGAGGGGTCTCTCAGATGGGAGACGCTCCGCCCGGCCTGACCGCCGCACGCAGCTTTGAGTTTTGAGAGACCCCTCACCCGACCTCGCTCCGCGAGGCCACCCTCTCCCGCAAGGGGAGAGGGACGAGTTGTGCAGCTTTCGCGGGGATGGCGGTTTACCCCCTCACCCTCCCACGCTTCGCGTGGGCCCCTCCCCTCTCCCTATGGGAGAGGTGAAAAAGGAACGGGGATCAGCCCGCGGCGCTCTCGCGGGCGACTTCGTCGACTTCGTTGGCCGAGCCGAGGACCACCGGGACGCGCTGGTGGAGCTTGGTCGGGGCGAGGTCGAGGATGGGGGTGACGCCGTCGGTGGCCTTGCCGCCAGCGCGTTCGACGATCAGGGCCATGGGGTTGGCCTCGTACATCAGGCGCAGCTTGCCGGGCTTGGTCGGCTCGCGGGCGTCCCAGGGGTACAGGAAGACGCCGCCGCGCATCAGGATGCGGTGCACGTCGGCGACCATCGAGGCCACCCAGCGCATGTTGAAGTTCTTGCCCCGCGGGCCTTCCTTGCCGGCCAGGCAGCCGTCGACATAGCGACGGATCGGCGCGGCCCAATGGCGTTGGTTCGACATGTTGATGGCGAACTCGGCCGCGTCGGGCGCGATGGTCGGGGCCGCGTGGGTCAGCAGCCACTGGTCGTCGGCCGACAGGGTGAAGCCGACGACGCCCGAGGTCAGGGTCAGGACCAGCATGGTCTGCGGGCCATAGACGGCGTAGCCGGCGGCGACCTGATGGCGGCCCGGCTGCAGGAAGTCGCCTTCGGTCGGCTCGCGGCCTTCCGGCGCGGGCAGGACCGAGAAGATGGTGCCGACCGAGACGTTGACGTCGATGTTGCTGGAGCCGTCGAGCGGATCGAAGGTGACGAGGAAGCCGCCCTGGCGGCCGGTGGGCTCGATCTCTTCCAGCTCTTCGGAGGCCAGGCCCGCGACCGGCTGGCAAGCCTTCAGCGCGTCGCTCAGCAGGTCGTTGGTCAGGATGTCGAGCTTCTTCTGCTCCTCGTCCTGGACGTTGGTCACCCCGGCCGCGCCGAGATTGCCCAGGATCGCCCCGCCGGCGACGATGCGGCTGATGCGGGCGCAGGCGGCGGCGATGTCGGCGACGACGGTCTTGACCGCGGGACTGGAGGGATCGCCGGCGAGGTGGCTGGCGAGATCGATCAGGGCGGTCATAAGGAAGGGCCTCGAATGGACAGGCGGCGACGCGCGCCGCGGCTGCGAGCCGACTCGCAGACTAGTACGACAGTATTACGTGGCGGAACGGGCCAGCGATCAAAGCTGGCCCGATAAGTCTCAGACCCGACGCTTCATGCGCACTTCGCGCACGGCGCCGGTCGAGGAATTCATCACCAGGCTGTGGGTGTGGACGAAGCCGTCCTTGAAGGTCACCCCGTCCAGCAGAGCGCCGGAGGTGACGCCGGTGGCCGCGAAGATGGCGTCGGCGCGGACGATCTCGTGCAGATCGTACTTCTTGTCGAAGTCGGTGACGCCCCAGCGCGCGGCGCGGGCGCGCTCGTCGGCGTTGCGGAAGACGAGACGGCCCTGGAACTGGCCGCCGACACACTTCAGGGCCGCGCAGGCCAGCACCCCTTCGGGGGCGCCGCCGGAGCCGAGATAGAGGTCGATGCCGGTCGAGGGATCGGCGGTGTTGATGACGCCGGCGACGTCGCCATCGGTGATCAGATTGACCCGCGCGCCGGCCGAACGGACGGCGGCGATGATCTCGGTGTGGCGCGGACGGTCGAGCACGCAGACGGTGATCTGCGAGGGATCCACGCCCTTGGCTTCAGCCAACGCCTTGACGTTCTCGGCCGGCGACTTGTCCAGATCGATGACGCCCGCCGGATAGCCCGGACCGCAGGCGATCTTGTCCATGTAGGTGTCGGGGGCGTTCAGCAGCGTGCCCTTGGGCGCCCAGGCCATCACGGCCAGCGCGTTGGGCATGGCCTTGGCCGTCAGGGTGGTGCCTTCCAGCGGGTCGAGAGCGATGTCGACCTTGGGGCCGCCGCGGCCCACCTTCTCGCCGATATAGAGCATGGGCGCTTCGTCGCGCTCGCCCTCGCCGATGACGATCTCGCCGTCGATCGAAAGGTCGTTCAGCGCATTGCGCATGGCGTCGACGGCCGCCTGGTCGGCGGCCATCTCGTCACCCCGGCCCACCATGGTCCAAGACGCGATGGCGGCGGCTTCGGTCACGCGGACCGCATCCAGGACCAGAGAACGGTCCAGGGTGTTAGAACTCATCAGTGTCTCCCAGCCCGTGGCGAGGCTAAATTCCCAATGTCTTCATACCCTGGACCGCTTGTTGCTCGCGGCCTCTAGCTACGTGCGACACGCAGAAGACGGGGACGCTCTAGCACGGCCTGCAGTTTTTCGATGCGTGTAATCGCGTCGAGAAGCTTCGATTCCGGAGTCGCATGGGTGACGATCACGATCGGCACACCGCCCGCCCCTTCGACGGGCTTCTGCAGGAAAGCGTCGATCGAGACGCCGCATTCGGCCAGTGTTTCGGAGATGGCGGCGATGGCGCCGGGCTCGTCACGGACCATGATCCGCAGATAGGCCTTGCCGACGCTGCGGGCCGGATCGACCGGCACGAACGGCGCCAGCGCCCCGGCCGGGGCCTGGAACACCGGGCGGACGGCCTTGGTCATGACGTCGGCGATGTCGGCGGCGACGGCGGCGGCGGTCGGGCCAGCGCCCGCGCCCGGACCCTGGATGAAGATGCGGCCGATGCGCTTGCCCTCGATGAACAGCGCGTTGAGGGCGCCGCCGGCCTGGGCCAGCGGGTGGGTCAGCGGGATCAGGGTCGGGTGGACCTTCACCGAAACGCCGTCGTCGGACTTGGCGGTGCCGGCGATGAGCTTGATGCGATAGCCCAGGTCCTTGGCCAGCTTGATGTCGAGCAGCTCGACCTCGCTGATGCCCTCGATCTCGGCGGCCTCGTAGTCGGGGGCGCAGCCGAAGGCGAGAGCCGCCAGGATGGTGATCTTGTGGCCCGCGTCGAAGCCGCCGACGTCCATGGTCGGGTCGGCCTCGGCGTAGCCCAGCGCCTGGGCCTCGCGCAGCACGTCGCCGAAGTCGCGGCCGGTCTTCTCCATCTCGGAGAGGATGTAGTTGCAGGTGCCGTTGAGGATGCCGGCCACCGAGACGACGTCGTCGCCGACCATGGCCTCGCGCAGCATCTTCACGGCCGGGGTGCCGCCCATGACGGCGGCTTCGAACAGCAGCGGGACGTTGTTGGCCTCGGCCAGGGCGGCCAGTTCCGCGCCGTGCTCGGCGATCAGGGCCTTGTTGGCGGTGACCACGGGCTTGCCCAGTTTCAGGGCGGCCTCGACCGCGGCCTTGGCCGGGCCGTCGCTGCCGCCGACCAGCTCGACGAACAGGTCGACGTCGGGCGAGCTGGCCAGGGCGACCGGATCGTCGAACCAGGTCAGGCCCGAGATGTCGATCGTGCGCGGGCGCGACTTGGAGCGGGCCGAGACGGCGGTGACGACGGCGCGGTCGCCGGCCGGGGCGAAGTCGGGGCGTTCGGCCAGGAACTGCAGGAGGCCGCCGCCTACGGTGCCGAGGCCGGCGACGCCGACGCGCCAGGTTTTCTGAGTCATGGTGCGGTTCCTAGTCTTCCAGTCGGCCCCGGGGGGCCGCCCTCGTCCTTCGACGGTTCAGGATGAGGGCTATTGCAGGCTTTGGCAGTCGAAATCCTCACCCCGAGCCTGTCGAAGGGCGAGGATTTCGCGAGTTGGTTCAACCCTGTTCGAGGCTGTTGTGAGCCTTGGCGAGGATCTGGTCGGCGTTGGCGATGAACTTCTTCACGTTGCGCGCGGCCTGCTTGATGCGGTGCTCGTTCTCGACGAGGCCGATGCGGACATAGCCCTCGCCGTATTCGCCGAAGCCGATGCCGGGGGCGACGGCGACGCCGGCCTCCTCGATCAGCAGGCGCGAGAACAGCATCGAGCCGGCGGCTTCGAACTGCGGGGGGATCTTGGCCCAGGCGAACATCGAGGCGGGCGGGTTGGGGATGTCCCAGCCGGCGCGCTTCATCGACGACACCAGGGTGTCGCGGCGACCCTTGTAGATGCCGCGGATCTCCTCGACGCAGTCCTGCGGACCGTTCAGCGCGGCGGCGGCGGCCACCTGCACGGGCGTATAGGCGCCGTAGTCGAGATAGGACTTCACGCGGGCCAGGGCCGCGCAGATGCGGGCGTTGCCGACCACCATGCCCACGCGCCAGCCGGCCATGGCGTAGGTCTTCGACAGCGAGTTGACCTCGACGGCGATGTCCTTGGCGCCCTCCACCTGCAGGATCGACGGCGGCGGGTTGTCCTCGAAATAGATCTCGCCATAGGCCACGTCGCTGATGACCAGCAGTTCGTGCTTCTTCGCGAGCGCCACGGCGTCCTTGTAGAAGTCCAGATCCACCGTCTGGGCCGTCGGGTTGGACGGGTAGGACAGGATCAGCACGGAGGGCGGCGGCACCGAGTGCTTCACCGCGCGGCTGATGTTGGACAGGTACTGCTCGGGGCTCAGGGCCGGCACGTGGCGGATGACGCCGCCGGCCATGATGAAGCCGAAGGCGTGGATCGGATAGGCCGGGTTCGGACAGATGATGACGTCGCCGGGGGCGGTCAGGGCCTGGGCGAGGTTGGCGAAGCCCTCCTTCGAGCCGAGGGTCGAGATCACCTCGGTGTCGGGGTTCAGCTTCACGCCGAAGCGGCGGTCGTAATAGCCGGCCATGGCCTTGCGCAGGCCGGGAATGCCCTTCGAGGCCGAATAGCGGCCCGAGCGCGGATCGCGCGAGGTCTCGACCAGCTTGTCGACGATGTGCTGGGGCGTGGGCATGTCGGGGTTGCCCATGCCGAAGTCGATGATGTCGACGCCCTGGCCGCGCAGGCGGGCCTTGATGCGGTTGACCTCTTCGAAGACGTAGGGCGGCAGGCGGCGGATGCGATGAAAATCGGCGGTCATGATGGCTCGTGCGCCCTCTGGCGCTGCAGGAGCGAAAAGTCGGGCATGGATAGACCCCGAGCGGGGTATAGCCAAGCCAGTTCAAGGAAAATTATGCCTCCGTCGCCCTATTGGGGCTTGGACGGAGGCGGGGTAGCTCGGCCACGAGCAGCCTTGGCGAAGGCTTCGGTCTCGGCGCGATCGGCGACTGTCGGAATCTCCGACGGCGGAACGCGCGCCGCGCGCTGGGCGCGGGCGGCGAAGCCTTCGGTGTCGGACAGGGCGAAGGTGTCGGGCGCGGTGTCGCGCTTCAGCTGGGCGGCGGCCGCCAGCTCTTCCTGCACCTGGGCCTTGTATTGGCCGGGCTTGGGGATGTCGGTCGGGATCGCCGGGATCTCGGCGAAGCTCGGCCGCACGCCGCGCTGGTGGGCCGCGGCCTCGGCGGCGGAGGCGACCGGCGAGGTCTGATCCACCGGCGGCGGCGTGAACGGCGACGTGCCGCACGCCGACAGCAAGGTCGCGAGGACCGCCAGCGAGGCGCCGTAACGTACGATTTTACCGGTTTGGCCGTTCATCTTGTCTCAGGTCTTATGCGATGATCGCGGCGAGCGGAAGGCGCCGAACGAGAATCGGGCCGCCGATCGACGACATTCAGACGGAAGGAACGCGCATGGCAAAGGGCGGGACCACCGGCAAGGACACGGGCAAGAGCGCCAAGGCGCCGCCGAAGCCCAGAAAAGCCCCTGCCGCAGCCGCCAAGAAGCCCGCCGCCGCGCCAAAGCCCCCTCCTCCACCGCCTCAGCCTGACCCCAAGCCCGAATCAGCGGGCGCCGGCTTCTCCGCCGGTCCCGACATCGCCTCGCTGCTGACCGAAGAGCAGCGCAGGATGATGGAGACCCTGTCGGCGAACCTGGCCCGCGCGGCGGTCACCGCCCAGGGCGCGATCGCCGAGGCCGCCCTGCGCCAGGCCGACCGGCCCGCGGCCCTGTCGCCCGACCCGTTCCACGTCGGCCCGGCCCTCAACGAGGTGATCGGCAGCCTGGCGGCCCAGCCCGACCGGCTGCTGCGCGCCCAGGCCGACCTCTTCAACGGCTACATGGAACTGTGGCAGTCGGCCGCCCGCCGCGCCGTCGGCGAGGAGACCAAGCCCGTCGTCGCCCCGGCCCACGGCGACAAGCGCTTTTCCGACCCCGACTGGGTGACCAACCCGGTGTTCGACATGATGAAGCAGTCCTACCTGCTGACGTCGAACTGGCTGAACGGCCTGGTGGCCCAGGCCGAGACGGTCGATCCGCAGTCCAAGCGCCGGGTCGAGTTCTTCACCAAGATGCTGACCGACGCCTTCTCGCCGTCGAACTTCCTGATCTCCAACCCCGCGGCCCTGCGCGAGGTGATGCAGACGGGCGGCGAGAGCCTCAAGCGCGGCATGGAGAACTTCGCCGCCGACCTGGAGCGCGGCGGCGGCCAGCTGGCCATCAGCCAGACGGACCTAGCCAAGTTCAAGGTCGGCGAGAACGTCGCCACCGCGCCTGGCAAGGTGGTCTACCAGAACGACATCCTGCAGCTGCTGCAGTTCGATCCGACCACGGAGCAGCAGTACGAGATCCCGCTGCTGATCTTCCCGCCCTGGATCAACAAGTTCTACATTCTGGACCTGCGCCCCGAGAACTCGATGATCCGCTGGCTGACCGGCCAGGGCTTCACGGTGTTCGTGGCCTCGTGGGTCAATCCCGACAGCCAGCTCGCCGCCAAGACCTTCGAGGACTACATGCTCGAAGGCATCTACGACGCCAGCCAGCAGGTGATGACCCAGTGCGGCGTCGATCGGGTCAACACCGTCGGCTACTGCATCGGCGGCACGCTGTTGTCCTGCGGCATGGCCCACATGGCCGCGCGCGGCGACAAGCGGATCAACTCGGCCACCTTCTTCGCCGCCCAGCAGGACTTCGCCGAGGCCGGCGATCTCTTGCTGTTCACCGACGAGGCCTGGCTGAAGGAGATCGAGCAGCGGATGGACCAGGAAGGCGGCTTCCTGCCCAGCCAGTCGATGGCCGACACCTTCAACGCCCTGCGCGGCAACGACCTGATCTGGTCGTTCTTCATCAACAACTACCTGATGGGCAAGGAGCCGCGCCCGTTCGACCTGCTGTTCTGGAACGCCGACCAGACGCGGATGCCCAAATCGCTGCACCTGTTCTACCTGCGCAATTTCTACAAGGACAACAACCTGACCCACGGCCGCCTGAGCCTGGGCGGGGAGCAGCTGGACCTGTCGAAGGTCAAGACGCCGATCTACGTGCAGTCGTCCAGGGACGACCACATCGCCCCCTATCGCAGCGTCTATCGCGGAGCGCGGGCCTTCGGCGGGCCGGTGACCTTCACCATGGCCGGCTCGGGCCACATCGCCGGCGTGATCAACCACCCGGACGCCAAGAAGTACCAGCACTGGACCAACGATCACCTGCCCGGCTCGGTCGAGGGCTGGCTGTCGGGCGCGGTGGAGCATCCCGGCTCGTGGTGGCCGCACTGGGCGGGCTGGCTGAAGGCCAAGTCCGGCAAGCTGATCCCGGCCCGCGATCCGGCCAAGGGCCCGCTGAAGGCGTTCGAGGAGGCCCCGGGCAGCTTCGTGCGGGTGCGCTCGAACGCGGCGGCTTAATCCCCCTCTCCCCTTGCGGGAGAGGGTGGCCTGCGAAGCAGGTCGGGTGAGGGGTCGAAAGACCTGTCAGCCGCGACGGGCGGTCAGGCCGGGCGGGGTCTTTCAGTTCTGAGAGACCCCTCATCCGTCGGCTGTCGCCGACACCTTCTCCCGCAAGGGGAGAAGGAACACCTTGAAGACCCACGTTCGCCCAAAACTCGCCCCGATCACGGCGGAGCTTGCCGCCATGCTCGAGTTCGATCGCCGTTCAGCGCTGGGCCTGCTGGCCGCCGCCCCCTGGCTGGGCGCGGCGAGCCGTGGCGACGGCCTGCGACTGGCCAAGGCGGCGCGGGCCCAGGTGGGCGTGACCACCGACTATGATCCCAGCTACCGGGCGATCGGCTATCCGCACGGCGACGTGCTGCGCACCACCGGGGTCTGCGCCGACGTGCTGGTGCGGGCCGCTCGCGACGCCTGGAATGTCGATCTGCAGGAACGCGTCCACGCCGACATGGTGCGCGCCTTCTCCGCCTATCCCGCCCGCCGCGCCTGGGGCCAGAAGAGCGCCGACGCCAATATCGACCACCGGCGGGTGCTGAACCTGGAGACCTATCTCGACCGCCAGGGCGCCCGGGTGCGCGCCAGCCAGGCGGCGCGATCGGGCGACGGCTTCGAGCAGCCCGAGCCCGGCGACATCGTCACCTGGCGCCTGTTCGGCAACGGCCGCCCGCACATCGGCGTGGTGGTCGAGGGACCGGACCGTCCCCGCGTGGTGCACAACATCGGCGCCGGCGCGCGGGATGAACCGCTGTGGATGCTGAAGCTGCACAAGCCGGCGGGGCACTATCGCTGGCGGGTTTAGGGGGCGCCCCCACCAGATCCCTCTCTCTTTGAGAGAGGGCGGGGCCCGCCGCGAAGCGGTGGGAGGGTGAGAGGTAACAAACTTTCCGAACGAAGCGCGGGCGGGGCCGCCGGCCGAGGGGGCAAGAGGTCTTCCGGCCAGCGGTGAAACCTCTCACCCTCCCACGCCTTGCGGCGCGGGCCCCTCCCTCTCTCTAAGAGAGAGGGATCATGAGGTTCAGATACGCCTCTAGCCGCTCCACTCCCACCGCCGCCACGTAGCCATCCGGCCGGATCAGCACTTGATCACCATCGGCCAGACCGTAGACGCGGCTCATGGCGTCATCAGGATCGGCGAAGGCGCCCTCCCCGACCGACACGATCCGCAGCCCCTCGCGCGCCTCAGCCGGACCGACGCCCCGCACGACCAGGGTCCAGTGCGGGCCGGCCGTCAGGTCGAATAGCCGCACCGGGCCGCCCGCCGCATCGCGCAGGACGGCGTCCGGCGCGCGGTCGCCGGCCAGCAGCAGGCCCTCCTCGCGTCCGGGCGTCTCGAGGGACAGGGACGAGGCCTCATAGCCGAGGTCCAGCTGATGCACCTCGCGGCCGCGCCGCATGTCGCCCCGCCGGGCCTTTTCCAGCAGGTCGGTCGCCAGGCCCAGCATGCCGGCCGCGATCGGGCGACGCTCTTCCTCATAGGTGTCGAGCAGGCTCTCGGGCGCGCCGGCCAGCACCGCCGCCAGCTTCCAGCCCAGATTGTAGGCGTCCTGCACGCTGGTGTTCAGGCCCTGGCCGCCGGTGGGCGGATGGATATGAGCGGCGTCGCCGATCAGGAACACCCGCCCGACGCGGTAGCGGTCGGCCAGCCGGGCGTTCATGGCGTAGGCCGAGGCCCAGACGACGTCGTGGACCGCCAGATCGGTCCCCGGCGTCCGTGCGTCGATGAAGGCCTGCAATCCGGCCGCGCCAAGATCGACCTCGCCTTCAAGAGGGATCGGGGCCTGTAGCTGGAAGAGACCGGTCCCGGCCAGCGGGCACAGGGCGTACTGCCGGGCCATGTCGCCCTCGTTGAAGCGATGCCAGGCGTCGCGGCTCAGGCCCTCCAGCACCACGTCGGCGACGATGGCCCGCACGCCCAGGGTCTTGCCCGGAAAGTCGATCCCCAGCGCCTTGCGCACGAAGGAGCGGCCGCCGTCGCCGCCGACCAGGTAGCGGCAGGCGATCGTCTCGGGTCCGGACGGCCCTTCCAGGCGGACGACGACGTGGCCCACGTGCTGGTCGAACCCCGTCAACTCACGGCCGTATTCGACCGTCCCGCCCAGCTGGTTCAGCCGCTCGCGCAGCACCGCCTCGGTGGCGAACTGCGGAACCATCAGCGGGGTGCGATAGGGCTCCTGAGCCGTGGGCGCGGCCACGACCATCTCCTGCACCTCGTCGCAGCCGCCGTCGGCGCGGTGGATGCGCTGGGGCGGATAGGGTCCGCCGACCGCCAGCAGAGCGGTCACGACGCCCAGATCCTCGAACACTTCCAGGGTGCGCGGCTGAATCCCCTTGCCGCGCGAACCGGCGAAGGGGGCCGGCAGCCTGTCGACCAGGCGGAACGACAGGCCGCGGCGGGCCAGGTCGATGGCGAGGGTCAGGCCGGCGGCGCCCGCGCCGCAGATCAGGACGTCGATGGGGCTGTGGTCTTCCATGTCGGCCTCATTATGTGCATGATGCACATAATCGTTCGAGGTCGCCGCATGTCAACAAACAATGTGCAAAATGCACATATCTTGAAGTCCCTGCCCTCGCTGCACCGGTCGATGATGGATCTGGTCGGGGCGATGAACGAGCCCGAGCGGGACGCGGCCATGCTGGAGGCGGCCGGCCTTTCCCTCGAGCGGGCGCTGTTTCCGCTGCTGGTCTCGATCGAGCGGCTAGGGCCGATCGGCGTGGTCGAGCTGGCCGGCCGGGTCGGGCGCGACCACTCCACGGTCAGCCGGCAGGTGGCGCGGCTGGAAGAGCTGGGGCTGGTGAAACGGCAGGCCGGCGCGGTCGACCGCCGGGTGCGCGAGGCGGTGATCACCCCTCAGGGCAAGGTGGCCACCGACGCCGTCGACGCGGCCCGGGCGCGCATGGCCCTGGTGTTGTTCAAGGACTGGAGCACCGAGGACGTCGACCATCTGGTGCGGCTGATGCGCAAGCTGGCCGACGGGATCAACGACGTGGACATGCCCCCTCTCCCATAGGGAGAGGGAAATTCCTAGAGCCCCGCCTTCTCGTCCAGGCCCAGGGCCAGGTTGAGGTTCTGCACGGCCGCGCCCGAGGCGCCCTTGCCCAGGTTGTCGAGCAGGGCCACCAGGCGGGCCTGGCCGCTGGTGTCGGAGCCGAAGACGAAGAGCTTGATGCGGTTGGTGCCGTTCAGGCCCTCGGGGTCGAGGGTGGCCAGGCTCTTGGCCTCGTCCAGCGAGGCGACCTCGACGAAGGCCTCGCCCTTGTAGTGGGCGGCGAGCGCGGCGTGGATGTCGCCCAGCGAGCACGAGCCTTCCAGCAGGCCAAGATGCAGCGGCAGCTCGACCAGCATGCCTTGCGCGTAGCGGCCGACGGCCGGGGTGAAGATCGGACGGGTCAGCAGGCCGCCGTGCTTCTGGATCTCGGGCACGTGCTTGTGGGTCAGCGACAGGCCGTAGATGCGGTAGGCGACCTTTGTGTAGGTCGGCGAGGTCTCGTCCTCGAACTCGGCGATCATCGCCTTGCCGCCGCCGGTGTAGCCGGAGACGCCGTTGAACGAGACCGGCAGGTCGGACGACAGCAGGCCGGCCGAGACCAGCGGACGGGTCAGGGCGATGGCGCCGGTGGCGTAGCAGCCGGGGTTGGAGATCCGCTTGGCGCCGGCGATCTTCTTGCGCTGTTCCCTGTCGAGCTCGGGGAAGCCGTAGGTCCAGTCGGCGTTGGTGCGGTGGGCGCTGGAGGCGTCGATCACCTTGACCAGCGGGTTCTCGATCAGGCTGACGGCTTCCTTGGCCGCGTCGTCGGGCAGGCACAGGATCACCGCGTCGGCGGCGTTGAGCAGCTCGGCGCGGGCGGCGGCGTCCTTGCGCTTGTCGGGATCGATCGAGATCAGCTGCAGATCGGTGCGGCCGATCAGGCGCTCGCGAATCTGCAGGCCGGTGGTGCCGACTTCGCCGTCGATGAAGACCTTGGGGGCGTTCGCCATTGCCTACTCCTCGACCTGGGCCGGCCTGTGCTCAGGCCCAGTCTTGCAGCGCCGTGTGACCGACGCTCGCGTTCGGGCCATGCGGACCCGAGAAAATCGCAAGAAAAAGGGCGCTTCGGATGACCGAAGCGCCCTCTTCCAAACGCGTATAGACGCGCTTAGCGCTTCGAGAACTGGAAGCTGCGGCGGGCCTTGGCCTTGCCGTACTTCTTACGCTCGACGACGCGGCTGTCGCGGGTCAGGAAGCCGTGCGGCTTCAGGACCGGGCGCAGGGCCGGTTCGTAGTAGGTCAGGGCCTTGGACAGGCCGTGGCGGATGGCGCCAGCTTGACCCGACAGGCCCGAACCTTCGACGGTGACGTCGACGTCGAACTGGCCGAGGCGCTCGGTCACTTGCAGCGGCTGGGCGATCATCATGCGCAGCACCGGACGAGCGAAGTAAACTTCCTGGTCACGGCCGTTGACGGTGATCTTGCCGGTGCCCGGCTTGATCCACACGCGCGCGATGGCGTTCTTGCGCTTGCCGGTCGCGTAGGCGCGGCCTTGGGCGTCGATCTTGGGCTCGGCCGGAGCGGCCGCGACGGGGTTGCTGGACAGGCTGGCCAGCGCGTCAAAACCTTGAGCTTCGGACATGACTTAGGCGCTCCGGGTGTTTTTGACGTTGCGCGCCGCGAAGTCGATGACTTCCGGGTTCTGCGCTTGGTGCGGGTGCTCGGCGTCGGCGTAGACCAGCAGGTGCGTCAGTTGCTTGCGCGCCAGCGGGCTTTCCTTCGGCAGCATGCGCTCGACGGCCTTGTTCAGGACGCGTTCCGGGAAGCGACCTTCCAGGACCTTGCGCGGGGTGGTTTCCTTGATGCCGCCCGGGTGACCGGTGTGGCGGTAGTAAACCTTGTCGTCCAGCTTCTTGCCGGTGAACTTCACCTTATCGGCGTTGATCACGACGACGAAGTCGCCGCAGTCGACATGCGGGGTGTAGTCGGGACGGTGCTTGCCGCGAAGACGCATGGCGATGAACGTCGCCAGACGGCCGACAACGGCGTCCTTGGCGTCGACCACGATCCACTTCTTCTCGACCTCGGCGGGCTTCAGGGAAGCCGTGGTCTTTTGCATGGGATTGATCCGTAATTCCTGTGCGTCGGGGGCCAAGGAAACGGCTCCGTCCGCGTGAGGGGCGGCTGATACCGAAGCCTTGGCCGCCTGTCAACAATGCGCGCGCAGGAAAGTTCGGAAAGCCTTGTGGAGCAAGGGATTGCGCGATGCGGTATCTAAATACCGCATCGCGCCGTATTCCCTTACTTGGCCGCGTCGAAGCCGAAGGCGTGGCGCATGACCTGGAAGATGTAGCTCTCCTCGACCACGCCGCGGACCAGATAGGCGCCCGGGCCGTCGGCGTAGATCCCGACGTCCTCGCCGGAGTGAGCGGCGCTGGGCAGGTTGGCCAGGGCCTGCTGGTGGTAGTCGACCTCGTCGAGGTCTTCCTTGGCCGGATCGGCGCGCAGCTCGGCGCCTTCCGCACCGCCGGGACCGGTAGCGAAGCTGAGCACGGTGTAGGCCTTGCCGTCGCCGGCCACGACCGGCTCGCCCTCGTTGCCGGCCAGGCCCAGGATCGGGGCGCTGCGGGCGGCGTAACCCGAGATCACCAGGCCGTGGCTGTGGTCGGCGGTGACGATGACCAGGGTCTCGTTCAGATCCACCTTGGCCAGCACGGCCTCGATGGCCTTCGAGAACTCGACGGTCTCGGTCAGGGTGCGCTTGGCGTTGTTGAGGTGGCTGCCCATGTCGATCTTGCCGCCCTCGACGAGCAGGAAGTAGCCCTTGGGATTCTGGGCCAGGATGTCGACGGCCTTGGTCGCCATCTGGGCCAGGGTCGGCACGCCCTCGCCCAGCACCGGACGCTCGACCTCGTAGGGCAGGTGCTCGCCGGCGAAGAGGCCCAGCACCGGACCGGTCTTGGTCGCATCGATCGCCGCCAGCTGGTCGGCGGTCGTCACATAGGCGCCGCCCTTGGCCTTGGTCCATTCGGCGGTCAGGTCGCGGCCGTCGGCGCGCTTGCCGCCCTTGTCTTCCGGCAGGAAGCGCGAGCGGCCGCCGCCCAGGGCGACGTCGAGGCGCAGATTGGCAGGCGCCTCGACCAGCTGGCGGGCGATGTCCTTGCAGCCGCCGCTCAGGGCCTCGGCCGGCATGTCGCCATCGCCTTCCCAGTCGCGATAGGCGGTGTGGGCATAGGTTCCGGCGGGGGTGGCGTGGGTGATGCGGGTGGTGGTGACCGCGCCGGCCGACAGGCCGTGGGCCTTGGCGATCTCGGCGATGGTCTCGACGCGGTTGGCGGCCTCGTCGGCGCAGGCCTCGGGCTTGGCCGCGCCGGTCAGGCCGATGACCTTGTTGCGGGTCTTCACGCCGGTGGTGATGGCGGTGATGCCGGCGGCGCTGTCGGTGACCTGGGTATCGTGGCTGTAGGTCTTGGAGAGCGCCACCCACGGCAGCTTCTCGAAGGCGAGCGAGTTGGACTCGCCATCGACGCCGCGCTGCTGGCCCTCGTAGATGCGGCTGGCCACGGCGGTGGAGATGCCCATGCCGTCGCCCAGGAACAGGATGACGTTCTTGGCCTTGCCGGTCTTGGGGTTGACGGTCAGGGCCTTGGCCAGGGCGGCCTCGCCGGCCTTGTAGTAGCTGTCGGCGGCCTGGGCGGGCGTGGTGTCGGCGGCCAAAGCGGCGACGGGCGCGAAGGGCGCGAGGGCCAGGGCGCAGACGCCGGCCAGGAGCGAGGGAACGCGGATCACGAGGGGATCTCCAGCAGGGACATGCGGGTCCTGTGCTGGAGTTTCATGACAGTTCTTCGAGCGCCGACTCAGAAAGCCCGGATCGGCGAAATCCCGGCTCCCCTCCATCCGTAAAACCCCCGCGAAAGCGGGGGCCCAGGCGTTTTATCGTCGAGCGCCGTGGGTTTCAGAAAAAGCCTGGGTCCCCGCTTTCGCGGGGATTTTACGGGACGAAGGAGCAGCTCAGGGCCGCCGCACGCGCCAGGCGAAGGTCGTGGCCGCGCCCAGCAGCAGGGCCGCGCCGGCCTGGTGCAGCACGCCGAGGCTGAGCGGCACGGCGGCCATCAGGGTCCAGACGCCAAGGCCCGCCTGGACCAGCACGACGCCGAGCACGACATAGGCGACGATCCGGGCCTCGTGCGGCAGGCGGCGGGCGCGGGCCGCGCCGACGGCGAGCGCGATAGCGGCGGCGCACACGGCGTAGGCCATCAGGCGGTGATGCAGCTGCACCGCGCCCTGGCTGTGGGCGAGCGTGCCCCACAGACCCTTGCCGGCGTATTCAGTCGGCAGCAGCGAGCCGTTCATCAGCGGCCAGTCGTTGTAGACGAGCCCTGCATCGTTGCCGGCCACAAGGGCGCCCAGCAGGCTCTGGAAGAACACCGCGCCCAGGAAGGCCAGGCCCCAGCCGCGCCACTCGCTGCGCTCCTCGACGCGCGGAGCGCCGTTCCAGGCGTCGAGCGCGGTCCAGATCAGCAGCACGAAGAGAGCCAGCGCCAGGCAGAGGTGGACCATCAGCCGCTCGGGCGCGACCGAGACGCGCTCGGAAAGACCGCTGGAGACCATCCACCAGCCGACCAGCCCCTGCAGGCCGCCCAGGGCCAGCATGGCCCCGCAGCGCAGGATCAGGCGGCGCGGCAGCATGCGGCGCACCAGGAAGAAGGCGAACGGCAGGGCGAAGGCCGCGCCGACGATCCGGCCCAGCAGCCGGTGCGCCCACTCCCACCAGAAGATGCCCTTGTAGGCCTCGACGGTCATGTCGGGGTTCACCAGGTGATACTGGGGGATCTGCTTGTAGAGCTCGAAATTGGCGCGCCAGGCCTCGTCCGACATCGGCGGCAGCGCGCCCATGATCGGCTTCCACTGGGTGATCGAAAGCCCGGAGTCGGTCAGGCGAGTCGCGCCGCCGACCACGACCATGGCGAAGACCAGGGCGGCCACGACGAACAGCCAGATGGCGACGGGCCGGGAACGGTCGGAACGCAGGAAGGAAGTCATGAAGCCGAAAAAACGCCTGTTCTGGGCCTAAATGGGGCGGCAAGACCCCTACTCCCGCGCCCCTACTCCCCGCAAGGCGCCGCTGTCCATGCTCTGCTCGCGCTTAAGGATGCGAAGACGAGGGCCTGACGCGCCCCACTGCCCGTGCCATTGTGCGCCCGCTGCGGGGGCGCAGCGCGTTCCTGGGGGATGTGAGATGAGCGGCGTGGGCGTGTTCGTCGCCTTGGTGATCGGAATCCTGGCCGGCTGGATCGCGGACGTGGCCCTGGCCCGCCGCCACAGCCTGTTCATGCAGATGCTGATCGGGGTGATCGGCTCGTTCATCGGCGCCTTCATCGCCCAGCGCCTGCACATGGTGGTCCCGGGCTTCCTGGGCAGCCTGGTCGTCTCCGTCGTGGGCGCGACCCTGTTCCTGGCCGTCCTCGGCCTCTTCCGGAGATCCGCGTGAGCGCTCCCCTCATTCCGGCGCGCCTGCGCAAGCTGATCGGCTCGATCGGCGTGATCGCGATCCTGCTGGGCTGGATCTGGGCCTTCACCAGCCTCTACGACCACCTGCCCCTGAATCGGGCCGTGCACCTGCTCTATTTCGTGGCGCTGGGCATGGGCTGGATCCTGCCGGTCATTCCGCTGATCACCTGGATGGGCAAGGCGGACAAACCGCTGAACGTTGGTGAGCGATAGTCTGGGGGCGAGCGCTAATCCGGAAACGAAAAAGGCCGCCCCGAAGGGCGGCCTTTGCGTTTCTTCCGCGGTCTTCTCTCCGGGGAGAGAATGGTCGGAGCGACAGGATTCGAACCTGCGACCCCTTGACCCCCAGTCAAGTGCGCTACCAGGCTGCGCCACGCTCCGACGCGGAAGGAGCGCCCTTATAGGCGCCGCTCCCCGACTCGGCAATCGGAAATCGAGGGCTTTTCGCGAGGCCTCAGGAACGCGTCAAAAGCCCGTCCAGACGGGCCTTGATGCTGGTCAGGTCGTCCAGGGCCTCGACCAGACGCGCCCGGCGTTCGGGGCTGGGCGCCTGCGAAACGGACGAATCGCCGAAGCCGTCAGTGATGGGAGATTCGAGGAAGGCCGCGCCGTTCTGGCCGAGGCCGGCGGCGATCACGTGGGTGACGCCCTGCTCGCGGTGCAGCTTCTGGACGCCCTTGATCGTGTAGCCCTCGGCGTGCAGCAGCGCGCGCACGCCGTTGAGCACGGCGATGTCCTGCGGGCGATAGAAGCGGCGCCCGCCGGCCCGTTTCATCGGGCGGATGAACGAGAACTTGGTCTCCCAGAAACGCAATACGTGCTGGGGGACGCCTAGCTCTTCGGCGGCCTCGGAAATCGTGCGGAAGGCGTTGGGCCCCTTCGCCACCGCATCGAATCCCTTAGTCGCCCAGGGCGCTGTCGATGCGCGCCTTCATGACCTGGGAGGAGCGGAAACCGATGACCCGGCGCGGCTCGATCTCGGCCGGCTCGCCCGTCTTGGGATTGCGCCCCATCCGGGCCCGCTTCTCGCGAACCTGGAAGACGCCGAATCCGGAAAGCTTGACCGTCTCGCCCTTCTCCAGGGCCTCGGCCACCAGGTCGAGAGTACGCTCGACGAGACCGGCGCAGTCCTGACGCGTCAGGCCTACTTCCTCGTGGACCGCCTCGCAGAGGTCAGCCCGGGTCAATGTCGAACCCTTCATAACGCCCCCTTACGCAACACGCGGACGAGAAGTCCTTGCCCGCGCCAATGACCAGTCACCCGACAGGCGGGGCGCACGAATGCCCCGATCTCGCGCGACATGACCTCGTCAACTCAAGACTGCATGCCGCGAATACCGCATGAAGTCAAAGGGTCAAGCCGGACACCTCATATGCGGAGGAAGCCCGGACGCCAACCCAAGGTCAAGCTTGGTTCCTGACCATCAGAGGCGCAGGACGCAGGCGCCCCACGTCAGACCGCCGCCCATCGCCTCGAGCAGAAGCAGGTCGCCCGGCTTGATCCGGCCGTCCGCCACCCCGTGCGCGAAGGCCAGGGGAATCGATGCGGCCGAGGTGTTGGCGTGCAGCGCCACGGTCGAGATGACCTTTTCCTCGTCGATGCCGCAGCGGTTGGCCACGCCCTGGAGGATTCGCTGGTTGGCCTGGTGCGGAATGAACCAGTCCACCTCGGGCACCGTCACGCCGGCCTTCTCGGCGGCGGCGAAGATGGCCTCGGAGATGTTGATCACCGCGTGCTTGAAGACCTGATTGCCCAGCATCCGCAGCTTGCCGACCGTGCCCGTGGTCGACGGGCCGCCGTCGACATAGAGCAGGTCCTGCTTGGTGCCGTCGGCGCGCAGGGCGAAGCCCAGCATGCCGCGGTCGGCCGTGGTCCCCTGCCCTTCGCCCGGCTCCAGCACGACCGCGCCGGCGCCGTCGCCGAACAGCACGCAGGTGCCGCGGTCGGTCCAGTCCATCAGGCGGGTCATGGTCTCGGCGCCGATCACCAGGGCGCACTTGGCGTGCCCCCGGGCGACGAAGCCGTCGGCCACCGACAGGGCGTAGACGAAGCCCGAGCACACGGCCTGGACGTCGAAGGCGATGCCGACGCCCGCGCCCAGCTTGCGCTGGACGATGGCGGCGGTGGCCGGGAAGGTCAGGTCGGGCGTGGTGGTGGCCACGATGATCAGATCGACGTCGGCGGCCGACTTGCCCGCGCGCTCCAGCGCCTGCTTGGCGGCCTCGACGGCGAGGTCGGAGACGGCCTGGTCGTCGGCGGCCTTGTGGCGCTGGCGGATGCCGGTGCGCTCGATGATCCATTCGTCGGAGGTGTCGACGACCTTCGACAGGTCTTCGTTGGTGACGACGCCCGGCGGCAGGTAGGCCCCGACGCCGGTCACCACGCTACGGACTACGCTCACTCGGCGGCTCCCTGGGTTTCGACGCCATCGGCGCCGTCGTCCTTGGCCGCTTGATCTTTTTCCGCGGTCAGACGCTTCAAGTTACGATCGATCTCGGCGGTGAAGTCGCTGCGGGCGAGATCCACCGCGACGCGCACGGCCGAGGCGAAGCCGCTGGCGTCGGCGCCGCCGTGGCTCTTGACCACGATGCCGTTGAGGCCCAGCAGCGGCCCGCCGTTGACCCGGCCTGGGTCGAGACGGCGCTTCATCTTCTTCAGCGAGCCCGAGGCGATCAGCGCGCCCAGCATGGCCAGCGGGCCGGCGGTGAGCGTGGCCTTGATCTCGTTGCCGAAGAACCGGGCCAGGCCCTCGGCGGTCTTCAGGGCGACGTTGCCGGTGAAGCCGTCGGTGACCACCACGTCGACGGTGCCGTAGGCGATGTCGGTGCCCTCGACGAAGCCGCGATAGTCGAAGTCGAAGTGCGGGCTGTCCTGCAGGATGCGATGCGCCTCGCGCACCTCCTCGTGGCCCTTCTGGTCTTCGGAGCCGACATTGAGGATGCCGACCGTCGGGCGGGTCGAGCCGTGGACGGCGTGGTGGAAGGCCGCGCCCATGATCGCGAACTCGACCAGCTGCTCGGCGTCGCTCTCGACATTGGCGCCGACGTCGAGCACCGCCGAGACGCCCTTCATGGTCGGCCAGGAGGCGACGATGGCCGGACGCTCCAGATCCGCGCTCATCCGCAGGATCAGCTTGGAGATGGCCATCAGGGCGCCGGTGTTGCCGGCCGAGACGCAGGCGGCGGCCTGGCCCGAACGGAGCGCCTCGACGGCGTTCCACAGGCTGGAGCCCTTGCCCCGGCGCATGGCCTGGGCGGGCTTTTCGTCCATGGCGATGGACTTGTCGGTGTGGACGACGGTGCAGACGGCGCGGGCGGCCGGCGCGCGCGCCAGCTCGGCGTTCAGCGCCGTCTCGTCGCCATGCACCAGGAAGCGGACGTCAGGCAGGGACTTGGCGGCGATCTCAAGCGCGGGTACAACCACGGATGGTCCGTGATCCCCGCCCATGGCGTCGACCGAAATGACAACGGGTTGGGGCACGAGACGCTATCGACTCCTGTGACGGTCGCGACGCGGCCGGCTTGATTCCGGGCGTGATATCACGCCCGGAGGGAAAAGGGCCAACTCAGCCCTCTTCGTCCTTTGCTTTCAGCCCCTTCAGGGCTGCAAAGGGAGAAAGGTCGACGGGCTCGGCGGGTTGCACGAACACCGCCCCGGGCTTGCGCGGGAACGGGTCCAGCTCCAGCGCCAGATGCTCGATCACATAGCCCGAGACGTCGATCGTCTCGCCTTCCAGCACGTCGGGCGGATCGTCGCTCTCGGGATCCATGCCCAGTTCGCCGCCCTCGTCCTGGGGCGCGTGCTCGCTGTCGGCCGGCAGCACGTGCAGGCTGAAGCGGGCGTCGATGCGGGTTTCGAAGTCCTCGGCGGTGACGCCGCAGGTCTGGACCACGCGGGCGCGCAGCACGCCGGACACCTCGGCCCCGTCCATCCACGAGCGCAGATAGACGTCGGCCTCCAGCTGGTCGAGCGACACCAGGTTCAGCTGCGCGGCGATCGCCTTGCGCACGGTTTCGTCGGGAGCCAGCTTCAGATCGACCCCGCCGCGGTCGACGCGGGCCAGGGTGACGGTGCTGGGCCAGGGATCGATCAGACGTTCGGCCATTGCACCACTCCATTCAGCAGGTCGTTCAGCGATTGCCCGGCCAGGGCTTCTCGCGCGGACCGCACATAGGCGCTCACGGCGGCGATGTCTCCCTCGCCGCGCTCCTCGAACACGGTTCGGGCCAGGGCGGCGTCGAGGCCGGCCGCGTCCGGCAGGGTCTCGAACGCCTCGTCATAGGTCTTCAGCCGGCCGTAGAAGGCGCCGGCCAGCTTCTTCATCTTCTTGCCGACGGCGGTGTCGGAGACGCCGATCTCGCGGAAGGCGTCGTCGAGGCCGCGGACGTAGGAATCGAACACCGCCTGCGAGGTCTCGCTCGCCGCCTCGCCCTGCCCCTTCAGCCGCTCCATCACCAGCACCACGTGCAGGGTGAAGAGCTCGAACCGGCCCTCCAGCGAGTCGCGGACCCCGAGATCGGCGTAGAACCGAGCCGAACGCGCCTGGGCCACAGCCGAGGCATAGAGCTTTTCTCCCGCTATCCTTGCGGGGCGAGGCTTCAGAAGCCGATCCAGAAACATTCCACGCCTCTATTTCGCCGCGAGCCGGCCATAGATGGCCTGTCGAGCTACGCGGGCCATTGAACTAAGCCCGCGCGAGCGATAGGTCAAAGTCCAGCATTCTTCCGGTTCCGGAGCCTCTATGTTTCGTCCCGCCGTTTTCGCCGCCGCCGCCATCGGCCTCGCCGCCGTCGTCGGGGGCTGCACGCCGCTGACGAGCTATTCGGGCTTCCAGGCCATCGAGGCCAAGCCTGTCGACATGAAGGTCGGCGAAGACAGCAAGTCGACCGTGATGGAAAAGCTGGGCTCGCCCTCGGCCACCTCCACCTTCGACAACAACGCCTGGTACTACGTCTCGCAGACGACCGACCGCGTGGCCTTCTACAAGCCGCGGGTGATCAAGCGCGACGTGGTGGCGATCAAGTTCAACGCCGCCGACGAAAAGGTCGCCTCGGTCGACACCTTCACCCTGAAGGACGGCAAGGTCATCGCCTACAACGGTCGCGAAACCCCGACCCGCGGCCGCGAGATGACGATCCTCGAGCAGCTGCTCGGCAACGTCGGCCGTGGCGGCATGCTGCCGCAGGACGACGAGGGCGTGCCCGGCACCCGTCCTGGCGATCGCCGCTAAGTCGGCTATCCGACAGTACACGGTCGGAAACTTCACCATAAGCGCGTGATTTCGTGCGACTTTTTGTCGCCATATCAACGTTTGCTAAATCACGTGCGGAGCAACCTTCACGCTTAGCCGACGCCTGGCCCCAACCAGACGTCGCTCTGGGGGAGAAGGTTCGTGGGCGGGCCAGATCTGCGGGCGTTGACGATCCTGATCGTCGACGACAACGCCAACATGCGCGGGATCCTGTCGGCGATCCTGAAGGCCGCCGGCGTGCGGCGGATCCTCGAGGCCGGCGACGGCGTCGAGGGCCTGAAGTTTTTCGCCGAGCGCGAGATCGACATCATCTTCACCGACCTGATGATGCAGCCGGTGGACGGGCTGGCGTTCGTGCACTGGGTGCGCAACTCGCCGGCCAGTCCCAACCCCTACGCGCCGATCATCATGATGACCGGCCACGCCACCCGCCGCAGCCTGGACGAGGCGCGGATGGCCGGGGTGACCGAGTTCCTCGCCAAGCCGATCAACGCGCGCGGGGTGATGCACCGCATCAACGAGGTCATCAACAACCCGCGCGACTTCGTGCGGGTGGGCGACTATTTCGGCCCCTGCCGCCGCCGGCGCATCGACCACGACTTCACCGGCGACGAGCGTCGCGGCGTCCAGCCCACGCCGACGGTGCTGGGCGGCACGGCGGAGATCCACGAATTCGATCCGGAAGAATGCTACTGAGGCTCGCCGCTCGAAGGCGCAAAAGAAAACACCCCGAGGCCTGAGCCCCGGGGCGTTCTCGGTTCAGCGCGATCGCAAGATCAGCCGTGGGCCAGCACCGCCAGGAGCAGCAGGGCCACGATGTTGGTGATCTTGATCATCGGGTTCACAGCGGGACCCGAGGTGTCCTTGTAGGGGTCGCCGACGGTGTCGCCGGTGACGGCGGCCTTGTGGGTTTCGCCGCCCTTCTTGTGCAGGACGCCGTCCTTGTCGGTGAAGCCTTCCTCGATCACCTTCTTGGCGTTGTCCCAGGCGCCGCCGCCGCTGGTCATCGAGATGGCGACGAACAGGCCGGTGACGATCACCCCCATCAGCATGGCGCCCAGGCAGGCGAAGGCGTCGACCTTGCCGGCGATGGCGTTGATGACGAAGAACAGCACCACCGGCGAGACGACCGGCAGCAGGGACGGCACGATCATCTCGCGGATGGCGGCCTTGGTCAGGATGTCGACCGCCTTGCCGTACTCGGGCTTGGTCTCGTAGGTCATGATGCCCGGGTTTTCGCGGAACTGGCGACGGACCTCGGCCACCACCGACTCGGCCGCGCGACCGACGGCGGTCATCGAAAGACCCCCGAACAGGAACGGCAGCAGGCCGCCGAACAGCAGGCCGACCACGACGTAAGGGTTGGACAGGTCGAAGCTGACCGCCCCCATGCCGTCGAAGAAGCTGCCCGGGGCGGCGTTCTCGGAGAAGAACTTCAGGTCCTCGGTATAGGCCGCGAACAGCACGAGAGCGCCGAGGCCCGCCGAACCGATGGCGTAGCCCTTGGTGACGGCCTTGGTGGTGTTGCCGACGGCGTCGAGGGCGTCGGTGGTGACGCGGACTTCCGGCGGAAGGCCGGCCATCTCGGCGATGCCGCCGGCGTTGTCGGTGACGGGGCCGAAGGCGTCCAAGGCGACGATGAAGCCGGCCAGGGACAGCATGGTGGTGGTGGCGATGGCGATGCCGAACAGGCCCGCCAGGTTATAGGTCACGACGATGCCGACGATGATGGTCAGGGCCGGCAGGGCCGTGGACTCCAGCGACATGGCCAGGCCCTGGATGACGTTGGTGCCGTGGCCGGAGACGCTGGCCTGGGCCACCGACTTCACCGGACGGAAGCCCGTGCCGGTGTAGTACTCGGTGATCACCACGATCAGCGCCGTGACCGCCAGGCCCACGAGGCCGCAGTAGAACAGGTTGTCGGCGGTGAACAGCCGGCCGTCGAGCTCGATCGAGGTCGGGACCAGCTGGTGGATCACCCACCACACCGCCGGGATCGACAGGAGCCCGGTGACGATCAGGCCCTGGTAGAGGGCCCCCATGATGTTCTGCTTCTTGCCCAGGCGGACGAAGAAGGCGCCGATGATCGAGGTGACGATGCAGACCGCGCAGATGGCCAGCGGCAGCAGCATCATCGAGCCGACGACGTCGGTGCCGGTGAAGAAGATCGCCGCCAGCACCATGGTGGCGACGGTGGTCACCGCATAGGTCTCGAACAGGTCGGCGGCCATGCCGGCGCAGTCGCCGACATTGTCGCCCACGTTGTCGGCGATGGTGGCGGCGTTGCGGGGGTCGTCTTCCGGAATGCCGGCCTCGACCTTGCCGACGAGATCGCCGCCGACGTCAGCGCCCTTGGTGAAGATGCCGCCGCCCAGACGGGCGAAGATCGAGATCAAGCTCGCGCCAAAGCCCAGGGCCACCAGGGAGTCGATCACGACCCGGTCGGTGCCCTCATGGCCGACCGACAGCAGCAGGGCGAAATAGCCCGCCACCCCGATCAGGGCGAAGCCCGCCACCAGCATGCCGGTCACGGCGCCGGAGGTGAAGGCCATCGACAGGCCCTTGGCCAGGCTCTCGGACGAGGCCTGGGCGGTGCGCACGTTGGCCCGCACCGAGATCAGCATGCCGGCGAAGCCCGCCAGGCCCGACAGGATCGCGCCCAGCGCGAAGCCCACCGGCTGCTCCCAGCTCTTGAAGAAGAAGGCCAACAAGGCGATGACCACGACGCCGACGATGGCGATGGTGGTGTACTGACGGTTCAGATAGGCCTGAGCGCCTTCCTGAATGGCCGCGGCGATTTCCTGCATCTTCGCATCGCCGGGCGAGGCCTTCAAAAGCCTGGCGGTCTGAACCGCGCCATACAGCACCGCCAGAAGCCCGGCGCCGATGGCTACGTAAAGCCAAGAACTCATGGGTTTAGTGCCCCTTCGTGTTTCAATTCACGAGGGGTCGCGGTTCCCGGCGCGAGGCGAATACGACCGCCCCGGACCGGGAGCGGCGGGCGGGCCTTATGGCCTCATTCCCCCTCGATGCTCCCTGAACTGGCCCCGACATCGGCGCCAAGGGGAAACACTGCCATCCACCCGCAAAGCGCGCAACCGCTTGCGAGAACGGCGTTCGCGAAGGCGTCAGGGGATGATGGGAGCCGAATCGACCTGCGGGGCGGGCTTGGCCGCCCCCGGCGCTCCCGGCTTGGCGGGCGGCTTGGGCGGCGGCACGAAGTTGCGCGGGGTCTGCTTGCCGATGGTGACGCTGGCGATCTTGCCTTTGCCAACCAGCACGGCGGCCTCGCGCATCACGGTGCTCTTGAGCTTGCCCTCGTCGAGCAGGACGTAGCTGCCCGGCTTGTTGAACGGCTGCTTGTGGGCCGCGCGGACCAGGGCGTCGCGCAGCTTGGGCTCGACGCCGGCGAAGGCCGTGACGTCGCCGCCGGGCGGCAGGGTCAGGGACAGTTCGACGAAGACGTAGTTGATCAGCCGTCCGCCATCGACGATCGGCAGGGCCATGGAGCCCAGCTTGATCACCGGATCGGCCTTCTCCTTCTCGCCCTCCCCGCCTTCCTTTTCCTTCTTCTTGCCGGAGGCGAAGGCGGGCGCGGCGCACAGCACGAACGGCGCGGCGAACGCCAGGACGGCGCGACGGGAAATGGCAGGACGGGTCATGGTCAACGCCATTAACCGACAAGGCTTGAGGTTTCGCTACCGAGCCTTGCCTGGGCCAAGCCCAGACAAGACAAAGGGCGCGCCGGGGATCCGGCGCGCCCTCAACGTTCAGGATCGATCCCGCGCCTAAAAGCTGAAGCGCACGCCGACCAGGCCGCCGAAGCTCGACAGGTCGAACTCAGACTCGGTCTTGCTGGAGCCGCTGGTGATCTCGACCTTGACCGGGCCGACCCGCTGGTAGCGGCCTTCGGCGAACAGCGAGACCTTCGGCGACACCTCGACGCTGGCGCCGGCGATGGCTTGCAGGGTCAGGGCGTCGCCCCGATCGTCCAGGATGCCGTCGTCGATCTTCACCGAAGCCACGCCGATGCCGGCGCCCAGATAGGGCTTCACCTTGCCCTTCACGGGAAAGTCGTAATAGGCGTTGATGTCCACGCTGACGACCTGGGCCTTGCCGCCGTCCCAGGTCAGATTCAGCGTCCCACCGCTATAGGTGGTTTCCAGCTTCTGGCTGCGATAGCCCCCGGCCAGTTCAGCGCGCCAGTTCGGACCCAGCGACGCGCCCCAGGCGACGACGCCCTGAGCGCCGGCGTCGGCCTCGGAAGCCACCGTCGGGCCCGCGTAATTGTAGTCGAAATCGGTGCTGCCGATGACGCCGCCGGCGATCGAGATGTACTGGCCGCGGTCGTTGGCCGGAGCCTTGGCGGCGGGCTTGGTCTCTTGCGCCGAAGCGACGCCGGCCAGGGCGAAGGCGGCCACGGCCGTGGTGATGAACAAACGCATGAAGAGAAATCCCCCAGAGGATACACGCCCGAGTTGGGCGATGTCGGCGATAGGGGGTGCGCGCGGGCTCGTAAACCGAAGCTTCGCCAAGCTTGGCCGTTTGTCGCCGACTATTGCAGAGTCGCAACATATGATTGCGTAGCGATCACTCACTCCCTCATTCAGGGAGCGCGAGACGCCGCAGGGGCGCGTATTCGGTGCGGGAAGGTTCGGGCGAGGCTCTGGCGAAAAACGCTCGCCGAACCCGCCCTAGCCGTGCAGCCAGCCCAGGCGCTGGGGGGTGATGTCCTTGCCCTTGAACAGGGCCGCGACCCCCTCGCCTTCCACGAACTCGCCAATGTCGCGCACCGGCAGGCCGGCGGCGAAGGCGGCGGCCTGGAAGGCGGCGACGTCGGCGGGGGGGATGGCGCAGACGATCTCGTAGTCGTCGCCGCCCGAGGCCAGGGACATGCGGGCTTCGCCGCGCTCGGGCTGGGCTTCCAGCCAGGCGCGGGCGCCGGTCGACAGCGGCAGGCGGTCGAGGTCTACCTTGACCTGCAGGCCGCTGGCCTTGGCGATGTGGCCGGCGTCGGCCAGCAGACCGTCGGAGACGTCGGCGGCGGCGTGGGCGTACTGGCGCAGGGCCTCGCGCAAGGCCAGGCGCGGCGCGGGCGTGCGGTAGCGGCGAACGAGGCCGCCGTCGGGATCCTCGACCTCGCCCCAGTGGGCCAGCAGGCCAAGCCAGCCGTCGCCGATGCTGCCGCTGACCACGAGCCGGTCGCCGGCCTGGGCGCCGCGGCGCAGGACGGCCGCGCCTTGCGGGACCCAGCCCAGCAGGGTGGCCGAAACGACCAGCGCGCCGGAGGTGGTGACGGTGTCGCCGCCCAGCAGGTTGATCCCGAAGGCCTGGCCGTCTTCGGCCAGACCGCGGGCGAAGGTCTCGCGATCCTCGACCGTCGTGCCCGAGGGCCAGCCGACGGCCAGGAAATAGCCGTAGGGCTCGGCGCCCTTGGCGGCGAGGTCGGAAAGATTGGTGCGCAGCAGGCGACGCGCGACGATGTCGAGCTCTTCACCGGCCAGGAAGTGCACGCCGGCGACCATGGCGTCCTTGGTGATCACCAGGTCGTAGCCGGGACGCGACGGCAGCACCGCCGCGTCGTCCAGCAGGTCGAGCGCTACGGGGTCGCCGTTGGTCAGCGGCCGCAGGAATTTCTCGATCAGCTCGAACTCGTCCGGACCGGCGGGCGCGGCCGTCGGCGGGACGTCGTCGAACCACGACTCGTCGTCCTCCGCCGCCGTCGCCGGGGCGGGATCGTCGAACCAGTCGTCGTCAGACTCGGGCGTCACGCGCGATGGCGTCCAGGGCGCCGTTGATGAAGCCGGCTTCCGGCCCTTCGAAGAACGACTTGGCGATCTCGACATATTCGTCGATCACCACCTCGGTCGGAACGTCCGGGCGGTTCATCAGCTCGTAGGCGCCGGCGCGCAGCACGGCGCGGGCGGTGGCGTCGAGACGCTCCAGCTTCCAGCCCGAGGCCAGGCGGCGGACGATGGCCGGGTCGATGGCGGCCTGCTTGGAGACCACGCCCTTCACCAGGTCGGCGAAGAAGGTCTCGTCGGCCTGGGCCAGCTGGGCGCCTTCGCTGTCCTCGACGGCGCGGTCGAAGCGGTGCTCGGAGAACTCGCGCACGACGGCGTCGACGCCGGCGCCGGAGACTTCCATCTGATAGAGGGCCTGAACGGCCGCCAGACGCGAGACGGAACGAGGCTGGATGCGCTTGCTCATCGCGCTTGTCCTGACAGCTGACGCTTCAATCCCACGATCTCCAGGCATTCCCGAGCGGCTTGGCCCCCGCGGTCGCCTTGCGACAGGCGGGCGCGATTCCAAGCCTGATCCTCGTCGTCAACCGTCAACACGCCGTAACCAATGGCCAACCTTTTTCCGACGGCCAGGTCCTGGAGGCCGCGGGCGGTCTCGTTGCTGATGATCTCGAAGTGGTAGGTCTCGCCGCGGATGACCGCGCCGAGGGCGATGTAGCCGTCGTAGCGCACGCCCGACGGGCCCTTGCCGGCCTCCTCGGCGATGGCGATGGCGGCGGGGATCTGCAGGGCGTCAGACACGGTGACGACGTCGTATTCGGCGCCCTGGGCCTCGACCGCCTGCACCGCGCCGGCCAGCAGCGCGTCGGAAAGGCCCGAATAACGGCGCCCCTCGACGATCAGCAGACGAATCCTGTCTTCCACCATATGCCTCTGAACTCCTGGGCGGACGGGAGGCCTCGATGGGCCGTCTCGCGCCGACCCGAAAAATCGAATCGTAGAATGCGCCTATAGCTCGTCTTCGGCGACGTCGCTCAAGCCTTCTTCGCCCAAAAACTTCGCGAAATCGCTGGTCTCCCGAAAATCGCGGTAGACCGAGGCGTAGCGCACATAGGCCACGTCATCGAGCGCCTTGAGGGCGGTCATCACCATCTCGCCGACGGCCGACGACGGCAGCTCGGTCTCGCCCTGGCTTTCCAGCCGGCGGACGATGCCGTTGACCATCCGCTCGACCCGCTCGCCCTCGATCGGCCGCTTGCGGGTGGCCAGCGAGATCGAACGCATCAGCTTGTCACGGTCGAACGGCGAGCGACGGCCCGACCGCTTGACGATGATCAGCTCACGGAGCTGGACGCGCTCGAAGGTGGTGAAGCGGCCGGCGCACTCCGGGCAGAGGCGACGGCGACGGATGGCCGCGCCGTCTTCCGACGGGCGGCTGTCCTTCACCTGGCTTTCGGCGTGGCCGCAGAATGGGCAGCGCATGATCTTGGGCCCTCCCCTGCGGCCTCAACCCATTAGTTGTAGATCGGGAAGCGGGCCGTCAAGGCCAGCACTTCCTCGCGGACCTTGGCTTCGACGGCCGCGTTGCCGTCGGCGCCGTTGGCCGCCAGACCGTTGACCACTTCGCCGATCAGCTCGCCCACGCGGGTGAACTCGGCTTCCTTGAAGCCGCGGGTCGTGCCGGCCGGGGTGCCCAGGCGGATGCCCGAGGTGATCGTGAACGGCGCGGTGTCGAACGGCACGCCGTTCTTGTTGCAGGTCATGTGGGCGCGCTCGAGGCTGTGCTCGGCGTCGCGGCCGGTCACGCCCTTGGGACGCAGGTCGACCAGCATCAGGTGGCTGTCGGTGCCGCCCGAGACGATGTTGACGCCCGACTTGCCCAGCGCTTCGGCCAGGGCCTTGGCGTTGGCGATGATCTGCGCGGCGTATTCCTTGAACGAAGGCTGCAGCGCTTCACCGAAGGCCACGGCCTTGGCGGCGATGACGTGCTCGAGCGGGCCGCCCTGCAGGCCGGGGAACACGGCCGAATTGACCTTCTTGATGATGGCTTCGTCGTTGGTCAGCACCATGCCGCCGCGCGGGCCGCGCAGGGTCTTGTGGGTGGTGGTGGTGACGACGTGGGCGTGCGGGACGGGGCTGGGGAACACGCCGCCGGCCACCAGGCCCGCGAAGTGGGCCATGTCGACCATCAGATAGGCGCCGACCGAGTCAGCGATCTCGCGGAAGCGCGCGAAGTCGATCTCGCGGCTGTAAGCCGAACCGCCGGCGATGATCAGCTTGGGCTTCTCGCGCTGGGCGACCTCGGCGACGTTGTCATAGTCGATCAGCTGGTCCTGCTGGCGCACGGTGTAGGACACCGGCTTGAACCACTTGCCCGACTGGTTGGCGGGCGAGCCGTGAGTCAGGTGGCCGCCGGCGGCCAGGTCCATGCCCATGAAGGTGTCGCCCGGCTGCAGCAGCGACATGAACACTGACTGGTTAGCCTGCGAGCCCGAGTGCGGCTGGACGTTGGCGAAGGCCGCGCCGAACAGCTGCTTGGCGCGCTCGATGGCGATGGTCTCGATCTCGTCGACCCATTCGCAGCCGCCGTAGTAGCGCTTGCCCGGATAGCCCTCGGCGTACTTGTTGGTCAGGATCGAGCCCTGGGCTTCGAGCACCGCCTTCGAGACGATGTTTTCCGAGGCGATCAGCTCGATCTGGTTCTGCTGACGACCCAACTCCCGGCCAATGCGATCGAAGATGTCGCGGTCAGCGGTCGCGAGATCGGCGCCGAAGAACTTGGTCAGGTCGGTGGAAGTCGTCATCGGGCGCTCCTTGGGGCAGAGGCGGGGGTGCGGGCAGCGGGCTTTCTAGGCGACGCGCTCCCGCGGGCGGGAGTCGACGGGGCTCTCTTTAACTCCCTTCGCGCCGCGATCAATCACGGAACCGTCGCAGTAACCATGCGTTGCTCACGAACCCGGCCGGGTGTTGCCGCCAAGCCGGGTGTTTTTCAGTGCAACGAACAGAACGGGCGGGATGCGTATGGCGGTTTCACACGGCGAAACGGGATCGGAACTGACGGACGAGCCCGACCTGCTGGCGCTGAGCGCCGGGATCGTCGCGGCCTATGTGGGACAGAACAAGGTCTCCCACACCGCGGTGCCCGACCTGATCCGCACCGTGCACGGCGCACTTCAGACCCTGGGCGGCGAGCCCCTCGCGGCCAGGCCGACCGAGAAGGCCAAGCCCGCCGTGCCGGTCTCGCGCTCGGTGCAGCACGACTACATCGTCTGCCTGGAAGACGGGAAGAAGCTCAAGATGCTGAAGCGCTACCTGCGCTCGCACTACGACATGAGCCCCGAGGACTACCGCCGCAAATGGGGCCTGCCCTCGGACTATCCCATGGTCGCCCCGGCCTACGCCGCCCGCCGCTCGGACTTCGCCAAGCAGATCGGGCTGGGCAAGGGCGTGCGCCGAAGGGCGTAGTCGCCCTCCCCTTCCTCACGCTTCGGAGAAGATGTCGCGCTTCTTGAACGAGGCGGTCATGAACCGGCCCATGGCCTTGGGCATGGTCAGCCAGCGCACCGGCGCGGCCGTGGCCTCGCCCTTCAGCACGCCGTCGGCGATGTAGGGGGCGACGGTTTCGACGCGGTCGCCGAGGATGTTGTAGAGCTTGATCGAGCGCTCGCGATCGGCGTCGGTGGCGTCCTTCATCTCGGCCTGCAGCAGGTCGGTGGCGACGATGCCGGGGCTGATCGTGCCGATGCGCACGCTGGTGCCGTCCAGCTCCTTGCCCATCGACTTGGTGAAATAGGACACCGCCCGCTTGGTGGCGCCATACAGCGTCAGGCCCGAGGCGGTCATGCCGTCGCTGCCGAAGCCCTCGAAATTGTAGATCGCCCCGCCGCCGGGCTGGACCAGCATGCGGGTCATGGCCAGCTTGGTGGCCTTGATCACGCCCAGCAGGTTGGTGGCGACGATGGCGTCGATGTCGGCCTCTTCCACCTGGTCGAGGCGCACGCGCGGCGACACTGAGCCGGCGTTGTTGATCCAGATGTCCACCGCGCCGAACCGCTCGACGGCCGTGTTCCACAGCGCTTCCAGGTCGGCGACCTTGCTGACGTCGCAGGCCTGGGCGGCGACGGCGCCGCCTGTGGCTTCCAGCTTGGCCAGGGCCTCGGCCAGGACGGACGGGTTGCGGCCCGAAATCACCACCTGGCAGCCCCGCTCGAGGAAGGCTTCCGCCAGGCCGTAGCCGATGCCGCGGCTGCTGCCGGTGATCACGATGGTCTTCACGGTGCGACTCTCTTCTAGCGCAGGACGCCGCATCAAGCTTCAAGCCGGACGCTCTTGCAGCCGCCTCGTGGCGGGAAACCGACACGCGGAGAGGCTAGACCGCCGCTTCCCGCTCCAGCCAGGCCAGCGCTTCCGATCGCGCCCAGGCGATGCGGGGCGCGAGATCCGCAACGGCGTCGTCGTCGAGCCCGGCCAGCAGGCCACGCGCCTCGCCGAGGGCCGCGAGGTCCGCCCGCGCGTCGCCCAGATAGGCGTCGGGCAGTTCGTGCTGATGGAAGGCGATGTCGGCCAGGACGGCGGCGACGAGGTCCAGCCGCGCGGGCGCGAACAGCGGATCGCGCTCCAGCGCCTCGCGCAGGAAGGGCTGAGGCGGCGCGTGCCAGGTCGAGCCGCCGCTCGACAGCCGGGCCAGCCAGACCAACGGCCAGGGATCGGCGGACTTGGCGCTCGCCCATTCCTCCAGGGTCGGACGGACGAGCAGGCGAAACAGCGGAACCGGCAGCACGGCCTCGGGCTGGCCGCGATAGGCCATGCGCTTCTCGCCGATCCAGACGACCAGGGTCACGCGCTGCGCCAGCGGCCAGGTCACGGCGCCGGCCATGAAGACGTCGAGAGCCTCCAGCGCCTCGCGGCGCTGACCCTGGTGGCGAAAGCGGAAGTAGTCGGACAGCCCTAACCAGCCGGGATGCTCGGACGCATCCTCGGCCAGCTCGCGCAGGTAACCGAGATCGAAACCCAAGGCGGGGTTTTAGGCCGCGTGGCCGCCCATGCGGGCGACGTTGCAGTGGGCCCACAGCTTTTCCATCGCCCCGACCAGCTTGCGCATCATGTCGTCGGTGTGGAACGGCGTGGGCGTGAAGCGCAGGCGCTCGGTGCCGCGCGGCACGGTCGGATAGTTGATCGGCTGCACATAGACGCCGTGATCGGCCAGCAGCATGTCGCTGATCAGCTTGGTGTGGACCGGATCGCCGACCAGCACCGGAACGATGTGGCTGTCGTTTTCCATGACCGGCAGGCCGGCGTCCTGGAACATCTTCTTCAGGGTGCGGGCGCGCTCCTGGTGAGCGTCGCGCACTTCGGGGTGCTGCTTCAGCCACTTGACGCTGGCCAGGGCGCCGGCGGTCAGGGCCGGCGGCAGCGAGGTGGTGAAGATGAAGCCCGAGGCCATCAGGCGCACGGCGTCGATCACCTCGGCGTCGCCGGTGATGTAGCCGCCCATGACGCCGAAGGCCTTGCCCAGCGTGCCTTCGATGATGTCGATCTGGTCCATCACCCCGTCGCGCTCGGCGACGCCGCCGCCGCGCGGGCCATACATGCCGACCGCGTGGACCTCGTCCAGATAGGTCATGGCGCCGTACTTCTTGGCCAGAGCGGCCGTGGCGCCGATGTCGGCGATGTCGCCGTCCATCGAATAGACGCTCTCGAAGGCCACCAGCTTGGGCGCGTCAGCCGGGGCGGCCGCCAGCAGCTCTTCAAGATGGGCCAGGTCGTTGTGACGGAAGATGTGACGCGGGCCGCCGCCGTTGCGGATGCCGGCGATCATCGAGGCGTGGTTCTGGGCGTCGGAGAAGATGATCAGGCCCGGCAGGATCTTCTGCAGGACGCTGAGGGTGGCTTCGTTGGAGACGTAGCCCGAGGTGAACAGCAGCGCGGCTTCCTTGCCGTGCAGGTCGGCCAGCTCGGCTTCCAGCTCCACGTGGTGGTGGTTGGTGCCCGAGATGTTGCGGGTGCCGCCCGAGCCCGAGCCGTGCTCGTCGATCGCCTGGTGCATGGCGTCCAGCACGACGGGGTTCTGGCCCTGGCCGAGATAGTCGTTCGAGCACCAGACCACGACTTCGCTCTCGCCGCCGTCGGCGCGAGTCCAGGTCGCGCGCGGGAAGGCGCCGCGATGGCGCTTCAGGTCGGCGAACACCCGGTAGCGGCCTTCGTTGCGGATCTGGGAGACAGCAGCGGTGAACGCGGCTTTGTAGTCCATGCTCGTATCTTCCCCCCGGACCGAGGCCCGGCGGTCCTTGTTCTTCTAGCCCGGCTTTTCGCACCGCGCCGACGTAGTGTCCACCTAAGGGCCTCTACCTACAAATTGGAATTAGGCTTGGTGTCGCATCGATTGGTTCTATGAGCGGCGGACTCAACCCTGCCTTGTTCAGGCAAGCTCCGCAAGACGTCCGCGCAACAGTTGCAGCACGGCCGAGAAATCCTTGCCGCCGAAGCCGTTGGCGTCGAACAGGGCGTAGAGCGCCTCGGCCTGGGCGCCCATGGGCGTGCTGGCCCCGGCCCGGGCGGCGGCTTCCTGGGCGAGCTTGAGGTCCTTGAGCATCATCGCCGTGGCGAATCCGCCCTCGTAGCCGCGGTCGGCCGGCGTGGCGGGGCCAACGCCCGGCACCGGGCAATAGGTCGAGACCGACCAGCACTGGCCCGACGACTGGCTGGCGATCTCGAAGAAGCGGTCGGCGGCCAAACCGAGCTTCTCGGCCAGGGCGAAGGCCTCGCAGGTCCCCAGCATCGAGACGCCCAGCAGCATGTTGTTGCAGATCTTGGCCGCCTGCCCCGCCCCGTGGCCGCCGGCGTGGATCACCGCCCGCGCCATCGGCTTCAGCGCGGCCTCGACGGCGGCGAAGTCGGCGTCGTCGCAGCCGACCATGAAGGCCAGGCTCCCGGCCTCGGCGGCCATGATCCCGCCGGACACCGGCGCATCGGCGAAGCGGAAACCGGCCGCCCTCGCCTGCTGGGCCACCGCGCGGGCGCTGTCGACGTCGATGGTGGAGCAGTCGATCAGCAGGGCCGACTTCGGCGCATGGGCCAGCACCTGCTCGCCGTAAACGGCGCGGACGTGGGGGCCCGCCGGCAGCATGGTGATGACGATCTCCGCGTCCTTCACCGCATCGGCGATCGACTCGGCGGCCGCGCAGCCCGCGCCGACCGCGCGCTCCAGCGCCTTGGCCGACAGGTCGAACGCCGCCACGGCGTGGCCGGCCCTGGCCTGGTTGGCGGCCATGCCGCCGCCCATGTTGCCCAGGCCGATGAAGGCGATCCTGGTCATCGCTACGCTCCCTAAATGCGAACCGCGCCTACGTGGGCGCGGTCCTTGTCGTTGCAGTCCGGCGTCGGGAGCGCTTAACGCGCCCCGGCCGGCTTGCGGAACTTGTAGATGAACTGGTCGGTCTTGCCGCGGATCGACGGGTCGAACACCGAGACGTTGCGCTTGTCGGCGGCGTCGCGCAGCACGCGGCTCTCGCCCTCGAAGACGAAGCCGGCGGCGGTGACCTCGGCCTTGACGGTCTCGGGGTCGATGCGGTGCAGCTTCTCGGAGTCGCGCAGGCCCGAGCCCGGCTGGGCCGAGTGATCGAGCACCAGGTAGACGCCGCCCGGCTTCAGGGCCTGGAAGATCTTGCGGTTCACGACCGACAGGTCGGCCGGACCCATCAGCGGGGTATGCATGTCGTGATAGTTCTGGGCGGTGAACACCAGGTCCAGCTTCTCGGGCGCGCTGAAGTTGGGCAGGGTGTTGAGGATCACCGACACGTTCTTGTAGGCCGGATCGGCGGCGATGGCGTTCACCGCCGGCTCGCGCTTGGCCAGCTTGGTCAGCTCGTCCGGCACATAGGCGTAGACGTGGCCGCGCGGACCGACGGCCCGCGACAGGATGCGGGTGAAGTAGCCGCCGCCCGGGATCAGGTCGGCCACCTTGGCGCCGGTGCGCACGCCGGCGAAGGCCAGCACCTGGGCCGGCAGGCGGTCGGCGTCGCGCTTGCTGTCGGCCTCGGGGCGCAGCGGGTTCTCGACCGCGGCGATGATGTTGGCCGGAATGGCGACCGGAGCGTCGGCCGGAGGCGGCGGCGGCGGCTCGACCGGTCCCATCGGGGTCGTGGCGCAGGCGGTCAGGGCGAGCGCGGCGACGAGGCTGAGAAGCGGCTTACGCATGGTCTTCCTTCCGGAGGGTCTTCTTAGTTGCGCGCAAGCTAGCGACGCGAACCGCCACCGGCAATGCCGTTGGGGCGTCTCCCGACGCCGAACGCCGTCAGGCGTCGGCCAGGGGCGTCCACTCCTCGTCGGCCGGCAGCGGGGCGAAGATCGCCTGGATATCGGCGTCATCCACCGCCTCGACCGTCGGCGGGTCCCAGCGGGGGGCGTTGTCCTTGTCGACGATCACCGCCCGCACGCCCTCGATGAAGTCGTGGCGGCGCACGACGCGCGAGCCGATCCGGTACTCCATGGCCATGTGCTCGGCGAAGTCGGTCATGGCCTCGCCGCGCTTCAGCTGCTCGAAGGCGACCTTCAGGGTCTGAGGCGACTTGGTCTTCAGCACCGCCAGCTGGGCCTTGCCCCAGTCGCTGGAGTCGGCCTCGAGGAACTCGAAGATCTGCTCGACGCTGTCGCCGACGAACAGGCGGTTGAGATCCTGCTCGAAACCGACCAGCGGCGCCTTGCCGGCGTCGGCGCGGTACATGCGCAGGGTCTCGTCGATGCGGCGGTGGTCGGCCAGGACGGCCTTCTTCAGCCCCTCGACCGCGCCGAACTCGACGAAGTGGGTGGCGATCCCCAAGCGCATGCAGTCCGCGCCCTTGATCCGCGCTCCCGTGAGCGCCAGCCACAGCCCCGCCTTGCCCGGCAGGCGCGGCAGGTACCAGCCTCCGCCGACGTCGGGGAACAGGCCGATGCCGGTCTCGGGCATGGCGAAGGTCGTGCGCTCGGTGGCTATGCGGTAGTGGGCCGGCATCGAGATCCCGACGCCGCCGCCCATGACCACGCCGTCCATGATCGCCACCACGGGGCGGTCGTAGTGGAACAGCAGGTGGTTCAGCCGGTACTCGGTGTGGAAGAACTTGCGCGCCTCGACCCCGTCGCCCGCCCCGCTCTCTGCGAGCATGCGGATGTCGCCGCCGGCGCAGAAGCCGCGCTCGCCGGCGTGGTCGATCATGACCATGTCGATCTCGGGATCGGCCTGCCAGTCCAGCAGGGCCTGGATCATCGTCTCGCACATCGACAGCGTCAGGGCGTGCAGCGCCTGGGGCCGGTTCAGCGTGATCCGGCCCACGTTCTTCTTGACGCGGATCAGAACTTCAGGGGCCAGCTTGGGGGGAGCGTCGGTCATCTGGGATCTCAGGCGAATTCGGGGTCTTCGACGGGCGCGCAGTCGAAGCGGTCGATCTGGCCGGCCATCAGGCGATAGACCGCGTCCTGCGGCACCTCCTGGGCCAGGGTGTCGGCGCGCGACAGGCCGGCATAGGCGCCGCGCAGCAACCGGCCGGCGACGCCGTGGCTGACGACGATCAGCCGGCGCTGGCCTTCCGGAGCCTGCTCGGCCAGCCAGCCGGCGACGCGGGCGGTGACGTCCTCGAAGGTCTCGCCGCCGGGCGCGCGGAAAGCCCATTCATAGCTGGCGAACAGCTCCGGGTTATCGCGGCGAATGTCCTCGCGCAGCCGGCCCGACCAGTCGCCGACGCTGATCTCCAGCAGGCGATCGTCGAAGCTCAGCGAAAGGCCCGTGCGCTCGGCGATCGCCTCGGCCGTATGGCGCGCCCTGCGCAGCGGGCTGGCGACGATCCGCCAGGCGTCGGACGGCTCGCGCGCGACCAGGTCGGCCAGCAGGTCCCCCATGGCCCGCGCCTGGGCGCGGCCGAGCGCGGTCAGGTCGGACTCGGTCTGGCCCTGGAAGCGGCCTTCTCGGTTGAACTGCGTCTGGCCGTGGCGGCAGAGATAGATCACTTGGCTTCGAACCTGGCTTTACGCGCCGCGACGTCTTCGGCGAACAGGTCCATGTAGGGCAAACCCAGGTCGTCGTCCTCTTCGAACCAGTAGGTCGGGATGTCGCCGTCCAGAAGCTCGGCCGCGACCAGTTGCAAGGCCAGCGTCAGCGCCTGCGCCGAGTCGACGCCGCCCGCCCTCAGCTTACGAACCTCACCATCCGCCGTCGTCATGGTCGCATGGCAGAGCCAACTGGAGCCCCAAGGCTGCGGCGTGAACCACCGGCAGAGCAGCGGCTGCGGCGCGCCGTCGACCATAATCTGGTAGGTCCGCTCGCAGGCGACGCCCGCCTCCAGCGGCGGGCCGTCGACCATAATCTGGTAGGTCCGCTCGCAGGCGACGCCCGCCTCCAGCGGCGGGCCGTCCACCTCGTCGATCATGAGAGGATCGGCAGGCGCTTCATCATTGGACATCGCGCTTCAGGTCTTCCTGGTCGGTTAATCGCCGGAGCCTATCGCATCCTCACTGCCGGAACATCTCGCGGGCGATGATCACCCGCATGATCTCGTTGGTGCCTTCGAGGATCTGGTGCACCCGCAGGTCGCGGACGATGCGCTCCAGCGGATAGTCCTGCAGGTAGCCGTAGCCGCCGTGCAACTGCAGGGCGTCGTTGGCGACCTGGAAGCCGGCGTCAGTGGCGAAGCGCTTGGCCATGGCGCACAGCTTGGTGGCCTGCGGGTCCTTGTTGTCGAGCGCGTGGGCGGCGCGGCGCACCATCAGGCGGGCGGCCTCCAGCTCAGTGGCCATGTCGGCCAGCTTGAACTGCAGGGCCTGGAAATCCTTCAGCGGGCGGCCGAACTGGTTGCGGGTCTCCAGATAGGTTTTGGCCGTGTCGAGGGCGAACTGGGCGCCGCCCAGCGAGCAGGAGGCGATGTTCAGCCGCCCGCCGTCGAGGCCCATCATGGCGAAGCGGAAGCCCTCGCCCTCCCCGCCGATGCGGTTGGCGACGGGCACACGGCAGTCGTCGAAATTGACCTGGGCCGTGGGCTGGGCGTTCCAGCCCATCTTGCGCTCGTTGGCCCCGAACGACAGGCCCGGCGTTCCCTTCTCGACCACGAAGGCCGAGACGCCCTTGGGACCTTCGCCGCCGGTGCGGGCCATGACGACATAGACGTCCGACACCCCGCCGCCCGAGATGAAGGCCTTGCCGCCGTTCAGCACATAGTGGTCGCCGTCCAGGCGGGCCGTGGTGCGCATGCCGGCCGCATCGGAGCCCGAGCCCGGCTCGGTCAGGCAGTAGCTGGCGATCAGCTCCATGGTGGTCAGGCGCGGCAGGTAACGCTGGCGCAGCTCTTCGGAGCCGAAGCGGTCGATCATCCACGAAGCCATGTTGTGGATGGTCAGGTACGCCGCCGTCGGCACGTCGCCGTAGCTGAGGGCCTCGAAGATGATCGAGGCGTCGAGGCGCGAAAGGCCGCTGCCGCCGAGGTCGTCCTGCACGTAGATGCCGGCGAAGCCCAGCGCGGCGGCCTCGCGCAGCACGTCGACCGGGAAGTGCTTGCGCTCGTCCCACTGCGCCGAATGCGGGGCAAGGCGTTCCGCGGCGAAGCTGGAGGCCATCTCCTGGATGGCGCGTTGATCGTCGTTCAGCGCGAAATCCATGCGCCGTTTCCTCCCATGCGGGGCACATCCGCCCTCATCGTCTTGGCCGCTGACGTGCCTCGCCCGGCGGAGTGTGTCAATCATATCTCAGTTGGCGAATATGAATGCGGCGCCGCAGCGAAATCGGGTGCGAAACGTCGCACCTCCCTTGATCCGGAACCCTCTCGGTATCAGATCGTCGCTGTCGGAGGCGTCGTCTCGGTTCCATGCAAAAGTTCATTACCGCTTTGGCCGCGGTCGCGGCCCTGTTCACGTTTGTGTCCGCGCCGGCTCACGCCGAGAATCTGGGCGTCTGGCGCAATCCCAAGGACAACATCCGCCTGCACATCACCGACTGCGGCAAGAGCATGTGCGGCTGGGTCGTCTACGCCAGCCGCAAGGCCGAGGCGGACGCCAAGAAGAGCGGCTACGACACCCTGGTCGGCCAGCAGGTGCTGCGCGACTTCGCGCCCACCGGCAACGGCAACATGCGGGGCCGCGTCTTTGTTCCGACGCTGAAGGTGACGCTGAACGGCACGGCCGAGTTCATCGACGCCCGCACCATGCGCGCCAAGGGCTGCGTCCTGGGCGGCCTGTTCTGCAAGTCGCAGGTCTGGACCCGCGTCGACGGCGTCCAGCAGGCCAGCGTCACGACCAAGACCGAGTAGTACGCATTCGCCGCGCAAGGCTCCTTAAGGGCCTTCCGGCCTTGCCTCCCGGGACAACGCGCGCGAAACCCTTCGCATGACCGTTCCTCCTCTCGCCCCCTACCCCGCCTCGCGCCTGCGCCGCCTGCGTCAGGCCGACTGGACCCGTCGTCTCGTGCGCGAGACCGAGGTCAGGCCGTCCGACCTGATCTGGTCGATGGTGGTGCACGAGGGCGAAGGAACCGTGCCCGTCGCCTCGATGCCCGGCGTCGATCGACTGAGCGTCAAGGAGGCCGCCAAGGCCGCCGTCCGCGCCCGCGACCTGGGCATCCCCGCCATCGCCATCTTCCCGCACATCGATCCGTCGCGGAAGGACGCCACGGGCTCGATCGCCGCCGATCCGGACGGGGTGATCCCGCGCGCGGTCAAGGCCATGAAGGACGCCGCCCCCGAGGTCGGCATCATGTGCGACGTAGCCCTGGATCCCTTCACCGACCACGGCCACGACGGCGTGGTCGAGGGCGGCAAGATCCTCAACGACACCACCATCGAGCGCCTGATTGAGCAGGGCCTGATGCAGGCCGCCGCCGGCGCCGACATCCTGGCCCCTTCGGACATGATGGACGGCCGCATTGGCCGCCTGCGGGGCGCGCTGGAAGGCCATGGCCACCACGATACCCTGATCATGTCGTACGCCGCCAAGTACGCCTCGGCGTTCTACGGCCCCTATCGCGACGCCATCGGCTCGGCCAAGCTCTCGGCTGGTCAGGGCGACAAGAAGACCTACCAGATGGATCCGTCCAACACGGAAGAGGCCATCCGCGAGGTCGCGCTCGACATCGCCGAGGGCGCCGACATGGTCATGGTCAAGCCGGGCCTGCCCTATCTCGACATCCTGCGCCGCCTCGTCGACGAGTTCCGCATGCCAACCTACGCCTTCCAGGTGTCGGGCGAGTACGCGATGATCAAGGCCGCCGGGGCCAACGGCTGGATCGACGAGGAGCGCGCCATCCTCGAAAGCCTGGCCGCCTTCAAGCGGGCCGGCGCGGCCGGCATCATCACCTACTTCGCCCCCTGGGCGGCGCAGAAGCTGGGCTGATATGACCGCTCCGAGGACCGCCTTCGCACCGGGACGGTTCTATGGCGCGCCGACGGTCGAGCGTCAGCTGCCGGGCGTGCGGCTCGCGCACCTGGCGGCCACCACCAGCGCCGAGCACGTGCACGAGCACAGCCACGACGACGCCCACTTCGTGCTGGCCACCCACGGCCGCTACGAGACCACGGCCTGGGGCCCCGCCACCGAGGGTCCGGTGCTGGTCTACAATCCGCCGGGCGTCGTCCATCGCGACCGCTTCGTCGACAAGGGCGGTTACTTCCTGGCCGTCAGCTTCGGGGCGGGCGACTGGCGGGGACTGGCCGACGGCCGGGCGGCGATCGACGCCCTGCGGCTGACCGGTCCGGTCGCCCGCAGCGCCGCCCTGCGCCTGACCCGCTCGCTGCTGTCGGCCGACGCCGAGGCGCTGTCGCTGGAGGCCCTGAGCCTGGAACTGGCGGCCGAGGCCCTGGCCCCTGCGCGCGACAGCGACCATCCCCCGCCCTGGCTGGCCCTGGCCGAGACCTTCCTGGCCGACGCCTTCGACCAGCCGATCGGCGTGGCCGACCTGGCCCGCGTCGCCGGGGTGCATCCCGTCCACCTGGCGCGCGGCTATCGCCGCTGGCTGGGCGCCGCGCCGGGCGAGCGGCTGCGCACGCGACGGCTGGAACGGGCGGCCGACCTTTTGATGCAGGGCCGCGTCTCCATCGGCGAGATCGCCCTCAGCGCGGGGTTCTGCGACCAGAGCCACCTCAATCGCCAGTTCCGCCTGGCCTATGGCGTGACGCCCGGCGAGTTCGCGCGGCTGTGCGGGCGCCGGTCGGATGTTTCATGCGTCCAAGACGAGACCCCGACGCTCGCCTAAAGCTTGGGCGTGCAAGTCGGAGTCGCTTTGTCGTGAAACGCTTTCTGTTCGCCGCCGCCCTGGCGCTGGCCCCGCTTTCGTATGCTCACGCCGCCCCGGACTGGGCGAGCGCCGCGCCGGCCGCCGAGGGGATGTCGGCCGAAAAGCTGGAGGCCATGTCGGCGGCCATCAAGGCCGGCCAGTTCCAGAAGATCACCAGCGTGTTGATCGCCCGCCATGGCAAGCTGGTGTTCGAGGCCTATTACGATGACGAGGGCCCGGAAGCCCGCCGCAACACCCGCTCGGCCACCAAGACCGTCACCGCCATGCTGGCCGGGGCCGCCATCGCCCGCGGCGCCATTCCGAACGTGGATGCGCCGATCAAGCCCTACCTGAAGGGCCGCCCGCCGGCCGCCAATCCCGATCCGCGCAAGGACAAGGTCACGGTCGAGGACCTGATGACCATGAGCTCCATCGCCGAATGCGACGACGAGAACCAGTTCTCGCGCGGCAACGAGGAGCGGATGTATCTGATCGAGGACTGGGTCGGCTTCTATCTCGACCTGCCGGTGCGCGGCTTTCCCGAGTGGGCGCCCAAGCCCGAGGCCTCGCCCTACGGCCGGGCGTTCTCCTACTGCACGGCCGGCGTGACCACCCTGGGGGCCGTGGTGCAGGGCGCGGTCGGCAAGCCCCTGCCCGCCTTCGCCCGCGAGGCGCTGTTCGGGCCGCTGGGGATCGAGGGCGAGCGCTGGCAGATCTCGCCCCTGGGCCTGGCCCAGGGCGGCGGCGGGCTTGGCCTGCGCAGCCGCGACCTGCTGAAGCTGGGCCAGCTCTATCTCAACGGCGGCAAGTGGGACGGCAAGCAGGTGCTGCCGGCCTCGTTCGTCGCCGCCGCCACCGCGCCGCACGCCAACGCCCGGCCGGACACCGACTACGGCTACCTGATCTGGCTGCAGACCTTTGCGGGCCACAAGGCCTGGGTGATGAACGGCTCGGGCGGCAACAAGGTCGCCATCGTGCCCGATCTCGACCTGGTGGCGGTGGTCACCACGGTCAATTTCGACGTCCGCCAGCCGCATGCGATCAGCGAAAAGCTGCTGGCCGAGCACGTGCTGGCGGCCGCTCAACCCTGACGCGCCGAATCTCCGAAGCGGCTATGCTGGGGGCCATGACCAAGGTCCTCGACATCGTCACCGCCGTGATCCGCGACGACGCCGGCGCCATGCTGCTGGTGCGCAAGCGCGGCACGGCGATCTTCATGAAGCCGGGCGGCAAGCGCGATCCCGGCGAGGACGACCTGACGGCCCTGGCCCGGGAACTCGACGAGGAACTGGGCTGCCGGCTGGTCTCGGCCAACCTGCTGGGTCGCTTCTCTGCTCCTGCCGCCAACGAGGCGGGCTTCACGGTGCAGTCGGCGACCTATCTGGCCGTCGTCGAAGGCGACATCGCCGCCAGGGCCGAGATCGAGGAGCTGGCCTGGATCGACCCCGCCGCCCCGCCCGCCGGCCTGCCCCTGGCGCCGCTGCTGAAGGACGAAGTGATTCCGGCCCTGCTGGCCCTGGTCTGACAGCCGAGCTCAAACACTTGCCGCGCGCCTGGCGGGCTAGCCGCTCACACCTAGCCCTGGCGCGCTTTGCCTGTGCTATAGGGCGGCCATGACGACGATCTACATCGACGCCGACGCCTGCCCCGTGAAGGACGAGACCTACAAGGTCGCGGCCCGCAACGGCCTGAAGACCTATGTCGTCTCCAACAGCTGGATCCGCGTTCCCGCCACCCCCGCCATCGAGCAGATCGTGGTCGACGCCGGCCCCGACGTCGCCGACGACTGGATCGCCGAGCGCGCAGGGCCAGGCGACGTGGTGGTGACCAACGACATCCCCCTGGCCGACCGCGTGCTGAAGGCCGGCGGCGCGGCCATCGCGCCCAACGGCCGGGTGTTCACGAGCGACATGATCGGCTCGGCCCTGGCCTCGCGTTCGATCGGCGAGCACCTGCGCTCGATGGGCGAGGTCACCAGCGGCCCCAAAGCCTTCGGCCCGCAGGACCGCAGCAAGTTCCTCCAGGCCCTCGACCAAGCGGTCGTGAAGGCCCGCCGCGTGGTCCCGCGATGATCGAGATCACCTCCTGGCTGCGCATCGACGAGGACGAACTGGTCGAAAAGGCCGCCCGCGCCTCGGGCCCCGGCGGCCAGCACGTCAACAAGACCTCGACGGCGATCGAGCTGCGCTTCGACGTCGCCAACTCCCCGACCCTGACCGACGAGATCAAGGCCCGGCTGACGGCGCTGGGCGGCAGCCGCATGACCCAGGAGGGCGTGCTGGTGCTGTTCGCCCAGGGCCACCGCTCGCAGGAACTGAACCGCCAGGACGCCCGCGAGCGCCTGGTCGACCTGATCCGCCGCGCCACCGAGAAACCCGAGCCCCGCCGCCCGACCAAGCCGACCTATTCCAGTAAGCTCAAGCGCCTGGAGACCAAGACGAAGCGGTCAGGCGTGAAGTCCATGCGCGGCAAGGTCAGGCACGACGACTGACCGCGCGACACCCCGTCTAGTTGGGCCCGTCTAGTTGGGATCGACAACGCCCACGGCCAGGCGAGCACCGTTGACCTGCTGTTCGACAACGAACACCGCCTCGCCCTGGGTCAACAGGGTGAGTTGGCCATCGACGATGGTTCCGAAAAGATTGGCCAGCACGATATCGGCCGACCCCTGCCCCCCGTGCTGGATCATCGCATCCCAACCCATCATCTGATAGGTCACGCCGCCGGACTGCACGGCGATGCCCGTGGGGCCTTGCGCGTAATCCTGAATGTGCTCGGCGACCTGTTCGACGTTCATGTGATGGACCTCCCCTTAGCGGCCTCTAGCGGCCGGAGAGCTCCACCATGGAGCGCAATCACTTAATCGGAGATTGCGCTCCAGGCGTGATCGGCAGAGATCAGGCCATCGTCGGAATCGGCGGGCCGAACGAGAGGATCTCGTCTTTCCAGTCGGGTTCCGGGATCAGGCCGCCCAGCATCTTCTTCAGATAGAAGGCCAGGGCCGACTGCTCGTCGGCGCTCAGTTCCGAACAGGCTTCCTGGTGCAGGGGCGCGAGCTCGCTGCGGATCTGCTCCAACAGCGCCGCCCCCGTCTCGGTCAGGCGCACCACCACCTTGCGGCGGTCGTTCGGGGCGCCGCCGCGTTCGACCAAGCCGTCGCGGATCAGGCCGTCGATCGACCGGGTTAGCGTGGTGCGGTCCGCCGCCGAAAGCTTGGCCAGCCGCGTCATCGAACACTCGCCGAACCGGGCCAGCGACAGCATCGCCACCCATTTCGGAAACGACAGACCGTGACTCGCAACATGGTCGGCCGCCAAGGCGCGCCGATGCTGCTCGGTCTGATACATCAAATAGCTCAAATAGCTGGGCAGGGGCATGGATTGCCCCTCCCTCAGGTCATGCTGTGGCATGGTGTCCCCCCGCGCCGTGCGTCTTGATCTCACAACCTCTGCTGTTGCGCAATCGCCGCGAGGTCCCTAGCCAACGCAGCGTTCACCATCTTAGCAAACGCGGCCGTGAGAACCGCGTTCCGGATGATGTTAGCGGAACCGCCTGGCGGTCAGCGCCTGGGCGAAACGGGCGGGGCCGGAGGCGCGGGCGGGGCCGGCGGAGCAGGCATGCCCTGGATGATCGAGATCCGCGAACGGCTGCTGCGGCCGCAGGCCTTGATCGACAGCCCCGGCGGCAGGCGCGTGGCGGTGTCGCCGCAGGCCTCGTCGAGCTGGTCCTGCGTCAGGCCCTTGGCCCCGCTGAGATCGACGCCGAACAGGCGCACGCCCGAGAAGTCCGCGCCCTTGAAGTCCGCGCCCGTGAAGCTGCCGCCCCGCAGGTTGGAGGCCGTCAGCGAGGCGTTGCGGAACTGGGCGCGGTCGAACCGGCCGCCGGTGAGGTTGGAGCCGTTGATCTCGGCGTTGGAGAAGTCGGCGCCGCGGGCGTTGACCGAGGTCAGGTTGCTGCCGTGCATCTCGGAATTGGCCAGGCGCGCGTCGATCAGGCTGGCGGCCTCCAGATTGGCGCCGTGCAGCTCGGCCGAGGTCAGGTCGGCGCGGGCCAGGTTGGCGTTCTGGAAGTTGGCGGCGCTCGACTCCACGCCCGACAGGCGGGCCCCGGAGAAGTTGGCGTTCTGGAAATTGGCGCCGCGCATCTCGGCCCCGCGCAGGTCGGCGCGCGACAGGTCGGCGGACTGGAAGTTGGAGCCGAAGAACACCGCGCCGCGCAGATCCGCGCCGATCAGGTTGGCCTTGGCGAAGTTGGCGCCGGTGAACTTGGCGCCGGTCATCTTGCGGCCGGCCAGATCGCAGCTCACGCACATGCCACCGAGCGACACCAGGCGCGCCACGTCCTTGTCCTCGATCGAGGCCTTGGCCTGGGCCTGTCCGGCCAGGGTCGTCAGACCCATGACCAGGGCGGCGGCGAGCATGTTGCCCATTCGGGCCATCGGCGGTCTCCGTGCGGTCCAATAAGCGACCTTGCTGGTTACGGTTTGAGCCGCGGACCGCCGCAAGACCACTTAAATCGCGGTAATGACGGGGATTCGTCATCCCCGTCGCCCGCCGAACGCTTGTTCCATTGGGGAGACAAGCGCTCGCCGCGTCAAACCGCCACGCCCCCGAAATCCGCCTGACGGACCTCGGACGGACCTGGAAGACGGACCCGGCAAACGGACCTCAGTAGAAGGTCACATCGTCCAGCTCGAACCACAGCTTGGCGCCGGCCGGACGTTCGCCCTCGACGCCCACTTCGAAGAGGTCGGTTCCGGTCCAGGCCTTCTTCTCGGCCTTGCTCGAAGCCGGCGTGAAGGCCGAGAACGGCAGCGTCACCTTGGTCCATTGCGGACCGGCCTTGACCTTGGCCTGCCAGCGGCCGCCGGCGGTGTTGAAGCCCACCACATAGGTTCCGCCGTCGCCGCGCAGCGACAGCGACAGGCCCTTGAAGGCGCTGGCGTCCACCGGCGTCACCGAACCGCGGGTGAGCGGCAGCAGCACGCCGGCCGAGGCGTCGTCCTTGGTCGCCATGCGGGCGCCGACGCTCAGCACCTTGCCGCCGCCTTCGCGGTCGATGACCTGCGAGACCTCGAGGCTGCGGTCGCGGCCGCCGTCGAAGTCGTCCAGGCGCAGGGTGTCGAGGCTGGTGCGGCCGTCGGCGCGCTCGAAGTCGTCGATCAGGGCGGTCGCCTTCACGGCCGCCGGCGTCATGCGGTCGTTGGCGGGCGAGCGCGCCGCGCCGGGGCCGAAGGCGGCCTGGCCGTCGATGAACACCCGCTCGACCTTGTAGACGTCGGTGATCGTGTCCCACGGCTTGCCGCCGAGCAGCACGAAATCAGCGCGCTTGCCGGCCTCCAGCGTGCCGCGGTCGGCGATCAGGTTCATGGCCTTGGCGCTGCCGGCCGTGCCGACGGTCAGGGCCTGGGCCGGGGTCAGGCCGGCCTGGACCAGCAGTTCCAGCTCGCGCTGGCTGGACGAACCGTGCGGCGTGCCGGTCATGCCGGCGTCGGTGCCCAGGGCCAGCGGCACGCCAGCGTCGAACAGGGTCTTGGCGTTGGACAGCGCGTAGCCGAACTTGGCGCGGGCCTGGCGGGCGCGCGGGCTGTCGGGATCGGCCGGCGGCTTGGCGCCCGGCTTGACCGGCTCGTAGACCGCCAGGGTCGGGGCGTAGGCCATGCCCGAGGCCTTGATCGCCGCCACCGTGGCCGCATCGACCGGCTCGTCCTGCAGGCTGTGGGCGATGACGTCGACGCCGCTCTTGGCCGCCACCATGCCGCGCTCGACCGTGACGGTGTGGGTCAGGACCTTCAGGCCATACTTGTGGGCCTCGTCGGTCAGGGCCTTCAGGGTCCAGGCGTCCATGCTGGTGTTGTCGGGCGCGGAGCCATAGCGCCAGCCGTCGGTGAAGGCCTTGATGGCGTCGGGCTTGTAGGGGGCGATGGCGTCCACCGCCGCCTTGGCGCTCTCGGGGGTGTCGACCCAGCGGGTGGTGGCCTGGTCGGCCCAGTCGGCGCCGTGGCCGCCGGGCGTGCTGATGCGGGCGACGAAGTTGACGTGCGGCGCGGTCAGCGTCCCCAGCCACTGGCGGCGGGGCGCGAAGGATTCCGGCTGCTGGTGGAAGTCGTTCACCGTCGTCACCCCGGCGGCGACATAGGCGTCGGCGATCTTCGGCACGAGGCTGGGAACGCCGTTCGGGGTCCAGTGGGTGTGGACGTCGAAGAAGCCCGGCAGCAGGGCCGCGCCCTTGGCGTCGATGACGGTCGCGCCCTTGGGCGCCTTGACCCCCGCCCCTACGGCGACGATGCGGCCGTCCTTGACCACCAGCGTCCCGTGATAGGGCGCGGCGCCCGTGGCGTCGAAGATCTCGGCGTTCACGACGGCCAGCGGCTTGGTCTGGGCGGCCGCCAGGGACGTCGAGAGCGCGGCGGCGGCGAGCCCTCCGAGCAGGATGCGGGCGAAGGTCATGGACGGGCGTTCCTCGTTCGGGTCCGCGCCCCCGAGGGGACGCTCACACCTCATGACGAACCAGCTTCGCAAAACCAGCAGTCGTCGGCGCCGATCGGCATGCCGGGCGGCAGGGTTTCGACCGCGCCGGCGCGCGGGGCCGCCAGGGCCTTGCGGTCGCCCGAGGTCAGCAGCCGCGAGATCCGCGCCGCCTGGGCGGCTTCGGCCCCCTCGCCTTTCCAGGCGCCCAGGCGCTTGGCGTAGCCCAGCAGGGCCGCGTCGATCTGGGCGGCGGCGGTGGGCGACAGGGCCTTGTCGTCGAGCACGGTCACGAGATCGCCGACCAGCCGCGCCCGCACCCGGCGGCGCAGCTCGCCCGTGCGTCCGCCGGCCTGGGGACCGCCGGGCGACACCGCCGCCAGCAGCGCCTCGACCGTCTCGGCGACGTCCAGCTGGCCCGGATCGCGCCGGTTCTGCTCGACCAGGCGGTTCAGGCGCGCCGGGTTGAGCAGTTGCGACAGGGTGTGGTCGGCGGCGGTCTCGGCCGCCGTCGGCAGATCGAACACCGCCGCCCCCGAGGTCGGGAAGATCTCGATGTCGTAGGCCTTGTCGCGCGAGCCCGACTGACCTTGCGACAGCAGCGAGATCAGCGGGTCCGGCAGGTCGAGCACGGCCGGATCTAGGGTGCGCACCAGCCCCGCCAGCGCCCGGCGCTGATCGGCGGCCGGGGTGGCGGGCGCGGCTTCCCTGCCGTCGCCGACCACCGCATAGCCGTAGTCGACGCCGCCGACGAACTTCACCGCCGCGTCCACCTGATAGCGATGGAAGAGATAGATCGGCACGAGCGCGCGGCGCAGGTCGGCGGCGGGCGCGCCGGCCGGCACGCTGTTCAGCCCGAAGCGCGACAGGGCGATGCGGCGCACGGCCAGAACGTTGTCCAGCTCGACGACCGGGTCGGCCCCGTTGTCCCACAGCGAACCGTAGGGCTGGGCGGCCGACGCCCCACGGGCGTCGGCGTCGGAGACGTAGCGATAGCCCTTGGCCTGGGCGTCGCGCGCCAGGGCGTCCAGGCGCTTGGTCTCGTCGCTTCCGGGCGGCCCCTCGGAGTAGAGCCAGTCGATGGCGAAGACGTCCCAGGCCCCGACGCCCTTCGCATAGGCCTCGGAGAGGTCCAGACGATCGCCGTCCACCTTCACCAGCGGCGCGGGGTAGTCCATCACCGAGGCGCGGCCGTATACGCTGCCGGCGAAATTGTGCGACAGGCCGATGGCGTGGCCGATCTCGTGGGCCGACAGCTGGCGGATGCGCGACAGAGCGATCTGGATCGGGTCGTCCGCCCCGCCCGTCCCCGTCTTGTCGGCGCCCAGCAGGCCCTCGAAGATCATCCGGTCCTGGCGGATGCGCAGCGAGCCCAGCTGGACGACGCCGCGCACGATCTCGCCGGTGCGCGGGTCGACCACCGTGGTTCCGGTCGACCAGCCGCGCGTCTGGCGGTGGATCCAGTTGACCACGTTGTAGCGGGCGTCCATCGGATCGACGCCCTCGGGCAGCGGCTCGACGCGGAAGGCGTCGACATAGCCGGCCGCCTCGAACGCCTGGTTCCACCAGCGGCCGCCCTCGACCAGGGCGCTGCGCACCGGTTCGGGCGCGCCGCGGTCGATGTAGAACACGATCGGCTTCTTGACCGGCGACCGGGCGGCCGTCGGATCGGTCTTCTCCAGCCGGAAGCGCCGCACCAGCCGCTGCACGGTCGGCTTGTCGAGCGGGGCGGCGTAGTCGGCGAACAGCACCTGGGCCGAGGTGCCGGTGCGCGGATCGAAAACGCGCGGCGTAAAGCCCGGGGCCGGCAGGCGGATGAAGCTGTGATGGACGCCGAAGGTCACCGAGCGGGCGTCGGGAACAATGCCCGCGACCTCGCCGCCCGCGTCGTCGGCGGTGAAGGTCTGGCGGGTGTCGAACTCCAAATTGTCGGGGAAGACGCCGACATGGGCCAGATCGACATAGCTGAGGGTCGGGGCGGGCTTGAAGCCGCCCTGCTTGGCGTCCTTCATCGCGCCGGGAATGTTGAAGGCGTCGCGCAGCAGAAAGCCGGCGATGTCGACGGTGAAGCCGCCGCCGCCGCTTTCCTCGGCCACCTCGCCCGACCACACCACCGAGCCCGGGAAGCTGTCGCGGACCGTCCGCCGCTCCTCGGCGCTGCCGTCGACGGCGCGGAATCCGAAGTTCTCGAACTCGGCCAGCACCCGCTTGCCCACGCGGCGGAACACCAGCACCTGGGTGTCGCCGGTCGCCGCGCGATCCAGGCCCACCGGCGTCGCGCCGAGCCCGCCGCTGAGGCTGGGCTGATAGAGGAACCGACCCGAGACGCCGTCCGCGTCCGGCGCCGGCAGGGAGACCAGCACGACGCCCTTGGCCGCGTCGGTCTTCACCGGCAGCAGGCCCGGCGCGGCGGCGGGACGCGCGACGTCGGAGACGGGGGCAGCGGGAGCGAGCGCCAGCGCGGGCGACAGGGACAGGCCGGCCATCGCGCCCGCCAAAGCCAGGACGCGCCACGAGGCGCCGCCGAAACCCGATTTTCTCATGCCCTGCTCCGTTCCCGCCCAGCCGGACGACGCTTGCCGGTTAGCACGCCGTCGCGTCGCGGCTCGCGGAATCGCGACGCCGCCCTCCTGGACGCCCCGAGCCGGACGGTTTCGCCCGGCCGACATGCAGGCAAGCCACTTTTTGAGCGGAGGCTAGTGGATTTCCCGGGCCAGGGCGCGGGCGACAAGTTCGCTGGCCTGGCGGCAACGATCCAGCGACGGGGCGCGACGGGGCGCGAAGACGGCTTCGGCGCGGTCGGGGCGCTCCGCTCCTGGCGCTTCGGCCAAGGTCACCAGCGACAGCTCGGGTCCGGGAGGCGCTATCGACCTCATGGGCAGGCCGCGTCGAAGGCGCGGGTCTCGGCCTCGAACTCGCCCAGCGCCGCCTCGGCCTGATCGGCCATGCGCCGCCAGGCCGCCAGCACGCCGTCGATGTCGGCTTCGGTGGTTCCGGGCGCGTCGAGGCCGGCTTCGAGATCGTCGAGCACGGCGTTCCAGTCGCCGCGCAGGCCGCGAACGCCGGCGACCGTGCGGGCCAGCTCCGCCGCCGAGGCGATCAGGTCGTAGAGCCCGGTCTCGCGGCGCGAGCGCGGCGTGGGCGTGAAGGCCCACTGCTGCGACGGCAGACCCGTTTTCTCCCAAAGCCGCAGCTCGGCCCCGGCCTGCACCCCGCCCTCGCCGCCGATATCCAGAGCGTGGCCGGGAAAGGCGACGTTCTCGATGCAGGCGCCCTGGCGCGGCGGGATCAGGAAGAGGTCGGCGCGCTGCGGCAGGCCGTCCAGCGGTCCGACGCGCGGACGCGGCCCCTCGCTGACCAGCGGGAAGCCGAACGGCGTCGAGGCGTTGGCCAGGGTCCACAGCTTCTCGTCGGGCGAGATGTGCAGGTGCAGCGCCGGCTCGGCCGCCGACTGCAGGCGATGAGAGTCGGAGGCCGCGTCATGGCGCAGACGCCAGAACTGGCGGGCCGCGCCGCCCTTCACCGGCTCCAGATGGGCCTGGCCGTCGTCGTCATAGGCCAGGCAGAGTTCGGGGGCCTCGCGCAGCGAGATGCGCACGGCCGGATCGCGCTCGAAGGCGGCGAACAGGGCGGCGAAGGCCCCGGCGCGGGTGGCGAAGTCGCGCATGCGGGCGGCGAGCGCCGTGGCGCGGTCGGCGCGCATCCGCACCTGCAGGCGCAGCGCCTCCAGCGCGGCCTCGCGCTCCGGGCTCAGCAGCTTGCGATAGGACAGCGGCGCGACGTCCCGGCCGTAGGAGACGAGGTCGCGGGCGAAGGCGGCCATGCCCAGTTGCAGGTCGAGCCCCTGCCCTTCCAGCATGGCGTCGAGTTCGGTCCAGGCGTCGAACAGGCGCTGGCCCTCGGCCGACAGGTCGCCGGGCTCGATGCGTTCGGCGCCGCGTCGCGGCTCCAGCGCCGGACCGACCACTTCTCCAAGGAAACCCACGATGTCGCGGCGCTGGCGCGAGGCCTTCAGGGCCGCGCGGGTGTCGGCGGCGACCCGCCCGAGGGCGGCGACGTCACGCCAGTCGGCGAGACCCAGGTCGAACAGGGAACCGCCAGCGCCCGACCGTCCGCTGGCGTCGCCCGCGAAAAGCAGCAGGCCGGTCATCCCCGCCTCCGCGTCTGGTCCTGAACCTGTCGCAAACCCCTCGTCTCCGCACTGGAGTCGGCGATGGGTCGCTCACGGCGCGCCGCAAGCGACCCCCGCCCCGCATGCGAGAAGCCCCCCAAGACTGTCTCGCGCGCCAATGGCCTGGAAAACCCGGAGCCGTCATGGCGGGACGGCTCCGGGTCCCTTCGATCGCGCGACGTCCGCTCTGGAGGCTTTTGGCCCGGCCGTCCGTGATCTGCGACACGATGTCCCAACCGCCGCCAGGCAGCTGTGCAATTTGTCACAGGGCCGAAGCTTCGCGATCAGCGTCGGGAAAGATTGAAGATCGACAGCGGCGGAAAGCTCTTACGCAGCTTGGTTCTGCCGACATAACCGCAGCGGAATCTGTCGGCGTGGCTGGTCGCCAGGGCCCCAGCCATGGCCTCGCTGACATAGACCGCGCCGGGGGCGACGTCGGGCTCGATTCGGGCAGCGACCACCACGTGGGCGCCGACCACCGCCTGGGCGCCGGTGATCGGGTTCACCCGCAGGTGCACCGGCCCGTAGTGGCCGCCGATGCGCAGGCCAAGGTGCCGGGGCAGGCCCCGGGCGCGCAGGTTCAGCCGGCGGTGAGCCTCCAGCAGCGAAAGGGCCGCCTCGGCGGCGTCGGACGGCTGGCCGAACACCAGGAAGACGCCGTCGCCCCAGGTCTCGACATGCTCCGGCGGCGCGGCGAGGCCGCCGATCGCCTCGGCCATGCCGGCCATCACAACCTCGAAGAAGGCCGGCACCTGGTCGTCGCGCAGCGCGCCGAAGCCGCGCACGTCGATGAACAGCATGGCCTTGACCCCCCGCTCGCCATCGGCGCCGGCGGCGGCGGGCGGGCGGGCCTCGGGCTCGGGGCGCTCGAAGGGCAGGATCGCCTGCGGCCGGCCGGTCTCGCGCCAGTAGGCGACGTCGGCGGCGGCCCCGGCGGGCCCAACGGCCGGACGCCCGTCCCAGACCGCGACCTGCACGGCCTCGGTCGACAGCCCATCGGCCCGCAGGATGGCGCAGCCGGCGGCGAACCGGCTGGCGTAGGCGAAGACCTCGTCGTCGCCGGCGTAAGGATCACGGGACGCAAAGCGCACTGAGGCGGCGCGGGCCAGGCAGGCGTCGAACCGGCCCACCCAGCGCTCGCCGAACGGCCGCACCGAGGTCTCGACATAGGAGGCCAGCGACACGGGCGCGACGACGTGCAGTTCGGCCCCGGCGGCCAGCAGGGCCTCGGCCCACAGGATGTCGGCCCCGGCGGCCAGGCCCCCGTAGCCGAAACCGACGCGCTGAGCGCGCAGGACATCGGTCATCCGGGCTTTCAGCACCGTCTCCTCGGCGAAATCGCCAGCGGCGAACATGTGGCCGGTGAACTGGGCGGCGGCGGGCGGTCGCAGAATCTCCAGCCAGGCGGTCGGCCCGGCGGTCTCTGCGGCGATCATGGTCAGCTGCCGAAGGGTCGAGGCGTGGGACGAGACGCTGGAGGGGGCGCAGGCCACGGCCTTGGCCAGCATGTCGGCGGCGGCCTCGCGGCGGCCCAGCAGGAACAGGGCCTCGGCCCGGCTGGCGCGGTCGAAATAGCCGGCCTCGCCGTCGCTCGGATCACCGGCGTGCTCCAGAGCCAGGGCGGCGAGCTGGGTGGACAGGCGCGCGTCGCCGGCGACGAGGCTCATGGTGGCGGCGTTGACGAGGCCATAGCGCCCCCCGCCTTGGGCGGCGGCGGCGGAATAGCCACGGGCGGAAGCGCGGGCGAAGGCTCTGCGGCGCGCGCCGACGGCGCCCAGGGCCACGTCCTTGAGAAGCCGCGCGCCGAGCGAAAGCGCTTCGGCGTCGTCGGAAGCGGCCAGGCCCAGCCGCGCATATTCGGATCGGGCGAAGTCGGTCGCCCCGGCCCTGGCCAGGGAAAGCACGGCGGCGTGCGCCAGGACGAGCGAGCGGTCGCCGTCGTCCAGCGACCGCCGCGCCAGGTCATAGGCCTGAAGATGCTCGCCGCGCCGAAGCAGCGCGGCGAGCTCGTCGAATGACGTCAGGTCGGACAGATCAAGTGCCGGTGCCGTTTTCGATCAGCGGATCCAGGTCGATGGCCTGGCCCAGCGCGTCGAGCATGAACAGGCTGTAGACGAAGATGCCCTGGCGCTTGCATTCGAACACCACCTTGAACGCGGCGTAGGGAATGCCCTCGGCGTTCGGATCGGGATTGTACTTGGTCCAGGTGTAGCTGGAGAAGTTCTGGCCCCAGTCGTTCTCGAACGAGATCGGCGTCGGCTGGAAGCGCCAGCCCTTTTCCAGAAGGTCGTCGCTGAGGCGGAACTTCAGGAGGCAGCGCTCCGAAAGGTCCAGATCCAGGAGTTCGGGCGGATTGGGCCCGACGTCCATGAAGCTCAGGTTGTCGGGATTGAGACCGACGATGACTTCGACGATCTTATCGGGCTCGGGCCCGGTGACAGTGCTGCCTTGCATAAGAAAAATTCCCCCTTGAGGCGAGTTTAACCTAGGGGTGAATCGCGCCAAAACGCAACAAACTCAGGCTTCGCATAACCTTGTGCGCGGAGTTCGCGGACGATGGCCGACGCATCCTCGGCGCGGCCCAGGCGAGATAGCGCCCGCGCGAGGATATCGCGCCCCTCCGGCGAAAGCGATTCCCGCTGCGGCCACAACAGGCGCTCCACGTCGGCGGCCCTGCCCTGCGTCAGGCGGGCCACGCCGAGCAGCATGGCCTCGCGGTCGGCGTCGCCCTTCACGCCCGGCCGGGCCGCCAGCGAGCGTTCGATCTCGTCCGCCGCGGCCTTGGCCAGGTCCGGCCGGCCATCGATCTCGGCCAGCCTGATGGCCTCGACGCGCAGACGCCCGCTGAGCTTGGCGGTCCAGGCATAGACCTCCGGATTGAGCGCCCTCAACTTGGCCAGCCGCACGCCCGCCCGGGCGTGTATCGACCGCGCTGCAACGAGGTCGCCTCTGGCCATCGCCAGGTCGAACGCGTCCATGTCGGCCGTCGCGGTGTATTCCAGCCACGTGGCGTTCTGCGGATCCAGCGCCACCAGTTCGGCGAAGCCGCGGCCGGCCTCTTCGACCAGACGGCCGGCTTCCTGGGTCTGGCCCAGCTCCAAAGCCCGACGGGCCAGGGCCAACTGGCCAGCATAGACCTTGGCGGCCAACGGCCGGTTGTCGGGCTCCTTGGCGGCCAGCGCCTTGAGATGGGCTTGGGCGGCCGCCCGCGCGGCGTAGGACTCCCGCACGCGTCCCAGCCGCTGCAGGCAGTCGGAGACCCAGCCATGGGTGTCGGCCAGGTCGAGCACGTGGGTCCGTTCATCCGGCGCGGCGCGGTTGGCGGCGGCGAACCGGTCGCGAGCGTCGATGAACATCGCCAGGGCGTCCTTGAGCCTCCCCTGCTCGTACAGCAGGGTGCCTAGGTTGCTGCGGGCGTAGGCGACCTCCAGCCGCCACTCGGCGTTCGACGGATCCAGGCGCGTCAGCCGCTCGGCCAGCTCGCCGTAGCGGCGGAACCCGGCCTCGGCATCGGTCGCCCGCGCCAGGCGCCAGTCCACATAGGCCAGCCAGAAGACGTTCTGGGCATGGTCGTAGAGCCGCTTGCCGTCCTCGGGCTCGCGGTTCGACAGGGCCCCCGAGGTTTGAGCGGCCTGCGAGAAGGCCTGACGCGCGCCCTTCAGGTCGCCCCGCTTGTCGCGGATTTCGCCCAGCAGGGTCTGGGCCTTGGCCTGTTGGGCCAGTTCCGTATCGTCCAGGTCGCCGGTGCGCACATGGGCGTAGTGGGCGAGCGCCCGGGCGCCGACGCCGTCGAGCACGTCCAGCCGGCCGACCGGCTCCAGCTTCTTGCGAAGATCACCCAGCATGTAGGCCACCAGGTCTTCGGCCTCGGCCCGCTGGGCGTCGGCCTCGCGGCGGGCGTCGACGGCGATCAGGGCCAGGGCGCCGGTCACCACCGCCACGCCGAGCGCGCCGGTGGTGATCGCCGTCATCCAGCGCGTGCGACGGCGCGCGTCGCGTTGGATCAGGCTGTCCAGCCGCGTCCCCAGAAGGGTCGCGGCGATCTTCATGAAGGCCAGCCGGCGTCCGTCGCCGCCTGGGCGGATGTCGGCCGCCAGAGGCTCGCCCCCCGGCGGCAGCGCCTCGCGCAGAGCCTGCGGCAGGCAGTCGACGACCTCTCCCCCGCCTTCCGGCGCATCGACCAGCAGGCAGATCACCTGCTGGGGTCCGTGGGTGGAGAGGAAGCAGCGGATCTCCTCGCCGACCCATTTGGAGCGGCGGGCGGCCTCGGAACAGACGACGATCAGGAACTCGGAATGGTCCAGGGCGGTGCGAATCGCCTCGCCCAGATCGGCGGCGGCGGACAGTTCGGCGCGATCACGGAAGATCGGACGCAGCGGACGGCCGGCGGCGGCCCCCACGCCCTTGGGAGGACGATAGGCCTCCAAGCCCTTGTGCAGCCAGTCGACGAGCTTGCCGTCGCCATGGCTGTAGCTGATGAAGGCCTTGTAGTTTAAGTCCCCCATTGCCCCTCGACTCTCCCCGCACGCGAACTCTGGAGCGGCGATTATGGACTCATCCGTCACCGCGAGCACCCCGCACGCTGCAGCTTACGGCGATAACGCCTTCCGGCTGCAGGCGCTGACGGACAGTCGGCTCCTGCGCCACATGAACCCGGCCGAGATCGAAGCCCTGGTGCCGAGGGTCGAAATCCTGTCGGTGCGGCGCGGCGCGCGGCTGGTCCAGCGCCACGATCCGGGCGGCGCGGTCTACATCGTGATCAGCGGCCTGCTGCTGGTGAACCAATACGCCCGCTCGGGCCGCGAGGTCGGCTATCGCCGCCTGCAGCCGGGCTCCTACTTCGGCGAGATCGCCGCCATCGACCGCCTGCCGCGCTCGGCCAACGTCACCGCCCTGACCGAATCCATCGTCGGCCGCCTGCCCGAGCCGCTGGTCGCCGAGCTGATGGCCGGCGCGCCCAACTTCACCCGCGCGGTGCTGGAGGACCTAGCGGCCATGGTCCGGGCGCTGAGCAGCCGGGTGTTCGAGCTGAACGCCGTCTCCGCCCCCTGCCGCGTGCAGATGGAACTGGTGCGCCTGGCCACCGAGGCCGGCATCGAGGAGAATCAGGCGGTGCTGACCAAGGCGCCCACCCACGCCGAGATCGCCGTCCTCGCCGGCGCCCAGCGCGAGGCCGTGACCCGCGAGCTGAACCGCCTGGAGACCCGCCGGCTGATCGCCAAGCAGGGCCGCACCCTGACCATCCTCAACGTCGACGGCCTGGTCGAGGAGATCGAGCGCCTGGGCGGCGACGAGCCGGAGCTTTAGCTCCCGGCGCCCTCCTGGAGCGCCCGCGTCACGCCGTTGGTCCAGCCGAAGCCGTCCTGCAGCGGGTACTCCCCGCCCCCGCCGGCCTTGGCCTCCTCGACGTCGTACTTCTCCAGCATCTTGCCGCTGGCCCGGTACTCGCGCTCGACCGTGGCCAGCCAGCGATCCGAGATCTCGGACGCCAGGGCCGTCTCGCCGTAGCGACGCAGGCCGGCGACGGCCACCCATTGCAAGGGCGCCCAGCCGTTGGGGGTGTCCCACTGCTGGCCGGTGCGGCGGGTGGTGGTGCGCAAACCGCCCAAGGCCAGAAGCTGGGCGCGGGTCGCGGTCGCCACGGCCTTGGCCTGGTCGGGCGAGGCCGCCCCGACGAACAGCGGATAGAGGGTGGCGGCGCTGAGGGCGTCGGTCCGCTCGCCGCCGGTCCAGAGCCAGTCGAGATAGACCCCGCGCGAGGCGTCCCACAGCACCGCGTCCATGGCCGCCTTGCGGGCCTTGGCCCGGCCGTCGAACTCGGCGACGCAAGGCGCGTCGGCGATGCGGGCGCAGCCGGCCGAGATCGCCGTCTCCAGGCCGTACATCAGGCTGTTGAGGTCGACGGGGACGATCGCCGTCGTGCGGATGGTCTTCAGATGCTCGCCGTCGGCCATCCAGCGCGAGGAGAAGTCCCAGCCGCTCTCGGCCCCGGCCCGCAGGTCGCGGAAGACGTCGCCGGGCGGACGTCCGGTGGCCAGCGAGGCCTCGCGGGCGGTCTCCAGGTCCTCGCGGTAGGACTCGTCGCGCGGCGTGACGCGGTCGTCGTAGTAGCGGTTCAGCACCGCCCCGCCCGGCAGGGCGACGACGCGGCGATACGCCTTGCCCGGCGCCACGCTCTTCTCGCCGTCCATCCAGAAGGCGTGTTCGCGCCGCATCAGGTCGACGCGGGCCTTGACCACCGCCGGGTCGGTCGCCTCGGACAGGCCGACCATGGCGTAGAAGAACGGCGGCTGCGAACGGCTGAGATAGTAGGTCCGGGCGCCGTTGGGGATGTGGCCGTAGGCGTCGATCAGCCCGCCGAAGTCGTCGATCATGCTCTCGACCAGATCGCCACGCCCGTCGAGCTTCAGGCCCAGCATCGTGAAGTAGCTGTCCCAGTAATAAATCTCGCGAAAGCGCCCGCCGGGCACGACGAAGGGCTTGGCCATCGCCAGGGCCGAGCCTCCGGCCACGGGCTTGACCGGCTCGCGGGTCAGGTGCGGCCACAGGGCGGCGACGTGGGCTTTCAGCGTCGTACGCTCGGCGCTCGGCGCGGGCGTTGCGCCGGCCTCGGGCACGACGAAGTTGGCGCGCACGAAGCGCTTCAGCTCGGCGTCGGTGAAGCGAGCATGGGCGCGGTAGGCCTTCAGGATGGCGGCCGGGTCGCGCCTGGGCGCAGCGTCGACGAAGGTCTTGCCGTCCGGGAACAGCCGCCGCGTCTGCACCTGGTGGAAAAACTCCTGATAGGTGTCGGCCGGCGTCGGAACCTCCGCCGCCGGGGTCTGCGCCAAGGCCAAGGGCGTCAGCGCCGTCCAGGCCGCTGCGGAGACGACGGCGAGCAGGCGGGCGCGGATCATCATGGCCTCATCGAAGAAAAAGGACGCATCGGACAAAAAGAACGCGGGCCGGCAGGGAGGAAAGCCGGCCCGCGCGCAGGAACCGTTGCAGGACAGAACCCGCGAGATCGTCAGAAGTTGTAGCCGACGCTCAGCCGCACCGACCGGCCCAGGATCGGCCGGGCGTTGGCGCCGCTGGTCGAGCGCGGGTCGCCCTCGGTCAGGCCGTGGCTGTCGGTGAGATTGTCGCCGGCGATCTGGACGTCGAAGGCGCCCACCCGGAAGATCGCGCCGAGATCGAGCTTCTCGTAGCCCTTCAGCACCTGGGTGTTGGCGTTGTCGGCGTAGCGGTCGTCGACGGCGCTGAGCGTGCCGTAGAAGGTGGCGTCCACCGTGCCGAGCGCGACGTCCCAGCTGGGGGTGAATCGGATCTGCCAGTCCGGCTGGCGCTGGGCGCTGTTGCCGGCGTTGGCCGGGATCGACGACTGCTTGATCTCGGTCTTCTGGAAGGTGCCGTTCAGGGCCAGCGACAGGCCGAAGTCCGACTTCCAGCGGCCGTCCAGCTCGACGCCGTGGGCCTTGTTGGTGTTGCTTTCCTGGATGCCGCCGACATCGGCGAACTTGGCGCCCTTGAACTCGTTGGCGAAGCCGGTGGCGTAGAGCTCGAACGGCCCGCTGCGCAGCTTGTAACCCAGCTCGTACTGGTCGACCTTCAGGGTGTCGGTCAGGTTTTCGCGGAAGTTGTCGAAGCTGGGGAACTTGTAGCCCCGCGAATAGCGCACGAAGAGGCCCGAGACGTCGTTCAGATCGTAGTTGGCGCCGGCCGTGTAGGACGTCTTGCTGTGGCTGTAGTCGGTGGTGCGGATGGCCAAGCCGTCCGGATAGCCATTGCCGTCATCGACCACATAGTCGGTCTTGAACCGCTCGCGACGGACGCCCAGGTCGATGCGCAGCTTCTCGGTGGCTTGCCAGGAGTCCGCCAGGTAGAGCGCATCCACCCGCCCGTCGCCGGCCGAGACCAGGCCATAGTTCCAGCAGCCCGAGCCGCTGCCGGCCGTCGCCAGGTTGGCACAGGTGATCCCGGTCGCCAGATAGTCGCCGTTGGCCTTGACCTGCATCGGGCGGAAGTTGCCGATCGTCCAGAAGTCGTCCGACGAGAAGCTGGAGGCGTAGTAGCCGGCCGAAAGCTCGTGCGTCCCGAAGCTCTTGGAGACGCTGAAGTCATTCGTCAGCGCCTCGATCTCCTTCTCGACGATCCAGGCGCCCCAGTTCTGCACGTAGTCGCTGGAGCCGAGGGTCGCGCCGCCGCGCGTGGTCACGGCCGAGCCGGTCACCGCGGCGACCGAGGCCGCCGTCACCGCCCCGCCGTCCGGCACCAGACCGTAGGTGTTGGCGTCGCCCTTGGTGAAGCTGAAGCGGTCGCGCACCGTCCAGCCGTCGCCGAACTCATGCTCGAAGCTGCCGCCGACCACATAGCCCTTCCAGCCGCGGCCGTCGGCCAGGTCGAACTGCCGGGTCGTGCCGTCGGCGTTCACCTGCAGGGTCTGATGGCGAGAAAGCTCGCCGATCTGGGTGTAGGTCCCCTTGTCGACGCCGGGCACGTTGATGGCGAACGGCAGATACCAGGCGCCGTGGTCGTCGGTGGCGCGGGCGTAGAGGTTGATCTTGCCGTTCTCCAGCTTCTTGGTGAGGTTCACCGTGAACTGCTGGCCCTTCTCGCTGTCGAACTGGGTGTCGCGCACGCCGGGCGAGCGGGTGACGTAGCCGCCGACCATGAAGAACAGGTCGTCGGCCAGCTTGCCGCTGACCACGCCGTCGACGCGGCGCAGGCCGTAGTCGGAGGTCGAGGCCTTGATCAGGCCCTTGGTGTCCTCGCCGCCTTCCTTGAGCATGAAGTTGGTCGTCAGACCCGGCTGGCCGTTGGAGAAGATCGGGTTGGGGCCGCCGCGCAGGGCCTCCATCCGCGAGATGGTCTCGTCGACGCGGAAGATCGACGAGTTCTCGAGGAACGACAGGGTCGAGGGCGGATAGATCGGCGCGCCCTGCAGCTGGATGGTCAGGAACTCGGCGTCGCCGGTGGCGGGGAAGCCGCGCACGAAGACGTTGGCGCCGGCCACGCCGCCCGAGGTCTCGACCCAGACGCCGGGCACCAGGGCCAGCAGCTCGGCGCTCGACTTGGGCGAGGCCTTGGTGATGTCGGCGGCGTTGACTGTGCTGACCGCGAAGCTGGCCGACAGCTTGTCGATGCCGGCGCCGCCGGGGGTGCCGACGACGATCACCTCTTCAACTTCGGACGGCGCCTCGGGCGGTGTGGCCTGCGGCTCGGCCGCGACGGCCGGCGAGGCCTGGGCCGTGGCGCTGGCGGCCACCAGCAGGCTGCGGCCGCGGATGGCGTAGACGCCGCTGGCGGTGGGCTGGGCCACCATGTCGGAGCCGGCCAGCAGGCGCTTCAGACCCTCTTCGGTCGAATAGCTGCCCTTCAGGCCCGCGCTGCGCTTGCCGCGCAGTTGGGTCTCGTCGAAGGCCAGCTGCTGGCCCGACGTACGACCAAAGGCCCGCAGGGCGCCGCCCAGGTCCTGGGCCGGAATGTCGAAGCTGTAGGTCGCGCGCGCCTGGGCGTAGCCGGCGGTTGGCGCGGTCAGGGCCGCCAGGACGGCGGCGGTCGCGGTGGTGCCCCAGACGAGGCGGCGGTCGAAGCTCTTGCGCATCACTTCCCTCCCTCGCGCCGATCATTGTTCTTTGGCGGCGCTTTGGTGAGTGAGACGCCTCAGTCTGCGGAAGACTCACCAGCGCCGCTGATCTTTTTTTGTCCCCGGTCGTTTTGTCCCCGGTCGATCCGCAGCACCGTCTCGCCCGGCGAAGGCTCGGCGCGCACCGGCAGCACGGCGGTGACGCCGTCGACGAAGGCCCGCGTGTCGCCCGAGGTGAAGACGCCGCTGATCTTCAGCCGGCCCACGGCCGGATCGGCGATCCGCAGCTTTTCGCGGGCGTAGCGGTTCACCCGCTCGACGGCGAGATCCATCGGCTCGTCCTGGAACACCAGCTGGCCGTTCTCCCACGAGGCCGCGCGCGACGGGTCGGTGGGCGAGACCACCGTGGTGTCGGAGGTCGTCGAGGCGACCAGTTCGTGGTCGGGGGTCAGCAGCCGCTCGGCCGGCGCGCCGTCGACCTTGACCGTGGGCGGCGGACGACCGCGCTCCCCCTCCCCGTCCAGCACCGCCACGTGCCCCTCGTAGAGCACCACGCGCATCTGGCCAGGCAACTTCTCGACGCTGAACGTCGTCCCCGTCGCGACCACCAGCTTGCCGTCGGCGGCCACCGAGAACGGCCGCAGCGGATCCTTGGCCACCGAGAACTTGGCGCGGCCCTCGTCGAGCCACAGCCGCCTCCGCCCGCCGTCGTAGCGCACGCGCAGCACGGTGGCGGCGTCCAGGGAGGCGCGCGAGCCGTCGGGCAGCTCGACGATGCGCCGCTCGCCCTCGGTGGTGCGGTAGACGTCGGGCAGGCTGGCGCGCCAGGCCATGCCCCCGCCGGCCAGGGCCGCCACGAAGCAGGCGGCCAGCGCCCCGCCGATAACGGCGCGGCGACCGGGCTTGCGCGACCAGCGGCTGCGCTGGGCCCGGCGCAGGTCTTCCAGGGCCTCGCCGCGCAGGGCGACCATGCCGGGGCTCATCGCCTGGTCGTCGACCGCGCGCCAGGCCGACACGGCGTCGTCCAGCAGGGCGCGGTGCTCCGGATCGGCGGCGAACCAGGTTTCCAGTTCGGCGTGCTCGGCGCTCGTCAGCTCGCCCTCGGCCAGGCGCACGCACCAGGCGGCGGCGACGTCCAGGGGCTCTTCGTGCGGAGCGCCGATCATGTCGTCGGGACCGTTCATTCGCCGGCCCTCGTGCGACGCGTCAGATGGCCCATGGCCTTGAGGATATGCTTCTGCACGCCGCTGGTGGTCATGCCGTAAAGCTCGGCGAGTTCGGCCTGCTTCATGCCCTCCAGCCGGAACAGCAGGAAGATGGCGCGGGTGCGGTCGGGCAGTTCGCGCAGGGCGTCCGACACCTCGCCCAGCCGCTCGCGCCCCATCAGCACCCGGGCGGGGTCCAGCGGCTCCAGGTCGATCGGCTCGGCGCGGACGGCGGCGGTGTAGCTCGATCGCACCCGCTCGCGCCGCGCCCGGTCGCGCAGCAGGTTGGCGGCCATCTGAAAGATGTAGGCGTCGGCGTTGTCCATGGTCCGGCCGGCCTCGGTGAGGGCCAGCTTGGCGAACAGCTCCTGGGTCATGTCCTCGGCGTCGCTGTGGCTGGCGGCGCGACGCATGAAGAACGCCATCAGCGCGGGCCGATAGCGCCGATCGAGGCTTCCCAGGTCATGTTCGCTTTTCGGCCGCACGGTCCGTCTCGACAAGGTTTCCCGCAGTGCATGACGCACATCCTCGCCCGAGGCACACCGAACAACGATGATTTTTCTTCCGAGGGTCGTCAGAGCGCATGCGTGACCCGCTTGAGCCAGATGCGCAGCGGCGTCTCCACCCAGCGCCAGGCCGCCCACGAGGCCGCCGGCAGCACGAAGAAGGCCAGCACGCAGAACCACAGCGGCAGGTCGCGCTTCCAGCCGTTCGGATAGATCGAGATCATCACGTACCAGAACGCCCAGTGCAGGGCGTAGAGCGGGTACGACACCCCGCCCAGCCGCTCGCACCAGCGCGCCAGCCGGCCGCCGGGATCAAAGGCGCCGAGCAGCACCAGGACCGGGAACAGCAAGGTGGCGCAGGCGAAGTCGTAGAGGCCGTTGGCGACACGCGTCGGCCAGACCGGCAGGACCAGCACGGTCAGCAGCAGGGCCGCCGGAACCCAGGCCTTGCGGGTGGAGAAACTACCCCGATGCCGCCAGCACAGCCAGCCGATGGCGAAGGGGAACGAGGCGCGCAGCACGCCCAGGCCGAAGGTCGCCTGGTCCCAGCCCGTCTGCAGCCCGCCCATGCCCACGGCGACGAACAGCAGGGCCGCGCCCGACAGCAGCACGAACATGATGATCGCCATGTCCGGCGTGCGGCGCAGCGGGAACCAGGCCAGGCTCACCAGCACCTCCAGGCACAGCGACCAGGCCAGCGGGTTGAACGGGAACAGCGACGGGAAGGTCCCCGCCTCCATCGGCGCGAACTTGGGGATCAGCAGCAGGCCCTTGAGGACGTCGACCACGGTCTCGAGGTTCGGCCGCCCGGTCAGCAGCGCGCCGGCCACGGTGGCGATGAACAGCATCGGCCAGACCCGCACCCAGCGGGCGACCAGATAGGGCCAGAACCCGATCCGTCGGCGCTCGAAGGCGTGGGCCAGCACGAAACCGCTGAGACAGAAGAAGAAATCGACGGCCAGGTAGCCGTGCGCGAAATGCCCCCGCCGGCCCGACCAGTCGGCGATGTGGTAGAGCAGCACGCCCAGCGCCGCGACGCCGCGCAGCCCGTCCAGCGCGGTGAACCGTCCTTCGTCCTTGGTCGTCGCAAGCGTCACCAAGTGGTGGTGTCACGATGCGGGGCGGCGGGGCAAGCCCTTACCACAGCCGCTTGATCGCCGCCTTCAACGGCTTGCCCGCCTCGAAGTAGTCCGCCCAGGCCGTGCTCCTGGCGATCAGGTCCGGCGCGGTGCGGATCGTGAACCGCGAGGGATCCAGCCCCGCCTTCACCTGCGTCCAGTTCAGCGGCATCGACACGGTCGCCCCCGGCCGCGCCCGGGCCGACAGCGGGGCCACCGCCGTGCTGGTGCGGTCGTTGCGCAGGTAGTCGAGGAAGATCTTCCCGGCCCGCGCCTTCTTGCTCATGGTGATCAGGTAGCGGTCGGGGTCGTCGGCGGCCAGGCGGGCGCAGACCTCGCGGGCGAAGGCCTTGGCCTGGTCCCAGGGAACCTTGTCCGACAACGGCGTGACCACGTGCAGCCCTTTGCCGCCGGTGGTCTTGCAGAAGCTGACGAGCCCCAGTTCCTCCAGCCGGTCGCGCATCTCCCGCGCCGCCTCGATCACCGCCTCGAAGCCGACCTCGGGCGCCGGATCGAGGTCGAAGACCAGCCGGCCGGCGACCTCCGGATCGCCGGGCTGGCAGTTCCACGGATGGATCTCGACAGCGGCGATCTGGGCGGCCGCGACCAGGGCCTCGACGCGGTCGAACCTGATGTAGGGCTGGCGGTCGCCCGAAACCGTGACCGTCTCGATCAGCGACGACATCCCGCGCATAGCGTGGCGCTGGAAGAAGGTCTCGCCGTCGATGCCGTCGGGCACGCGGATCACCGAGGCCGGTCGTCCCTGAATGTGCGGCAGCATCCACTCCCCGACCGCGGCGTAGTAGCGGGCCAGATCGAGCTTCGTGCCCGGCTCGCCGTCGCCGGCGTCGGGCCACAGGGGCTTGTCGGGCTTGGAGATCGGCACGCCCAGCACGACGCTTTCAGACTTGGACGTCGCCGCCTTGACGGCTTTCGGCGTCGGTTCGGCCAGTTCGGCCTTGGCGGCCGGCACGGCGTCGGCCTCGACCTCCGAAGCCGGCTTGTCCTCGCGCAGGCCCTTGAAGGCGGCCTGGCGGATCGCGCCCTCGCCCGTGAAGCCGGCATATTCGATCTCGGCGACGAGCTGCGGCTTCACCCAGTGGATGTTGGCGGCGTTCCTGGGCGCGCCCGCCCCCTCGAACGGCGAACGGTCGGTCTCCAGGGCTTTCAGCTTCGGCAGCAACTTCGCGACCTTGTCCTTGCCAAAGCCCGTGCCGATGCGGCCGACATGCACCAGCCTGCCGCCTCGCATCACGCCGGCGATCAGCGAGCGGAAAGCCGTTCCCGTCGTCGTCCAGCCGCCGATCACCACCTCGTAGCCGGCCCGGCATTTGGACTTGGTCCAGGTCTCGCTGCGGCCAGAGCGATAGGCGGCGTCCAGCCGCTTGGAGATGATGCCTTCCAGCTCCAGCTTGCAGGCCGACAGCAGCACCGCGTCGCCCGCCGTCTCGAAGTGGTCGACATAGCGCAGCCTTGGCTCGTCCTCCCCCAGCAAGGCCTTCAACCGCGTCTTGCGCTCACGCAGGGTCTGGCCCCGCAGATCTTCGGTCCCTTCGAACAGCAGGTCGAAGGCGAAGAAGATGATCTCGCCCTCCCCGCCCTCGGCCTCCCCTACCTCAGCTAGGGCCGCCTGCAAGGCCGCGAAGTCTGGCTGGCCGTTCTCGTCCAGCACCACAGCCTCGCCGTCGATCAGGGCGTCGGGCAGGTCGGCGGCGGCCTCGGCGACGCCGGCGAACCGGTCGGTCCAGTCCAGGCCCTTGCGGGTGCGAAGCACCGCCCGGCCATCCTCGACACGCAATTGCAGGCGATAGCCGTCGAACTTGATCTCGTGCGCCCAACCCGCCCCGGCCGGCGGCCGCTCGACCGACTTGCACAGCTGCGGCTCGACGAAGTCGGGCATGGCGACGGGCTTGGCCTTTGATTTCCCGACTGCTTTCTTCGGCGCGGCCTTCTTGGGCTCGAAGCTGCGGGTCTCCTCGGCCTCCCTGGCCAGCGCCTCGCGTTCGGCCCTGGTGCGGGATTTCCAGACGGCGTCGGCCTTCCCCTTGCTCTTCAGGATGAAGGGCTTGGGCGATTTGCCCTTTCCAGCGGCGATGTCGGCCATGGTCCGGTTCGAGGCGATCGAGCGGTCCTCGTCGAGGATCGCCGCGCCCTTGCCCGGCCGCGCGGCTTCGTCCTGGTGCTTGATCAGCAGCCAGTTGGCGCGCTTGCCCTTCCCGTCCTTCGCATTGCGATCCCAGTTCATCCGCACCAGCACCCAGCCGCCGTGCAGCCGCTCGCCCTCCAGCACGAACTTCAGCTCGCCCTTCTTCAGGGCCTTGCCAATGTCTTCGAAACCGGGCTCCGGCGCCCAGAAGCCGCGATCCCACAGCTGCACCGTGCCGCCGCCGTACTGGCCCTTGGGGATCGTGCCCTCGAAGTCGCCGTAGTCGAGCGGATGGTCCTCGACCTCGACCGACAGGCGCTTGTCGGCCGGATCCAGCGACGGTCCCTTGGTCACCGCCCACGACTTCAGCACCCCGTCGACTTCGAGCCGGAAATCGTAGTGCAGCCGCGTGGCGTCGTGCTTCTGGATGACGAATCGCAGGTGCGGCGACGCCGCCACCGCCCGCTCGCCGCTGGGTTCGGCGGTCTTCTGGAAATCGCGCTTGCGGCGATACTCGGCCAGCTGCGGCTGCGTCATTTCCCGTTCCTCCGCTGAAAACAAGAGTCTCCCAGTTCGAGAACGGTTCCCCTCGCCCGTGCGACGTGTTTCAGTGGACCAATTGTCAATGACACCGGTTTCCACTAGAGACAGCGCAGGTCCGATCAACGGACCGGCATTGAGTAATTCGAGGGAGGGTACGCGGCGTGACCGTTTCTGAGGCGCAGAGCGACCTATTCGCACCGGCGTCCATCGCCCCCCAATTCGTCGAAGCCCGCCGCAAGGGCGTTTCGGTTCCCGGCTATCCCGGCGGGGTCCTGCCCCAGACCATGGCCGACGGCTATGCGGTGCAGGACATCGCCATCGATCTGTGGCCGGATGAACTGGTCGGCTGGAAAGTGGGTCTCGTCCCGCCGCAGCACCGCGAGCGTCTGGGCGTCGATCGCCTGGCCGGCTGCATCTTCAAGAACAACGTCTGGGACGCGGCCGCCGAGCCGACCCCGTTCCGCGCCATCGCCGGCGGCTTCACCGCCGTCGAGGCCGAGTTCATCATCCGCCTGTCCAAGGACGCCCCCGAGGGCAAGACCGAGTGGACCGCCGAAGAAGCCGCCGACTATGTCGGCGAGCTGATCCTCGGCGTCGAGATCGCCGGCAGCCCGCTGAAGACCATCAACGAGCTGGGCCCGCCCATCGTGGTCTCCGACTTCGGCAACAACGACGGCCAGATTCTGGGCCCGGTGATCGAAAACTGGCGCGAGCTCGGCTGGGACGCCATGCCGGCCGAGACCTTCATCAACGGCGTCAGCGTCGGCAAGGGCGGCGCGGCCTCCATCCCCGGCTCGCCGCTGGCGGCCCTGGCCTTCCTGCTGGGCCACGTCGCCTCGCGCGGTCGCCCGCTGAAGAAGGGCATGATCGTCACCACCGGCGCCAGCACCGGCATTCACGACATCGCGGCCGGCGAAGAATCGACCGTAAGCTTCGGCCCGCTGGGCGAGGTGCGCTGCAAGGCGGTCCCCGCCTGACGGGACCCCGCGTCCCAGGTCGAACAACGAAAACAAAACTAGGGTAAGGAAGACGACGTCGATGGACATCCCCGCGGCTCCCGCGCCATCCGAGAAGATCGGTCGCTATCGCTGGGTGATCGTCAGCCTGCTGTTCGCGGCGATGGTCATCAACTATGTGGACCGGCAGACGATCGGGCTGCTGAAGGCCGATCTCTCCCATGAGTTCGGCTGGAACGAGAAGCACTACGCCGACCTCGTCTTCTACTTCCAGCTGGCCTACGCCGTGGCTTACCTCGCCTGGGGCAAGATCATGGACAAGATCGGGGCCCGCTGGGGCTTCGGCGTGGCCTTCGCCATCTGGCAGATCGCCCATATCGCCCACGCCGCGGCCAAGGGCTTCGGCGGCTTCGTCTTCGCCCGCATGGGTCTTGGCATCGGCGAGGCCGGCGGCTTCCCCGGCGGCATCAAGGCCGTGGCCGAGTGGTTCCCCAAGAAGGAGCGCGCCTTCGCCACCGGCATCTTCAACGCCGGCACCAATATCGGCGCCATCGTGACGCCCCTGGTCGTGCCCGGCATCGTCCTGGCCTTCGGCTGGCAGATGGCCTTCATCGTCACCGGCGTGGCCGGCCTGATCTGGCTGCCGATCTGGCTGCTGGTCTATCGCCGTCCGCGCGAACACAAGAAGCTGGGCGCGGCCGAGCTGGCCCACATCGAGCAGGATCCCGCCGACCCGGTCGAGAAGATCGGCTGGGGCAAGCTGCTGACCAAGCGCGAGACCTGGGCCTACGCCCTGGGCAAGTTCCTGATCGACCCGATCTGGTGGATGTTCCTGTTCTGGCTGCCCGACTTCCTGGGCAAGCGCTATGGCCTGGACCTGAAGACCTTCGGCCCGCCGCTGATCGCCATCTACCTCCTTTCCGACGTCGGTTCGGTGGCCGGCGGCTGGCTGTCGTCCAACCTGATGAAGCGCGGCTGGTCGATCAACCACGCCCGCAAGCTGACCATGCTGATCTGCGCCCTGCTGGCCGTGCCGGTGATGTTCGCCTCGTTCGCCAGCTCGGTCTGGGTCGCGGTGCTGATCATCGGGGTGGCTACCGCCGCCCACCAGGGCTTCTCGGCCAACCTCTACACCCTGCCCTCCGACGTCTTCCCGCGCGGCGCCGTCGGCTCCGTCGTCGGCATCGGCGGCATGCTCGGGGCCCTCGGCGGCATGGTGTTCTCCAAGTACATCGGCCAGGTCCTCGAGACGATCGGCACCTACACCCCGATCTTCATCGTCGCCGGCAGCGCCTATCTCGTCGCCCTGCTGGTCGTGCACCTGCTCGCCCCAAAGATGGAGCCGGTGAAGATCTGATCTTCACGACCTGACTGAAATCGAGCCCCCGGACGCAGCCGCGCCGGGGGCTTTTTTTCATGGGGATTTCCGGGCGCTTTTTACCGGCGGCGCCGTGACCTCGCCGCGATCAAGGCCTAAGCTTGAAGCCATGACAACGTTGTCTCAAGCTACCGCCACCGCCCCGCTCAACGTCGCCCTCGTCGGCTACGGCTATGTCGGCAAGACCTTCCACGCCCCGCTGATTTCCACGACGCCGGGCCTCGTCCTGCACACCGTGGTCTCCAGCGACCCGGCCAAGGTCGCCGCCGACCATCCCGAGGCCAAGGTGGTCGCCAGCCTCGACGAGGCCCTGGCCGACGCCGAGATCGACCTCGTCGTCATCGCCACGCCCAACGAACTGCACGCCCCTCAGGGCCAGGCCGTGCTCGCCGCCGGCAAGCACCTGGTCGTCGACAAGCCGTTCACCGTCACCCTCGACGAGGCCCGCGCCCTGGTCGCCTCGGCCGAGACCGCCGATCGTCTGCTGTCAGTGTTCCACAACCGCCGCTGGGACGCCGACTTTCTGACCTTGAAGGCCCTGATCGCCGAGGGCGTGCTGGGCGAGGTCACGCAGTACGAAAGCCACTTCGACCGCTTCCGCCCGACCGTGCGCGACCGCTGGCGCGAGCGGGCCGGCCCGGGGGCCGGGGCCTGGTTCGACCTGGGTCCGCACCTGCTGGACCAGGCCTTGCAGCTGTTCGGCCAGCCCCTGACGGTCAGCGCCGACATCGGCGTCCAACGCGAGGGCGCCGGGGCCGACGACTATTTCCACGTCGTGCTGCGCTATGACGCCCTGCGCGTCATCCTGCACGGCAGCCTGCTGACGGCGGCCGCCGACCTGCGCCTGGCCGTGCACGGCACCAAGGGCAGTTTTATCAAGCAGGGCCTCGACGCCCAGGAGGACGCCCTCAAGCGCGGCCTGACCCCGGCCGACGAGGGCTTTGGCCTCGATCCCCGCCCAGGAACCCTGACCCGCGCCGACGGCGACGTCCTGACGACCGAGGTCGTGCCCGGCGCGCGCGGCGACTACGCGGCCTATTACGCCGGGGTGCGCGACGCGATCCTGACCGGCGCGGCCAATCCCGTGCCGGCCCGCGAGGCCTTGCAGGTGATGGAGCTGCTGGACCTGGCCGCCCGCTCGGCCGCCGAGCGTCGCGAACTGAGCGTCGAGACCGCCTGATGAGCCACCAGGACGACATCGCCCGCATCGCCGCCCAGGAAGCCGCGCTGGTGTTCGAACGCTTCGATCTCGACACCGCCTGGGCCCTGGGCGCGGGCCTGCGCGACGCGGCCCTGGCCCGCAAGGCGCCGCTGGCCATCGACGTGTCGCTGCGGGACCGGGCCCTGTTCCACGCCGCCCTGCCCGGCTCGACCGGCGAAAACGCCGACTGGCTGCGCCGCAAGCGCAACACAGTGCTGCACTTCTCCAGAAGCTCCTACGGCGTGGGCCTTGAGCTGGCCGCCAAGGGCGAGACCCTGGAGGCCAAGCACGGCCTGCCGACCCGCGACTACGCCGCCCACGGCGGCGGCTTTCCGCTGCTGGTGCGGGGCCTGGGCTGCATCGGCGCGGTCACCGTCTCGGGCCTGCCCCAGCGGCAGGACCACGTGCTGGTGGTCGAGGCCCTGGCGCTGGTGCTGGGCAAGGAGCTGGACGAACTGGCGCTGGGGTAGACCCCCTCCGGCCCTCCGGGCCACCTCCCCCAGAGGGGGAGGATCTTCTAAGCGCCGCACCACGAAGATGCTCCCCCTCTGGGGGAGCTGTCGGCGAAGCCGACTGAGGGGGTCTTTCTCCCGCACCCACCCACTTTTCGCGCAACGCCTAGCCTCCCCTCCCGGCCGCCCCTAGAAACGGACTCGCCGTTTTCGTGGGGACTTCGCCATGCGCCGCCGCACCTTCTTCGCCGCCCTCCCGGCCGCCGCCTTCGCGGGGCAGGCCTACGCCCAGTCGCAGATCATCACCGGCCCCAATCCCAACCGGAAGCGGCCCGACGTGCACGGCGGCGACCGGGTCGACGGCGCCAGCTTCGCCTCGCGCTCGGCGGCCTGGGGGACCCACGGCGCGGCGGCCACGGCCCACCCGCTGGCCACCCAGGCGGCCATCACAGTGCTCAAGAAGGGCGGCTCGGCGGCCGACGCGGCGATCGCCGCCAACGCCATGCTGGGCCTGTGCGAGCCGATCTCGTGCGGGATCGGCGGCGACTGCTACGTGCTGCTGTGGGATCCCAAGACCCGCAAGGTGGTCGGCCTCAACGGCTCGGGCCGATCGCCCAGGGGGCTGTCGCTGGAAACGGTCCGTTCGCGCGCCAAGGACGGCAAGATCCCCAGCTGGGGCGCGGTCAGCGTCAGCGTGCCCGGCGCCGTCGACGCCTGGCGGGCCCTGCACGAGCGCTACGGCAAGCTGAAGTGGGCCGACCTGTTCGAACCCGCCATCGCCACCGCCGAGGAAGGCCATCCGGTCACCCAGAACGTCGCCTATTACCTGGCCGGCAGCCATCGCCGCTTCACCAATCCGACCTCCAACATCGAGGAGGTCGAGAACTTCAAGAAGGTCTGGGCCCCCACGGGCAAGACCCCCGTCGAAGGCGAGATCTTCAAGAACCCGGCCCTGGCCCGCACCTATCGCCTGATCGCCCAGGGCGGCGGCCGCGCCTTCTACGAGGGCGAGATCGCCACCACCATCGAGGCCTATTTCAAGCGCATCGGCGGCTGGATGACCAAGGCCGACCTCGCCGCCAACCGCGCCGTCTGGACCGGCGTCCACACCACCGGCTATCGCGACGTCGACGTCCACGCCCTGGCCGACAACACGCAAGGGCTGGCCACCCTGCAGATGCTCAATATCCTCGAGCAGTTCGACGTGGCCGGCATGGGCTTCCAGTCGGCCCAGGCCATCCACCACGCCGTCGAGGCCAAGCGCCTGGCCTACGAGGACCGCGCGCGGTTCTACGCCGACCAGGACTTCTACAAGTCGCCGATCGACTGGCTGATCTCCAAGGACTACGCCAAGGAGCGCGCCAAGCTGATCTCGCCCGACAAGATCTGGACGCCGTCGTTCCCGGGCACGGCGCCGAGCAAGGGCGACACGACCTATTTCACCACCGCCGACAAGGACGGGATGATGGTGTCGATCATCCAGTCGAACTATCGCGGCATGGGGTCTGGCCTGTCGCCCGACGGCCTGGGCTTCATGTTCCAGGACCGCGGCGAGCTCTTCGCCCTGACCGACGGCCATCCCAACATCTACGCCCCCGGTAAGCGGCCCTTCCAGACGATCATCCCGGGCTTCGCCACCCGCAAGGGCGAGCCGTGGCTGAGCTTCGGCGTCATGGGCGGCGACATGCAGCCCCAGGGGCAGACCCAGATCATCAGCAACATGGTCGACTTCGGCCTGGGCGTGCAGGAAGCCGGCGACGCCCCGCGCTGGCACCACGGCGGCTCGCCCGAACCGACCGGCATCGCGGCCGAGGACATCGCGGCGCTCGACCTGGAAAGCGGCGTGCCGGCGCAGACCCGCAAGGCGCTGGAGGCCATCGGCTGGAAACTGAAGACCGACGCCGGCGGCTATGGCGGCTACCAGGCCATCGAGCGCTGGCCGGGGCGGTATGCGGCCGCGACCGAGATGCGCAAGGACGGGGTGGCGCTGGGGTACTAGAGCTCCCTTCTCCCCTTGCGGGAGAAGGTGTCATCCAAAGGATGACGGATGAGGGGTCGCGCGGACGGTTCTGAGAGACCCCTCACCCGACCTCGCTCCGCGAGGCCACCCTCTCCCGCAAGGGGAGAGGGATAAACGAAGCGCCACAAGAATTAAGACCCAAATCCGGCAGAAACGGAACCATTCCGCGACCGGCGGAACCCCACCGGAAACCTCCCGTTACTTATCCCGACAAGGATAGCTGAGGAGGATCCAAATGCCTGCCTTGAATCTCGATGGTCCTGAACCCGCGATCGCCACGACTGGCGATGGTTCTGCCCTGTTTCCGCAAGCGCCCGTCTATGCGCGCACCTCGACCCGTTCGAAGAAGTCTTCCGGCAACCTGCCGCTGCTGGTCGGCGTGCCGGTTCTGGCCCTCGCCGTCGGCGGCCTGGCCTGGGGCCTGATGAGCCAGCCGGCCCAGACGCCGGAAAGCAGCGGCGAAAGCCTGAAGGTGGCCGAGGCCGCGCCGATCACGACGCCCGCCCCGGCGCCGACCCCGGCCGCCATGCCCGAACCGGCCGCCGCCACGCCGGCCCCGGCGCCGGTCGCCCGCATGGAAGTCGCCCGCGCCGAACCGCGCCCGGCCGCCCGCCGCGCCGCCGCTCGCCCCGCGCCCAGCGCGCCGTCGGCTGAAGAGGCCTCGACCAATGTGAGCGCCACCGTCCCGGCCCCGACGCCGGCTCCGGACGCTCCGACGGCGATCGTCGCCGAGCCGGCCCCGCTGGCCATCCCCGCGCCGGCGGCTCCCGTCGCGCCGACCCCGGTCGTCCCCGCGACGCCCAATACGCCCCAGTAAGGGCCTGAAACGACGAAGGGCGGCTCCATCGCTGGAGCCGCCCTTTTTCTTTGAGTCCAGCCGAGGCTAGATCACCACCACTTGTCGGCCTTGGCCGTGAAGCCGGCGGCCTTTTCGATGGCGCCGGCCACCGAGAACACCGTGCCTTCGTCCAGCGGCTTGCCGATGATCTGCAGACCCAGCGGCAGGCCGTTGGCGTCCAGACCGGCCGGCAGCGACAGACCCGGCAGGCCAGCCAGGTTGGTCGTCACCGTGAAGACGTCGTTCAGGTACATGGCGATCGGGTCGTTGCTGTTCTCGCCCAGGCCGAACGCCGCCGAGGGCGCGGTCGGGGTGAGGATGGCGTCGACTTTCTGCCAGGCGTTGTCGAAGTCCTCGGCGATGCGGCGACGCACCTTCAGGGCCTTCAGGTAGTAGGCGTCGTAATAGCCGGCGCTCAGCACGTAGGTGCCGATCAGGATGCGGCGCTTGACCTCGTCGCCGAAGCCCGACGCGCGGGTGTTCTCGTAGATCTCGGTCAGGTTGGCGCCGTCCTCGCGCAGGCCAAAGCGCATGCCGTCGTAGCGGGCGAGGTTCGACGAGGCTTCGGCCGGAGCGACGATGTAGTAGGCCGGCAGGGCGTACTTGGTGTGCGGCAGGCTGATCTCGACGATCTCGCAGCCGGCGTCCTTCAGCCAGGCGATGCCGTCCTGCCAAAGTTTCTCGATCTCGGCCGGCATGCCGTCGACGCGGTATTCCTTCGGCACGCCGATGCGCAGGCCCTTGACCGACTTGCCGACGAACTGGGTGAAGTCCGGAACGGCGATGTCGAGGCTGGTGGAGTCCTTCTCGTCGTGACCCGACATCGAGTTCAGCAGCAGGGCCGCGTCTTCGACGGTCTTGGCGATCGGACCGGCCTGATCCAGCGAGCTGGCGAAGGCGACGACGCCCCAGCGCGAGCAGCGGCCGTAGGTCGGTTTGATGCCGACCGTGCCGGTGAAGGCGGCCGGCTGGCGGATCGAGCCGCCGGTGTCGGTGGCGGTGGCGCCCAGGCAGAGATCAGCGGCGACCGCGGCGGCGCTGCCGCCCGAGCTGCCGCCCGGGGTCAGGGCCTTGTTGCTGTTCTTGCCGCGCCAGGGATTGGTGACCGGGCCAAAGTAGGAGGTCTCGTTCGACGAGCCCATGGCGAACTGGTCGAGGTTCAGCTTGCCCAGCATCACCGCGCCGTCGCGCCACAGGTTCGACGTCACCGTCGACTCGTAGCCCGGCACGAAGTTCTCCAGGATCTTCGAGCAGGCCGTGGTGCGCACGCCCTTGGTGCAGAACAGGTCCTTCACGCCCAGCGGCGCGCCGTCCAGCACGCCGGCCTCGCCCTTGGCGCGGCGCGCGTCCGAAGCGGCGGCCATCTCCAGCGCCTTTTCAGGCGTCTCGAGAATGTAGGCGTTGAGGCCGCGCGCGGCTTCGACGGCGTCGATGTGCGCCTGGGTCAGCTCGACCGAGGTGAAGTCCTTGGCGGCCAGGCCGTCGAGGGCGCCCTTCAGGGTCAGTTTCGTGAGCGCGCTCATTATTCGACCACCTTGGGCACGACGAAGAAGTTGCCGACGGTCTTGGGCGCGTTGCCGGTGACCACTTCGGGTTCGCCGCCCATGGTGACGACGTCGTCGCGCAGCGGCAGGCCGGCGGCCACGACGCTGGTCAGCGGCTCGGCGCCGTCGGTGTCGACCTCAGCCAGCTGCTCGATCCAGGTCATGATCCCGTTGAGTTCCTGAGTCAGGGCCTCGATGCGCTCTTCGGGTTCGGCGATGCGGGCGAGCCGGGCGACCTTGCGGACGGTCGCGGCGTCGATGGCCATGGGGCCTTCTCCAAGCAGTAGTGTTGTTTGTCCGTGGGCACGGACAGTCGAGGGGTGGGTTACCCGTCTAGACTCGCCTTTGACAAGCCCGGCCTCCCCTTGGCGGGACCTTTTCGCATTGGCGGCGCTCTCGCTTCGGCGGGCGCAAAGGCGTAGAAGCCGCCCATGCCCGTTCTCGACATCGAAGAATTCACCGCCGCCATCCCCGACTACAAGCCGATCATCGGCCTGGATCCGGGCGAAAAGACCATCGGCGTGGCCGTGTCCGACGTCACCCTGACCGTCGCCAGCCCGCTGACCGTGATCCACAAGACCAAGTTCACCCAGGACGCCGAGGCCCTGTTCGACATCATCGACTACCGCAAGGTGGCCGGGATCGTCGTCGGCCTGCCGGTCAACATGGACGGCGCCGAAGGCGTGCGCTGCCAGTCCAACCGGGCGCTCGCCCGCAACCTGCTGCGCCTGCGCCCGGACCTGACCATCACCTTCTGGGACGAGCGCCTGTCGACGGCCGCCGTCACCCGCGTGCTGATCGACGAGCACGACGTCAACCGCAAGCGCCGCGGCGAGGTCGTCGACAAGATGGCCGCCGGCTGGATCCTGCAGGGCGCCCTGGAGCGGATGCGGGGGATCCGGGGGGAGCCGTAAGCCCCTTCTCCCCTTGCGGGAGAAGGTGTCGGCGCAGCCGACGGATGAGGGGTCTCTCAGAATTCCGACACCCCGCCCGGCCTGACCGCTTCCAAGCGGACAGAGTCTTCAACCCCTCACCCGACCTCCCTCCGGGAGGCCACCCTCTCCCGCAAGGGGAGAGGGATCAGGACTCTCCTTCCCTTCCCCGCCAAAGCCGCCTATGACGCGGGCTCATGACGGCTTCAGCCCATGACCCCAGCGCGGCGATCGAAACGATCCGCAAGCGCCTCTTCTCGTTCCCCAAGCGGCACTTCCTTTCGGCGGGCGATCTCAACGCTCCCCAGGCGGCCGATCTCCTGGACCTGGCCGACGCCTTCGTGGCGTTGAACCGGCAGACGTCCAAGTCCCTCGACCTGCTCAAGGGACGGACGCTGATGAACCTGTTCTTCGAGAACAGCACCCGCACCCAGAGCTCGTTCGAGCTGGCCGGCAAGCGGCTGGGCGCCGACGTCGTCAACATGAACCCCAAGACCTCGTCGGTGGCCAAGGGCGAGACCCTGATCGACACGGCGGTCACCCTGAACGCCATGCGGCCCGACCTGCTGGTCGTGCGCCACGCCTCTTCGGGCGCGGCGTCCTTGCTCAGCCAGAAGGTCAGCGGCAGCGTCGTCAACGCCGGCGACGGCCAGCACGAGCACCCGACCCAGGCCCTGCTGGACGCCCTGTCGATCCGCCGCGCCTTCGGCCGCGTCTCGGGCCTGACCGTGGCCATCTGCGGCGACGTGCTGCACAGCCGCGTGGCGCGCTCGAACGTCGCCCTGCTGCAGATCCTCGGCGCCAGCGTGCGCCTGGTCGGCCCGCCCACCCTGATGCCGGCCCAGGCCGAGCGCTGGGGCGTGACCGTGCACCACGACATGAAGTCGGGCCTGGCCGGGGTCGAGGTGGTGATGATGCTGCGCCTGCAGCTGGAGCGGATGCAGGGCGGCTTCGTGCCCTCGACCCGCGAATACTTCCGCTTCTACGGCCTGGACCGCGAGAAGCTGGCCCGCGCCGCGCCGGGGGCCAAGGTCATGCACCCGGGTCCGATGAACCGGGGCGTGGAGATCGACAGCGACGTCGCCGACGATCCCGCCGTCAGCCTGATCCAGGACCAGGTCGAGATGGGCGTCGCCGCCCGGATGGCCGTGCTTGCCGCCCTCGCCCACCGTCTTGAGGAGGAAGGCCGATGACCGCGCCCCAGCCGCTCGCCTTCGTCAACGCCCGCGTGGTGGACCCCGAAAGCGGCTATGACGGCCCCGGCGGCGTCATCGTCTCCGAAGGCGTCATCGCCGACGTGGCCAAGGGCCGCGAGTTCGGCAAGCTGACCAAGGGCGTCCGCGTCATCGACTGCGGCGGCGCAATGCTGGCCCCGGGCCTGATCGACCTGCGGGTCAAGACCGGCGAGCCGGGCGCCGAGACCAAGGAAACCCTGGCCAGCGCCGCCCGCGCGGCCGCGGCCGGCGGCGTCACCAGCTTCGTCGTCCAGCCCGACACCGATCCGGCCGTCGACGATCCCAGCACGGTCGACTTCCTGCTGCGCCGCGCCCGCGACATCGACAGCGCCCGCATCCTGTGCGCCGGCGCGGCCACCAAGGGCCTCAAGGGCGAGGAGATGGCCGAGATCGGCCTGATGCGCGAGGCCGGCTGCGTCTACGTGACCGACGCCGACCGTCCGATCGCCGACAGCAAGGTCATGCAGCGTCTGCTGACCTATGCGAAGGGCTTCGACACCATCCTGGCCCACCGCCCGCTCGACCCCTGGCTGGCCAAGGGCGGCGCAGCCACCGGCGGCGAGTTCGCCGCCCGCATGGGCCTGCCGTCGATCTCGCCGATGGCCGAGCGGATCATGCTGGAGCGCGACGTCGCGCTTCTGGAAGCCACCGGCGGCCGCCTGCTGGTCGACCAGGTGACGAGCGCCCAGGCGCTGGAGACGCTTGGCCGCGCCAAGGCCCGGGGCCTGCGCATCCACGCCAGCGTGTCGATCAACCACCTGTGCTTCAACGAACTGGACATCGGCGACTACCGCACCTTCGCCAAGCTGACCCCGCCCCTGCGCGGCGAAGACGACCGCCAGGCCCTGATCGAGGCCCTGGCGGACGGCCTGATCGACATCGTCGTCAGCGCCCACGCCCCGGCCCCGGCCGAGGACAAGCGCCTGCCGTTCGACCAGGCCGCGCCTGGCGCCGTCGGCCTGGAGACCCTGCTGCCGGCTCTGCTGGGCCTCTATCACGACGAGCGCCTGCCGCTGATCGACCTGATCAAGGCCGTGACCCTGTCGCCCGCGTCCTTGCTCGGCCTCCAGACCGGCCGCATCGCGCCGGGGGCTCCGGCCGACCTTGTGTTGTGCGACCTCGACGCGCCGATCATCGTCGACGCCGCCAAGCTGCTGTCGAAGTCGAAGAACTCGCCGTTCGACGGCCGCCGCCTGCAGGGCCAGGTGCTGATGACCGTGGTCGACGGCCGCGTGGTGCACCGCGCCGAGGGGTGATCCCGCTGGACAAGCCGGCGCAGCCGCATAGGTTGCGCCGGTCATTCCGGGGGGACGACAACATGAACACGCTCGAAACCCGCGATCGCTCGCCCCGGCTCGGAGAGCGATGGCCTCGGCTCGACTGGCCTGTCCTGGCGACGCACCTGGCGGCAGGCCCCATCCTGGGAACGGTCGCACCGACGCTTGCCCTCAAGCAGATGGCGATCCGCCAGTTCTCGCTGCCCACTCCGCCGCTCCGGGAGCAGCTTTGGGCGCTCAGCGACGCCTGGCTCCAAGGCCTGGCGCCGGCCCTGGTCGCGGGCCTCGTCCTGGCGCTCCCGTCCATGCGCGATCGAAAAAGCGCATCCGGCTCGCGGTCAGCATCGGTCTCTATGCAGCCCTGAGCCTGCTGGTGCAGATGGGCTTGATGAGCCTGGGCCCGGCCCGCATCGTCTTCTCCAACCCAGAGGTGCTGGTGAGTTCAATGGCCGCCATCGCCCGTCTCGGCGGCCTGACCGGACTGGTTTGCGGAGCCCTCGGGCTGATCGTCGCCAGGCGTCCGACGGCACGACGCGAGGAGACGGCCGGCGGCTAGCTTCGCAGCTTCGCTTCGCCGAGGGCGAGAAGCGCTGTAAGACGCGGAAAACAGGCTTGCCTCATCGGTGAAGCTTGGCCATGGTTCGCTCGCGCAAAGGTAGCATTTCTTGGAAAGCCTCGCCCCCGTCGTCTATCTGACCCTCGCGATCGCCGTGATCGGGGGCTACCTGCTGGGCTCGATCCCGTTCGGCCTGATCGCCACGCGCCTGGGCGGCGCCGGCGACATCCGCAAGATCGGCTCGGGCAACATCGGCGCGACCAACGTGCTGCGCTCGGGCCGCAAGGACCTGGCGGCCATCACCCTGCTGGGCGACGGCGGCAAGGGCGCGGTCGCGGTGGGCCTGGCCCACTGGCTGAGCCACGGCAATCCGGCGATCGTCGCCCTGGCCGGCGGCGCGGCCTTCGCCGGCCACATCTTCCCGGTCTGGCTGAAGTTCAACGGCGGCAAGGGCGTGGCCACCTTCTACGGCGTGCTGCTGGCCGCCGCCTGGCCCGTGGGCCTGCTGGCGGCGGCGACCTGGCTGGCCGTGGCGGTCCTGTTCCGCATCAGCTCGCTGGCCGCCCTGACCGCCGCCGCCCTGGCCGCGCCCTTCGCCCTGGCCACCGACCGCCCCTACCCGATCCTGGGCCTGTGCCTGTTCATGGCCGTGCTGATCTACATCCGCCACAAGGACAACATCCGCCGGCTGCTCAAGGGCGAGGAGCCCCGGATCGGCAAGAAGAAGACGGCGGAAACGCCGCCCCCGGAAGCCTGATGACGCGGGGCCTCTCGGACAAGGAACGCCTGGCCTGGCTTCGCCTGGCGCGCACCGAGACCGTTGGCCCCGTCGCCTTCGACCACCTCCTTCAGCGCTTCGGCTCGCCCGAGCGGGCGCTGGTCGCCCTGCCCGACCTGGCGCGTCGGGCGGGCCGCGCGGCCCCGCTGCGGCCGCCTCCCGAAAACGAGATCCTGCGTGAACTCGAAGACGGCGCGCGCCTCGGCGCCCGCCTGATCTGCGCCTGCGAACCCGACTTCCCGCACCGCCTGGCGAGCCTGGATCCGCCGCCGCCGGTGATCTGGGCGCTCGGCCACTACGAACTCCTGCCCCAGCCCAGCATCGCCATCGTCGGCGCCCGCATCGCCTCGGCCGCCGGCCAGCGCTTCGCCCGCCAACTGGCCGCCGAGTTGGGCCAGCACGGCCTCGTCGTGGTCTCGGGCCTGGCGCGCGGCGTCGATGGGGCGGCCCATGAGGGCTCGCTCTCGACCGGCACGATCGCCGTCCTTGGCGGCGGCATCGCCGACATCTACCCGCCCGAGCACGCCTCCCTGCACGCCCGCATCGCGCAGGACGGCTGCATCGTCAGCGAGAGCGCCCCGCTGCGCCGCGCTCAGGCCAAGGACTTCCCCCGCCGCAACCGTATCATCTCGGGCCTGTCGCTGGGCGTCGTCGTGGTCGAGGCCGAGCTGAAGTCGGGCTCGCTGATCACCGCCCGCCTGGCCGCCGAGCAGGGGCGCGACGTCTTCGCCGTGCCGGGCTCGCCGCTTGATCCCCGCGCCAAGGGTCCCAACGACCTGATCCGCCAGGGCGCGATCCTGTGCGAGGGCGTCGAGGACGTGCTGCGCTCGCTGTCGGCCTCGCCCTCGATGCGCGAGCGGGACCGGACCTGGGATCCCGACGAGGCCGCCGACGACCTCGACCACGACGCCCTACGCGAGCGCCTGGCCGCCCTGCTCTCGCCCACGCCCGTCTCGCGTGACGAACTGGTGCGGGCGACCAAGGCCCCGACCTCGGCGGTGATGGCGGCGCTGGTGGAGCTGGCCCTGGCGGATCGGGCCGAGCTGCTGCCTGGCGGGATGGTGGCGGGTGGATTGCCCTAAGTACTGGATACCCGTACTATTGACTACACGTTCGAGTGGGATGTCGAGAAGGAACGGACCAATCTCGCCAAGCATGGCGTGGACTTCGAAGAAGCCTGCTTCGCGATATTGGACCCGCATCGCCTCGAAGCCATCGACGATCGCTTCGACTACGGCGAAGAGCGATTGCAGATCGTCGGCCTAAGTCCGCAACGCATATTGTTTGTGGTGACCATCGCCTATGACCAAGACCACTACAGGATCATCTCCGCCCGCAAAGCCGACCCAGATGAAGAGGGTCGTTATCTCCGGGGCGAACCCTGAATGGCCCGTCGGCAAAACCGACTGGGCTCGCGTCCGAGCCATGACGGACGAAGAGATCATAGCGGCGGCGGAGTCCGATCCCGATTGCCCGCCGTCGACACCTGAACAGCTTGCCCGCTTCAAGCGCGTCAACGCCGTCAAGGTCATTCGCCGCCGGCTCGACATGACGCAGGCTCAGTTCGCCGAAGCCTTCCAATTACCGCTCGCAACGGTCCGAGACTGGGAACAGGAGCGCAGCTATCCCGATGCGCCCGCCAGGGCCCTTCTGACCGCCATAGCCCGCGACCCACAGACGATGCGCCGCCTGCTCGGCGGTCAGGTCGAATTAGTTCCCGAACCCTCTCTCTAAAGAGAGAGCCAGGCGGGCGCCGCGCTCGCAATTGCGAAGGTTCGCACAGCCGCCGTTGACATTGTCATAGGCTCGCCCCCACTTTCCGGCGCTCGCCCCCTGGTTCGCTTCGGTGGGCGATCCACCTCCCCTAGCCCAGAGTCGTAATGAACGTCGTCGTCGTCGAGAGCCCGGCCAAGGCCAAGACCATCAACAAGTACCTCGGGTCCGACTACACGGTTCTGGCCTCCTACGGGCACATCCGCGATCTGCCCAGCAAGGACGGCTCGGTCGAGCCCGACAACGACTTCGCCATGAGCTGGGAGGTCGACGCCAAGTCGTCCAAGCGCATCTCCGACATCGTCGACGCGCTGAAGAAGGCCGACCGCCTGATCCTCGCCACCGACCCGGATCGCGAAGGCGAGGCGATCAGCTGGCACGTGCTCGAGGTGCTGAACAAGAAGAAGGCGCTGAAGGACAAGCAGATCCAGCGCGTCACCTTCAACGCCATCACCAAGTCGGCGGTGACCGAGGCCATGCGCGCCCCGCGCGACCTCGACATGGAACTGGTCGAGGCCTACCTCGCCCGCCGCGCCCTCGACTACCTCGTCGGCTTCACCCTCTCGCCGGTGCTGTGGCGCAAGCTGCCTGGCAGCCGCTCGGCCGGCCGCGTGCAGTCGGTGGCCCTGCGCCTGGTCGTCGACCGCGAACTCGAGATCGAGCGCTTCCGGACCCAGGAATACTGGACCGTCGACGCCGACGTCTCGGCCGGCTCCGATCCGTTCCTGGCGCGCCTGGTCAAGCACGACGGCAAGAAGCTCACCAAGTTCGACCTCGGCAACGAGACCTCGGCCCTGGCCGCCAAGGCCGCCGTGCAGGCCGCGACCTTCAAGGTCGAGGCCGTCGAGAAGAAGCCCGGCAAGCGCTCGCCCGCTCCGCCCTTCACCACCTCGACCCTGCAGCAGGAAGCCTCGCGCAAGCTGGGCTTCAGCGCCCAGCGCACCATGCAGGCGGCCCAGAAGCTGTACGAGGGCATCGACATCGGCGGCGAGACCGTCGGTCTGATCACCTACATGCGTACCGACGGCGTCTCGATCGCGCCGGAAGGCATCGCCGACGCCCGCGACGTGATCGGCAGCGTCTACGGCAAGGACTACGTGCCGGACGTCCCGCGCCTCTACAAGTCGAAGGCCAAGAACGCCCAGGAGGCCCACGAAGCCATCCGCCCGACCAGCATGCGCCGCAACCCCGGCTCGCTGCGCCTGGATCCGGACCTGGGCCGCCTGTACGAGCTGATCTGGAAGCGCACCATCGCCTCGCAGATGGAAAGCGCCCGTATCGAGCGCACCACGGTCGATCTGGAAAGCCATGACGGCCGCACGGGCCTGCGCGCCACCGGCCAGGTCGTGCTGTTCCCCGGCTACCTCGCGGTCTACGAGGAAGGCCGCGACGACGAGGAGGGCGAAGACAGCGCCCGCCTGCCCGCCATCGTCGAAGGCGCCGCCGCCAAGGTCATCGAGGCCCGCGCCGACCAGCACTTCACCGAACCGCCCCCGCGCTACTCCGAAGCCAGCCTCGTCAAGAAGATGGAAGAGCTGGGCATCGGCCGTCCGTCGACCTACGCCTCGGTCCTGACCGTGCTGCGCGACCGCGAATATGTGCGGATGGAGAAGCAGCGCTTCATCCCCGAGGACAAGGGCCGCCTGGTCACCGCGTTCCTCGAGCAGTTCTTCCGCCGCTACGTCGAATACGACTTCACCGCCTCGCTGGAAGAGCGGCTCGACCTCGTCTCCGACGGCAAGCTCGACTGGAAGGAATTCCTGCGCGAGTTCTGGAAGGACTTCCACGCCGCCGTCGGCGAGATCGCCGAGCTGCGCACCACCAACGTGCTCGACGCGCTGAACGACGCCCTGGGCCCGCACATCTTCCCCGACAAGGGCGACGGCTCGAACCCGCGCCTGTGCCCGACCTGCGGCTCGGGGATGCTGTCGCTGAAGACCGGCAAGTTCGGCGCCTTCATCGGCTGCTCGAACTATCCGGAGTGCCGCTACACCCGCCAGCTGGGCGTGGCCGAGGGCGACGGCGAGGCCGAGAGCGCCGACAAGGAACTGGGGATCAACCCCGCCACCGGCCGGGCCGTTTGGCTGAAGAACGGCCGCTTCGGCCCCTATGTCGAAGAGGTCGCCGCCGAGGGCGAGAAGCCCAAACGCTCGTCCCTGCCCAAGGGCTGGACGCCGGCGGCCCTGGATCTGGAAAAGGCCCTGCGCCTGCTCAGCCTGCCGCGCGAGGTGGGCCAGCACCCGGACGACGGCAAGACGATCACGGCGGGCCTGGGGCGCTTCGGGCCGTTCGTGCTGCACGACGGCACCTACGCCAACCTGGAGAACGCCGAAGAGGTGTTCGACGTCGGTCTGAACCGCGCCGTCGCCATCCTGGCCGACAAACGGGCGGGCGGCGGGCGTCCGCAGCGCGCGGCCGCCGCGGCCCTGGCCGAACTGGGCGCCCACCCGGAAGACGGCAAGCCGGTGCGCGTGCTGTCGGGCCGCTTTGGTCCGTACATCAAGCACGGCGACGTCAACGCCAACGTGCCCAAGGGCGCCGATCCGGCGGCCCTGACCCTGGCCGAGGCTGTGACCCTGCTGGCCGAGCGGGTCGCCAAGGGCGGCGGCAAGAAGCCGGCCAAAAAGGCCGCCGCGCCGAAGAAGGCTCCAGCCAAGGCGGCGAAAGCCGAGGGCGACGACGCCGAAGCGAAGCCGAAGAAGGCCGCCGCGAAGAAACCGGTGGCCAAGAAGCCGGCCGCCAAGAAGGCGCCGGCCAAGGCCAAGACCGAGGCGTGACGAAGGGCTGTCGGGGGGAGTAGACTTTGGCCATGACCACGCTCGAACGTCCTCTGCCGCTGCCGCTGGTGGTGGTCCTGCTGTCGGCGGTCAGCGTCGTGGGCTTCGTCCTGGGGCTGCGCGGCGCGCTGGACACCGGCAAGCCGGCCGACGCGGTCTCGACCGCGCCGCTGGCCGAGGTCTCGGGCGTGCCGGTCAAGGACGCCCTGCCGGCCGCGGTCGAGGTGGAGGCGCCGCCGCCTCCGCCCGTGACCAAGCCGGTCGATGAGACCCCCGAGCCGGTGGCGGCCGAGACGCCGCCGGTCGTCGAGGCCCCGCCAGCCCCGACGACGCCCGCCCCGGCCGAGAAGAAGCCCGAGGTTCCGCCGGCCCAGCAGGCGCCGCAGCGGATCGAGGACCTGTACTAGGTTCTCCTCGTTTCCTTCGCCCGGGAAACGGCTTAGACGAGGGGAATGGCCAAACCTCGCCTTCCCAAGACCGCTTCTCCGAAGACCGCGCGCCCCAAGACCGCCTCCCACAAGGTCGCGGCCAAGGACCGTCCGCCCGCGGGCCTGCCCGACAAGGAGACGCTGCTGGCGTTCCTGCGCGACGCCGGCGAGGCCGCCAAGGCCGACATCGCCCGCCACTTCGGCCTGAAGGGCGCCGACCGCCGCGCCCTGCGCGAGATGATCCGCGAGATGGAAGCGCAAGGCCAGCTGGGCAAGCGCGGCCGCCGCGGCTTCGCCGAGGCCGGCGCCCTGCCCCCGGTCGGCGTGGCCGACGTGATCGAACGCGACACCGACGGCGACCTGTTCGTCAAGCTGACCAAGGGCGACGAGGACGTTCCCCTGGTGCGCCTGGCCCCCGACCGCAACGAAGCCGCCGCCGGCGCGCCGGGCCTGGGCGACCGCCTGCTGGTGCGCTTCGAAAAGCTGGAGAGCGGCGAGTACGAGGCCCGCCTGATCAAGCGCCTGGGCCAGAGCGCCCACAAGGTGCTGGGCGTGATCCGCAAGGAGCGCCGCGAGATCCGCGTCCAGCCGGTCGATCGCAAGTCCAAGGACAGCTACGTCCTCGATCCCGGCCAGCCGGGCGTGACTGACCTGCGCGACGGCGACCTGGTGGTCGTGCAGCAGGCCGGCCACGCCGGTCGCTACGGCCCCAAGCCCTGCCGCGTGCTGGAAACGGTCGGCCACGAGGAAGACCCCCGCGCCGCCTCGCTGATCGCCATCCACAGCCACGGCATCCCCACCGGCTTCTCCGAAGAAGCCGAGCAGGAGGCCAAGGCCGCCAAGGAGCCGACGCTGGCGGGCCGCGAAGACCTGCGCGACCTGCCGTTCGTGACGATCGACCCGGTGGACGCCCGCGACCACGACGACGCCGTCTACGCCCATCCCGACGACGCCGAGAACAACAAGGGCGGCTGGATCGTCTGGGTCGCCATCGCCGACGTCGCCGCCTATGTGCGCCCGGGCTCGGCCCTGGACCGCGACGCCCGCGACAAGGGCAACAGCGTCTACTTCCCCGACCGGGTGGAGCCGATGCTGCCCGAGACCCTGTCGAACGGCCTGTGCTCGCTGCGTGAAGGCGAGAACCGCGCCACGCTGGCCGTGCGGATGGTGTTCGACAAGACCGGCCGCAAGACCAGCCACCGCTTCGTGCGCGGCCTGATGCGCTCGGCCGCCAAGCTCTCCTACGAGCAGGCCCAGGCCGCCATCGACGGAACCCCGCCGCCGGCCGGCCAGGATCCCGACAAGGCCCCGCCCCTGCTGGACGCGATCCTGACGCCGCTGTGGGAGGCCTTCCGCCTGATGGGCCGGGGCCGCGAGCAACGCTCGCCGCTCGCCATCGAAAGCGACGAGCGCCGCATCGTCATCACCAAGGAAGGCGAGATCGCCTCGATCACCCGCCGCGCCAGCCTCGAGGCCCACAAGCTGATCGAGGAGATGATGATCCAGGCCAACGTCTCGGCCGCCGAGAGCCTGGAAGCCAAGCGCTCGCCGCTGATCTACCGCGTGCACGACACGCCCAGCCTGGAGAAGCTGCAGAACCTCGCCGACTTCCTGCAGACGCTTGAGATCCGCTGGAACAAGGGCGAGGCCCCGCAGACCTCGCGCTTCAACAAGCTGCTGGAGGAAACCCGCGAGAGCGCCCACGCGGCGATCATCAACGAGGTGGTCCTGCGCACCCAGATGCAGGCCCACTATTCCAGCGACAACATCGGCCACTTCGGCCTGAACCTGGCACGGTACGCCCACTTCACCAGCCCGATCCGGCGCTATGCCGACCTGATCGTCCACCGCGGCCTGATCCGGGCTCTGGGGCTGGGCGACGACGGCCTCACCGACCAGGACATCGCCCGCATCAAGGACACGGCCGAGGTCATCACCCACGCCGAGCGCCGGGCCATGGCCGCCGAGCGCGACGCGACCGACCGCTACATCGCCTCGTTCCTGGCCGACCGGGTGGGCGCGACCTTCAGCGGCCGCATCACCGGCGTCACCCGCTTTGGCCTGTTCGTGAAGCTGGACGAGACCGGCGCCGACGGCCTGGTGCCGATCTCGAACCTGGGCGAGGAATACTTCGTCCACGACGAGCGGCTGCACTCGCTGGTCGGCGAGCGCACCGGCAAGCGCTGGCCGCTGGGCCTGTCGGTCGAGATCCGCCTGCGCGAGGCCACGCCCGTGACCGGCGGCCTGCTGTTCGAGATGCTCAGCGACCCGGTGCCCGCGGATCCGAACCTGCCGAGGCCCCGCCTGGGCGCACGGCGCCAGGCGGCGGTGAAGCCGCGCGGCGGCCTGCCGAAAGGCGTGCGACGCGGCAAGCGGCGCTAGCGTCCTTCTCCCCTTGCGGGAGAAGGTGTCATCCGAAGGATGACGGATGAGGGGTCGCACCCACGAAAAACGCCGCGACAGCTGATCGGCTGTCGCGGCGTTTTGCTTTTGAGAGACCCCTCACCCGACCTCCCTCCGGGAGGCCACCCTCTCCCGCAGGGGGAGAGGGATCAGTCCAGGGGCTTCTCGATCTCGTAGACCACGTCGTCGAGCTTCTGCAGCATCAGGGTCTGCGCGTCGCGGACGCCCTGGTTGAAGAAGGCCGGCCCGAGCGTTTCGGACAGGAACTCCAGCAGGAAGCCCGCCTCCAGCCCGCTGACCGGCCGATCGAGCTCGTCGCGCATGTAGAGCGTCAGCTTGCGCAGGACAGCCTCGCGGACGTCCTTGTCGAGCTCGATCTTGGCCATGATCAGCCGATCGCGCCGAAGCACCAGGCCAGGACGGACTTCTGGGCGTGGATGCGGTTCTCCGCCTCGTCCCAGGCCAGCGAGCGCGGGCCGTCGAGGACGGCGTCGGTGACTTCCTCGCCGCGGTGGGCCGGCAGGCAGTGCAGGAACACGCCGTCGTTGGACAGGTCCATCAGGGCGTCGTCGACCTGGTAGGGCTCCAGGGCCTTCAGGCGCTCGTCGTGGTCGGTGTCGCCCATCGAGACCCAGGTGTCGGCCACGACCACGTCGGAACCGCGCACGGCTTCCTTGGGGTCTTCCATCATCGTCACCTTGCCGTTCAGGCCGGCGGCGCGGGCCAGGTCGTGCAGGTCGGCGTGATAGACGCTCGGGCAGGCGATCTTCAGCTCGAAGCCCAGCAGCGGCGCGGCGTGGATGAAGCTGGAGCAGACGTTGTTGCCGTCGCCGACCCAGGCGATGGTCTTGCCGCCGATGTCGCCGCGATGCTCCTCGATGGTGAGGATGTCGGCCATGATCTGGCAGGGGTGGCTCTTGTCGGTCAGGCCGTTGATCACCGGCACGGTCGAGACCTGGGCGAAGCGCTCGACGTCGGCGTGGCTGTTGGCGCGGATCATCACCGCATCGACCATGCGCGAGAGCACCTTGGCGGTGTCCTCGATGGTCTCGCCGCGGCCCAGCTGCATGTCCGACGAGGTCGAGATGATCGCCGAGCCGCCGAGCTGGCGCATGGCCGCGTCGAACGAGAAGCGGGTGCGGGTCGAGTTCTTCTGGAAGATCATCGACAGCACATGGTCCTTGGCCGGGGCGTCGGCGTCGACGCGGCCCTTGGGCCAGCCCTTGCGCGCGGTCTTGCGGGCCTTGGCGTCCTCCAGGATCAGGCGCAGCGTGGCGCCGTCGAGCTTCCAGAGGTCGATGAAGTGGCGGGGGGCGGTCATCTCAGGCCACCTTTCCGGAATGAGCTGAAGTGGACGCCTCCGCCGCTGGGACGGAGGCGTCGGGTCAGGGATGCGATCAGGCGGCCGCTTGGGCGCGGACGACCTCGCAGGTCTTTTCGAGCTTGGCCACGGCTTCCTGGGCCTCGGCCAGCGTCAGGTTCAGCGGCGGCAGCAGGCGCACGCAGTTGTCGCCGCCGCCGGCCACCAGAAGCTTCTGGTCGCGGGCCAGGGCCATGAACTCGCGGTTGTTCGAGGCCAGCTTGATGCCGATCAGCAGGCCCTTGCCGCGCACGTCGAGCACCACGTCCGGGAAGCGGTCCTTCAGGCCGTTCAGCTGCTGGGTGAAGTAGCCGGCGATGGTCTTCACGTTGTCGAGGATCTCGGGCGTGTTGATCGCATCGAAGGCCGCCGCGCCGACGGCCATGGCCAGCGGGTTGCCGCCGTAGGTCGAGCCGTGGGTGCCCGGGGTCATGCCCTTGGCGCCCTCGGTCGAGGCCAGGCACGCGCCGACCGGGAAGCCGCCGCCCAGGGCCTTGGCCACGCACATGATGTCGGGCTCGGCGCCCTCGGCCCACTCGTGGGCGAAGAGCTTGCCGGTCCGGCCCATGCCGCTCTGCACCTCGTCGAAGATCAGCAGGACGCCGGCTTCGCGGGTGATCTCGCGCAGTTCGACCAGCTGGGCCTCGGTCAGCGACCGCGCCCCGCCCTCGCCCTGCACGGGCTCGATGATGACGCCGGCCGTGGTCGGGCCGATGGCGGCCTTCAGGGCCTCCAGGTCGCCGAACGGCAGCTGGATGAAGCCCGGCAGGCGCGGGCCGAAGCCGTCCAGATAGCCGGCGTTGCCCGAGGCGTTGACCGCCGCGTACGAGCGGCCGTGGAACGAGCCGTCGAAGCCGATGATGTCGATCCGCTCCGGATTGCCGGCCACGGCGTGATAGCGGCGGGCGGCCTTCAGGGCGCACTCGATCGCCTCGGTGCCCGAGTTGGTGAAGAACACCACGTCGGCGAAGGTGGCAGCGCACAGCTTGTCGGCCAGCACTTCCTGTTCGGGGATCGTGTAGATGTTGGAGACGTGCCAGAGCTTCTCGCCCTGGGTCTTCAGCGCCTCGACCAGGGTCGGGTGGGCGTGGCCCAGGCCGCAGGTGGCGATGCCCGCCACGCAGTCCAGGTACTCTTCGCCGGCCGTCGAGAACAGTCGCGCGCCTCGGCCTCGCTCGAACGCCAGCGGGGCGCGGCTGTAGACGCCCATGATGTGGTGTTGCGAGGGGTTCGACGACGTCGCAGTGCTCAAAGCGGCCTCCCAAAAGGCAAGAAGCCCCCGGGCTTTCGCGCGGGGACTGGAAGGCCCGACGTTGTCGGCGGGAAGTCCCGGTCTGTCAATGAAATGACCGTGAATTTTGGACGTCAGGGCGCCGGGGACACACCCTGGCGACGCGGGACCGCTACCTTGCCACCGCCGAGCGATCCGTCCTAAGCCTTGGACAGGGGGAGATGCTCGGAGGATCCGCGATGAAGGCCGCCCTGCCCCTGACCCTGACCCTGCTGGCTCTGACCGGCTGCGCCTCGACGACCGCCCCGCCCGCGCCCGCCGCCGTCACCGGAACCGTGGTCTGGCGCGAGCGGCTCATGCTGCCGCCAACGACCAGGGTGATCGTGCGCCTGCAGGACGTCAGCCTGGCCGACGCGCCCGCCAAGGTGCTGGCCGAGGACGTCATCGAAGGCGTCCGCGCCCCGCCGGCGGCGTTCAAGCTGGCCTATGACCCGGCGTCGATCGTTCCCAATCACCGCTATTCGGTGTCGGCGCGCGTGGAGGTGGACGGCCAGCTGCGCTTCATCAACGACACCCACATCGCCGTGATCAACGACGGGCCGACCAGCGGCGTGGAGGTGCTGGTCAAGGGCGTGGGGCGGCCATAGCCACACCCCCACCTCCCGTCATTCCCGCCCTTGTGGCGGGAAACCCTGGTTCCGCTCGCACGTGAAGCGCAAGCGGCGTGCTGAGCACGCCGCCACTACCGCCCTAGCGGCTGACAGAAGGGTTCCCGCCACAAGGGCGGGAATGACGGGAAGAAGGAGCCGTTCAGCTCTTCAGGCGGTACCCGCTGCGGAACAGCGCCCAGCACCACAGGAAGAGGCCGACGGTCAGCACCGCCGTGACCACCACACCGATGGCGATGCTGCCATCCGCGTGGCCGATGAAGCCGTAGCGGAAGCCGTCGATCAGGTAGAAGAACGGGTTGAAGTGGCTGGCCGTGCGGAACGGCTCGGGCAGCTTGTCGACCAGGTAGAAGGTGCCCGACAGGAAGGTCATCGGCATGATGGCGAAGTTGGTCACCGCCGCCAGCTGGTCGAACTTCTCGGCCCACAGGCCGGCCAGCACGCCGGCCAGGCCCAGGATCAGGGCCGCGCCGATCGCGAAATAGAAGATCGCCCACAGGTGCGAGATCTGCAGGCCCGCGCCCGGCAGCACGCCGATCACGGCCGCCGTCACCGCGCCGACCACCACGCCGCGCGTCGCCGCGCCCAGGCCGAAGGCGGCCACCTGCTCCAGCGGGGTCAGGGGCGGCGTCAGGAAGTCGGACGTCAGGCCCATCATCTTGGCCTGGATCAGCGACGAGGACGAGTTGGCGAAGGCGTTGTTGAGCACCGCCATCATGATCAGGCCAGGCGCCACGAAATGGCCGAAGGTCACGCCCTCGACCGCCGGGCGGCTGGCGCCGACCGCGACCACGAACACCAGCATGTAGAGCAGCGTGGTGACCACGGGGGCGGCCACGGTCTGCATGCCCACCTTCCAGAACCGGCGGATCTCGCGCTGGTAGAGGGTGAGGAACCCGCTCCAGTTCCAGCCGTGATAGTCGCGCGGCTGCGGCGGAACGACGCTGTCTGCCATGTCTCTCATTGGCTCGATCCTGGAAATTCCTTCGCCATGTGCGCCCGGGAAGGGTCGGGCGCAAGCGTCCCGCTTCGAGAATCAATATATTGTTTCTGTGGACAGAGTACCTGGCGCCTATTGTGCGTCTTAACGCATTCTTTACACTATGTGGTAGGTCAGCCGCCGGCGGGGCGTGCTGTACACCAGATGTAGGGTCATGGCGAGGTGGGGTTCTCGTCGTGGCGCCTTTTTTAGGCGGAGAAGGCCATGAGCTGGACTGACGAACGGGTCTCCACCCTCAAGAAGCTTTGGCTGGACGGGCTGTCCGCCAGCCAGATCGCCAAACAACTCGGCGGGGTCACCCGCAACGCCGTGATCGGCAAGGTCCATCGTCTGGGCCTGTCGGGTCGCGCCGCGCCCTCGCAACCGGCTCGCCCGGCCTTCAAGGCGCCGCGCCCGGCTCGTCCGGCCGCCACCGCCATGCCGGCCGCGCCGCGCCGCGTGGTCGCCGCCGAACCGGTCGCCCCGGCCCCGGCTCCGGTCGCGGCTCACCAGCAGCCGTCGGTTCCGGTCCTGCGCAACGAAGCCCCCGGCTCGGCCACCGTGCTGACCCTCGGCGCCCACATGTGCAAGTGGCCGATCGGCGACCCGTCGTCGGACGGCTTCACCTTCTGCGGCCGCCGCTCGTCGGAAGGCCCCTACTGCGTCGAGCACGCCCGGGTGGCCTACCAGCCGCAGCAGACCAAGAAGAAGGGCGGCGCCACCGAGCTCGCCCGCTCGCTGCGCCGCTACATCTAGAGCGCGCCAGGGTTAGGTGTAGGCGGCTAACCCGCCCGGGCGTGCTCTGCCTCAAGAGCGCGCCGAGGGCCCGGTCCGCCGGGCCTTCGAGAGGGATACGAACAAGAAGAGAAGCGTCGGCAAGGCGCTCTCGCCATGCAGCCCTCCCCGTTCCGCGGGGAGGGCTTTATGCTGCCCCCGATGACCGACCTCTCCCCCGATTCCAACGCGCCCGCCTATTCCGTCTCGGAACTGGCCTTCGCGCTGAAGCGCACGCTGGAAGACCGCTACGGCTTCGTGCGGCTGCGCGGCGAGCTCAGCAAGGTCACCCACCACTCCAACGGCCACGTCTACCTGACCATCAAGGACGACAAGGCCGCCATCGACGGCGTCGTCTGGAAGGGCAACGTCCGTGGCCTGGGCGTACGGCCAGAGCACGGGCTCGAGGTCATCGTCACCGGCAAGATCACCACCTATCCGGCCGGCTCGCGCTACCAGATCGTCATCGACAGCATGGAGGCCGCCGGCGTCGGCGCGCTCCTGGCCCAGCTTGAGCGGCTGAAGGCCAAGCTGGCCGGCGAGGGTCTGTTCGCGGCCGAACGCAAGAAGCCCCTGCCCTCGATGCCGGCCGTGGTCGGGGTGATCACCAGCCCCACGGGCGCGGTGATCCGCGACATCCTGCACCGCATCCGCGACCGCTGGCCCTGCCGGGTCATCGTCTGGCCGGTGGTGGTGCAGGGCGACGCCGCCGCCGGCCAGGTGGCCGGCGCGATCCGGGGCTTCAACGCCCTTACGCCCGGCGGACCGGTCCCCCGCCCCGACATCCTGATCGTCGCTCGCGGCGGCGGCTCGGTGGAGGATCTCTGGGCCTTCAACGACGAGGCCCTGGCCCGCACGGTGGCCGAGGGGACGATCCCCCTGATCTCGGCCGTCGGCCACGAGACCGACACCACCCTGATCGACTTCGTCTCCGACCGCCGCGCGCCCACCCCGACGGCGGCCGCCGAGATGGCCACGCCCGTGCTGGCCGAGCTGCGGGGCCTGGTCTCCGACTACGACCGCCGCCTGTCACGTTGCGCCGGCCGGGTGGTGGAAGAGCGCCGCACGCGGCTCCAGGCGGCAGCTCGCGGCCTGCCCCGCCCCAACGACCTGCTGGCCCTGGCCCAGCAGCGCTTCGACATCGCCGCCGGCCGGCTGGACGCGGCCCTGGCCCGTAACACCTCGGTCCACGCCCAGGACCTGCTGAAGGTCACCGCCCGCCTGTCGCCCGAGGCCCTGGCCCGCCAGCGCCAGGCCAAGGCCGAGCGCCTGTCCGACCTGTCGCGCCGCCTGGACCTGGCCGCCCGCCGCGCGCCCGAGCGCGCCGCCCAGCACGCCCGCCTGCCGGCGCTGTGGGACCGCCTCAACGCCGTCGCCCGCCGCCGCCTCGACCGCGAGGCGGACCGCCTGGCGGGGCTGGACAAGCTGCGCCAGTCGCTGAACCCCGAACGGCCGCTGGAGCTGGGCTTTGCTTTGGTGCGCAAGATGGACGGCACCCTGGCCCGCTCGGCCGCCGACCTCGCCGCCGGCGAGCGCGTGAACCTGAAGTTCAAGCTGGGCGAACGCGACGCGGTGATCGACGGCGAAGGCTCGACGCCGCCGCCTCCCCCTCCGCCAGTGGCGCAAGCGGCCCCCAAGCCCGCTCCGCGCCCGAAACCCGCGCCCCCGCCGTCACCCGGCCAGGGCGATCTGTTCTAGTCCCGCGCTTTGGCGTAGAAGAGTCCCATGAACGCTTACGATCGCGACATCGGCAAATCCGGCCTGGCCGTCCTGCACTATGGCGACGGCGACTTCGCCGTGCTCAGCCCCGGCCAGTACGTGGTCTGCGCCGTCACCGGCGCCAAGGTGCCGCTGGAGGCGCTGCGCTACTGGAGCCCCGAGCTGCAGGAGGCCTACGCCACGCCGAAAGAGGCGTTGAAGCGCTGGCAGGAGACCAAGGCCTGAACCGCCGGGGGCTTCTCGCCGTCCTGGTCGGCGCCGCCCTTCCCCTCGCCTACTCCGCCCGCGCCGCGGCCCCTGGCCTGACGCTGAACGGCCGCCTGGAACAGGGCGGCTACGTCGTCGGCCGCACCGCTCCCCGCGCCGATGTGCTGGTGGACGGCGTTCCCGTCGCCCAGAGCTCGGCCGACGGCTGGTTCGTGGTCGGCTTCGACCGCGACGCTCCGCCGGTCGCCGAGATCACGGTGCAGACGCCCGACGGCTCGGCCAGCCATCGCGTGGCGATCGCGCCGGGAACCTTCGACGTCCAGCGCATCGACGGCCTGCCGCCGTCGCAGGTCACGCCCGACGATCCCGCCCTGCTGGCCCGCATCGCCGCCGAGGGCGCGCGCAAGGCGACGGGCTTCTCCAGCCGCGTCGACGGCGACTTCTTCCGCACCGGCTTCATCTGGCCGGTGAAGGCCACGCGACGATCCTCCAGCTTCGGCGGCCAGCGCATCCTCAACGGCGAGCCCAAGCGCCCGCACTACGGCGTCGACCTAGCCGCGCCGGTCGGCACGCCCGTGGTCGCCCCGGCGGCCGGCGTCGTCGCCTTCGCCGAAACCGGCCTGCACTTCGAGGGCGGCCTGATCCTGATCGATCACGGCCAGGGCCTGATCAGCGCCTATCTGCATCTTTCCCGCATCGACGTGACTCCCGGCCAGCGGGTGGCCCAGGGCGAGCGGATCGGCGCGGTCGGCAAGGAGGGCCGGGCCACCGGTCCGCACCTCTGCTGGCGCCTGAAGTGGCGCGACCGCAATCTCGACCCCAGTCTCTGGGTGGCTGACGCGGGAATGCGACAGTGAACGGTGCAAACTTCACCATTTGGGGACAGCCCCTATCGACAGCCCCCTGTGGTTATGGTTATCCCCAGCCCGCCCTGAAATTCGCGTATGAGGCGTAAACCCGCATGTCCGCGGTGCTAGACAAGCTCCGTTTCCTCCTGGTGGACGATAACCACCACATGCGGGCCATCGTCAGCACGATCCTGAAGGGCGTGGGCGTGCGCCACGTGCACGAGGCGATCGACGGGGCCGAGGGCCTGCAGATCCTCAAGGATCGGCAGATCGACATCGCCATCGTCGACTTCAAGATGTCGCCGCTGGACGGGGTGCAATTCACCCAGCTGGTGCGCAACTCGCCCGACAGCACCGACCCGTTCCTGCCGATCATCATGCTGACCGGCTTCGCCGAACGGCACCGGGTGTTCGAGGCGCGCGACGCCGGCGTCACCGAGATCGTCGTCAAGCCGGTCACGGCCCGCTCGCTGCTCGACCGCATCGACATGGTGATCTTCAAGCCGCGGCCGTTCATCCGCAGCGCCGACTATTTCGGCCCCTGCCGCCGCCGCCGCCAGGATCCGCACTACGGCGGTCCGTTCCGCCGCGGGACGGACAAGGGCGCGATCGAGCTTTAGCTCCACCCTTCTCCCCGTCATTCCCGCCCTTGTGGCGGGAAACCCTGGTTCCGCTGATACGTGAGACGCAAGCGGCGTGCCCGGCACGCCGCCCCACCTGCCCTTGCGACCGACAAAGGGGTTCCCGCCACGAGGGCGGGAATGACGGGAGTGAGGAAAGACCTTTTCTCAGGCCTTTTCGGCCGCATCCCCCGCCAGCAACGCCGCATAGACCTCGTTGGGCCAGCGGCGGTGGACCCAGAACCACTCTTCCGGCCGCTCGCGGATGCGGTCCTCCATGAAGGCGTTGATCATCCGCACGCCGGCCTCGATGTCGGCCGTGCGGTCGCCGGTGCTGGGCGGGACGATCGGGTCGTGGACCACCGCCCGGAAGCGCGCGCCCTTGGTGCGCTGCACCGACATCGGCTGCAATACGGTCCCAAAGCGGATCGCCAGGCGGGTCGGCCCCGGCGCGGTGCGCGAATCGTGGCCGAAGAACGGGGCCGCGACGCCGCCGTTGAACTTCTGGTCGTTCATCAGCGCCACCGACTCGCCGCGCTTCATGGCGTCGAGCAGCTCGCGCGCGCCGTCGCCGCCCTTGGGGGCGAACAACCGCACGCCGTAGCGGAACCGGCTCTTCTTGATGCGCTCGTCGATATAGGGGTTGTTGGCCGCCCGGTAGGTCATCTGGCAGGTGACGCCGGAATCGACGATGGCGGCCGGCATGACCTCCCAGTTCGACAGGTGGCCGGAGACGAACACCACCGGCTCGCTGTCCCGCGCGATCTGGGCCAGGCGCTCTGCGTTGACCACTTCCACCCGCCCGGTGGAGGGCAGCAGCTTGTCCATCAGCGGGAACTCGCCGAACGTCCGGCCCAGCCCGTCCCACTGCTTGCGCAGCATGCCGGCGCGCCAGGCGGCGTCCTTTTCCGGGAAGGCCAGGCGCAGGTTGCGGTCGGCGACCTTGTGGGCCCCGCTCAGCGGACCGAAGGTGCGCCCGAACCATCCGCCCAGGGCCGAGGCCGCGTCGACGCCCAGCGTCCGGAACAGGCCCATGAACAGGTCGTAGCCGATGGCCTCGATACGCCAGTAGAAATCTTGGGTGCGGGAAGCGCGGACTTGGGACATCGCCCCTTACTAGAGCGGGACAGCGCGGAACGGAAGTCACCCCAGCGCAACACCCGACCTTAAGCCTTTGAAATCGTCTGATTTTATCACCCAGAAATCGCCGCAATCGGGGCCATGACTGGTTCCTTTCGGTGCTTTCAGGCGACTCGGCCTCGCTTGGCGCGCGACTTGCGGCTGTCAGGGCAGACCGTTCCGTTTCGGGACGGGGGAAAAGCCATCGGGGGTCAAGGGTCCATCATGGGCAATGACATCGACACTCACCTGGGCAAGCGTCTTCGCCGCCGTCGCCGGCTGCTGGGCCTGACCCAACAACAACTGGCCGGCGCCGTGGGCGTCCGTTTCCAGCAGATCCAGAAGTACGAGTGCGGCGCCAACCGCATCTCGGCCGCGCGCCTGTGGCAGCTGTCCGAAGCCCTGGAAGTGCCGGTCGGCTACTTCTACGACGGGCTGTCGAACCTCGCCGCCCGCGAGGCCGCGCCGGCGCACAACGACTCCGAGGGCGGCGAGATGTTCGCCCGCAAGGAGACGATCGACCTGATCCGGGCCTACTACCTGCTCGGCGAGCGTCCGCGCCGCCGCCTGCTGGACCTGGCCAAGTCGCTGAACGGCGTCGAGCAGATCGAAGCCTGACCCACGCTTCAGTTGGGCGGTTCAGTGGAGTAGCGTCGCGGGCCAGGGCAGGCTAAAGCCCTGCCCATGACGCTCTCCGCCGATCGCATCGCCGCCCTCGACGCCTTCATCGTCGAGCTCAACAGCGCCTCCGCCGGAGCGATCCTGCCGCTGTTCCGGTCCGACCACGGGCTGGAGGACAAGGCGGCGGGCAAGAACCTGCCGCGCGAAAGCCACGCGGCGTTCGATCCGGTGACCGAGGCCGACCGCGGCGCGGAAGCGGCGATCCGCAAGCTGATTTCCGAGCGCTATCCCGAGCACGGAGTGATCGGTGAGGAATACGGCGAGGACCGCCCGGACGCCGAGTTCGTCTGGGTGCTGGACCCCGTCGACGGCACGCGCGCCTTCATCTCGGGCCTGCCCCTGTGGACCACCTTGATCGGCCTGCGCCATCAGGGCCGTCCCGTGCTGGGCTCGATCGGCCAGCCCTATCTCGACGAAATCTATGTCGGCTCGGCCGCCACCGGCTCGCGCCTGATCGCCCGCGGCGGCGAAAAGCCCCTGCGCGTGCGGCCCTGCGCGGTGCTGACCGACGCCATCATCGCCACCACCGATCCGGAAGCCTGCTTCGACGGCGCCGAACTCGGCGCCTGGCGTCAGGTGCGCGCGGCCGCCAAGCTGGCCCGCCTGGGCTGCGACGCCTACGCCTACGCCATGGTCGCGGCCGGCACGATGGACATGGTCATCGAGGCCGGCCTGAAGAGCTGGGACGTCGAGGCGGCCATTCCCCTGATCGAAGGCGCCGGCGGCGTCGTCACCGACTGGCGCGGCGCCCCGATCGGCCAGCACGGCGGCCAGATGGCCATCGCCGGCGACCAGCGCGTGCTCGACGAGGCGCTGGTGGCCCTGAAAAGGTCGGCGAAATAACTCCTTCTCCCCTTGCGGGAGAAGGTGGCCTGCGAAGCAGGTCGGATGAGGGGTCGAAGATCGGCGCCGCTGCGAAGGCTGATCGACCGGGCGATGAGGACAGGTCTGAGAGACCCCTCATCCGTCGCCTGCGGCGACACCTTCTCCCGCAAGGGGAGAAGGATCAGAGCTTGAGCCCGTCCGGCAGCAGCCGCTCACCGGCGGCGAAGCGCTCCACCGCCACCCACTCGACCCAGACGTCCTGGCTGTTCTCGTTGATCACGAAGCGGTCGCGCGCGATCGCCTTGGGATCGCTGGTCGTGATCTCGTAGACGAAGATGATCTCGTGGCCCGTATGGCCCTCGTGCTCATAGAGGTTCTCGATCACCGTCGGCGGGCCGACGATCTCGATCGCGAACCCCGTCTCCTCCAGGAACTCCCGCCGCAGGGTCTGTTCCGAGGTCTCGCCGAACTCGACGCCGCCGCCCAGCGGCCGCCAGCCCTTCACCGAGCCGTCGTCGTTGCGCACCTCGGCGACCAGCAGCCGGTCCTCGTGGCGCAGCAGGCCGATGGCGACAACCCGCACCGCCTGCTTGGGACGCCACGTGCTCATCGCGGGGCGACCGGGTCGACCGTGTCGTCGAACGCGGCCCAGAAGCGGGCGCGGCGGTCGTCGGTCTCGATCAGGATCTCGTGGAAGGCGTCCTCGATCTCGACGTAGCGCCCCTTGGGAATGCGGGCGGCGATCGCCCTCTGGGCCGAGGTCAGCACCCGGGTGTCGATCCCCGCGCCGACGATGGTCACGGGAATGGAGATGGCCTCGATACCCGGCGCGCGGGCCAGCCAGTCGCAGGCGGAGAACGCGAAATCGGTCCAGCCCCAGGTGATGCCGCCGAGCGCGATATCCGGATTGGCGCGGATCTGGGCCTGATGACGGGCGTAGCGGGCCGCGTCGTGGGTCAGGGCGTCCTGCGGGAAGACGTGCTTGAACGGATCGCCGACGTCGCCCAGCACATAGTCGCCCCGCAACGGCGTGCGGGCGGCGAGCCACGCCAGGCCCCGCGCCAGGAAGGCCGGCGTGCGTCCGGGGTTCAGCCCCAGCATCGGGGCCGACAGCACGCAGGCGGAAAAGCGGGTCTCGCCATGGGCCAGGACGAGGCTGGTCAGGCAACCGCCCATCGAATGGCCCAGCGCGATCCAGGGCTTGGGCAGACGCGCCTCGAAGGCGGCCAGCAGGGCCTGGTAGTCGCCGAGAAAGTCGTGGAAGCCGGCCGCGTGGCCCTTCAGCCGGTCGGGCAGCATGCGGTGCGAGAGCCCCTGCCCTCGCCAGTCGTGCACCAGGACGACGAAGTTCCGGGCCAGGAGGTCGGAGACGACCTCGTAGTACTTCTCGATCGGTTCGCTGCGGCCGGGGCTGACCACCACCGATCCGCGCGGCTCACTGACCGGAGAAAACAGTGCGGCGCGGAGGGTCGCCCCGTCCGCGCCGCGAAACCATTCGGCCTGGCCGTGGTCGGGAACCGGCGCCTCGGGAATCGAGACCAGAGGCGCGGGCTCCCCCATCGGCTTAGCGCAGCTTGGAGAACAGCGCCGCCATCTTGGACTGCAGCGCCATCGCCGCGCCCATGTCCGACAGCTTCAGCTTGCCGGTCATGACGGCCATGGTCGGGTCGAGCGAACCGGCGCCGATGGCCAGGAAGTCTTCCTTCGACAGGGTCATGGTCAGGTCGGCCGGACCGTCGTCGTTGGTGACCGAACCGCCATCGATCAGGATGACGCCTTCGCCCTTCAGGTCGAACTTCAGGCTCTTGCCGAGGCCGCTGTCGTCGCCGACGGCGGTTTTGATCTTGTCGGTGATTTCCTGCAGAGTGGCCATGAAACGCGATCTCCCTCTTATTTGCGCGTTCAATAATGCGCGTGAGAACTTGGCGTGCACCCTGGCCGGGCGCGGCGCGCAAGTAAACACCGTTTAGACGCTCTCCACCCTATTTTTTGCTCTGGATGAAGCGCACCTGCGAAGGCGTCCCGGACAGGCGAATACGGGTCGCGCCCTTGAAGTCGGAAAGCCGGTAGATCGGGGCTTTGCCCGCCAGCGGCAGGGCCTGGGTCTTGCCGTCCGCGCCGACCACGACGCCGCCGGAAGCGCCCGGAAAGCTGAAGCCGGTCATCTTCGGCGCCAGCATGGCCATCGGCCCGGCCGCCTTGCCGATGACGCCGTTGGTGGACTCCAGAACCACCTTCAGCTCGCCGGCCTCGTACTCGGCCGCCGGCTTCAGCACCGGCTCGATGATCAGGGTCGAACCGAACTTGGCGTCGACCGGCGCGTCGAACTCGACCTTCGCCCCGCCCTGCAGCTGGGCCAGGGTCGGCAGGCGCTCGAAGCGGCCGTCGGCGCTGATCGGCAGCGGCGTACGCGCCCCGCCCGCCTCCACCAGCATGGCCTTCAGGCCCTCGGCGGGCTTGCCGTCTCGGGTCAGGCGGTAGGCCACGCGGGTGCGCGAACGCTCCTGGGCCGGCACCTTGAGGAAGTTCTCCAGGTAGCCGAACACCTTGTCCGCCGGGGCGACCTTGTTCCCCTGAGCCAAGGCGACGGAACCGGCCGCCAGGGTCAGGACGGCGGTGGCGACGAGCGCGCGCCTCGCGATACGGCGGCTCATTTCGGCTTCACGAACTTGAGGGTCATGCGGTCGCTCTCCCCGATGGCGTCGTACTTGGCGTGGTCGAAGTCAGGCTCGGCCGGCTCGCCGCGCGGCGCCGACAGGCGGGTCGGCGGCAGGGTCCAGACGCCGAACGGATGGTCCTTGGTGTCTTTCGGATTGGCGTTGATCTCGCTGGATCCCGCCAGCTCGAACCCGGCCTCCTTGGCCAGCTGCTCGACATAGGCCTGCTGCACATAACCGTCGGCGGCCAGCACGTCCTGCACGCGGCCGGGCTCGCCCCGGTGCTCCTCGACACCCAGGATCCCGCCGGGCTTCAGCGCCGCCAGGGCGTCCTTGAAGGCCTTCTCGGCGATCCCGCCGGCCATCCAGTTGTGCAGGTTGCGCAGGAACAGCACGCGATCGACGCTGCCCGCCGGCGCGACGGGGCCGCTGCCCCGGCCGAAGGTGGTGATCTCGACCTTGCCGTAGAGCCTGGGCTTTTCCTCCAGCTTGCGGCGATAGGCGGCGACGATCTCGGCGGCGGCGGGATCGGCCGGATCGGCCTCGAGCACCGCCTCGTAGAGCTTGCCGCCGGTGGCCGCCAGGAACGGCGCCAGGATCTCGGTGTACCAGCCCGCGCCCGGCCAGAACTCGACGACGGTCTGGCCCGGACGGACGTCCCAGAACTCCAGACTCTGCACCGGATGACGCCAGGCGTCGCGAGCCTTGTCGGCGCTGGTGCGCCAGTCCCCGGCCACCGCGCCGGCCAGGGTCGACGCGCCGCCCTTGGTTTCGGCAGGTTTGGCCGCGGCCGCCTTGGCCGGTTCGTCCTTCTTGCGGCCGCAGCCGACCAGGCCCGCCGCGCCGGCGGCGACCATCAGGCCGCGACGCGACCACGAATACGCCGGATCCATCAATCCCCCTCTACTCATGGATCCAGCCTAGGCCGCGACCTTGGCGAAAACACGCCCGCGGCCCGCGGGCTCGGGGGCGAAGAAAACACGCCCGCGGCCCGCGGGCGCGGGGGCGAAATGGCGCCGACCGATCACGCCGGCTTCCGGAAGCGCAGGGTCATGCGGTCGCTCTCGCCGATCGCGTCGTACTTGGCGCGGTCGAAGTTCGGATCGGCCGGCTGCCCCGAGGGGGCCGACTGACGCACCGGCGGCAGGGTCCAGACCCCGAACGGGTGGTCCTTGGTGTCCTTGGGATTGGCGTTGATCTCGGACTTGGCGTCCAGCTTGAAGCCGGCCCGTTCGGCCAGGGCCACGACGGTGGCGGTCGACAGATAGCCGTTGGCCCCGGCGCTCTTCTCGTCGGCCGGATCGGCGCGGTGCTCCTCGATCGCCAGGATCCCGCCGGGCTTCAGCACGGCGAAGAAGTCGGCGAACAGCTTGTCGGCGACGCCCGGCTGGATGGTCCAGTTGTGGACGTTGCGGGCGGTCAGAACCAGGTCGGCCGAGCCCGGCGCGCCCAGCGGCGCGGCCACCGGCCCGAAGTCGACGAACTTGACCTTGCCGTACTTGGCCTCGTCGGCGAACCGGGCCTCGAAGGCCGCGCGGCCCTTGCGGGCGCCGTCCGAGGTCTTGGGATTGGCCAGGTCGGCGACGCCGGCCACGTAGGTTCCCTTGGTGGCCTTGGCGTAGGGCGCGAGGATCTCGGTCCAGTAGCCGCCGCCGGGCGAGACCTCGATCACCGTCTGGCCGGGCTTCAGCCCCCAGAACGCCAGGCTCTCATAGGGATGGCGGGCGCCGTCGCGGGCGACGCTGGCGGGCGTGCGGTCGGGCGAGGCGACGGCGGTCTTCAGGGCCGCGTCGGCGGCCAGGGCGCCGGTGGGGGGCGCGAGCGCCGCGAGGGCGGCGAGAATGAGCAAGTGGCGGCGGGCGGGCATGGCGTCTGTCTCCGTCGTCGGCCCGCGTTCCGGGCGCGCCGACCTTAGCCGCACGCGAACCGCGATCAAGCGATTCCGAAACTGAATGACCCACCCCTTGAAGTCGAAAATCGACCTCCCAACTATTCAACCGAAGGCGCTGGAAAACCGGGCCTTCCGGATCGCAGACGAGGCCGAGATCGGGTCGTCGAAGGTCCGAACACACATCGCAACCTTGCTTGAAGAGAAGGTTCTATATCTATGCGTACGATCGACCTGTCGCCCCTTTACCGTTCGCTCGTCGGCTTCGACCGCCTGGCCGCGCAACTCGACGCCGCCGCCAAGACCGAAGCCGCCTCCGGCTACCCGCCCTACAACATCGAGCGCACCGACGAGAATTCCTACCGCATCGAGATCGCCGTCGCCGGCTTCAAGCCGGAAGAACTGTCGATCGAGGCCAAGGAAGGCCTGCTGACCGTCTCGGGCCGCAAGGCGGCCAATGACGAAGCCAAGCGCTACCTGCATCGCGGCCTCGCCGAGCGCAATTTCGACCGCCGCTTCCAGCTGGCCGACTACGTGGTGGTGACCGACGCCGCCCTGGCCGACGGCCTGCTGACCATCTCGCTGAAGCGCGAACTGCCCGAAGCCCTCAAGGCCCGCACCATCCCGATCAACACCGGCGCCGACACCGCCAGCCTGATCGAGGGCGAACAGGCCGCCTGACGGCGTCCCGACCACTTTCTTTCTCTCTGTTCTAAGTCCCCTCCGACTTCGGGCGGCGCAGCGATGCGCCGCCCTTTTTCGTCTCTGCACCAGTTCTGCACGGCGATCGGGCGGGCCGTGCACGGCCTCGCCGCCGGGGCTGCAAGCCGCGCGGCTATCGGGAAGGCTCCGCTGATGGGGACCTCCGATGAAAGCCTTCCGCCCGCCGCCCGCCGCCGCGCCCTTCTGGATGAAGCCGGTGGCCGCCGCCCTGCTGGTGCTGGCGTCCGACCAGCTGTTCTGGGGCTATGCCGCCGGCGCGACCTTGGGCGGCTTCTGCCTGCTGGCGACCATCGCCGTCGTCCTCGTTCATCCCGCCGCGCGCCGCGCCTGGGGCGCGCTGCTGGCCGCGACGGTCTTCGGCGTCGTGATGATCGAGGCGCCCGGCCTGCTGGCCTTTGTCCTGTGGGCGGTCGCCATCGCCGTGGCGGTGCTGGCCGCCCGCGCGGGCCGGCATGAGGACGCCTGGCGCTGGCTGCAACGGCTGGCGGTCCTGCTGGTCCTGGGCCTCGTCGCCCCGTTCCGCGACTTCATGAAGGCCCGCAAGCGCGCGCCAGGATCGGGCGCGGCCCTGCGTCGCCTGCCCGTGCTGGTGCTGCCCATCGTCGGCGGCGCGGTGTTCCTGGCGCTCTTCACGATCGCCAATCCGGTGATCGCCCAGGCCGTGGCCCAGTGGCGCATCCCCCAGATCGACCTGCCCCGCATCGGCTTCGCCGTCATCGTGCTGTTCGGGGTCTGGATGCTGCTGCGGCCCAGCTTCAAGCGTCCGCTCTGGGGCCTGCCGGCCGCCAAGCCCGGCGCCGCGCCCCTGCCCGGTCTCAGCGTCGCGTCGGTGGGCCTGTCGCTGGTGGTGTTCAACACGATCTTCGCCCTGCAGAACGGCCTGGACCTGGCCTTCCTGTGGTCGCGGGCGCCGCTGCCGCAGGGCGTGACCCTGGCCGAGTACGCCCATCGCGGCGCCTATCCGCTGATCGCCACCGCCCTGCTGGCCGGCCTCTTCGTGCTGGTCGCCCTGGCGCCCGGCTCGGCGACGGCGCGATCGACGTGGTTGCGACGGCTGGTGGTGCTGTGGGTGGCGCAGAACCTCTTCCTCGTCGCCTCGTCGATCCTGCGCACCCTGGACTATGTGGAGGTCTACGCCCTGACCCGCCTGCGGCTGGCGGCCCTGATCTGGATGGCGCTGGTGGGCCTTGGCCTGCTGCTGATCTGCTGGCGGATGCTGCGCGCCAAGAGCGCCGGCTGGCTGATCAACGCCAACCTCGCCGCCGCCGGCCTGGTGCTGGCCGCCTGCACGGTGGTGGACCTCGGCTCGGTCGCCGCCGCCTGGAACGTCCGCCACGCCCGCGAGCTGGGCGGCGACGGCGAGGCGCTGGACGTCTGCTACCTGGAGCGCCTGGGTCCTTCCTCGGTCGTAGCCCTCAGCCAGCTACGCGCGACCGCCCTGCCCCCGCTGCTGGCGGCCCGCGTGGCTTGGTCGCGCGAGACGGTGCTGAACGACCTGGAACCCCGCCAGGCCCAATGGCGCGGCTGGTCCTGGCGCGGTCAGCGGCGCCTGGACGAGGCCCTGCTGATCGCACCGCGCGACCGGACAATCCCGGTTCCGGCCGGCACGCTGGACTGCCGGGGCCAGCAGATCGGTCCCAGCGCGCCCGAAACGCCGCCCCAACCCTACAGCGAACCGTTGACCCCGGACGTCGCAAGCGGAACATCTGCGCCATGACTCAGCCGATCCTGATCGTCGACGACGAGCCCCACATCCGCGAGCTGCTGGCCTTCGCCCTGGGCAAGGCCGGCTACGCCACGGTCGAGGCCGCCGACGGCGAGGCCGCGCTGGAGGCGATCGCCGCCCACAAGCCGGCCCTGGTGGTGCTGGACATCAACATGCCGCGCCTCAACGGCCTGGACGTCTGCCGCCGCATCCGCGCCGAGGGCCAGTTGCCGGTGCTGCTGCTGTCGTCGCGCGACGACGAGATCGACCGGGTGCTGGGCATCGAGCTGGGCGCCGACGACTACGTGGTCAAGCCGTTCAGCCCGCGCGAGGTGACGGCCCGGGTCGCCGCCATTCTCCGGCGCGCCTCGGCCACAGCTCCGCCGCCGGCCGAAGAGGCCAAGCTGGTCAGCCACGGCCGCCTCAGCCTCGAAGCCGACGCCTGGCGGGCGGCCTGGGGCGAGACCGAGACGACCCTCACCGTCACCGAGTTCGGCATCCTCTGGACCCTGGCCAGCGCACCCCGTCGGGTGTTCACCCGCGACGCCATCATCGACAAGCTGCGCGGGCCCGGCTTCGCCCTCACCGACCGCACCATCGACAGCCACGTGCGCAACCTGCGCGCCAAGTTCGCCAGGCTGGGCGGCGTCGACGTGGTCGAGACCCGCCCCGGGGTCGGCTACCGCCTGGGGGCCTGCCAGGGCCAGGACGCGCAGGCGTGATCGCCGCGCTGTCGGCTTTCAAGGACGCGGTGAAGCGCCGCTGGCCGGCCCTGCGCCTGCGCTCGATCCTGCTGGCGGTGCTGCTGTTCGCGGCCGCCATGCCGGCGTTGGGCGGAATCTTCCTGCGCAGCTACGAGAACACCCTGGTCCGCCAGACCGAGGCCGAGCTGAACGCCCAGGGCGCGGCCCTGGCGGCGACGGCGGCGGCGCTGTGGCCTGACGCGCCGCCCGCCTCGGCCCTGCCCGAACCGGATCCGGAAGACCCTTCCTACTACCGCCCCGAAAAGCCCAGCATCGACCTGTCGGCCGCCCGCATCCTGCCCGAGCGGCCCGCGCCCAAGCCCACCGGCGCGCCCGAACCGGAAGCCGTGGCCGCCGCCGCGCGTCTCGACCACATCTTCGCCGACACCACCCGCAGCACCCTGGCCGCCATCGTCCTGACCGACGCCCACGGCCGCGTCGTGCGCGGCCTGGGGACCGGCGGCGACCTCTCGGCCCTGCCCGAGGTGCGCGACGCCCTGTCCGGCCGGTCGGAGACCGTGCTGCGGCGGATCGGCCAGTACCGTCCGCGCTATGTCTGGGAATGGCTGAGCCGCGCCTCGGCCGTGCGCCTGCATCACGCCCGGCCGGTGATCGTCGGCGGACGCACCGTCGGCGTGCTGCTGCTGTCGCGCTCGCCGCGCGGCCTGTTCAAGGGGCTGCACGAGGATCGCGGCAAGCTGCTGGTCGGCGCGGGGGTCATCGTGCTGGTGCTGTTCGGCCTGGCGGGCCTGGTCTCGCGCGGGGTCACCCGGCCGATCGAGCAGCTCAGCGCCGCCACCCGCGCCATGGCCCAGGGCCGCGGCGAGCCGCCCGAGACCCCGACCACCGCCGCCGTCGAGATCCAGGCGCTCTATGACGACTTCCGGGCCATGGCCGCGGCGATCGACAAGCGCTCGCGCTACCTGCGCGACTTCGCCGCCGCCCTCAGCCACGAGTTCAAGACACCCCTGGCCGGGGTGCGCGGGGCCATCGAGCTCCTGCAGGACCACTATCCGACCATGAGCCAGGCCGAGCGCGAACGCTTCCTGGCCAACATCGCCGCCGACAACGCCCGGCTCTCGGCCCTGGTCGGACGGCTGCTGGAGCTGGCCCGCGCCGACATGGCCACGCCCGAGGCCGGCGTCGCCGCCGCGCCCGCCGCCGCCGCCCGCTCGGTGGCCGCCGCCCTGTCCGGCCCCGACCTCGCCGTCGCGCTGGACCTGCCGGCCGACCTGCCACCGGTCGCAGCGCCCCTGGCGGTGATCGAGACGGTGCTGACCGTGCTGGTCGAAAACAGCCGCCAGGCCGGCGCCCGGCGGGTGACGATCGGCGGCCGCCAGGACGGCGCCGAGGTCGTGCTCGAGGTCGCCGATGATGGTCCCGGCGTCGCCCCCGCCGACGCCGCGCGCTTGTTCGAGCCGTTCTTCACCACGCGCCGCACGCAGGGCGGCACGGGCCTTGGCCTCTCCATCGCCCGCTCCCTGGCTCGCGCCCACGGCGGCGAGGCGGCCTATCTGGCCGGCGACGCGGGCGCGCGCTTTTCGCTGTCGCTGCCGACGGCCTGATCCCTCCTCCTGATCGCCCTTTTGGGCGTCTGCACGGAATCTCCACAAGCGGTTCATCACCGCGCCTCAGGGCGCTTCTAGGCTTCGATCTCGCCCCCACAGGAGATCGCCCATGCTGACCGCCGCCCCGCCCGCTTCCGACTGCCAGGTCGAGCTCGACATCGCCGCCGGCCGCTGCACCTGGAGCGTCGTGCGCCCCGACGGCATGCGCCTGTCGGGTACAGCCAGCGACCCGGCCTTCGCCCAGAGCCAGACCGCCCTGGCCGCCGTGATGCTCGACGCCTTCGCCTCCCTGAAGCGGCGGCGTTTTTAGGCCTGGCCCCTCGTCTTCGCCTCGTCTTGGCCATGGGGCGGGTGTAAGCGTCGCCTTCGCTGGTTTCGCAAAGGCCCTTCATGCGCGCGCTTGTTTCCCCCGCCCTGGCCCTCGCCCTGACGCTCGGCGTCTCGGTCGCGGCCCTCTCCTCCGCCCCCGCCCTGGCCGCGCCCGAGAACTACGCGACCATCCGCATGAAGACCGACACCGCCTTCCTCAGCCCCGAGGAACGCAAGGTGGTGAACCTGCTGATCCAGGCCGCCGACCAGATGACGGCCATCTACGACAAGCAGGCGGTCGCCCAGGGCGGCGCCGACGGCCCGGGCCACGGCTTCTATCCGCCGGGCATGACCAAAGCGGAATTCGAGACCTATCTGGCCGCCCATCCCGACCAGAAGACCGCCCTGATGGACGCCTACACGGTGGTCCGCCGCGAGGGCGACAAGCTGGTCGCCGTGCCCTACTCGGTCGCCTACAAGCCTGAGCTGACCAAGGCCGCCGCCCTGCTGGACGAGGCCGCCAAGGTCACCACCAACGCCAGCCTCAAGCGCTTCCTGACCCTGCGCGCGCAATCTTTCCGGTCGAACGACTACTTCCAGTCCGAGATGGCCTGGATGGACCTGGAGGGCACGCCGATCGAGGTGGCCATCGGTCCGTACGAGACCTACACCGACGAGATGATCGGCCAGAAGGCCGCCTTCGAGGCCTTCGTCACCCTGAAGAACCCGACCGAGAGCCAGGCCCTCGACAAGTACAAGGCCTATCTGCGCGACATGGAGGCCAACCTCCCGGTCGCCGACGCCTACAAGAACTTCAAGCGCGGCGGGGCCTCGCCGATCGCCGTGGCCGAGCAGATCCGCGGCGGCGGCGACAATCTGCACGGACCGCAGACCGTGGCCTTCAACCTGCCCAACGACGAGCGGGTGCGCGAGGCCAAGGGCGCCAAGAAGGTGATCCTGTCCAACGTGCTGGCCGCCAAGTACGAGGGCATTCTCTCGCCCATCGCCTCGCGGGTGCTGGTCGCCGACCAGGCCGCCCTGGTCAGCCAGAAGTACATGACGCTGGAGACCCTGTTCCACGAGTTGTCGCACAGCCTGGGCCCGGGCTCGATCACCGTCGCCGGCCGCGCCACCACCGTCTCGGCCGAGCTGAAGGACATCGCCGGCACCGCCGAGGAGGCCAAGGCCGACGTCATGGGGGCCTGGAACATCCTCTTCATGATGGAGAAGAACGAGATCCCGGCCGCCGAGCGTCCGCAACTGTTCGCCACCTACACCGCCGGCATCTTCCGCGCCGCCCGCTGGGGCGACGAGGAGGCTCACGGCCGGGGCGCGGCCCTGCAGTACGGCTACCTGAAGGCCAAGGGCGCCTTCGTCTTCGATCCCGTCGCCAAGCGCTACCGCATCGACGACGCCAAGATGGCCGCCGGCATCCGCGACCTGGTGGCCGACATCGTCAAGCTGCAAGGCGACGGCGACTACGCCGGCATGGTCGCCTTCTTCGACCGCTACGCCCACCTCGACGACGACGCCCGCGGCGTGATCGCCACGCTGAAGGACATCCCGGTCGACATCACCCCGGTCTATCCGGCGAAGGTGTGAGATCCAGGCCCCTTCTCCCCTTGCGGGAGAAGGTGGCGGCCGAAGGCCGACGGATGAGGGGTCTCTCAGACATGAGAGACCTCACCCAGCCTGACCGCCGCACGAAGCTTCGAGGTTTGAGAGACCCCTCACCCGACCTCGCTCCGCGAGGCCACCCTCTCCCGCAAGGGGAGAGGGACTTTACGCCGGCGCGAAATCCACGCCCTGCACCTGGTTCAGGTCGCAGTCGCGGAAGCTGGCCTTGGCCAGGCGGGCGCCGGTGAAGTCGGCGCCGCGCAGGTCGGCGCCGTCGAGGATGGCTTCGGAGAGGTCGGCGGTCTGGACCATGGCGTAGCGCATGCGGGCGGCCGCCAGGTTGGCCTGGGTCTGACGCTGGGGACCCAGCGGCAGCGGCGACAGATAGGCCTGGCGCAGGTCGGCCTTGGTCAGGTTGGCGCCGGTCAGCTTGGCGCCGCGCAGGTCGGCCCCGCGCAGATTGGCCGCGCGCAGGTCGGCGTTCTGCAGGTTCGCGCCCTGCAACTGGGCGCCGGACAGGTCCATGCCGACCATGCAGGCGCCCTTGGCGGTCATGGCGGTCAGGCGCAGGCCCTTCAGCCGGTCGCCGAGCGGACGCAGGTCCTCGCCGTCGAGACGGGCCGCCTGCCCTTCCTTGCCGCCGGTCTGGCACCATTGCTGGTTGGCCAGGCAGCGGGCGTAGAGCTCGCGGGCCTTGTTCACCGCTTCCGGCGTCGAGGCCGTCAGGGCGCCGCTCATGTGCGCGCCGCTGGTCCGGGCGGTCGAGGTGTCGACCCCGGCCATCACCGAGCCTTGCAGGTTGGCGCCCTCGAGGTTGGCGCCCTTGATGTCGGCGTTGTCGAGGATCGCGCCGGCGAGGTTGGCTTCCTTCAGGTTGGCGCCCGACAGCTTGGCCCCGCGCAGGGAGCAGTCGGAGAAGTCGGCCTTGAAGGCCGAGACGCCGGTGAACTGCGAGCCGTCGAGGGTCGCGCCCGAGAAGTTGACCTCGTCGACCTCGCCGTTGCGGGTCTCGTGCTTGAGGGTGTCCAGCCCCTTGCGGGGGTGCGGGATGGCGATCTGGCCCTCGCGGAAGTCGGCCTGGGTCAGGTCGGCCTGCGAGAGGTTGGCGCCGCGCAGGCAGGCCCCGCGCAGGTCGGCGCGTTGCAGGCTGGCCTGGCGCAGGTCGGCCTTGCGCAGGTCGCAGCCGAACAGGCTGGCGCGATCCAGCTTGGTGCGCACCATGCGGCAGCCGTCGAGGATCGAGGCCGACAGGTCGGCGTCCGTCAGGTTGCGGAACGACAGGTCCAGGCCCGACAGGTTCATGAACCGCAGCGAGGCGCGCTTGCCGCCCTGCTTGCCGGTCACGAACTTCTCGTGGGCCGTGACGAGCATGTCGAGTTCGGCCTGGCTGAGCTTGCGGCGACCCGCAAGGTTCTGCACGGCGTTCATTGCGGGACCCCCTCCCGACTCTGCGTAAGTCTCTTGAATTTCATCGGATAACAGGAATCGACGAGCGAACGGTTAAGGCCGCGTCTTTTCGTCACATTTCGTCAGATGACGTCGTCCAACCCCCGCGCGCCCAGCCGGATCGCCCCGGTCAGGTCGAGATCCTTGAGGTTGCCGTTGGTGAAGTTGGCGCGCGACAGGTCCGCGCCCGCCAGGCAAGCGCCGCGCAGGTCGGCCCGGGCCAGGTCGGCGTTGGTCAGCAGCACGCCGGTCAGGTCGGCCGGCAGCAGTCGGTCCTTGCCGATCAGCAGCGGCCCGAGCTGGGCGTCGCGCAGGTCGGAACCGGAAAGCTTGGCGCCCTTCAGCCGCGCCCCGCGCAGGTCGGCCCGGCGCAGGTTGCAGGCCCGAAGGTCCGCCCCTTCCAGCTGGGCGCCCTGCATCTGCACGCCCTCCATGTCGAGGCCATAGAACACCGCGCCCTTGGCCGACAGGGCCGTCAGGTTGAAGCCGCGGATGCTTTTCAGATTGCGCAGGTCGGCCCGGTCGAACGACGACGGCTTGCCCTCGGCCCCGCCGGTTTCGCACCAGCGGGCGTGGTCGGCGATCATCTGCTCGTAGGGCATGTCGGAGACGTCGACGCCCGAGGCCTTGTCGGTCAGCGCCCCTTCCATGCTGGCCCCGGTGACGTTCCAGGACAGGGTTTTCACCCCCACCAGCACGGTGTTGCGCAGATCCGCGCCGGACAGGTTGGCGCCCGAAAGGTCGGCCCCGGCCATGTTGGCGCCGTTGAAATTGGCCTGCTTGAGGTTGGCGCGCACCAGCTTGGCGTCCTTCAGGATCGCATCGCTGAAGTCGGCCTTGGTGGCGACGATGCCCGACAGCCGCGAGCGCTCGAGATTGGCGCCCGAGAGGTTGGCGCCGGCCGCATAGGCCTCGCGCTGCACCGGCTCGATGATGCGGTAGCCCTTCTCGCGGTCGGCGGCGGCGATCTGGCCTTCGCGCAGGTCGGCCTCGAACATGTCGGCGCCGGTCAGGTTGGCGCCGCGCAGGCTGGAGCCGCGCAGGTCCGAGCGCCGCAGCGAGGAATCGGTCAGGTCCGCTCCCTGCATGTCGGCGCCGTAGAGATTGGCGTTGTCGAGCTTGCAGCGGCGCAGGTCGGCGCCCACCAGCAGCGCGCCGGTGAAGTCGGCGTCGCACAGGTTACGGCCGGCCAGCACCAGTCCGGAAAGGTCGCAGAAGGCGAACACCGCGCGCGCGCCGCCGAGCCGAGCCGACCACAGGCGGTCGTGCTTGGCGCAGATCACGTCGACTTCTTGTTGCGTCAGGCGCCGGTGTTCCTGGCCTGCCGCTGCCGGGGTGTTCATGCAAGCTCGCATCGTTTCCCCGAAGGGTACGCCTACTTGATGCGCCCGGCAGCATTAACGTCGTGTTTCCAGGCACTTCCTGCGCGCAGACAAGACCTGAAACGACCTAGGGTTCCTTTCGTCCCCGGACGAAAGGAACCCCGGAAGACCTGAAAGAACGGTTTCAGCCGATGGTCGGCAGCTTCTCGGCGCGGGCCTCGTCGAGGTAGCGGGCGCCCACCGGCTTGAGGTCGGCGTCCAGTTCGATGGCCAGCGGGTTGCCGGTGGGGATCTCGACCTTGACGATCTGGTCATCCGGCACCGCGAACAGGTGCTTGACGATGGCGCGCAGCGAGTTGCCGTGGGCGGCGACCAGGATGTTCTCGCCGGCCTTCAGCTTCGGGGCGATGGCCTCTTCCCAGTAGGGCAGCACGCGCACCAGGGTGGTGGCCAGGCTCTCGGTCGAGGGCAGGTTCGCGCCCTTGTAGCGGCGGTCGCTGGCGAAGTCGTATTCGCCGCCCGGGGCCAGTTCCGGGGGCGGAACATCGTAGGAGCGGCGCCAGATGGTGACCTGCTCCTCGCCGTGCTTCTCGGCGGTCTCGGCCTTGTTCAGGCCGGTCAGGCCGCCGTAGTGGCGCTCGTTCAAGCGCCAGTCCTTGGTCACCGGCACGAAGCTTTGCGACGCGGCGTCGAGCGCCAGGTTGCAGGTGCGGATGGCGCGGGTCTGGACCGAGGTGAAGGCCTCGTCGATGTCGAGGCCGGCGGCCTTGATCAGTTCGCCGCCCTTGCGGGCCTGGGCCTCGCCCTCGGCGGTGAGATCCACGTCCACCCAGCCGGTGAAGCGGTTCTCGAGGTTCCACTGGCTCTGGCCGTGGCGAAGCAGGACGAGGACGGGCATCGGAACTCCCTTGATTGGTCCAGCGCGGGCTAAGGCCGCGCGGGGCCGCCGTCAAGCGGCGCGACGCCCTTGCGACGCCAGGCGGCGCAAGGGCGGATGACGCAACGTAAGCATCTGTCCGAGCATCGCCCCTGTCCCGCCACGAACGACGTGCTATAGCCGGACCATGCCCGATCGCATCTTCATGCCCCTCTGCGCGCTCGTCGCCCTGGCGATGATCGCCTTCGCTATGGTCTGGCCGCAGGGCTACGGCGACCGCTCGCCCGGCCCCTTCGGCTCCACGCCCCTGCAGCAGACCCCGGAGATGAAGGCGCTGATCGAACGGGAGAAGGACTCGGCCCGCCGCAGCGACCAACGCCGCCAGCGCGAAGCCGACGCCGCGGCCGCCGCCACCGGCGACCTCGCACAATAGGCGCCCGCCCTGACGCCAAATCTCGATCAACCGTCACATTGATCGATCATCGTCATACGAAGAGGGTGGCAAGCAACCACTCCGACAGCTAAACGCACCCCACCACTCATTGAAGCGAGCTCCTATGTTCTCGACTCCCCGCGCCGATCTGGTTCCGAATACCGCCGCTTATGAAAACGAGCCGCTGGTCAAGGCGACGGGCTTCCGTGAATACGATGCGCGCTGGCTGTTTGGCCCCGAGATCAACTTGCTGGGCATTCAGGCCCTGGGCCTGGGCCTGGGCACCTACATCCAGGAACTGGGCCAGTCGAAGATCGTGGTCGGCCACGACTTCCGCTCCTACTCCTCGTCGATCAAGAACGCCCTGATCCTGGGTCTGCTGAGCGCCGGCTGCGAAGTGCACGACATCGGCCTGGCCTTGTCGCCCACCGCCTATTTCGCCCAGTTCGACCTCGACATCCCGTGCGTGGCCATGGTCACCGCCAGCCACAACGAGAACGGCTGGACCGGCGTGAAGATGGGCGCCCAGAAGCCGCTGACCTTCGGTCCGGACGAGATGGGCAAGCTCAAGGACATCGTCCTGAACGCCAAGTTCGTCGAGCGTGACGGCGGCAAGCTGATCCGCGTCGAAGGCCAGGCCGAGCGCTACATCGCCAATGTCGCCACCCGCGCCCAGATCAGCCGCCCGCTGAAGGTGCTGGCCGCCTGCGGCAACGGCACCGCCGGCGCCTTCGCCGTCGACGCCCTGCAGCGCATGGGCGTGTCGGACGTCGTCGGCATGGACACCGACCTCGACTACACCTTCCCCAAGTACAATCCGAACCCGGAAGACCTGGAAATGCTGCACGAGATGGCCAAGGCCGTCCGTGAGCACGGCGCCGACCTGGCCTTCGGCTTCGACGGCGACGGCGACCGCTGCGGCGTCGTGGACGACGAGGGCGAGGAGATCTTCGCCGACAAGATCGGTCTGATGCTGGCCCGCGACCTGGCCCCGCTGCACCCGGGCGCGACCTTCGTCGTCGACGTCAAGTCGACCGGCCTCTACGCCACCGACCCGATCCTGAAAGAACACGGCTGCAAGGTCATCTACTGGAAGACCGGCCACAGCTACATCAAGCGCAAGAGCGCCGAGACGGGCGCCTTGGCCGGCTTCGAAAAGAGCGGCCACTTCTTCATGAACGCCCCGCTGGGTTACGGCTACGACTGCGGCCTGACCGCCGCCGCCGCCGTGCTGGCCATGCTCGACCGCAACCCGGACAAGAAGCTGTCGGACCTGCGCAAGGCCCTGCCGATCGCCTTCACCTCGCTGACCATGAGCCCGCACTGCGACGACGAGAAGAAGTACGGCGTCGTCGCCGAGGTGGTGAAGGAATACGAAGACCTGTTCGCCGCCGGCGGCTCGATCCTGGGCCGCAAGATCACCGAGGTGATCACCGTCAACGGCGTGCGCGTCCACCTGGACGACGGTTCGTGGGTGCTGGTCCGCGCCTCGTCGAACAAGCCCGAAGTGGTGGTCGTGGTCGAGAGCACCCAGTCGGAAGACGACATGAAGGCTCTCTTCCACCAGGAAGTGAAGCCGCGCCTGGGCGCCCGCGTCGGCAAGTACAACCAGGAAATCTGATCGGCCCCACGGCCCTGACGAACGAAAGGCCGGGGAGCGATCCCCGGCCTTTTTGTTTGAGCCTCAGGCCTCGGCCGTCAGCACCTCGCCGATCCGATCCAGCAAGGCCTTGCCCGTAAACGGCTTCATCACGTAGCCGGCCGCGCCCAGCTGCAGGGCCTGGACGATGCGGTCCAGCCGCCCCTCCCCCGTCAGCATCAGCACCGGGATCTCGGCCCCGCCCGGCGCGGCCTTGAGGCTGCGCAGGGCGTCCAGGCCCGAAAGCCCCGGCATGCGCACGTCGAGCAGGATCAGGGCCGGCGGCGCGGCCTCGACCGCCGACAGCAGGTCCTCCACCGTCGGATAGGTGCGCACGGCGTAGCCGCCGCGCCCAAGCTGGATCTCGACCAGCTCGCGCGTCAGGGCGTCGTCGTCGGCGACATAGATCTGCGGCGGCGTGACCAGCATGGCGTCCCGAAAGGTTAACGTCGTTGCTTACCGCGCCCGGGGAGTCGCGCAAGTGCGCAGACGCACAAACAGCCCTGCTTTGGGGCCGAAGCGCGCTGGCGGGTCAGCGCGTCCCGAAAGTGCGGTCGCCGGCGTCGCCCAGGCCCGGAACGATATAGCCGTGGTCGTTGAGCGAGGCGTCCACCGCCGCGGTCCAGATCTGCACGTCGGGGTGGGCCGCGCGCAGGGTCTCCACGCCCGGGACCGAGGCCAGCAGGCAGACGAACCGCAGGTCGCGCACGCCGCGCTTCTTCAGGAGGTCGATCGCCGCGACGGCCGTGTGGCCGGTGGCCAGCATCGGATCGACGACGATGACCAGACGGTCGGCGATGTCTTCCGGGGTCTTGAAGTAGTACTCGACGGCCTCGAGGGTCTGCGGATCGCGATAGAGGCCGATGTGGGCCACGCGGGCCGACGGCACGAGGTCGAGCATGCCCTCGGCCATCCCCAGGCCCGCGCGCAGGATCGGCGCGAACACCAGCTTCTTGCCGGCGATGACCTTGGCCTTGGTCGGGGCGACGGGGGTCTGGATTTCGACCTCATCCATCGAGAGCTCGCGGGTGACCTCGTAGCAGATCAGGGTCGCGGTCTCGCGCATCAGGGCGCGGAAGGTCTTGGTGGAGGTTTCCTTGTCCCGCATCAGGGTCAGCTTGTGCTGCACCAGCGGGTGATCGACGATCGTGACGCCCTGGGCGGATTGGGTGTTCATGGGCGGCGACATCCTGGTCTTGAAACGGCTTTGCCGCTCAAGTGCCGCCTTCTTGGCCCAAGGCCAAGCGATAATCAGCCGGCCAGGCCGACGATCGTCCTGAAGGCCCACACGGTGCAGGCGATGCAGACCAGCAGCGTCATGAAGTCGGCCATTCCCGACCTCCGCTTCGCTGCTTTGATCTTCTTCGCCACGCCCGCCTCGCTGTCCCCTGCGTGCGAGCATCTTCGCGCATCAGGCTGAACGTGATGCTTCCAAACGCGGTTAAGCCGCCGTTTTCCAAAAGAAAAAGCCGCGCCGCGCTTCCTGGGGGGAGGATGAAGCGCGACGCGGCCGGTACAGCCGGGTCATTGGGGGAGGAACCCGGCCGAGGGTAGTGTGCGAGACCCTCGCCCTTCGACAGGCTCAGGGTGAGGATCTCGAATGCTCGGCCTTGGCCATGGTCCTCATCCTGAGCTTGTCGAAGGACGAGGACCAGGCATCGGGCTTAGCCGTGCAGCTTGATGGCCGCGGCGGCGATCAGTTCGCCCTGGTGGCGGGCGCCGTCCAGGTCGATCTGGGTCGGCTGGCGGCTGCCGTCGCCGCCGGCCACGGTGGTGGCGCCGTAGGGCGCGCCGCCGACGATCTCGTCGTTGTTCATCTGGCCCTGGTGGCTATAGGGCAGGCCGATGATCGTCATGCCGAAGTGCAGCAGGTTGGTGATGATCGAGAACAGGGTGGTTTCCTGGCCGCCGTGCTGGCTGGCGGTCGAGACGAACGCGCCGCCGACCTTGCCGTTCAGCGCGCCGCGGGCCCACAGGCCGCCGGCCTGGTCGAGGAACGCGGCCATCTGCGAGCTCAGGCGGCCGAAACGCGTGCCGGTGCCGATGATGATGGCGTCGTAGTCGGCCAGTTCGGCGACGGTGGCGATCGGGGCTTCCTGGTCGAGCTTGAAGTGAGCGCCCTTGGCGATCTCTTCCGGCACGGTTTCCGGAACGCGCTTGATGTCGACGGTCGCGCCGGTGCTGCGAGCGCCTTCGGCGACGGCCTTGGCCATCGTCTCGATGTGGCCGTACGACGAGTAGTAAAGGACCAGAACCTTGGCCATGGGAGTCTCCTAGAGAAAGCTCAGTCTGAGGTTGGGGAGGAAAAGACGCGGCGACTGCCGCCGCGTCTTGAAGGTTTAGGCGGCGTCCACCAGCACGAGTTCGGCGTCTTCCAGAGCCTTCACCCGGATGGTGTTCTCGTTGGCGATCGCCGCGCCGTCGCGGGTGTCCAGCGCCACGCCGTTGACTTCGACCTTGCCGGTCGAGGGCACGAGGTAGGCGTGGCGGCCGTCGCCCAGCGAATACTCGGTCTCTTCACCGGCCTTCAGCGTCGCGCCCAGGACGCGGGCGTCGGTGCGGATCGGCAGGGCGTCGGTGTCGCCTTCGAAGCCGCTGGCCAGGGCCACGAACTTGCCGGAGCGGTCGCCCTTGGGGAACGGCTTGGCGCCCCAGGCGGGCGGTTCGCCGCCGCGGTCCGGAATGATCCAGATCTGGAAGATCTTGGTCACGCCCGGCTCGAGGTTGTACTCCGAGTGGCGGATGCCGGTGCCGGCGCTCATCACCTGCACGTCGCCCGCTTCGGTGCGACCCTTGTTGCCCAGGCTGTCCTGGTGGGTGATCGCCCCCTCGCGGACATAGGTGATGATCTCCATGTCGTTGTGCGGGTGCGGCGGGAAGCCGGTGCCGGCGGCGATGGTGTCGTCGTTCCAGACCCGCAGGGCGCCCCAGTGGACGCGCTTGGGATCATGGTAGCCGGCGAACGAGAAGTGGTGCTTGGCGTCGAGCCAACCGTGATTGGCGCCGCCCAGGCTGTCGAACTTGCGAACTTCGATCATGTCGATCTCCCGGTGTGTCAGGTGGGGAAGCCGTGTCGGCGTCTCCGTTGACGAGGAAGATGGAGACAGATCGCCCGATCCGAAATAGAAATGGTCGAAAGAAACCATTTCCAAAAACGACATGATGAAACTCCCCGACTTCGAGGCCTGGGCCGTGTTCGCCAAGGTGGCCGAGACCGGCTCGTTCGCCCGGGCCGCCAAGGACCTGGGTCTGTCGAACGCGACGGTGTCCAAGGCGGTGTCACGCCTGGAGCAGCGGCTGGGCGCCACCCTCTTCCACCGCACCTCGCGCCGGCTGTCGCTGACCGACAGCGGCCAGAGCTCGCTGGAGGCCGCCAGCCGCCTGCTGGCCGACGGCGAGGCCCTGGAGCTGGAGGCCTCGGCCCAGTCGGCCGTGCCGCGCGGCCTGGTGCGGATGGCCGCGCCGATGTCGTTCGGGATCGGCTACCTCGGCCCTGCCCTCTCGGACTTCTTCACCCTCTATCCGGAGGTGTCGGTCGAGCTTTCGCTGTCGGACCAGTTGGTCGACATCGTCGAGGACGGCTTCGACCTGGCCCTGCGGATCTCGGCCCTGGAGGATTCCAGCCTGCTGGCCCGGCGCCTGTGCCCAGTGCGGGTGATGCTGGTCGGCTCGCCGGACTATTTCGACCGCCACGGCCGGCCCCAGCACCCGAAAGACCTGACCGGCCACCGCGCCCTCTTCTACACCGGCGGCCGCTCGCGCGACGCCTGGCGGTTCGAGCACGCCCAGCAGGGCCAGTACGCCATCAGCGTGCCGGCCCAGCTGCGCGCCAACAACGCCGACGTCTTCCGCGCCCTGCTGCTGGAGGGCCAGGCCCTGGCCATGCAGCCCGACTTCATGGTCTGGAACGACGTCGCCGACGGCAAGCTGGAACAAGTCCTGGCCGACTGGACCCCGCCCCCGATCGCCATGCACCTGGTCACCCCGCCCAGCGCCATCCGCCCGGCCCGGGTGCGCGTGCTGATGGAGTTCCTGGCCGAACGGCTGGCGAAAGCGCCGTGGCTGGGGTGAGCGAAACGCCTCTGGAACTTCCGGGCGACCGCTGCTAGGAAGTCGCCTCTTCGCTTCGCCCCTGGGCAAGCAGCGAAGCGCGGGCGTGGTGAAACTGGTAGACGCGCCGGACTCAAAATCCGGTTCCGAAAGGAGTGTCGGTTCGACCCCGACCGCCCGCACCAGCTTATCTGACAAGGGCTTGCGCCGTCAGGCGGCAGTTCGCCATGACGAGGCGCGCCAGTCGCTCGGATCGACAGTCACCAGCCTGCCACCCCACATCCGTCCTTCCCCGCGAAGGCGGGGACCCAAGCTGACTTTCAGGAGAAGGCCAGGCTGTGGATCATCTGTGGAGTCGGCTTGGATCCCCGCCTTCGCGGGGATGCTCGGTGAAAATCGACTCAAGCTCGTGGATATCGACCAGACCTCAAACGGCCTTCAGCCAGACCCTCACCAGCCACGCCGCGCCGTCGTCCTCGACGAAGTCCGTCGCCCAGGCCAGCACGTCGGGATGGGTGATCCAGAAGCCGTAGGGCGGCGCGTGGCCGGTGTTCTCGAAGCTCAGGTCATGCGCGCGGTCTTCCGGCACATCGGCGTTGGGCATGGCCCACTGCTCTTCCGGCGGCGGCTCCATGGCGTCGACGAAGTGCAGGCTCGCCCGCAGCAGGCCCGCCTCCGACGCATCGGTCGCCACCTCGCGCGTCGCCGGATGGCGTCGCAGGAACGCGACGCCAGCGTCATTGGTCAGGACGATGGGCTTCAGGGCGGAAAGCGGGGTGGTCATGGCGGCAAACTAGTCGAGCCCGCCGGCAGGCGCCAGCCGACCCCGTGGGCGAGATCGAGCCGCGCACGATCACGCCGCCACTAAGAGACGGTTTTGTCGATCGCTCCGCTGAGAACTTGAAAGACTAGTCGAGGTCTTCCTCGGCCGTCGCGGGCGCTTCGCGCCAATTGCGGACCAGAATCACGCCGCCCCAAACCACGACGCCGACCGCCAACGCAATCAGCGCCGGCCATTGGACCAGTTCCATTCGTTTCTCTCCCCTTATTTTTCTCGATGCAATCACAGCTTGGCGAACGGCGCTACTGGGTTTGATCGTATGGGGGGCGAATTCGAAGATCGGCGTTAGGCCTTCAGAGCCCTCTCTCTTTGAGAGAGGGAGGGGCCCGCCGCCGCAGGCGGTGGGAGGGTGAGAGGTAACAAACTCTCCGAAAAGACACCGTCGAGGCGTCATGACGACCTCGGGGGCTGACCACCATGGAGCCATGCTTCCGGAAAGGTCTTCCGACCGGAAACCGCGAGCGCTTTGGGTGAAAGAGGCCGAGATCCTCGCGGCCAGCGGTGAAACCTCTCACCCTCCCACGCCTTCAGCGTGGGCCCCTCCCTCTCTCTCAGAGAGAGGGAACTAAGCGCCCTACCCCGCCGACCGCACCCCCTCGACGTCCTGCGCCGGAGCATCCCGCTCCGTCGCCAGATAGCCCGCCACCGCCTCGCCCGGCATCGGCCGCGCGAACAGGAAGCCCTGCACCACGCGGCAGCCCAGGGGCTGGAGCAGCACCAGCTGCTCGGGGGTCTCCACGCCTTCGATGACGCAGTCGAGGCCCAGGTTGCGGCAGAGGTCGAGGATGGTCTTGACGATGGCCCGGCGCTTGTCGGCCGCCTCCAGCCCGCGCATGAAACTGCCGTCGATCTTCAGCTTGTCGATCGGCAGGCGGTGCACGTAGCTGAGGCTGGAATAGCCGGCCCCGAAGTCGTCGAGCGCGATGCGCACGCCCAGCGCCTTCAGCGCCGCCAGCGAACGGGCCGCCTGGTCGAAGTCGCGCATGACGGCGGTCTCGGTGACTTCCAGGTCGATGCGGCCGGGATCGACGCCGCTGGCCTGGATGATCTCGATGATCCGAGCGATCTGGTGCGGCGAGGCGATGTCGCGGACCGACAGGTTGAACGACAGCCGGATGTCCTCGGGCCAGGTCGCCGCGGCCTCCAGCGCCCAGCCCAGCAGCACCGGCGACATCCGCGCGATCAGGCCCGAGCGCTCGGCCACCGGCACGAAGTCGCCCGGAGAGACGACGCCCAGGGTCGGGCTGGTCCAGCGGGCCAGGGCCTCGAAGCCGATGGTGCGCTCGTCGCGGATATCGACCAGCGGCTGGAAGGCCAGGCGGAACTCGGCGTCCATGTCGGCGTGGCGCAGGGCCTGCTCGATCAGGCCGGCGGTCTTGATCGCCGTCTCGTGGTCGGCCGAGAACACCACCGCCGCGCCCCGGATGTTCTGCTTGGCGTGATAGAGGGCGTAGTCGGCGCGCTCGTAGAGCAGGTTGGGCGCGCTGGCGGCCTGCGGATAGACCGCGAAGCCCACCGAGCCAGAGACCTGGGCCGTGACGCCCGGGAAGCAGTAGGGCTCGCGCAAGGCCGCGCACAGGTCGGCGCCCAGGCGTTGCAGGGCTTCGGGATCGAGGTCGGCCTCGATGATCAGGCCGTATTCGTCGCCGCCCAGACGGGCCACGAACAGCGGCTGGCCGTGGTCGCGGGCCAGGCGCTCGCCCGCCTCGACCAGCACCCGATCCCCGACCGCGTGGCCATAGGCGTCGTTGACCGGCTTGAAGCCGTCCAGGTCGATCACCCCGACGGCGAAGCGTCGGCCCTGCGCGGCGGCCTCGTCGGTCACCCGCTGCAGGCGCGAGAAGAACTGCCGGCGATTGGGCAGGCCGGTCAGGCCGTCCATGTTGGCCAGGCGCAGATAGTCGTCGCTGAGGCTCTGGATCTCGGCCTGCCGCTCTTCGAGCCCACGTTGAGATTCCACGAGATTGGAGAAGTCGCGGTACGAGATCAGCAGGATGACCAGCATGGCCACGGCCACCAGGGCCATGTTGAAGCCGATGGCGGTCAGCACCGGATTGCCGCTGGCCAGCAGGAAGACGGTGATCGGCCCGACGACGATGCCGGTCAGCAGGAAGGCCGCCGCCCGCATGTGCATCAGGCAGAACACGCAGCCGATGGCCGTGATGGCCATGTAGAACACAACGTGCGCCTTGGCGAAGGCGTCGCCGTAGGGAAACAGGCTGAACGACCACAGGGTGAAGCCCAGGCCCAGCAGCCCGGCGAAGACCAGGGTCTGGCGCAGCAGGCGCTTGGCGGAAGCCTGGTCGATAGCGGTCTTGCGGGCCCGCCACCAGGTCACCAGCCGGACCAGGCTGGCCACGGTCAGCAGGCCGGGAAAGCCCAGGGTCAGCAGCAGCGGCGCGTCGCGAAGGTGGGTCGCCGACAGGGCGATCGTGTTGACCAGCACCAGCGCGTACATCATCGGCACCTGCCTGGAGAAGGCGCGCACCTGCGCCTTCATCAGTTCAGGGGTCGAGGGTACGGGGCGGAACCAGGGCAATCGGAACATCGCGGCGGCTGCGGGACGAGAACCGCCACCTCTGCGCCCCGTACGTTTAAGGCTTGCTTATCAGAGGCTTGCGGCGGGCCGCGTCGCTACGCCGCAGCCACGGCCAAGCTCTAGAGCCGGCGATAACCCGCCACCCGCCGCGCCCAGGTCGGGTGATCGTCGATGGCCATATCGTCCGGCAGGCCCGGCGCCAGGGACTCCGCCTCCAGCACCCAGCGCGCGGCGTCGGCGTAGCGGTCGGCCCGGCCGTAGCGCACCACGTCGTCGACCATGGCCCGCAGCAGCACGGTGGCGGCCAGCGGATGGCGGTGCTCCAGCAGGCGAACGGCCGGCTCCAGCACCTCGGGCCGGTCGCCGTGCAGGGCCGGTCCGCGCTCCATGACCAGCCGCGCCGCCCCGGCCGCCGAGGGCCAGGCGGTCAGGAAGGCCAGGGCCTTGTAAGGGTCGGGATAGGCCTGGGCGTAGTCCAGCGCCTGGTCCTCGGCCTCGACGTCCTCGAAGTCGGGCAGCCCCTTGAGGAAGGCCCGCAGCATCTCGACCGACAGGGTGGCCTTGAAGCCCGCCCAGCGCACGGCCTGGGCCTCCAGCGGCTCGCCGGCCGCTTCCAGGGCGGCGATGCGGGCCTCGTTCCAGGCCACGGCCCCGACATCGGCCTGCTCGACGATCCCCGGGCCGGGCGCCGAGACGTCCAGCGCCGCCAGGGCGTCGGCGATGCGGCCGACGGCCAGGTAGCGGCGAGCGAGCTGGGCGCCGATCGGCGGCAGCACCAGTTGCGAGGCCGTGAACAGGTCGGCGAAACCCTCGACGTCGCCTTCCAGGTCGGCCAGCACCTGGGCCGCGGCCCGCAGGCGCGGGTCCGGACGGCGTTGGGCGGCCAGGCGCTCGCGCACCTTGCCCCGCAGCACGGCCACGGCGTCGCCGGCCAGGGCCGGGGCTGCGGCGCGCAGCAGGTCGACCGACAGCTTGGTGGACGCTCCCTCGACGAAGGCCAGCAGGGCGTCGGCCAGCGAGCGGCTGTCCAGCGTCAGGGCCTTGGGCGACAGGGCCGCGACGTCCACGACGGCCTGGTCGAACACCGCCTGCAGCTCGCCCTTGGGATCCTTGATCCGGCCTTCCAGGCCTTCCGACACCCGCACCAGCCGCACCAGCACCGGCACGGCGAGGTTGGGGTCAAGCTCGCCCAGCCGCCCCGCCGCCGAGGCGCGATGGGCGTCCAGATCGCGGACAAACTCCTTGAACTTGCGCCAGTTGATGCGGGCGCGGCTGTCGGCGATGGCGTCGATGCGCTTGTCGATCTCGGCCGCCAGATCGGCCGCCCCCACCTCGCCCAGCAGGGCCAGCTTCAGCCGGCGCTTGATGGCCGCGTGGCCCTCGGCCACCTCCATCAGCAGCTCGGCCAAGGCCTCGGGGCCCAGGTGCGCCAGGTTGGCCGCGTTCACCGCCTTGCGCGGCGCGGCCTTCTTGACGGCTTTCGGCTTGGGTTCGGCCAATCCGCGCTCCCCGACCTAGTGCGCCTTCTTGCGCGGAATGACGTGCAGCACGCCGGCGATGACGCCGCCGATGACCAGACCCACCACCGCCGACGCCAGCGCCATGGCCAGCCAGCCGGTCACCGGCCCGATCACCGGAACCAGGCCGGCCCAGTGCTGCAACCCCTCGACCCAGGCCGGGATCGGCGTCAGGTGGAAATGGTGCAGGCCGTGCACGATGATGCCGCCGCCCACCCACAGCATGGCCGCGGTGCCGATATAGCCCAGGCTGCTCATCACCACCGGCATGGCCTTGACCAGGCCCCGGCCGAACTTCTGCGTCGCCGCGCGCGGGCTCTTGGCCATGTGCAGGCCGATGTCGTCCATCTTCACGATCAGCCCGACCACGCCGTAGACCAGCACGGTGATCACCACCCCGACGATGGCCAGGGCCGCGGCCTGGATCAGGATCGGCTTGCCCGACACGTCGGCCAGGGCGATGGCCATGATCTCGGCTGACAGGATGAGGTCGGTGCGGATGGCCCCGCCGACCTTTTCCTTCTCCAGCTCCGGACCGCTGAGCGCCAGTTCCTCGGTCTCCACGGCCTCGTCGTGATGGACGAAGATCTCGAGGATCTTCTCGGTCGCCTCGAAGGCCAGATAGGCGCCGCCCAGCATCAGGATCGGCGTCACCAGCCAGGGCGCGAAGGCGCTGAGCACCAGCGCGCCCGGCAGCAGGAATAACAGCTTGTTGCGCAGCGAGCCGACGGCGATCTTGGCCACGATCGGCAGTTCGCGGTCGGGCGTGAAGCCCATGGCGTAGCCCGGGGTCACGGCCGCGTCGTCGACCACCACGCCCACGGCCTTGGTCCCCGCCTTGCCGGCGGCGGCCCCGACGTCGTCGATCGAGGCGGCGGCGATCTTGGCGATGCCGGCGACGTCATCCAGGAGCGCGACGAGACCCGAGGGCATGAAGGAACCTTGTCAGATGCGGATTCGGCCGCCCCACGCGGCCCGATGCGCGTCCTGCCTAAGGGCTCGCCTGTTCCGGGTAAAGGGGCCGACGACGGCGGCGCGCGACGCCGACGGCCCCGCGCTCGTTATTTTCGCGCGGCGGCGCTGGCCGCGCGGACCGGCTTGAACTCCGAGCCGGCGTTCCAGTCGGGCCAGGCGCGCGAATTGGCGATCGCCTTGCCGGCCTCGTAGACCAGGGCCACGTCCTGGGCCGCGCCCCGCAGGTCCCAGTCGGCGCTCCAGGCGTCGCAGGGCTGGTGGTAGCAGCGGCTGGTGTAGTCGGCGACCCAGGCGTCGCCGGCCGCGCGGCCGCCGTTCAGCAGGTCGGCCCCGCCGCCCAGGCCCATCACCAGCAGCACCGGCACCCCGCGCTTGGCCAACGAGAAGTGGTCGGCGCGGTAGAACAGCGCCCGTTCCGGCTTGGCGTCCGGCGTCACGGTGCGCCCCTGCGCGGCCGCGGCCTTGGCCAGGCCCTGCTCCAGCTCGTTCTGGCCGGCCCCGACCAGCACGATGTCCTTGGCGGGGCCTGCGGTCTGGAGCACGTCGAGGGTGTAGTTGGCGGCCATCTTGCCCAGCGCCGCGTCGCCGGCCTTCACGGCGTAGTATTCCGAGCCCAGCAGGCCCCGCTCCTCGCCCGTCCAGGCGGCGAACAGGATCGAGCGCTGCGGCGCCGGCCCCTGCTTGAAGGCGCGTGCCACCTCGATCACGCCCGCAACGCCGATGGCGTCGTCGGCCGCGCCGGCCCGGATCGTCTTGCCCTGCGCGTCCGGCGCGCCGACGCCGTAGGCGTCCCAGTGGGCGGCGTACATCAGGCTCTCGTCGGCGTGGGTCGTCCCCGGCAGCCTGGCGACCACGTTGTGGCTGACCATCGGCTCATGGGCCACCTTGTAGGCGGCCGAGAAGCTCGCGCCCTTCAGGGCCACCGGCTTGAACGACGGATCGCGGGCGGCCTTCTTCAGGGCCTCGAAATCCAGGCCCGAGCGCTTGAAGAGATCGACGGCCACATCACGCTGGATCCAGCCCTGCAGCTGCAGCTTCTCCTTGGCGGGGTTGGCGCGGACGATGTCGTAGCCCTCGCCGTTCGAGGCCTTCACCGTGCTCCAGCCGTAACCCGCGCCGAGGGTCTCGTGCACGATCAGGGCGCCGACCGCCCCGCGCCGCACGGCCTCCTCGTACTTGTAGGTCCAGCGGGCGTAATAGGTGGCCGCCTTGCCGCCGAACTTGCCGAAGGCGGGCTCGCCCTCGACCGCTTCCAGGTCCGGGTCGCTGATCAGGAAGACGGCGACCTTGCCCTTCAGGTCCGCGCCCTTGAAGTCGTCCCAGCCGCGCTCGGGCGCGCTGACGCCGTAGCCGACGAAGACCAGCGGGGCGTCCTTGATCGCCACCGTATCGACCGGCAGCAGTGTCATGACCTGGGCCTGCTCGCCCTGGACAAGCGGCACCGCGCCGCCGGCGGTGGCGAAGCTCATGGCGATCGGCCCGTCGATGCGGGTGTGCACCAGCGGCACCTTCTGGGTGTAGCTGCCCGCGTCGCCGGCCGGCTCCAGGCCAAGCGCCTTGAACTGGGCGGCGATGTAGTCGGTGGTCTTCTGCTCGGCCGGACCGCCCGGGGCGCGGCCCTGGAATTCGTCGGACGCCAGCACCCGGGTGATCTCCGACAGCCTGGCCGGATCGATCGGGCCGCTGTCGATCTTCGCCTGAGCATGAGCCAGGGCCGGCAGAGCCAGGGCGGCGGTCAGCAGAAGGGCGGCGCGGGACATGGCGAACTCCGAAAACTTTCGGGGCCGACCCTAGGAAGCTTGGCGAACGAGGGCAAACTTCGCACGCTGTTCTTTGCGCGTCTGGCGCGCGACGGGCGCCGAAACCGGCTACCACTTTCGGCTGTCGCGCGCTGGCAATGTCGATTCCCCGCCAGAAACAGAACAGGAACATGCTATAGCCCCGTCGATGGTTCCGGCCGACCTGCTTCCCCCGCGCTTCACCGAGTGGTTCGCCGCCCGCGGCTGGGCGCCGCGCGCCCACCAGCTGGCGATGATCGAGAAGGCCAAGGCCGGCCGCGACGCCCTGCTGATCGCCCCGACCGGCGGCGGCAAGACCCTGGCCGGCTTCCTGCCCAGCCTGATCGAGCTGGCCGAACGGGCGCCCCGCAACACGCCGGCCGGCATCCACACCCTCTACATCTCGCCGCTCAAGGCCCTGGCCGTCGACGTCGAGCGCAACCTGATGACCCCCATCCGCGAGATGGGCCTCTCCATCGTCGCCGAGAGCCGCACCGGCGACACCGGCGAAAGCCGCAAGGCCCGCCAACGCATCCGCCCGCCCGACATCCTGCTGACCACGCCCGAGCAGCTCGCTTTGTTCTGCGCCTGGGAAGGCGCGCGCGAATACTTCGCCGACCTGTCGTGCGTCATCGTCGACGAAGCCCACGCCATGTGGCCCTCCAAGCGCGGCGACCTCCTGGCGCTCGCCATCGCACGCTTGCAGCAGTTCGCGCCGCGCATGCGCCGGGTGGGCCTGTCGGCGACGGTCGATGATCCGGATCTCGTGCGGCGGTGGTTGGGTAAAAACCCTCCCCCTGAAGGGGGAGGTGTCGGCGAAGCCGACGGAGGGGGAAGTGATCCCACCTCAGCAGCCCCTTCCCCCTCCGGCCCTCCGGGCCACCTCCCCCTTCGGGGAGAGGGTCTGAAAACCCAGAAACCTCCCCCCCTGGGGGAGGCGGCGCATCGCGCCGGTGGGGGGGCGGTTTCAGCTTCCGCAACGCCGGACACCCTCCCCCCTCCGATCGCTACGCGATCGCCTCCCCCCCTGGGGGAGGTTCCATCCGTCGACCTCGTCCTCGGCTCCGGCGGCGCGCAACCCGTCGTCGAAGTCCTCGTCTCCGGCGGCCGCGTGCCGTGGGCCGGCCACACCGCCCAGCACGCCATGGCCGAGGTCTATGCGATCATCGCCGCCAGCCGCACGGCGCTGGTCTTCGTCAACACGCGCTTTCAAGCGGAGTTTGCGTTCCAGGAGCTCTGGAAGCTCAACGACGAGGGCCTGCCGATCGCCCTGCACCACGGCAGCCTGTCGGCCGAGCAGCGGCGCAAGGTCGAGGCGGCCATGGCGCGCGGTGAGCTGCGGGCCGTGGTCTGCACCTCGACGCTCGACATGGGCATCGACTGGGGCGACGTCGATCTCGTCATCCAGCTGGCCGCGCCCAAGGGGGCCTCGCGGATGGTCCAGCGGATCGGCCGCGCCAACCACCGCCTCGACGAGCCCAGCCGCGCCCTGTTCGTGCCCGCCAGCCGCTTCGAGATGCTGGAATGCCGCGCCGCCGCCGACGCCATCCTGGAGAACCACCTCGACGGCGAGCCGGCCCGCGTCGGCGCCCTCGACGTCCTGGCCCAGCACGTCATGGGCTGCGCCTGTTCCGAGCCCTTCAAGCTGCTCGACCTCTATGACGAGGTCCGCACCGCCGGCCCCTATGCTGACCTGTCGTGGGAAGACTTCGAGACCGTCGTCGATTTCGTCTCCACCGGCGGCTATGCGCTGAAGACCTACGATCGCTTCCGCCGGATCGTGGAAGACGCGGACGGCTTCTGGAAGGCCCGCAACGCCCAGGTCGTCCAGCGCCACCGGATGAACGTCGGGGCCATCGTCTCGCCGGCCGTGGTCAATGTCCGCATCGGCGGCGGTCGCCGTCCCATGGGCGGCCGCAAGATCGGCGAGGCCGAGGAAGGCTATTTCGAGCAGCTGACGCCGGGCGACACCTTCGTCTTCGCCGGCCAGGTCTGGCGCTTCAACAGCCTGGTCGGCGCCGACGCCTTCGTGACGCCCGCCCCCGACAAGGACCCCAAGATGCCCAGTTGGGGCGGCTCGAAGTTCCCGCTCTCGACCTATCTGGCGTCGCGCGTGCGCAAGATGATGCACGACGAGGCCGAGTGGCTGGCCCTGCCCCCCGACGTCCAGGAGTGGATGGCCTACCAGAAGCTCCGCTCGCTGATCCCGGACGAGGACGAGATGCTGCTGGAGACCTTCCCGCGCGGGAAGCGCTTCCACATGGTCATGTATCCGTTCGAGGGGCGCCTGGCGCACACCACCCTGGCCATGCTGCTGACCCGCCGGCTCGACCGCCTGGGCGTCGGGCCGCTGGGCTTCGTCTGCAACGACTACGCCCTCAATATCTGGTCGCTGCGGCCGATGGACGAGCTGGATCTGGCCGACCTCTTCGACCAGGACATGCTGGGCGACGACCTCGAGGACTGGCTGAACGAGAGCTTCCTGATGAAGCGCGCCTTCAAGGCCTGCGCCCTGGTCGGCGGCCTGATCGAGCGGCGCTATCCCGGCGAGGAGAAGTCCGGCCGGCAGGTCACCTTCTCGACCGACCTGATCTACGACGTGCTGCGCAAGCACCAGCCCGACCACCTCTTGCTACGCTGCGCGCGCATGGATGCGGCGACCGGTCAGCTGGACGTGGCGCGGCTGGGGGATCTACTGGCCCGCATCAAGGGCCGCATCCGCCATGCGGCGCTGGACAAGGTTTCGCCCTTCGCCGTGCCGATCATGCTGGAGATCGGCCGCGAGCGCGCGCCCGGCGACGCGGCCAGCGACATGATCCTGGCCGAGGCGGAGGAAGACCTGATCGCGGAGGCGCTGTCTTGACGAGGTTCCAGCTCAGCGACTGCGGCGGCCTGACGGTCATGGTGTCCGAGCGGCTGGTGCTGCTGCGTGGCTCCGGCGCCCTGTGGCTGGAGGCCGAGCGCGCTCTGGTGGTCGCCGACCTGCACTTCGAGAAGGGCTCGTCCTACGCCGCGCGCTTTGGCCAGATGCTGCCGCCCTACGACACCCGCGAGACCCTGACCCGGCTGGAGGCGGAGGTGGCGGCCCTGAAGCCAGCGACCCTGATCTTCCTGGGCGACAGCTTCCACGACGGCGCGGCCGAGGATCGCCTGGCCGCCGACGACGCCGAGCGCCTGCGCGCCCTGTCCGTCGGCCGCGACCTGATCTGGGCGGTGGGCAACCACGACGCCGACGGCCCGCGCGCCCTGCCCGGCCAGGTGATCGACGAGCTTTCCATCGGCGGCCTGATCCTGCGCCACGAACCCGAGCCCGGCGTCCAGCCCGGCGAGGTCGCCGGCCACCTGCACCCGGCCGCCCGCGTCTCCAGCGGTCGCGGCAGCGTGCGCAAGCGCTGCTTCGTCACCGACGGCCAGCGCCTGATCCTGCCGGCCTTCGGGGCCTATACCGGGGGCCTCAACATCCTCGACCAGGCCTTCTCCAACCTGTTCGCCGCGCCGCCGCTGGCCGGGGCGCTCGGCGGCAAGCGGGTGCACGCCGTGGGCCCGCGCTCGCTGCGGCCGGACTGAGACCTCGTCCAAGCCTCCCCACACTCGTCATCCCGGAAAGCCCGCAGGGCTTATCCGGGACCCAGGGGCCGCCGCAACGCGCCTGCAACCGCCGGCGGATGAAGCAGCCGCCGAGCCCGGTCCCCTGGGTCCCGGCTTACGCTACGCTCCGGCCGGGATGACGATTTGAGGAAGCCGCGAAGCTACCCCTTCGCCAACCGCCGGCGATTGGCGCGCACCTTGGTCCGGTAGTCCCGGATCACCGCCCGCGTCGCCGCGTCCGGTGCCTGGGGCAAACCGCCCGTCCAGAACTTCAGCCCCACGTCGGCCGCCGCCGCCATCTTCTCGGTGGTCATGCGGATCGCCTCGCTCTGCGCCCGCGCCCCACCGCCGGCCAGGACCATGGTCCGCAGGCCGATGACGGCCGAGGCCTCCATCCCCAGCGCCCAGGCGTCGAGCATCGTCGAGGGCCAGTCTTCCTTGCGGCGCGCCATTGGCGAACTCCCTTTTCCGTAAAAGGGATCGCGCGAGCCGCCCGGCCGGTTCCGCCCTCACTGCGACAACGCAGAACTCGACGGAACAAATAGAGAACTATAGACTGTGCGGATGGCCGTTCTCGATATCCGCCGCAAGCTCTCCATCCTCGCCGACGCCGCCAAGTACGACGCCTCCTGCGCCTCATCGGGCGGGGAGAAGCGCGACTCCGTCGGCGGCAAGGGCGTCGGCTCCACCGAAGGCATGGGCATCTGTCACGCCTACGCCCCGGACGGGCGCTGCATCAGCCTGCTGAAGATCCTGCTGACTAACTTCTGCATCTACGACTGCGCCTACTGCATCAACCGGGTGTCGTCGAACACGCCCCGGGCGCGGTTCAGCGTGAAGGAAGTCGTCGACCTCACCCTCAACTTCTATAAGCGCAACTATATCGAGGGCCTCTTCCTGTCGTCGGGCGTCATCCGCAACGGCGACTACACGATGGAGGAGATGGTCCGCATCGCGAAAGCCTTGCGGCTGGACCACGACTTCCGCGGCTACATCCATCTGAAGCTCATCCCCGAGGCCTCGCCGGAACTGGCCGCGCAGGCCGGGCTCTATGCCGACCGGGTGTCGATCAACATCGAGCTGCCCCAGGACGAGAGCCTCAAGTCCCTGGCCCCCGAGAAGGACGTCGGCGACATCAAGCGGGCCATGGGCCGCATGCGCCTGGCCATCGACGAGCGCGCCGAGCCGGCCCGCACCGCGCCGCGCAAGACCTTCGCCCGCAGCCAGTCGACCCAGCTGATCGTCGGCGCCGACCAGGCGAGCGACGGCGACATCCTGGCCCGCAGCGCCTCGCTCTACGGCGCCTATCGTCTCAGCCGCGTCTACTACTCGGCCTTCAGCCCGATCCCGGATTCCAGCCACCGCCTGCCGTCCAGCCGCCCGCCGCTGCTGCGCGAGCATCGCCTGTACCAGGCCGACTGGCTGATGCGGTTCTACGGCTTCGAGCAGCCGGAGATCATCGGCGCCGGCGAGGATCTCGACCTCTCGGTCGATCCCAAGACCGGCTGGGCGCTGCGCAACCGCGACAGGTTCCCCGTCGACGTCAACGCCGCCGACCGCGAGACCCTGCTGCGCGTGCCGGGCCTGGGCGCCAAGGCCGTCGACCGCATCCTGCTGGCCCGTCGCCAGGCGCGGCTGACCATCGACGACCTCAAGCGCGTCGGCGCCGTGGTCAAGCGCGCCAGGGCCTTCGTCGTCGCCGAGGGCTGGACGCCGGGCATGGCGACCGACGGCGAGCACCTGAAGGCCCGCCTGATCGAACCGGCCCAGCTGAGCCTCTTCTGATGCGCGTGGTGCGGCTGGCCTCCGAGATCGACTTCGACGGCTGGCGAACGGCCGCGCGAGCGCTGCGGGGCGAGGGCGTCCCGCCCGAGACGGTGATCTGGACGGTGGAGCGCGACCTCTTCGAAGCCGCGCCCGTCACCCCGACCGCCGCGCCCACCGCCGGCGCCTTCAGCGTCCCGCCCGCCTTCGTCGAGCTGGCAAGGTCCGTCGTCCTGCACCGCTCCGGCGAGCGCTTCGCCCTGCTCTATCGGCTGCTATGGCGGCTGGAGCGCGAGCCCCGCCTGATCGACAACCCCGCCGATCCCGATGTCGCCAAGGCCCGCGACATGGAAAAAGCCGTCTCGCGGGCGATCCACAAGATGCACGCCTTCGTCCGCTTCCGCCTGATCGAGACTGAGCCGGAGGCCTACGCCGCCTGGTTCGAGCCGGCCCACCGCGTCACCGAGGCCGCCGCGCCGTTCTTCGCCCGCCGCTTCACCACCATGACCTGGACCATACTGACGCCCGACGCCTGCGTGGCCTGGGACGGGCAGACGCTGAAGGTCTCCGACGGCGCCGATCCGGCCGACGCGCCGGCCGAAGACGCCCAGGAGGAGCTCTGGCGCACCTACTACGCCTCGATCTTCAACCCGGCGCGGCTGAACGAGAGGATGATGCGCCAGGAGATGCCCGAGCGGTATTGGCGCAACCTTCCCGAGGCGCGGCTCATTCCGCAGCTGATCGAAACCGCCCAGGCGCGCGCCGCCGCCATGGTCGCCGCCGCCCCCTCGCCCGCTCCCGACCGCGTGCTGAAGGCCGCCCTGCGCCAGGCTCGCGACGGATCCTACAACGGCGACATCCCCACCAGCCTGGACGCGGTGGAGGCCGCCGTTCAGGTCTGCCGCCGCTGCGACCTGTGGCGCGACGCCACGCAAGGCGTGCCCGGCCATGGCGCGGCCCAGGCCCGGCTGATGTTCGTCGGCGAACAGCCCGGCGACCAGGAGGACCTGGCCGGCCGCCCCTTCGTCGGCCCCGCCGGCCAGGTGTTCGACGAGGCGCTCGAACAAGCCGGCGTGCCGCGCGATCGGACCTATGTCACCAACGCCGTGAAGCACTTCAAGCACGAGTCGCGCGGCAAGCGGCGCATCCACAAGACCCCCGATCGCGGCGAGGTGCAGGCCTGCCGCTGGTGGCTGGACGCCGAGCGGCGCCTCGTCCGCCCCCGCGTCATCGTCGCCCTCGGCGCGACGGCGGCGCAGGCGGTGATGGGCAAGGCCACGCCCATCACCGCCAATCGCGGCAAGGCGCTGCAACTGCCCGATCAAACCCGGGCGGTGCTGACCTACCACCCGTCCTTCCTGCTGCGCCTGCCGGACGCCGCCGTCCGCGAACGCGCCCGGGCCGAATTCGTCGAGGATTTGCGCCTTGCGGGCGAGCTTGCCGGACTGCTCGACTGAAGGAGGCGCGAGCGCCCGCCTGACGGACAGGCCGCGCAAAAAATCTGCTGAATCTTTTGGCGTCCGCGCACCGGGCGCAAGTCCTTGCCCCACCTCGCAATGTTACCCGCGGAAACACGGCGCATAAGCCCTCTCCGCCGTCGGGGCGCGTGTTCGCCTCTTGCCACGACGGCTTCGCCGGGGTTGGTTCCCGGCCGGGGAACGAGGGCGATGACACCAGAAGACGAACAGCGCCGAGCCTGGTTCCGCAGGGAAATCCTGCCCCTGGAACCGCGGCTTCTGGCCTATGCGCGCAAGTTTTGCCGCAACGGCGAGGCCGATCCGGAAGATCTGGTCCACGACGCCTTCGCCCGGGTCATCGCCTGCAAGACCTGGCGCGAAATCACCAATCCCGCCGCCTTCGCCTCGCGCACCATCCGCAACATCGCCTTCGACGGCCTGCGTCGCCGCAAGGTCCTGACCATCACCGCCGTCGCCGATTTCGAGCAGATCGGCGGCATGGACGAGACCCCCGGACCCGAGGCCTCGCTGGTCTCGCGCGACGAACTTCGCCAGCTGCGCGAGGCGATCGCCGAGCTGCCGACACAATGTCGGCGTGTATTCACCCTCAGGAAAGTCTATAGCCTGTCGCCGGGCGAGATAGCGGTTCGCATGGGCCTGTCCGTCTCGACTGTCGAGAAGCACCTGATCAAGGGGCTTCGCTACTGTTCCGAAAAGCTGGGCCGCCCAGGCGCGACCCAGCCAGTGCGTATCGACGAAGGGCGTTCATGGGTCGGGAAGCGGGATCGCGACGCGAAGCAGTGAGAACGGCCGCCGCCCAGTGGGTGGTGCGGCTGTCCGATCCTGCCTGCGCGCCTGACGAACGGGCCGCCTTCGAGGCCTGGCGCGCCGAAAGCTTCGAGAACGAGGCCGCCTTCGAGCGCGAGCACGCCGCCTGGGAGCGCGCCGACCGCCTGCGCGTCTTCAAGCCAGTCTCCGCCAAGCCGGACGCCGACCTGTTCGCGCCGGAAGAAGCCCGCCGGGCCTTCGACCGCCGCTCGCCCTGGACCATGATGGCCGCCGCCGTCGCCATCGCCGGCGTCCTCGGGGCCGGCATGCTCAGCGCCACCGCCTCGACCGCCTACGCCACCGACATCGGCGAGCGCCGCGTCGTGGTGCTGGCCGACAACAGCCGCATCGAGCTCAACACCGACAGCAAGGTCGTCGTGCGTTACCGCAACGGCGTGCGCGAGGTGAAGCTGGTCAAGGGCGAGGCCCTGTTCGAGGCCGCCCCCGACGCGCGTCCCTTCGTGGTCAAGGCCCGCGACGCCCGCATCGAGACCGGCGGCGGCGAGCTTTCCGTCCGCCTGGGGGCCGAGAACGCCGCCGTCACCGTCCGTCGCGGCGCCGCCGACATCGAGCCCGACGGCAAGGGGCCGGCCAAGGAGGTGCGGATCGCCGCCGGCACGGCCATGGTCTACGGCCCGCACGGCGGCCACGCCCAGCCGCTGTCGGACGCCGAGATCGACCGGGCCCTGGCCTGGCGCCAGGGCGCCATCGCGCTGAACGGCCAGTCGCTGAGCCAGGCCGTGGCCGAGTTCAACCGCTACAACCGCCAGAAGGTCCGCATCGCCGACCCGTCGATCGCCGACCTGCGCCTGGCCGGCTACTTCCAGAGCACCGAACCCCAGGCCTTCGTCACCGCCGTCACCAGCGCCTTCCCGGTCCGGGCCAGCGAAGGCGACGACGGCGTGATCCGCCTGGCGCGGAAGGGGTAGGGACCTCCCCCACGGGAGGTGGCCCAAGCCCTCTCCCGTAAAATCCCCGCGAAAGCGGAACAACTGATCCCTCTCCCCTTGCGGGAGAGGGTGGCCCTGCAGAGCAGGGTCGGGTGAGGGGTCTCTCAGACCTCGAAGCTGCGTGCGGCGGTCAGGCCGGGTGATGCGTCTCAAGTTTGAGAGACCCCTCATCCGACGGCTTCGCCGCCACCTTCTCCCGCAAGGGGAGAAGGAACGCGGACGGGGATAGAGCGCTGCCAATCCCCGTCGACCGCGCCAAAAACCCCAACCAATCCAACCCCTTGCAACTTTCTCACCGCTCTGGATCAGACGCGCTCAAACCCGCTGCATAATAACCCCGTCTCGCCGCACCGAAGGGGCGCGCGGCCAGCGACCATGCGGCGGCGGGATGCGATCGAGCGGGACTGGGGCGGATTGGGAAGATCCGTCGCGTCCGGGGACTTGGCGCTGGCCAGGCCCGCCCGCCGTCGGCTTGGGCGAGGATTACAGAGCACCCCTCTCCTCGTCGCCGTCCAAACGGGAAACCCGGCGGATGGTCCTGGTAAGGCGTTAAGAGCGCCGCCGCCCGGGAAGCCGGCAGCCAAACGACCGCGCGGAGCGTCTAGGCTTCGTCGAAACGGTATCTGTCTACACACCTCCGGGCGTCGCCTGGGCGCTCCGTTCCCCTTCGACAGCTCAGCGGTTCACCGCGTGAGGAAGAGAAGCCATGCGCTCAAGGAACCTCCCCCTGTGGGGGAGGCGGCCGAAGGCCGGTGGGGGGGCGTTTTCAGCTTTCGAGGCGGCGGATATCTCGCACCAACTCCCCCCTCCGATCGCTGCGCGATCACCTCCCCCACGGGGGGAGGTTCCTCGGGAACGGCCGCCACCTTCTCCCGCAAGGGGAGAAGGATCACTCCGCGGCGATCGGCAGCGGCGGTTCGGTCTGCGAGCCGCCGCGCTGGGCGGCGAGCGGCAGGCGGACCTGGGCCATGAGGCCGCCTTCGACGTTCTCCAGCCGGATGTCGCCACCATGCGCCCGGACGGTCGAGCGCGAGGTGGCCAGGCCAAGCCCGACGCCCTGCTTGGTCGAGGTGCGGGCCGCGACGCTGCGGTAGAACGGGGTGAAGACGCGCTTGAGTTCGTCCTCGCTCATGCCCGGACCCTTGTCGCGGATCTCGGCCACGGCCTCGTCGCCGTCGACATAGAGGCTGACCCGGGCGCTGTCGCCGTACTTGACGGCGTTGTCCACGAGGTTGGTGAACACCCGCTGCAGGCCCAGCACGTCGATCTCGACCTGCGGCGTCTGGCCCGGCTCCAGGGTCACGTCGCCGCCGGTGACCTCGGCGTCGTCGACCACGCATTCGAGCAGCGAGCGCAGGTCCACATGCTGGCGGGCGCCGGCCTCGGCGTTCTCGCGCATGAAGGCCAGCACCGAATTGATCATGGCCTCCATCTGGTCGATGTCCTGGCCGATCTCGCGGCGCAGGGAGGGCGAGGCCCGCTCGAGCCGGAAGCGCATGCGGGTCAGGGGCGTGCGCAGGTCGTGCGAGATCGCCCCGATCATCGCCGTGCGGTCGTTTATGAACCGGGTCAGGCGCGCCTGCATCTGGTTGAAGGCGCGGGCGGCGCGGCCGACCTCGGCCGGTCCGTCGGCGGCCAGAACCGGCGACGACGGGTCGCGGCCCAGGGCCTCGGCGGCGTCGGCGAAGCCGGCCAGCGGCGCGGCCAGGCGCCGGGCGAAGACGTAGCCGATCGGGCCGACGATGGCGAACGAGACCAGGAACCACAGCAGCACGCGGCGCTGCCAGCTGTTGGGGAAGCCCTCGGGCTTGGGCTGCAGGGTCACCCAGCGGCCGTCGGAGACGCGCATGGCGGCCACGAAGTCGCCCTCGATATAGGGCGCGGGGGCCAGGCCGAAGAGGCCTCGGGCCACCGGCGCGGCCAGGGGGCGGCCTTGCGGTTGCGGCTTGGCGACGGGCTTGGCGGGCGCGGCCGAGGCCAGGCGCGGCGCGGCGCCGATCGTCTCGCTGGTCGGCTTGGCGCGCGCGGTCAGGGCCGGGGCGACGGCGACCGTGTGGCTGGTCACCGGCGCGTCGTCGTCGCTGGTGTCGGGCGGCGGCAGGGCCTCGATCGGATCGACCGCCTGCGGGGTGCCGATCGTGAAGCTCGACGAGCGGAACGGGGCGGTGAACAGCGGGTCGGTGGCGAAGCGCGGTTGCAGGCGCTGGCCGACGCGCGGCGGGGCGCCGCCGCCGATGATCCCGCCGGGCGGAACGCCGCCGGCGCTGGTCCCGGGGAAGCGCTGCTGGCCATAGCGCGAAGGCGTCCCGCCGGGGCGGTAGTCGGAGCGGGCGCCGCTGTTGCCGCCGGCCAGGGCCGCGCGGGCGGCGCGCCACATGGCGGGATTGTTCTGGGCGGCGCTGACCGGGAAGCCGACCGAGCCCGGGCCGACCGACGGCTGGGCCATCATGCCGCCGCCGGCGGGACCCATGGCCCGGCCGCCGGGGGCGGGCCCCTGGGCGTAGGCGCTGGAGCCGAGCACGGCGGTGAAGGGCAGGGCGGCGGCGTCGGCCCGGCGGCTGGCCGCGCCCGCGCCGGCGAAGGGCGGCGGCGCGTAGAACAGCAGGCGCACGTCGTCGGGATCGGCGTTCAGCAGGCGGGCGAGATCGGCGCTCGACTTCTCCGAGGCCACCCAGCCGGGGCTCGACAGCGACGGCGGCTCCTTCTCGACCGTGCGCACCAGCGGACGGGTCTCGCTGGCGTCGATCGGTCCGCCCTTCAGGCCGGCGGCGATGTCGGCCAGGCTGTGCTGGGCCGGCGGCTTGGGCGGCAGAAGCAAGGTGAGCGCCAGGGTGGCCAGCTGCGCCACGACCAGGCTGGCCAGCAGCAGGGCGACGATCTGCAGGGCGATCGGGGCGCTGGGCCGGCGCAAGGAGGCGACCAGTGACTTCATTCGACCACCACCTTGGCGTCCAGCACATAGCCGACGCCGCGATAGGTCTTGATCAGTTCCTGGTCGCACTGGGCCTCGATCTTGCGGCGCAGGCGGCTGATGTGCAGGTCGACGCCGCGGCCGACGGTCTCGGCGGCCTCGCCGCGGATGACGGTCAGCAGGTCCTCGCGCGACACCACCGAGCGGGCGTTGTCGAGCAGCAGCGACAGGATGGCCAACTCGCCCCGCGTCAGCAGCAGCAGGGTCCCGCCCGGCGCGGTCAGCTGGCGGGCGGCCAGGTCCAGGCGGAAGCCGGCGAAGGCGTAGGTGTTGCGCTTGGGGTTCTTGCCCGGAGGGCCGGCGGCGCTGCGGCGGCGCAGCAGGGCCTTGACCCGGGCCAGCAGTTCGCGCGGCGGGATCGGCTTGACCACGTAGTCGTCGGCGCCGAGCTCCAGGCCCAGGATCCGGTCGACCGGCTCGCCCATGGCGCTGAGCATCAGGATGGCCGGACCATCGCCCCGCGCCAGCTGGCGGCACAGCGACAGGCCGTCCTCGCCGGGCAGGTTGACGTCGAGCACGACCACGTCGACGGCGCGGGCGTCCAGCACCTCGCGCGCCGCGCCGACCGTCGAGGCTTGGCGCACGGCGTAGCCCTGGGCGCCGAGGTAGCCGGCCATCTCGCGGCGGAGGACGTCGTCGTCTTCCACCAGGAGGACGGTCGCGGTCTCGGTGATCGAGGCGTCGGGGGTCATCGCGTCTGGACTATGACACACCAAAAGGCTCCGAGTCATAGGGGGAGGGGCTGCAAGCGGGCCTCTATGCGCGTCACGACGTCGCGCGGGGGTGGTATTTGCGACCGAGGCGGGAAACCCGATCATCGTTCCGCTCCGCAGTTGAGCGTGAGGATGTCGAGAATCCGCCGTTCGCCGCCGATTCGGCCCAGCTGCACGACGACGTCGACCATGGTCGAGACGTAGTCGATGGTCTCGCGCCGCGAGAGCGCCAGCCCCGCCTGCATCGTCATGAGGGCGATCTGCTCCAGGGCGCCGCGCGGCGTGCTGGCGTGCACTGTGCTCAGCGAGCCCGGGTGGCCGGTGTTGATCGCCCGCAGGAACGTCGCCGCCTCGCGGCCGCGCATCTCGCCCAGGATGATCCGGTCGGGACGCAGCCGCAGGGCGGCCTGCAGCAGGTCGTCGACATCGACCCGCGCCTCGCCCTCGTCGCCCTTCACGGCCACCAGGCCAAGGGCGTTGGGCTGGCTGAGGGCCAGTTCCGGCGCGTCCTCGACCAGCACGATGCGGTCCTCGATAGGCGCGGTGCGCAGCAGGGCGTTGAGGAAGGTGGTCTTGCCCGACGAGGTGCCGCCCGAGATCAGGATCGTCTTCCGCGCGGCGACGGCCTCGCGCAGGAACTCGATCGGCTCCTGGCGGGCGGCGGCGTCGAGGGCTTCGGGCGCGACGGACGCTGCGGGCGGCGGCAGCGGACCCTTGCGGAAGGCCTCCAGGTCCAGGTCGGCCAGGCGGTGGCGACGGATGGCCAGGGCCCAGCCGGCGCGGGTGGCGGGCGGTCCGACCATCTGCAACCGCTCGCCGCCGGGCAGGGTGGCGGCCAGCAGCGGGCTCTGGCGATTGACGCCCTGGAAGGTCCAGCGGGCCACCTGGGTCGCCAGCCGCTCCAGCAGCCGGTCGTCGATGGCGGGGACGAGCACGCGCTGCATGCTCCGCGCGCCGGCGGTCTCGATCCACACCTCGCCCGGCCGGTTGACCAGGATCTCCGAGACGTCGGCGCGCTCCAGCCACGGCGCGAACGGCGCCAGATAGGTGCGCAGATAGACGTCCTGCGGGGGAAAGGCGGCCGCCGGGGCGTTCACCGGCCGAACTCCAGGTCGCGGGCCACGAACACCTGCACCGGCGTGCCCTGGGCCACGCGGATGGTCGGCGAGATCTTGCCGTCGGTCTGCAGGGCCTGGCTGGCGGCGCTGGACGCGTCGCCGCTGGAGCCGATGACCACCGTGCTCGACGAGCCGTTCCCCAGCGACGAGGCCGCGCCGGAAACGACCGACAACAGGATGGCCGCGCCGAACCGCTGGGCGAAGTGGCGATCGACCTTGCCGCCGACCCCGGCCTGGCCGGTCTCGTCGGTGACGGGCGAGGCCAACTGCACCGAGACGCCGTCGGGGCGGATCAGGCGGGTCCAGACCACGAAGGCCCGGCTCTGGCCGGTGGCGACGCCGCTCTTGTACTGGCCGATCAGCCGGCTGCCGCGCGGGATCAGCACTCGCGTGCCGTCGAAGCCGCGCACGTCGCGGCTGACGATGGCGCGGGCGTAGCCGGGCAGGTCGGAGTTCAGCGCCGTCTCCAGCACCGCCGGGATGATCGCGCCCTGCACGACGGTGCCGGCCGGGTCGGAAAGGCTGGAGGCGCGGGCGCTGGGCGGGGCGTCGTTTCCGGCCCGCAACGCGAATTGCTCGTCGGCGCTGAGCTGTCCCTGCGGCGCGGCCGGGGCGGCCGGTCCGCCCGAGACGCGCGGCGCCGAGGCCTCGATCGCCGTGTTGTCGATGACCATCGGCCCGGCCCGCGACTGGTTCGGATCCACCCCGACGGGCGGCGGCGGTCCGGGCGCGACCTGGGGCGCGGCGGCGGGCGGCGGTGGAGCGGCGGCCAGGACCACCGGCGCGGGCGGCGCCGGCGTTGCGGCGAGCGTGGCGACCGGCGCGGATTCCGGCCTTGCGGGCGGCGGCGCGGTGCGTTTGGCGTTCAGCGTCAGCAGGGTGATCCCGCCCAGGGCGACGGCCGCGACCACCCCCGCCGCCAGGCCCAGGCCGTCGGCGGCGGAAGGCGGGCGGGCGACGTCCGGCGCGGCGGTCGTCGAGGCCAGCCGTAGGTCGTCGGCCGACAGCCGGCGGCGCGGGTCGTGTCCGGAGCGGTCGGCTTCAGCGAACATCGGACTTGCCCTTGCTGGAGGAGAACAGCGCCAGGCGCGAGCGCTTTGCCGGCGGCTCGGGGCGCGGCTGCGGCGAGGCGGCGTCGAGCGCGGGGGTCTGGTAGGAATCGTTGTGCAACACCGCCACGGCGTTGCCCCGTCGCAGCACGAAGGCCGGCGCCACCTGGCTGGCCACCAGCCAGTCGCCCTGCGAGGTGAAGCTGACAAGGCTCTCGGACTTGTCGGTGGCGACCGCGTAGACGGCTGGCGTGGTCGTGCCTTCGGACCACCGGAAATAGGTCGCCTTGCCGTTGTCGAACACGCGCATCGGCACGGTGTCGGCCGCGCCGGTGAAGGTGTAGGCGAGATTGCGCTGCTCGGGCGGCGGAACCACCGGCTCGGCGGGCGCGGTCGGAACGGGCGCCGCGCCGGCCAGTTCGACGGCGGGCTCGTGCGGATAGCGGAAGCGCAGGTCGTAGACGACCTGGCCCTTGGCGCAGGCGGCCGTCGGTCTGGCGACCAGCTCGAAGCTGTAGCGTCGCCTGTCGGTCGAGACGGTCATGTTGCTGTGGCTGGTCTTGTAGGCCGGCTTCACGAACAGCATGTCGGCGCGCTTGTTGGGCGCGACCAGCCATTGGGCGGCGTCGCCCAGGCCGACGTTCTCGATCCGCTCGCCGGGAGCGAACTCGATCATCGTCTGAAAGCCGAAGCAGCCGTCGACGCGCACCACGACGGCGTCGTCGTAGTCGACCATCCGGATGCGGCCGTCATTTGCTTGAGGGGCGGCTTGAGCGGCGAAGGGGGCGAGCGCGGCCGCGAGGGCCGGCAGGAGCAGGGCGTGTCTCATGATCCAGGGTTCGCGGTCAGGGGGGAGGCGGCGGGCTGGGGGCGATGACGCTGGCCCAGGCCCTCGGCGCGGGGGCGTGCGGCGGCGCGGCGCAGGGACGGCGCGGCCGAGTACGTGGCGGTCGGTTGCTGGGCGATCTCCATGCGGCGGTCGGCGGGGGCGTCGCGTCGGGTCGCCGGCGGCGCGGAGACGGCGGCGACCACGGCGGCCGTGCGGGCGTCGAGCGCCGCGCGTCCGTCGGCGCCGACAGTCCCGGCGGCGGCGTGCATGGTCCGCGCCGGCTCGGCGGAGGCGGGCGCGGCCTCGCTCGAACCGCCGAACGGCCGCCAGCCGCGGGTGATGTTCCACGCCGCCCAGGCCAGGGCCAGCAGCAGCAGGACGTAGATGATCGAGCCCAGGAAAAGGGTCAGGATCGGGCGGGTCTCGGCCACGGCGGCGGCCGGGTCGTCGCCGATGGCGGCGATCACCGGTCCCAGCGCCGCCAGCACGCCGGCGCCGCCCAGGGTCAGCAGCATCGGCGTGAAGGCCAGGGCGCTGGCGGTCTTGATCCAGCCTTCGAACAGGCCGCGCGTGCGGGGAAAGAGCGCCAGCACGACGAACACGGGGCCGACCGCCAGCAGCACCGCCAGCACGATGCGGGCGACGATCAGCAGGCCCGCCGTGCTGATCAGCAGCATCAGGGCGCTGGCCCAGGTCAGCTTGACGGCCGTCTGCGCCTGCGGGTCGTTGGCCGGTCCGGCCTGGCCGAGGTCCTTGGCCAGATCCGCCACCTGCTCGAACACCACGTCCAGCCGCGCGGCGAAGGCGCGGGCCGCGCCGTGCGGCGCGCCCAGCAGGGCCGAGGCGATCTGGTCGGGGCCGCCGGTCAGCAGGCCGTAGACCACGGCCTGATAGGCCGGCCAGGCGGTGGCGAAGGTCAGGACGAGGCCCAGCACCACCATGCGCGGCGTCAGGGTCGACAGGCCAAGGCGCGTGCGGCCGGTGATCAGGCCATAGGCGACGAAGGCGACATAGATGGTCAGCAGCCCGGTCAGGGTCGCGCCGAACACGCCGCCCATCCCGAACAGCCGGCCGTAGCCGGCGCTGACCGCCAGGTTCAGCTGGCAGTCCAGCGCCGCCATGCCGTCGGCCAGGCCGCCGTCGGCGCTCAGCAGGGCGGGGCAGGCGCTCACGAGACCGCGCTCCGCAGCGGGATGACGTCCTCGCTGGCGGCGGCGATGACCGCCACCGGCGTCGGGCCCGGATAGGGCGTCCCGGTCAGTTCCTGCCACCAGAAGGCCGGGTGGTCGCCCAGCCGCCGGCGCAGCTCGTCCAGACGGCGCACCGTGGTCTCGCGGCCCGACAGCACGGTGACGATCTCGGGCATGTCCGACAGGTCCAGCCGCGCCACCACGCTGTGGGCGCCGTGCTTGACCAGGAAGCAGCGGGCGTGGGCGGGCAGGGCGCGCACCAGGTCCAGCTCGTGCTCGGTCAGGCCGAAGCCGTCGGCGTAATCCTCGGCCTGGGCGCGCGGATTGGGCATGAAGATCTGGGTGGCGGCCTGCTCGATGATCGCCGTCGAGACCTGGCTCTCCAGGGCGTCGCGGGCGCTCTGGGTGCCGAAGCCCAGGATGGCGTTGCGCTTGCGCAGGGTCTTCATCCAGTCGCGGATGCGGGCGGCGAACACCGGATCGTCCAGGGCTTTCCAGCCCTCGTCGATCAGGATCATGGTCGGCTCGCCGTCCAGCCGCTCCTCGACGCGATGGAACAGGTACATCATCGCCGGGGTGCGAAGGACGGGCGAGTCCAGCAGCTGGGTCATGTCGAAGCCCAGGACCTTGGCGTCCAGATCCAGGCGGTCGGTCTCGTTGTCGAACAGCCAGGCGTGCGGGCCCTCGCCGCACCAGGGCGCCAGCCGCGCGGCCAGATCGCCCGGCGCGGGACGGCGACGGCCGCCCAGCAGTTCGCGGAAGTAGCGCAGGCGGCGGAAGGCCGGATCCTGGTCATAGTTGGCGTCCACCGCCCCGGCGACCAGCGCCGCCTCGTCCGGCGTCAGGGTCTCGCCCGGACCGCAGGCCAGGCGGGCGACCCAGTCGCGCAGGAAGGCGCGGTTGACCGGGCTGTCGGGCAGTTGCAGCGGGTTGAAGCCGGTCGGCTCGCCCGGCCGCAGCACCGAGTAGCCGCCGCCGATGGCCCGCACGAAGATCTCGGCCCCGCGGTCCTTGTCGAAGATCACGGTGCGCGGGCGGGCCTTCTGGGCCTGGGCGGCCAGGAAGTTCATCACCACCGTCTTGCCCGAACCCGACGGGCCGATGATCGTGAAGTTGCCGAGGTCGGCGGCGTGGAAGTTGAAGAAATAGGGCGTGGCCGAGGTGGTCTCGAGCACGGTGATCGCCTGGCCCCAGTGCACGCCCTTGGCGCGGCCGGTCGGGAAGCTGTGCAGCGAGGCCAGGCTGGCGAAGGCGCCGGTCGAGATCAGGGCTCGCCGCGCGCCATAGGCCTCGTTGCCTGGGAACTGCGCCCAGAAGGCCGGCTCCAGGCCCAGATCTTCGCGCACCGCCACGGCGCCGAGGTCGGCCAGGGTCGAGAGGCAGGCCGCCGCCGCGCCGTCCAGGCTGGCAAGGTCCGGCGCGCGGACCAGCAGGCTCATCTGGTGCTCGCCCAGCACCGAGCGGCCTGAGGAGAGGTCGTCCTTGGCCTCGACCAGGCCCTGGCGCAGGCTGGCGCCGTCGTCGTCGGCCGCGCGGAAGCGGCGCAGGGCCGTGTCCACCCGCTCCAGCCCGATCTGCCGATCGACGAAGGCGAAGCTCTCCGACAGGGTCATCTCGAAAGGCAGGCGCAGCAGTGCGTCCAGCATCCCCGGCGCGGCCGAGGGCGGATAGTCCTTCAGCGACAGGATCGCCGCGTAGTCCTTGCCCTCGCCGAGGTCCGAGCGCTCCAGGGCGTCGAGGCCGAAGCTGACCCGGCGATAGGGCAGGTGCTGGCCGACGTCGCCAGCCGGCCACAGCATCGGCCGCAGTTCGCCGTTGAACAGGGCCGACAGGAACTCCAGCGGTTCGGAGCATCGGCCGGCCGGGGTCTCGTAGCTGGCCAGCGCGCGGGGACAATAGGCCTGCAGGGCGGCGCTCAGCGCCTCGCGGGCGGCGTCGAGGTCGCGTAGGTCGCGGGCCTCCTGCGCCTGGCGGGCGGTCTCGCCCATGCCTGCGTTCAGCAGGCGGGCGGCGCGGTCCACCAGCCCCGCCTTGCCGCGCGCCGGGCGGTGCAGGATGGTCAGGAACAGGTCGTTGACGAACAGGCTGCGGCCGGCCATCCGCGCCTGCCAGCGCTGGTCGATCATCCGGCAGACCGGATCGGAGAAGCTGGCCGTCAGCCCCGCCTGCACCCGACGGCGCAGGATGTGGTGGCGGACCACGAACCGCGAGCCGCCGATCGCCCGCAGCGCCGCCTCGCGCAGGGCCTGGCGGTGGTTCAGCTCCTCGGTGTCGGCGGTCTCGAAGGCGAAGCCTTCCAGGTGCAGCACCTGCATCAGCGAGCCGTCGCGCAGGCGCACGGTGCGCTCGTCGATCAGGCCGTCATAGGGCAGGCGGTCGCCGGCGCGCTGCTCGCCTTGCGTCCAGGCGGCGAAACCGGTCCAGTTGGGCTTTGCGCGGGTCATGGCCATGCTCTCAGGGGGCGTAGCTGTTGCAGCGCCAGCGGCGCCAGTTTCCGACGCGGGGGCATTTGCTCACCCGCGTCAGCCAGAGGTCGAAGATCCTCGGCTCCTTCAGGCAGGCGACGTAGCCGATCGCGTGCACCACGACCGCGACGATCAGCGCCCAGAACGAGCGGGTCACCAGGAAGGCTTCCGTCGTCACGATCCCGTTGATCACGAAGAAGCTGTAGGTGACGCCGGCGAACATCTGCGGCTGGGTCAGGGCGCGGAAGATCGGGGTGCGGACGAGGTCGGCCATGACCGGTCAGCCCGCCGCGGCGCGGATGCCCGCGACGATGGTGCCGGCCCCGAACAGGATGAAGCAGCCCAGCACCACCGTGGCGCCGAACCGCCAGTTCATGCGGCCGGTCAGCATCAGAAAGCCGACCATGGCCACGGCGATCACCGCCACGGCCGTGGCGACGTTGCCCAGCAGCGTGCCCTGCACCCAGGCCACGGCGTTGGCGATCGGCTGGGCGCCCTGCGGGCTGGCGAAGGCCGGGGCCGCGACGGCCAGGGAAGCGGCCGTGACGGCAGTGAACAGGCGGGCGGTCATGGGGCTTCTCCAGAAAAGGCAGGGGGAGCGGCGGCCTTGGCCAGCCGGTCGAGATTGGTCGCCACGTAGGCGCGGGTTTCCTTGAAGGGCGGCACGCCGCCGTACTGGACCACCCGGCCGCCGCCGGCGTTGTAGGCGGCCAAAGCCAGGTCCACGGCGCCGTCGAAGCGGTCGAGCTGGGCGCGCAGGTGGGCCGCGCCGCCCATGATGTTCTGCGTGGGATCGGTCGGATCGACGCCCAGCGCGCGGGCGGTGGCCGGCATCAGCTGCATCACGCCGATCGCGCCGGCCGGCGAAACGGCCTTGGCGTCGTAGCCCGACTCCGAGCGGGCGACGGCGTCGATCAGGGCGGGGCTGAGGTCGTAGCGCGCGGCCGCGGCCAGCACGGCGTCGCGATAGGGCGCGGGGATGTTCGTGGTTTCAGCGAGCGGGGCGGGGGCTTTTTCGAAGGCCTGGGGCCAGCCGCCGCCGACCTGGCGCACCGCGCCGTCGTCTTCGATCTGCAACACCTGCGCGTGGGCCGCGCCGGTCGCGGCCAGCGCCAGGCCGCAGGCGGCCGCCAGCTTTCGCGATTGCTGCTGAAAAGTACGGAATCTTTGCGGTTCCCAACCCATGCAGCCAGTATTGGGAGGTCAAGTCGTCCGCAATTTGTCGTTATGTATTGGTTTTGTATCGCCTTTCGGGGTGCTGATACGCCCGAAATACCCATCCGGCATATTTCCAGCGAATTACACTGTTTCAAAAGCAGGACGCCGAAGCGCCGGCCCGAGCAACGCGGGCGGCAGCTCCGGACGCACGCACGGAGGAGCAGCGACATCATGCACGACGACCACCCCATCGAAGAGCACGATCTGGGCCTGCAGCATGACCTGGCGATCATGACCGCTCGCATCGTCGAGCGTCGCCGCATGCTGGCCTGGCTCGCCACGGGCGGCACGGCCGCCCTGGTCGCCGCCTGCGGCGGAGGCGGCGGCTCCAGCTCGGGCGGTTCGACCTCGTCTTCCTCGTCGAGCAGCAGCTCGAGCTCCAGCTCGTCCAGTTCCTCGAGCTCCAGTTCCAGCAGCAGCTCGTCGAGCTCGTCCTCGGTCAGCAGCTGCATCGCCGACCCGACCGAGACCAACGGCCCTTATCCCAGCGACGGCTCCAACAGCGTCAACGGCACGGTGTCGAACATCCTGGCCGTCAGCGGCGTGGTGCGCAGCGACATCCGGTCCAGCTTCGGCAGCTCGACGACCACGGCGCCGGGCGTGCAGCTGACCCTGACCATCACCCTGGTCAACACCAACAACAGCTGCGCGGCGCTGTCGGGCTACGCCATCTACATCTGGCACTGCACGCGCGACGGCACCTACTCGCTCTATTCCAGCGGCATCCAGAGCGAGAACTACCTGCGCGGCGTGCAGGTGACCGATAGCAACGGCCAGGTGACCTTCACCACCATCTTCCCGGGCTGCTACTCCGGTCGCTGGCCGCACATCCACTTCGAGGTCTATCCCAGCCTGGCGACGGCCACGGGCTACGCCAACCGCGTGCTGGTCTCGCAGTTCGCCATGCCCAGCGCGGCTTGCGACACGGTCTATGCCGGCGCCACAGGCTACAGCGCCAGCGTCACCAACAAGGCCGCGATCACGATCGCCAGCGACAACGTCTTCGGCGACAACACCAGCGCCCAGATCGCCGCCCAGACGCCCAGCCTCAGCGGCAGCGTGTCAGCGGGCTACACCGGCACGGTCGTGGTCGGCCTGGCGGTCTGACGCATGGCCGTGGGGGCGGGAGGAGCGACGGCGAAGGAGCGATGGCTGGCGACCCTGCTGGTCGCCGTGTTGTCGGCGCTCGTCCTCGTCCCGCGCCTGGGTTCTCCGAACCAACCGATCTGGGACGAGGCCTACTACCTGACCTCGACCCAGCGCTATCTGGAGCGCACCGCCCAGTTCGCCTCGCACCCGCCGCTCGGCCTGATGCTGATCGCGGCGGGCGCACTGGTCGTCGACGACAACCAGGACTTGCCGGTGCACCGCCTGGCAGAGACCAAGTCGGTCAAGGGCGAGGACGTCCCCGTCGGCTACAGCTATTGGGGCGTTCGCGCCGCTTCGGTGCTGTTCGGCGTGCTCGGGGCGGCGCTGTTCTTCCGGCTGGCCCTGGTGCTGACCGGCGGCCGCCTGGGCGCGGCTCTGGCCTTCGCCAATCTCTACATCTTCGACAACGCCCTGGCCGTGCAGTGCCGGGCCGGACACCTGGACGCCTTCCAGTCGGTCTTCCTGCTGGGGGCGTTGCTGGTCCTGGCCATCGCCGCGCATCGACCACGCCCCAGGCTCGTCGAGGCCCTGGCCTTCGGCGGCCTGATCGGTCTGGCGGCGATGGTGCGGCTGAATGCGCTCGTCCTGGCGCCGATCGGCCTGCTGCTGCCGGCGCTCGCCCTGCGCGGACCTCGTCCGTGGCGAACGGCGACCGTTCACGCCGGCGCCCTGGCGGTCGGCGGCCTGGCGGCGATCTTGGCGACAATGGTCGTCCATCTGGCGGTCGCGCCCCTGCCGCCGATGCGCGGCGAGCCGGCCGGCGCGCGCGACGCCGCCTTCGTCTCGCCGACCTATCGAGCCTTCCTCGAAGGACAACGCTCGCTGTCGCCGGCGGTGGTCTGGGCGGCGGGCGCGGACTATCGGCGCTACATCGCCGGCGATTTCGCCGGCACGCCCAAGGCCGACCCGAACGGCTCCTCGCCCCTGGCCTGGCCGGTGATGGGCGGGGCGATCAACTACCGCTGGGACAGCGACGGCCGCACGACCAGCTACCTGCAGCTGGCCGGCAATCCGGCGGGCTGGACGATCGGGCTGCTGGGCGTGCTCGGCGCGGCGGCTCTGCTCGTCCTGCGCGGGGCGCGAGATGGCGAGGCGGCTACGCGTCGGCGCCTGATGCTGGCCCTGCTGGCGGGGTGGGCGATCTTCATGGCCGCCCATCTGGTGCTGGCCCAGCAGCGGGTCCTGTACCTCTACCACTACTTCCCCGGACTGCTGATCAGTTGGGCCCTGGCGGTCCTGGCCTTCGAGGAGGCCAGCGCCCGCTGGCCGGTCTTCGCGCGCCGGCGCGGCCTGCTGCTGGCCGGCGGGGCGGGCGCGGTGCTGCTGGGCTTCCTGTTCTACGCGCCCTTCACCTATCACCGCCCCCTGACCCACGCGGCCTGCGCCGCCCGGACCCTGCTGGATCCCCGCGTCGTCGATTGCCGTTAGGGCAGGGCTTGCGAGGTGATCGCGTCGCCCGCTACCACAGGCGTTCGCGGTGGTCCGCGAAGGGCCGAGCGGGACGCATGAGCGACATCACCATCGTCGATATCGCCAAGCAGGCGGGCGTCTCGATCAAGACCGTCTCGCGGGTGATCAACCGCGAGGAAGGCGTCGGTCCCGAGACCCGCGCCCGGGTCGAGGACCTGATCACCAAGCTGGGCTACCGCCCCAACGTCTCGGCCCGCTCGCTGTCGAGCCGTCGCAGCTACCTGATCGGCGTGGTCTTCATGCGGGTCGGCGCCTATCACTATGTCGGCGAAGTTCAGGTCGGGGCCATGCGCGCCTGCCGCCGTGCCGGCTATCACCTCGTCATCGAGCAGGTCGACGACCTGGGGCAGGGCAGGGGGCCGACCTTCGCCGAGGCGCTGAAGGCCGGACGCTTCGACGGTCTCGTCCTGACGCCGCCGATCTGCGACGACCCCGAGATTTTGGCGACCATCGAGGCCCAGGGACTGGCCTATGTGCGCGTCGCGCCCGGTCGCGACTTCGGCCGCTCGCCCTACGTGTTCATGGACGACCAGCAGGCCGCCCACGACATGACCGCCCGCCTGTGGGATCTCGGGCATCGGCGGATCGCCTTCATCGACGGCCCCGCCGACCACGGCTCGGCCCGTCGCCGGCGCGAGGGCTACATGACCGCCATGGCCGAACGCGGCGCGCGGGTGCAGCCCGAATGGATCGCCAATGGAGATTTCATGCCGCTGTCGGGCCTGGAGGCGGGCGACCGACTGCTGGCGCTGTCTGAGTCGCCGACCGCGATCTTCGCCGCCAACGACGCCATGGCCCTGGGCGTGATCTCGGCGGCGTCGAAGCGCGGCCTTTCCCTGCCGCAGGACCTCACCGTGGTCGGTTTCGACGATGGTCCGCTGGCGGAATCGTCCTGGCCCAGCCTCACCACCGTGCACCAGCCGATCGCCGAAATGGCCGAGGCGGCGGCGCAGATGCTGATCGAAGGATTCGGCGACCCCCGTTTCCGCAACCGCACGGCCGCCAGGCAGCTCGACTATCACCTCGTGGAGCGCGGCTCGTCGGCGGCTCCGAAGCCCTGAGCTCTCGGGCCGGTTGAGGTGGGTTGTGGTCGAGTTTTCGAGGTTTTGGGGATTTTGAATCCCTTAATATCCATGATTTAGCAATCAAAATTCCAGACAGCGGTGTCTTTCGAAAATGGCATAGACAACGTTGTCGTATCGTGATGTCAATCTACGACAACGTTGTCGTCATCGGGACATCCCGCCAGCGCAGCGTCGGCTCAAGCCCCGGGACAAGGGGCGGAGGAAACATATCCCGGACGTCCAAAACGGCGCCGGGAACCGGCTGGAACCGGCGACGCGAAAGCGTCGATCCGTCGTCCGGTCCGCGCAGGAAAGGGGACAGACATGCGCACCATGCTCTTCGCTTCGGCCGCCCTGGCGGTCGTCTGCTTCAACGCGCCCGCCGCCTTCGCCCAAGAGGGCGAAGCCGTGCAGCTCGACGAGGTCGTCATCACCGCTCAGCGGCGTAGTGAGAACCTGCAAAAGACGCCGCTGACCGTCTCGGCGGTCACCGGCGACAAGCTGGAATCCCAGGGGGTCAAGACCGTGGTCGACCTGGCCAGCCAGGTGCCCGCCCTGCAGATCACCAACAGCGGCGCCGGCACGGCCCAGGTCTTCCTGCGCGGCATCGGCAGCACCAACACCACCGAGGTCGGCGACCCGGCGGTGGCCTACCACATCGACGGCATCTACCAGGCCCGCGCCACCTCGCTGGGCGCGCTGTTCTACGACATCGACCGCGTGGAAGTGCTGCGCGGCCCGCAAGGCACGCTCTACGGCCGTAACGCCACCGCCGGCGCCATCAACGTCATCACCAAGAAGCCGCTCCTCGGCGAGTACCAGGGCGCAGGTTCGCTCGACGTCGGCAACTACAGCGCCATCACCACCTCGGGCATGATCAACGTGCCGCTCGGTGAGGATCTGGCCGTCCGCGCTTCGTTCCAGCAGAGCCGCCACGACGGCTACGTCAACGCCATCAACGCCGGCCCCGGCACCGGCGGCAACGACCGCTACGACCAGGACGACAAGTCGGCCCGCGTGCGGGTGCTGTGGAAGCCTAGCGACAGCTTCTCGCTGCTGGTCAACGCCGACTACCTGCACCAGGGCGGCGCCGGCGGAGGCGACCAGACCTATGGCACCACCAAGGTCACCGGCGATCCCTGGACCTGCTACTGCGCCACCAACATCTATCGCAACAACCGCTTCTTCAGCACCGGCGCCGAGGCCAACTGGGAGCTGGGCTTCGCGACCCTGACCTATCTGGTCGGCTACAACTTCTCCAAGCTCGACCGCAGCGGCGAGAACGCCAGCACGGGCGCGCCGAACTACTTCCTGGGCAAGGACTACACCTGGTCGCACGAGCTGCGCCTGGGCGGCGACACCGGCAAGCTGAAGTGGGTGGTGGGCCTCTACCGCTTCACCGAAGACAACAACGTCGACTTCCGCGTCTTCCTGGCGACCAACTCGTACCTGTCGTTCATCCAGCCCGAGATCACCGCCGAAAGCATCGCGGTCTTCGGCCAGACCACCTACGAGGTCACCGACCGGTTCCGCGTCACCGGCGGCCTGCGCTACACCGAAGACAAGAAGGGCCGCACCGGCGGCACCTACCTGACCAACTCCAGCGGGGCGATCGTCTCGACGGTGGTGGCCAACATCGCCAACGCCAAGTGGGACGCCACCAACTGGAAGATCGGCGCCGACTTCGACCTGACCTCGACCTCGATGCTCTATGCGAACATCGCCACGGGCTACAAGGCGGGCGGCTACTACGACGGCGTCACCGACAACGTCTACGCGCCGGAGAAGATCACCTCCTACGAGGCCGGCGTGAAGAACCGCTTCCTCGACAACCGCCTGCAGGTGAACGCCACGGCGTTCCTCTATGACTACCGCGACTTCCAGGTCAGCGCCCTGGGCACCATCGGCGGGCAGGACGCCACGGTCACCCTCAACGCCGACAAGGCCAAGATCTATGGCCTGGAGTTCGAGACCAATCTGGCGATCACCGAGCACGACCGCATCGACGCCACCCTGGGCTGGCTGCACGCCGAATACACCGACTTCGTGCTGCCGCGCGGGGACTCGTTCTCCAATAACAGCGCCAATGCGTCGGTGGCGGCCTGCTACACGACCAACTACTCGGCCGCCGCGCCGCGCTCGACCGACTTCTCCGGTTGCCGCATGGCCCGCACGCCGGAGTGGAGCATCAACCTCGGCTACCAGCACATCTGGGACCTGAGCTTCGGCGGCACGCTGACGGGGCGGATCCAGAGCCACTACGAAAGCGCCAAGAACCTCGAGTACCACGGCTTCGCCCAGAACCGGGAAGGGGCCTTCACCAAGACCGACGTCAGCCTGACCTACGCCAGCGCCGACGATCGCTGGACCCTGCAGGGCTATGTCCGCAACCTCGAGGACGACACGGTCCGCACCGCCTCGTCGCCCAACTCGACGACGGGCCTGGCCACCAACGGGGCCGGTGAATACTACGCCCCGCCGCGCACCTACGGCCTGCGTCTGGGCGTGACCTTCTAGCCTTCTCTACTTCCCCCTCGCGCCCGGCGGACCCTGCCCGCCGGGCGTGCTTTGTTTTCGTGTCACCAAGCGAGTTTAGCCGATGATCCTCGACCGCCGCCTTCTGCTCCTGGCCGCCTCGGCCGCGATCCTCGGCGGTGCGGCCTCCGCCGCACCTAAGCAACCCGAACTGGGCGTTCGCGACGGCAAGGTCATCACGGTCGACGGCCTGAAGTTCCGCGACCTCGACCGGGACGGCAAGCTCGAGCCCTACGAGGACTGGCGCCTGTCGCCCGAGGCTCGCGCCGCCGACCTGACCCAGCGCATGACGCTGGACGAGAAGGCCGGCCAGATGATGCACGGCACCCTGCCGGCGACCGGCCCGATGGGCGTGGCCGGCATGGGCTCGGGCTACGACATGGCCAAGGCGACGCCGCTGGTCATCGACCGCCACGTCACCACCTTCATCACCCGTCTCGCCGGCGCTCCGGCCTTCCTGGCCGAGCAGAACAACGCCATCCAGGCCGTCGCCGAGAAGGGCCGCCTGGGCGTGCCGGCGACCATCAGCACCGATCCGCGCCACCACTTCCAGTTCACGGCCGGCGCCAGTGTCGAGGCCGGCGGTTTCTCCAAGTGGCCCGAGGCCCCGGGCCTGGCCGCCATCGGCGACACCAAGCTAGTGCGGCGCTTCGGCGACGTCGCCCGCCAGGAGTACCGCGCGGTCGGCATCCACCAGGCCCTTTCGCCGATGGCCGACCTGTCGACCGAGCCGCGCTGGCCGCGCACCAATGGCACCTTCGGTGAGGACGCCGACCTCGTCGGCAAGATGACCAAGGCCTACATCCAGGGTTTCCAGGGCGGCGACACCGGTCTCGTCGCGAACGGCGTCTCGGCCGTGGTCAAGCACTGGGTCGGCTACGGCGCTTCGGCCAAGGGCTTCGACGGCCATAACAGCTATGGCCGCTACGCCGTCTTCCCCAAGGGCCAGTTCGACCTGCACGTGAAGCCGTTCGATGAGGCCTTCTCCGCCGGCGTCGTCGGCGTGATGCCGACCTACGCCATTCTCCAGGGCGTCTCCCTCGAAGGTACGGCTCTGGAGCCGGTCGCCGCCGGCTTCTCCAAGCAGCTGCTGACCGATCTGCTGCGCGGCAAGCACGGCTTCAAGGGCGTGGTGGTGTCCGACTGGGCGATCACCAATGACTGCGGAGAGACCTGCCGCAACGGCTTCCCGGCCGGCGTGCGCCCCGGCTTCGAGGGCTTCTCCACCGCCTGGGGCGTCGAGGACCTGGCCAAGGTCGACCGCTACGCCAAGGGCGTCAATGCGGGTCTGGATCAGTTCGGCGGCGTCGAGGACACGGCCGAGCTGGTGGCCGCCGTGAAGGCCGGCAAGATCACCGAAGCGCGCATCGACGAATCCGTGAAGCGCATCCTGGTGGTGAAGTTCGAGCAGGGCCTGTTCGAGAACCCCTATGTCGATCCCAAGGCCGCGACGGCCGTTGTCGGCTCCAAGACCTTCGTCGCCGAGGGCCAGGCGGCCCAGAGCGCGGCCCTGACGGTGCTGGAGAACAAGAATGGCCTCCTGCCGCTGAAGGCCGCCGGCCGCAAGGTCTGGCTGAAGGGCGTCTCACCCGAAGTCGCCAAGGCCTATGGCCTGACGCCGGTCGAGGATCTTGCCCAGGCGGATCTGGCCATCATCCGCGCCGCGACGCCGTTCGAGACCCTGCACCCGAACTACACCTTCGGCAGCTTCCAGCACGAGGGCGACCTGTCGTTCAAGGACGGTAACGCCGACTACGAGGCCATCAAGGCCGCCTCGGCCAAGGTCCCGACCATCGTCAGCGTCTATCTCGACCGTCCGGCGATCCTGACCAATGTCCGCAACAAGGCCGCCGTGCTGATCGGCGACTTCGGCGCCAGCGACGAGGCCTTCCTCGACGCCGTGACGGGCAAGGCGCACGCTCGCGGCAAGCTGCCCTTCGAGCTGCCCTCGTCGATGGCCGCCGTCGAGGCCCAGGCCGAGGACGCCCCGCACGACAGCGAAAAGCCGCTCTACCCGATCCACTACGGCCTGACCTACTGAGGACCCGCGACCATGATCCGTCTGACGACCGCCGCCAGCATCGCGGCCCTTTCGCTGGCCTCCGCCGCGTCCGCCCAAACCGCCCAGCCGTGGATGAACACCAAGCTCTCGCCCGACGAGCGCGCGGCCCTGCTGGAGAAGGAGCTGACTCTCGACGAGCGCATCGGCCTGGTTCACGGCCCGATGTCGATGCCGATCTTCGGCATCAAGAAGCCCGAGGGCGCCATCGGCTCGGCCGGCTACATCCCCGGCATCCCGCGTCTGGGCGTGCCGGCCCTGCAGGAAAGCGACGCCAGCCTCGGCGTCACCAATCCGCTGGGCGTGCGTCCCGGCGACGGCGCCACGGCCCTGGCCTCGGGCCTGTCGCTGGCCGCGACCTTCAACAGCAAGCTGGCCTATGAGGGCGGGGCGGTGGTCGGCCGCGAGGCGCGCGCCAAGGGCTTCAACGTCCAGCTGGCCGGCGGCGTGAACCTGGCCCGCGACCCGCGCAACGGCCGCAACTTCGAATATCTTGGCGAGGACCCCTGGCTGGCCGCCAACCTCGCGGCCGCCCAGATCAAGGGCATCCAGGACCAGGGCATCATCTCGACGATCAAGCACTTCTCGCTGAACGGCCAGGAGACCAGCCGCCACTTCGCCAATTCCATCATCGACGAGGCCGCGCATCGCGAGAGCGACCTGCTGGCCTTCCAGATCGCCGTCGAAAAGGGCCAGCCCGGCTCGGTGATGTGCGCCTACAACCTCGTCAACGGCGACTACAGCTGCGGCAATCCCCACCTGCTTAACGACGTCCTGAAGGGCGACTGGGGCTACAAGGGCTGGGTGATGTCGGACTGGGGCGCGGTCCACGCCACCGACTACATCCTCAAGGGTCTGGACCAGCAGTCGGGCGAGCAGCTCGACGCCAAGATCTGGTTCGGCGAGCCGCTGAAGGCCGCCGTCGAGAAGGGCGAGGTCCCGGCCGCGCGCCTGGCCGACGCCAGCCGCCGCATCCTGCGCTCGATGTTCGCCGCCGGCCTGTTCGACAAGCCGGTGACCTCGGGCGGGACCATCGACTACGACGCCAACGCCGAGACCGCTCGCGCTGCGGCGACCGAAGGCGTGGTGCTGCTGAAGAACCGCGAGGGCCTGCTGCCGCTGGCCAAGACCGCCAAGACGATCGCCGTGATTGGCGGTCACGCCGACGCCGGCGTGCTGTCGGGCGGCGGCTCCTCGCAGGTCGTGCCTCCGGGCGGCGCCAAGCGCGTCGTGCCGTTGGGCGGCGAGGGCATGATGGGGCCGTTCCGCAGCCAGTACTTCAACGGCTCCTCGCCGCTGGCCGCGATCCGCAAGAGCGCGCCTGACGCCAAGGTCACCTTCGACGACGGCCGCTACATCGCCTCGGCCGTGGCCGCCGCAAAGGCCGCCGATGTCGTGGTGGTGTTCGGCAACCAGTGGATGGGCGAGGGCGAGGACGCCTTCGACCTGTCCCTGCCCAACGGCCAGGACGAGCTGATCGCCGCCGTCACGGCCGCCAACCCCAACGCCATCGTCGTGCTGCAGACCGGCGGCCCGGTCTCCATGCCCTGGCTGAACGACGCCGGCGCGGTGGTCGAGGCCTGGTACTCGGGCGCCAAGGGCGGCGAAGCCATCGCCGACGTGCTGTTCGGCGCGGTCAATCCGTCGGGCCGCCTGCCGATGACCTTCCCGGCCTCGCAGGCCCAGTATCCGCGCGAGGCCCTGCCGGGCCGCGGCCTGCCGGAAAAGACCCAGTTCGACGTCAACTACACCGAGGGCGCCGACGTCGGTTACCGCCGCTTCGCCGTCACGGGCGACAAGCCGCTGTTCCCGTTCGGCTACGGCCTGTCCTACACCTCGTTCGCCTATTCGAACCTCAAGGTGGAAGGCGGACAAACGGTCACGGTCAGCTTCGACGTCGCCAACACCGGCAAGGTCGAGGGCAAGGACGCCCCGCAGGTCTATCTGACCGGCGCGGCCGGCAAGCCGTTGCAGCGCCTGATCGGCTTCGACAAGCTGGCCCTCAAGCCGGGCGAGACCCGTCGCGTGACCCTGACTGCCGATCCGCGCCTGCTGGCCAGCTTCGACGCCAAGGGTCATCGTTGGGTCGTCACGGGCGGCGACTATCAGGTGGCGGTCGGCGCCTCGGCGACCGATCTGGCCCTGAAGGGCGGCGCCAAGGTCAAGGCGCGGACGCTGAAGCCGTAGGGGAGGGCGTAGTGATGAAGTCTCTGGTTTCCGGCCTGGCGCTCGCGCTCACCGTCGGGCTTCCCGTTCTCGCGGGTCCCGTGGTCAAGACCACGAACGGTCCGGTCGAAGGCGTCGAGACCGGTCCGGTCGCGGCCTTCAAGGGCGTGCCCTTCGCCGCGCCGCCGGTCGGTCCGCTGCGCTGGCGCGCGCCCCAGGCCCCCAAGGCCTGGACCGCCGTCCGCTCGGCCGCCGAATATGGCCCCGACTGCGCGCAGAACCCGTTCCCGGGCGACGCCGCGCCCCTGGGCGTCAAGCCGGCCGAGGACTGCCTCTATGTGAACGTCTGGACGCCGAAGGACGCCATCAAGGCCAAGGCCAAGAAGCCGGTCATGGTCTGGATCTACGGCGGCGGCTTCGTCAACGGCGGCTCCTCGCCCGAGGTCTATGCCGGCGACCGCTTCGCCCGCGACGGCGTCGTGCTGGTCAGCTTCAACTACCGGGTCGGCCGCTTCGGCTTCTTCGCCCATCCGGCCCTGAGCGCCGAGAACGCCGACGGCGGCCTCTTGGGCAACTACGCCTTCATGGACCAGATCGCGGCCCTGAAGTGGGTCAAGGCCAACATCGCCGCCTTCGGGGGCGATCCGGACAACGTCACGATCTTCGGGGAGTCGGCCGGCGGCATGTCGGTCCACGCCCTGCTGACCACGCCCCTGGCCGAGGGCCTGTTCGACAAGGCCATCATCCAGTCGGGCGGCGGGCGGCCGCGCCTCTTGCCCTCGCTGCCGATCAAGGCCGCGCCGGGCGAGCGCTCGGCCGAGAGCGTCGGCGTCGCCTTCGCCGCCAAGGCCGGCGTGACCGGGGAGGGCGCTGAAGCCCTCGCGGCCCTGCGCGCCCTGCCGGCCGACGCCGTAGTCGACGGCCTGAACATGGCCACCTCCGGCGTTCCCACCTGGAACGGCGGGCCGATGGTCGACGGCAAGCTCGTCACCAAGCCGGTGCTCGACGCCTACGCGGCCGGGGAGTGGACCAAGACGCCCGTGCTGGTCGGCGCCACCGGCGCCGACGGCTTCTTCTTCGGCGGGACGCGCGACCAGGTCTTCGCCCCGTTCGGCGACAGGCGCGCCGAGGCCGAGACGCTCTACGACCCGACCGGCGACGGCGACATCAAGGTCTATGGCTGGAAGGCCGCCGGCGACCGGATGTTCATCGAGCCGGCCCGCGAGGTCGCCCGCACCCTGGCCGCCCAGGGCGCGCCGGTCTGGTCGTTCCGCTTCTCCTACGTGGCCGAAAGCCAGCGCGAGGGCTGGTGGAGCGCCCCGCACGCCACCGAGATTCCGTTCGTGTTCGACACCGTCGACGCCCGCTACGGCGCGGCCCTGACCCCGGCCGACGCGGCCGCCGCCAAGGCCGCCCACGCCTACTGGATCGCCTTCGCAACCAAGGGCGCGCCTGACGCCGCCGGTCAGCCGGCCTGGCCGAAGTACGACGCGGCGGGCGACGTGATCATCGACTTCACCAATGACGGCGTGAGGGTCGGTCCGGATCCGTCGAAGGCGCGCCTCGACCTCGTCAAGGCGACCACGCCGCCGTCGGCGGGGAAGTGACATGGCCGAGCGTCTGGCCGACGCGGTGATCGACCGCGAAACCTTCCTGGCCCTGCGACGGGTCCTGCCGGCGGCCACCAAGGCCTGCCTGCAGGACACCTTCGGCATCAGCGAGACCACCTGGGTCAAGCTGCGCGACGGCCGGCCGGTCAAGCGCGCGACGCTGGACCGGCTGCTGGAGCGCTATCGGCGGATGTGCGGCGAGACGAGCCGCAGGGCGGCCTAGATCCTGGGCAGCCCGTCCATGATCGCCGTCAGGGCCAGAACCGTCTGGCCCTCCATGGCGCTGTGGCCAGCGTCGGTCTTCACATAGCTGGCCGGCGGGGCGCCGACCTCGTTAAGCGCCGCGACCAGGCGCGAGGCCTGCGACAGCGGACAGACCTGATCGAAGCGGCCGTGGACGATGTGGATGTCGAGACCCTTCAGCGCGCCCGCGTTGCGCACGATGTAGTCCGGCTCCAGGAACAGGCCGTTGGCGAAGAAGTGGGCCTCGATCTGGGCGAAGCACAGGGCGAAGTCGGCCTCGCCGAACTTCCCGGCGTCGGCGTTGTCGGGGATCATGTTCGAGATCGTGCCTTCCCAGACCGACCAGGCCACGGCGGCTTCGAGCTGGCGACGACGCTCGGCCTCGCTCGCCGGGACCATGTCGAAGATCGCCTTGTAGGCGCCCATGATGTCGCCCCGGTCTTCCGGTGCGATCACCTCGACGAAGGCCTTCCACTCGTCGGGATAGGCGATGTAGGCGCCGGGCTCGGTCAGGGCGTAGGGCGTCTGGGTGAAGGCCGCCGCATTGCCCTGGTACATGTAGAGCAGGTCTTCGGTCGCGCCGAGGAAGATGCCGCGCAGGATCAGCGAGGCCACCTTGTCGGCGTGGCGGATGGCGTAGGTCAGCGCCAGGGTGCTGCCCCAGCTGCCGCCGAACACGTGCATGCGGCCGGTGATGCCCAGCGCGTCGCGCAGCTTGTTGATGTCGTCGACCAGATGATCGGTGGTGTTGTGGGTCAGGGCGACCTGCGGACCGGCCGAGGCCACGGTCGGCTGGCTTTTGCCGCAGCCGCGCTGGTCGAACAGGATGACGCGATAGCGGTCGGGATCGAAGAAGCGGGCCATCGGCGGGGCGCAGGCGCCGCCGGGGCCGCCATGCAGGAACATCACCGGCTCGCCGTCCGGATTGCCGTATTCTTCCCAGTAGAGCTTGTGGTCGGGCGCGGTGTCGACCTGCAGCAGGCCGCTCTTGCTGGCGGTCGGCTGGGCGTACTTCCACTCGGTGGTGACCTTGCTGGTCGTGCGCAGCGTCGAGAAATTCATGACCGGTCTTCCGTAAGCGACTCCGTGAGGGTGGCTTACCAGTTCGGCCGGATCGAGGCTTGCAGCAAATGGCCTCGGCCGCGCGCACTGGGGGGGCGCGCGGCCGGGGTTTCAGAGGGCTAGTACTTGTAGGTGAAGCCCATGAAGAAGCGGCGACCGAAGTAGCCTTGCTCGATCAGGCGGATGTCGCCGGCCGTCGAGACTTCTTCTTCCTTGGTCAGGTTCTTGCCTTCGACGAAGAGCTGCAGACCCTTCGGGCCCGGCTTCCAGGTGATCTTGCCGTCCAGATAGCCGGTCGGCTCCTTGAACACCGGCTGGCCCGAGGTGTCGGCCGCCGATGACAGGTACTTCGAACGATAGTTGTAGGCGAGACGGGCGTTGATCGGGCCCTTGTCGTACCAGACCGTCAGGTTGGCGCTGCTCTTCGACAGGCCGGGGAACGGCAGCGGCGAGCCGTCGAGCGTGGAATAGAGCTCGACGTCCTTGGCTTCCTGGTAGGTGTAGTTGGCGTCGACGCCGAAGCCCGACAGCGCGCCCGGCAGCCAGGTCAGGGCCGTCTTGCCGGTCAGTTCCAGGCCCGAGATCTTCGCACCCTGGCCGTTGATGTAGGTGTTGTAGTTGTAGAGCACGCCGTCGCCGTAGACGTCGACCTTGCCGATCAGCGTGCGCGAGCTGACGTAGAACGACTTGATGTCCTTGTAGAACAGGCCCAGCGACAGCTGGGTGTCGCTGTTGGGGTACCACTCGAACGACAGGTCGTACTGGTTGGCGCGATAGGGCTTCAGGTTCGGATTGCCGGCCGAGCAACTGGGTTCGTCATATTCGCCGCTGGCGTCGGGGGAATTGTCGGTCGTGCAGCTGACCGTCGGCATAAGGTAGTCCATCCGCGGACGGGCCATCAGCTGGGCGAAGCCGGCGCGGGCCGACAGCTTGTTGGGCTGCAGCCAAAGGCCCACGTTGAAGCTCGGAAGCCAGACCGTGTAGTCCTTGGTCATGGTCGCGATCGAGTTGCTCAGCACATAGGTCGTCGAGGTGCCGCCGTTGGTCGCCGCATAGGTCTCGCTGCGGGTTTGAGCGCCCGTGCCAGAGGTCTTGGTATGGACCCGGCGCCAGCCGAAGTTACCCACCACGTCGTAGTCGAACAGCGGGAACTCGTAGTCGAATTTCAGGTACAGGGCGTCGGTCTGCTCGGCGATCCGGTAGGGGATCTGCTCGTAGGTCTTGCCGTCGTTGCCGGTGGTGGTCACCAGGTTGTTCAGGTTGAAGTGCGACGTGTCGAGGTACTGGGCGACCTGGTTGAAGTTCGGATAGAGCCAGGTCGAGGGCAGGGAGCCGCCGCCGTAGTAGAAGGCGTCGGGCAGCTGGGTCATCGCCTGCGAGAAGACCGCGTTCGAGAACGCCCGCGACCAGGTCTCGGTCGTCGACCAATAGCCGGTGGTGTAGGCCGCCGAGGCGGCGGTCGGGCTGGTCTGGTCAGCCGTCTGGGTGCTCAGGATCGTCGCCGTCGAATTGACCGCGTTGGTGTAGAGGACGGTGTCGTCGGCGGTGGAGTAGTCGTTCGTGCCGCCGTCGAGGATGTAGCCGCCGTAGCCGTAGCCCTTGGTCGAGAAGTCGGTGGCGCGGCCGCCGAACTCGATCTTCTTGAGGAACGGCAGGTTGGTCTCGTAGTCGAAGTCGATCTTGTACTGCTTCTCTTCCGTGGCCGAGTTCGACGGACGGTACTGGATCTGCCATTGGCGGATCGCCGAGGCGTCCGACGGGCTGTAGCCGGTGGCGAAAGTGAACGACGGCGCGCCGGTGGTCGGGTCGAGGGTGACCGTCATGCCGGGCGTGTCGAAGCTGACGCTGACGTTATTGGTCTGCGAGACGGTCGAGGTCTCGGCGCTGGAGGCCTGGAACTCGACCTGCAGGCGGTCGCCACGGTAGTTGGCGCCGACGTTGTAGTAGTCGCTCGAGGAGTCGTAGGCGAAGTCGCGCGAACTGATGCCGAAGCCGTTGTAGCCGCCGGCGCCCGAGGTGGTGAGGCAGTTGCCCAGGGTGTACTGGATGACGTTGTGGTTGGCGTCCACGACGACGGAACTGGCCGTGGTGTTGGTCGACGAGCAGGCGCTGGCCGAGGCCGCGTTGCGCAGGCGCGTCGCCGAGGTGAAGTCGGTGCCGTAGTTGATGTCGTTCAGGCGCTGCGACCGCTCATTGCGGTTGTAGCTGGCCCAGACGTCGATCTTGTCGCTGACCCGGTACTGCACCGTGAACTCGGCCGAGAGGCGCTCGTCCTCGCGAGTCCAGACGCCGTAGCGGGCCACGCGCGGGGCGTAGTCGTACCACTGGCTCTGGCAGGCGGTGCGCAGGTTGCTGGTCGAGATCTGGCTGGTGTCGGGCGAGGTCAGGCTGGAGCAGCCGGCATAGGTGCTGACGCCGCTGGCCAGGTCGTTGATCTCCTGGCTGTAGGCGGTCGAATAGTAGTCGACCGTCTTGTCGGTCGAACCGTCGAAGTCGGCGAACCGGCCCCACGACGAGTTGCGGACATAGTCGCCCCGGGTGTTGACCTTGTCGTAGGTGACATTGGCCATCAGGCCCAGGCGCCCGTCGAACAGCTGGGTGGCGGCGAACAGGTTGCCGCGCGGCTTCCAGCCCTTGGCCGTGTCGAGGTTCTGCATCGAACCGGTCAGCGACAGGGTCGGCTTCTTGAAGTCCAGCGGCTTGCGGGTGGTCACCGAGACCGTGCCGCCGACGCCGCCTTCGGTCATGTCGGCGGTGAAGCCCTTGAACACGTCGATCGACTTGACCAGCTCCGAGGCCAGTTCACGGAAGTCGTTGGCGCGGCCGCCGCCGCCGTAGACGGCCAGGTTGCCGGCGGTCGACAGCGTGCTCATGCCGTTGATCTCGACCCGGTTCAGGTCGGGCTCGACGCCGCGGATCGACACCGCGTTGCCTTCGCCGAAGTCGCGGGCCAACTGCACGCCGGTCACCCGGCCCAGGGCCTCGCCGACGTTCTTGTCGGGAAACTGGCTGATGTCCTCGGCGACGATGGAGTCCGAGATCGTGCCCGCGCGCTTCTTGCGGCCCATGGCCGACTGCAGGCTGGCGCGGGTGCCGACGACGACGATTTCCGCGACCTTGTTCTCGACCGTCGCTTCCGGCGCGGCCTTGGCCGTATCGGTGGGCTGGGCGGCTTGGGCCAGGGCGATCGACGAGCTCGAGCCCAGGATGGCCGCGGCCAGGCCCGTGGTCATCAGCAATTGGGTTTCGAAGCGTGGTCTGCGGACGTTCTTCATGAGTTCCCTCCGAGAGTGCAGGCGGTGACCGCCCTTGTTCAGCGCGGCGCCCCCTCCGGTCGCCGCGGTGTGTGTTGGCCGAAATCGAGACGCGCCAAGTCGAGCCGCCGGACGCCGCTGTGATCGCGGGCGTTGCGGTTGGATCGAAGCTGGCGTGTGGAAACACCGGGGCCTTGGCGATCGGTCGCCGACGCTTCGTTGCGTCGGGAGCAGCGCTCGTTGGCAGAATACGAGCGCCGAAGTTTCGACGTCATGCCTCGATGTGTTGGCGATCATACGCGGGGGTTATCGCGGCGTCGCCTATGTGAGCGGTCTTCACGTTCGCTGCGGATCTTTGCGATCTCTGCAACGATTTTGGCAATCTTGTCGAAGTCGATGGTTTGTCAATTCGGAAGCGTGCGCTTCATGACTATATAACGGCGAATTTCGGCCAATCTGCATTCAGCGAAAACGATTGGAAATCTATTGGAAACCTATGTTTCAGAGATGAAGTGAAATCTCAGCCTTCGAGGCGCTGTTTCCCAATTTGTGAAACGTTCGGCAGGCTTGTGGGAATCAAGATCGCCGCGCCCGAAGCCTGCTCACGCCGCCAGCGGTTCGGCGAGCTGCCGACGATGGCGCGGAAGGTGCGGGACATGTGCGCCTGGTCGCTGAAGCCGCAATCCATCGCGATCTGGCACAGCGGCAAGCGGGTGTGCAGCATCAGGCTCTTGGCGCGTTCCAGGCGTCTGCGGATCACATATGCGCGCGGGGCGACGCCGAAGCTGCTCTTGAAGCAGCGCGAGAAGTGGCTGGGGCTGAAGCCGACGCCTTCGGCCAGTTCGGCGACGCTGATCGGCTGACCCAGGCGCTCGTCGATATGGCGCACGACCCTGCGCTCCTGCCATGGCGCGAGCGTCAGGTCCGAACGCCGCCTCGGCGCGAGGCGGACGTCGCGGGCCGGCGCCAGAAGGCGCGACGCCTGGCCGATGAGAATCCGGGCCTGGCGGGGATCGACCTCCACCGCCCGGTCGGCGCGATCCAGCATGTCCAGCACGGTCTGCGCCATCAGGTCGATCGGCGAAGCGAGTTCTGTCTTGTCCATCGAGGGATCGCACATCGTCATTTCCGTCGGCGACCGTCGCTTGCGCCCGCCCGGGGAGGCATTACGCACGGGCGACGAAAACCCTCATTCGCCACCAGGGCGCGCCAGGTGATCCCGCCGGTCGATCCAGGAAATATTTTTGATGAGGACTTTCGCCGGCGCTGCGTTCTGCCCTCTCGAAAGCCCGCGCCACATGCCGTTGGACAGGGATCGGAGTCTCTGATGGGAATGGCGCGAGGGGAGCCCATGTCCGACGCCTCCGAGGCCGCTGCGCGCGCGGACGTCTTCGCCCGCCAGGCGTCGGCGATGCGCGGACCGCTGGCCGCCTATTTCCGACGCCGGGTGCGCAACCCCGTCGAGGTCGAGGATCTGGTCCAGGAGGTGTTCCTGCGCCTGACCGTGCGCGGCACGCCCTCGAACACCGATCACGCCAGCGCCTACATCTTCCAGATCGCCGCCAGCGTCCTGGCCGACCGCTACCGGCGTCGGGCGGTCCGGCACGCCGACGGGCACGTGGTGCTGGATCCCAGCCTGCGCGACGAACACGACTTCGACCCTGATCGCATCTATGCCGGCAAGCAGGCGCTGAACGCCGCCGCCGCCGCCCTCATGACCATGCCGGAGCGAACGCGGACGATCTTCCTGCTGCGCCGGATCGACGGCCTGCGCCATCAGGCTATCGCCACGCGCCTTGGCCTTTCGATCAGCACGGTGGAAAAGCACATGGTTCGCGCCATCGAGCACCTCATGGCCCACGCGGGAGACGCCCGATGACCCGCGACGCCATGACCCCCGCCCAGGCCGCGGCGCGCTGGCTGGCCCGCGACGACCTCGATCAGTCGCCCCAGCGCGAGCAGTTCGCGGCCTGGCTGGAGGAAAGCCAGGACAACCGCGACGCCTGGATTCAGGCCCATCGCGTCTGGGACGTCTTCGAGGACGCCGAGGACAGCGACCTGATCGCGGCCATGGCGCGGGCGGCGCGGCGGGCCAGCCCCGAGCCGGCCGCCGAGCCGTTCTGGCCTCGGGCGGTCGCGGCGTCGATCGCGGCTCTGGCGCTATCGGCGACGCTGCTCACGGGCGTTCATCAGGGCTGGTTCGGCGGTTCAGGCGAGCCGGCCAAGGTGGCGGTCGAGGCGGGGCCTTCGCTCACCGCCGTCGGCCGGGCCGACTACGTCACCGGCAAGGGCCAGAAATCCATCGTCGACCTGCCGGACGGCACCCGGGTGACGCTGGACGTCGACAGCGGGATCGACGTGGCCTTTTCAGGCGGCCGGCGCGAGGTGCGCCTGCTGAGCGGCCGGGCGTTCTTCGATGTCGCCCATGACCGGGCTCATCCCTTCGCGGTTCGCGCCGGCGGGCGCGTGGTCACCGCGCTGGGCACCCAGTTCGACGTGCGCCTGACGCCGGGAGCCTTGCGGGTCGTGCTGGCCGAAGGCGTCGTGTCGGTGGCCCCGGTCCAGGCGAGGGCGAGCGAGCCGCCGATCCGGCTCGCGCCCGGCCAGGCCTTCACCGCCAGGAACGGCGCGCAGGGCACGGTGGCGCCGGTCGATCTCGACGAGGCCCTCGGCTGGAAGCAGGGCGTCCTGGAGTTTCATGACCAGCCGCTGTCCGAAGCCGTCGGCCTGCTGAACCGCTACACGCGAGCCAAGATCGTCATCCGCGACCCGAAGGTCGCGGCCCTGCGCATCACCGGCGTCTTCAGGACGGGCGACGCCAGGCGGTTCGGACGCTCGGTGTCGCAGGTGTTGCCGGTCCGGATGGTCGCCCGCGACGCCGACACCTACGAACTCGTCTCCACGCGGCGCTGAACCTCGTTCCGATCGAACGAAGGGGGCAAGGCGTCGGCCTTGCCCCCAAGGTCGATGTCGTCAGGGCTTGGGTGCGTCGGCCGCCTCGACATAGTCGGTGCTGGTCGGGCCGAAGCCGGAGATGTAGACGCTGGCGCCCTCCGGTCCGGTCATGGCGAAATGGTCCACCCCGGCTGGCTCGCTGTAGAAGCTGCCCGGCGGCAGGGTCTTGACCAGGGTCTCGTCGGCCTTGCGCCCGTAGCCGAAGCGCCAGACGCCGGCGACGACCACGGCGGTGCGGTCGTCGCGGTGCCCGTGGGCGGCGATGCGGGTGTTGGGCGGGACCTGCAGCGCGATCGTGTAGGGGCCGGCCTTGGTCGGGTCGCCGTACAGGACCGTCGTGCGGATGCCCGATACGCCCGAGGTGCCGGCCGTGGCGCCGCCCTTGGCCAGGCCGTCGATCTCGAGCGGCGTCAGGCGAACCAGAGGCTCCGCGGCCCAAGCACCGCCCGCGATGGCGAAGGTCGCCAGCAGGATCGCGGCGCTGGCTGATACTGGAACGATGCGGTTCACGGCTTGGCGTCCAGGAAGTCGCGCACCATCGCCACGGTGGCCTTGGGGTTTTCCTCCATGATCCAGTGACCGGAGTCGGGGACGACGCCCTCGGTAACGTTGCTGGCCGCGAAGCGCATCACCGTCGCCATCATCGGTCCGAACGACTTCTCGCCGCCCAGCGCGAGCACCGGCACGGTCAGCTTGCCCTCGGCGACGAAGGCCTTGTTGTCGATGGCGTCCTGGTCGAAGGCGGCGAACTGCGAGAAGCCGCCGTGCATGGCGCCAGGTTGGGCGTAGAGCTTGGCGTAGTGCTGGCGCGAAGCCTCGGTGAACCGGGCGGGATTGGCCGAGAACTCGTTCCAGAAGCGGTCGAGATAGATGCGTTCGCGACCGGCGACCAGGCGCTCCATGTCGGGACCGCCGAACCGGAAATGCCACAGCAGCGGGTTCTTCAGGATCTCGTCCCACGGCCCGACGCCGGGCAGAGGCGCGTCGATCAGCACGAAGCGGCCGACGCGATCGCGATGCTCGGCGGCGAAGGCGTAGCCGACCATGTTGCCGATGTCGTGGGTGACGAGGTCAGCCTTGGTGATCTTCAGGGCGTCGAGCACGCCGGCCACGTCCTGGCCCTGGTTCTTCTTGTCGTAGCCGCCGGAAACCGGCTTGGACGACAGGCCAAGGCCCCGCAGGTCGGGCACGACGACGGTGTGATCCTTGGCCAGTTCGACGGCCAGCGGCTCCCACATGTCGCCGGTCTCGCCATAGCCGTGCAGCAGCACGACGGCCGGTCCCGAACCGCCGACGCGGACGTGGATCGTCGCGCCGTTGGTGGCGATCTCCTGGGTCTTGAAGCTGGCCGGGAAAGGCTTGACCTGCGCCATGGCGGGGGTCGCGAGAAGTAGGGTCGCCAAGGCGATCGGCGCGAGCTTGAACACTTGCTGTCCTCCAGGGATGAGGCGCGGCGCAAGGCCGCGTCTGGGCGTCCGGGCGGACGCCTTCAGCGGGGGAGAACGCAGGTTTTCCAGGAACCCTCATCCGGGCTCGCCCGGCCCTAGAAATGACCGACCAGGCCGAATTCGAAACGCCGCCCGCGCGGGTCGCCATAGGGGCTGTAGGGCAGGGAGCGGTCTGACGGGCTCGACTGCGCGATCAGGGGCGGATCGTGGTCGAGGACGTTCTGTACGCCGAAGCGCAGCTGGACTTCCCGCAGCCCGCCGACCGTGGTTTCGAGCGCCACGCGACGGGTCGCGTAGAGATCGACATAGGCCTGTGGCGGAACCCGGCTCGCGCCCTGCTGCAACACCTTCCTGGCCACGGTGTCAGCGCTGTCGGTGCTGTCGAACACGCGATAGCCGTCGTAGAAGGCGATGTTCACCCCGAGCGTCGTGGCCCCCTTCGCCCAGTCCAGGCCGCCGTTCGCGCGCCAGACCAGCGGACCGTCGGCGTAGCCCGCCGCTTCGACCGCCTCGCTCCGCGGATCGGCCCGCCGTCTCAGATGCGGCTGCCAGGTCGCCGCCGCGCGTAGCTTGAAGTCTCCCAGACGCGTGGTCGGGATCAGGTAGTCGCCCTGCAGGTCGATCGCCTCGACCAGCGTCCTGCCGATGTTCAGGGCCGTGGTGTCCACGGCGGTGACGACCCCGACGGTGAAGCCCTTGGCGCGATCGGCGTCGCTGAGCGGCGCGCGCGTCACGCGTCCGGGAAACAGCGCCTCGTTGTCGAGGAAGTAGTCCACGTCATGGGCGCTGGCGCTGACGATCTCCCGCCGCTTGTCGATCCGGGTGTAGTCGATGGAGACCCGCAGCCGCTCCAGCCAGGTCGGCGTCAGCACGACGCCGGCGGACAGGCTGCGCGCGCGCTCCGGCAGCAGGTTCGTCGACCCGCCCTCGACGATGTCATAGCCGCCCGCGAGGCCCAGGGCCTCACCGCCACGCTGGGGGTCCTTCGGAGCGAACGAGGCCGGCAGGTACAGATAGCGCGACGAGTTCGCGAACGTGTCTGGATCCGAGGTGTAGGCGCCGGTCGTCGACCACAGCTGGTCGGTCCGAGGCGGCAGGAAGCCCGACGCCGCGCTGGCTCGGATCATCACGCCGGTGACGGGAAGGAACTTGAAGCCCGCGGTGTAGACCGTGGTGGTCTGGGCGGCCTCCTTCGTCGTGGCGTAGCGTGGGTCCTCGGAGGCGAGGTTGGCGGCCAGGCGTTCCCGGTTGCGCTCGCGGCTGAGGGCCAGCTGGAACTCCAGTCCCTTCAATCCGGTCGGGCCGTCACGGCGGTCCGTCAGCGGCGCTCGGAGCTCGGCGTAGTAGTGGCGCGCCGATTGGGTCAGGCTCGTCATCGGCGTCTCGGTGGCGAGGCCGGTCAGCGGGTCCCATCGACGATAGACGGAGCTTGGGACATGGTCGCGCCGGTCCTCCGCCTTCAGCGATAGGGTCAATGGACCGCCCCCCAGGTCTAGGATCGGTCCCGCCAGCCGGATCGACCGGTCCTTGAAGCGATCGACTTGCGAAAACGCATAGCCGGCGTCGACGGTATGACTGGCCAGCGCGCCGAGCAGCGCCTCCAGCCCGCCCAGGGGACTGAGCGGCGCGCCGCCATCAAGGCCTCGGCCCTGCATGACCGCGGTGGAGACGATCGGCCCCGGCGGTTTGGCGGTCAGGGCGACGTCGATCCGCGCGCTGCCGGCGCTGTAGTCGGCGCTCAGCTTCCAGCCGCGCGACAGCTCCGCGATCACCCCGACCGTTCCTCTCGTCGTCCGGCTGCGGTTGCGGACGACCGGGTCGAAGCCGGGCGTCGGAAAGGTGACGTAGATGTCCTGCTGGAACGGATTGGTCGGCGCGCCCGCGACGATGCGGACGGCTTGCGACGTGTTCCACGGGATCACCGCCTCGCCGTCGTTCTGCAGGACCAGCAGGTCGGCATAGGCCTCGATCGCCTCGCCGAACCGGCGGCGGACGCTGCCGATCAGGGACGAGGTCTCGCGCTTGCTCAGGAGCGTCTGGCGCTCGCCGCTGACGTCCGGCGACAGGCTGAGGTCCAGCCGTCCGGCGTTGGCCAACAGCAGGGCGGCGCCGTCGCTCGTCGCGCCGCCGTAGGACGCTGGCGCGAAGGTCGTCGCCGCGCCCAGGCTGGCGCCGCCATAGGCGGGATCGAGCACCAGGGCGGCGCCGGAGGCGCTGAAGATGTTGATCGACCGGCTGACCGGGTAGTCGGCGAGGGCCGAGGCCGGATCGTTCGCGAAACGTCTCGTGCGGGCCCTGGCGCTGTAGGCGCGGTCTCCGGCGCTCAGGGCGTCGGCGCGCAGCAGGCCGAACGCGACCATCACTTCCGTGCGGCCGTCGTCAGGGGAAAAGCCGACGCGCCCGTCGAGCCGGCGGGTCGCGGCGTCGCCGCCGTCGGTGATCCCGTAGGCGCCGGAGAGGTCGGCGCCCTGATAGTCGCGTTTGAGCACGACGTTGATCGCGCCGGCGGTCGCTCCCGACCCGTAGACGCCGCCGGCCGTGGAATTCAGGACCTCGATCCGCTCGACCGCCGCGAGCGGCAGGCCGTTGAGGTCCGATTGCAGGATGGATGCGGATGCGCCCGAGGGCAGGGCGGGCATTCGCCGGCCGTCCACCAGGACGAGCGTCTGGTTGGAGCCCAGGCCCCGCAGGTCGACCTCGGAGCGGTTGCTGGCGTTGGTGTCGGCCGGGGTCTGCAGCGCCGACGCGATCTGGGCGTTGGCGGTCGTCGTCACGCGCAGGAAGTCGTTGATGTCGGTCGAGCCGGTCTGCTCGATGCCGCGACTGGTCCAGACCTTGTAGGGCTGGATGTCGTTCTCTGTGCGCTGGATGTCGCTGTTCTGGGTGCGCGCGGTCACGAGCAGTTCGGGCAAGGCGACCGGAACCTCTGGCGCTGGCGGCGGCAGCCTCGGCGCGACCTCGATGATGTAGACGCCATCGGCGGAGCGGCGGTGGCCAAGGCCCGATCCGGCCAGCAGCAGCGGCAGTGCCTGGTCGAGCGTGTAGCGGCCCTTGAGGCGGGGCGCGTCCCGCCCGCCGATCGTCGGCGCGGCCAGCAGCAATTCGCGTCCCGATCGCCGGGCGATGTCGGTCAGGGCCGTGGCCAGCGACTGGCCCGTCGTGTCGATCTGCAGAGCGCGCGCGCTCTGCGCCTGCGCCGGCGACACCGTGCTCGCCGCCGCGGCAATGCCCCAGGCCAACAGCGCTGCGTACGCACCGTTCCTGCGCATTAGGGATCCCCTCACGCGCCGCCCACTAGCAGGTAGAGTAACGACGATCAATCAACCGCGCCGCAAGAAAGCGGCGACCATGGGATCCGGCGTCCTAGGTGCAGCGCAGCCGGTCAGCCCATCCAGCGGCTGACCGGCACGGCGGCTTCCTCCAGCGGCTGGGAGATCACGTCGATCAGGGTGGGTCCGTCATGGGCCAGGGCCTGGCGGACCACGTTGTCCAGCTGCGCCGGATCGCTCACCGACCAGGCCTTCAGCCCGAAGGCCTCGGCGATGCGGGCATGGTCGGAACGACCGAAATCGACCGAGAAGTAGCGCTCGCCATAGCCGCTCTTCTGGCTGGCCTTGATCCAGCCGTACGAGGAATTGGAGAACACGATCAGGGTGATCGGCAGTCGCTTGCGGACGATGGTCTCCAGCTCGCCCACGGCGAAACCGAAGCTGCCGTCGCCCATCACCGCCACCACCTTGGAATTGGGCGCGCCATAGGCCGCGCCGATCGAGGCGGGCAGGGAGAAACCCAGCGCCCCGTGCGCCCGGTTGGTGATGAACCGCCGGCCGGTGACGTTGAAGTCGAAATAGCCCGAGAAGTAGGGACAGGGCGTGCCTGGGTCGGCGACGATGATCCCGTCGCGGGGCAGGGCGGCTTGCAGCGCCGCCAGCACGCGCTCGGGGCGGATCGGGCGATCCGTGGACCGGGCCAGGTCTTCGAACCGCGCGCGCTTGGCCAGACGCATGGCCTTAAGGCGTTCGGCCGCGCCGGTGTCGCGCGCCTCGCCGTCCAGCCGGCGAGCGATGACCGCGCCCAAGGCGGCCAGACACAGCCGGGCGTCGCCGACCAGACCGGCCTCGACGCGATAGTTGGCCCCGACCACCATCGGATCGACGTCGATATGGACGATCGGCACGTCGCGGCCGGGGACCTCGCCATGCTCGGTGGTGGTCGAGCCGGCGCGGCAGCCGACGAAGATCACCGTGTCGGCGTTCGCCACGATCTCCCGCGTCTGGTCCACCCCGCCATTGGCCCCCACCACGCCGACAGCGAGCGGATGGTCGTCGGCGATCGCGCCATGGCCGCTGACGGTCGAGGCGACCGGCGCGTCGAGCAGTTCCGCCAAGGCGGCGAGTTCGGCGCTGGCGCCCGAGATGATCACGCCGCCGCCGACCACGAACACCGGCCGCTTCGCCGCAAGGATCACCTCGGCCGCCGCCGCCACCAGATCGGGCGACGGCCCGGTCCGGAAAGCGGGAAAGGACCCATGCTCGGCCTGGGCCCAGAGGTCGAAGTCCGCCGTCTGCTTCTGCAGGTCGTAGGGCAGGCCGATGTGGGTCGCGCCCGGACGGCCGGTGGTCGCGGCGCGGAAGGCGGTGCGGAAGACGTGCGGGATCTGGCCGACGTGATCGACCACGGTGTTCCACTTGGTCAGCGGCCGAAACAGGGCCTTCTGGTCCAGCTCGGTCAGCGGGTAGCGGCCGCGCGCGGTCACCGGCACGTCCGAGGTGATGGAAAGCAGAGCGATCGAAGACTCGTTGGCCTCGACCACCCCGGGCAGGATGTAGGTCGCCCCGCCGCCGCTGGGGCCTTCGCAGACACCGACCTTGCCGGTCACCCGGGCATAGGCGTCGGCCATGTAGGCGGCGCTGCGCTCGTCGCGGGTCAGCACGTGCTCCATGCCGTGGTCCAGGCGCGCCAGCGCGTCGTAGAACGGCAGGCTGGTGTCGCCGCACAGGCCGAAGATGTGCTTCACGCCGTGATGCTGCAGCATCCGCACGGCGGCCTCTGCGCCCGTGGTCATGGTCCTGGCTCCTCCCGTAGCCGTCCTTGGTACGGGGGCGCGCCATACGCCGGCCATTCAAGACGGGCCGGGGGCTATCGGTTCTGTGCGAAAGAACGCGCCCCAAGGACGCGCCTGGCGTGACTGTCCCGTCTGGGCGGCGCTAAAGGTGCGCACCGCCGCCGTCCGATCGCGGCCAGGAGTATTCGATGGCCCAGCCGCGCCACCCCTTCGCGTTCGCCAGCTTCCGCTATTTCTGGACGGCGCGGATGTGTTCGGTCCTGGCCCAGAACATCCTGGTCATCGTCGTCGGCTGGCAGGTCTACGACCTGGCGCGCGCCACCATGAACACCAAGGACGCCGCGCTTCAGCTCGGCTTCGTCGGCCTGGCCCAGTTCGCGCCGCTGTTCGCCCTGACCCTGGTGACCGGCTGGGCGGCCGACCGCTACGATCGCCGGCTGATCGTCTGCCTCACCACCTCGCTGCAACTGCTGTGCGCCGTCGCCCTGGGCTGGCTGACCTGGTCGGGCGGGGCGACCATTCCGGCCCTGCTGGGCGTGGCGGTGTTTCTCGGCGTGGCCCGGGCCTTCTCGATGCCGGCGCTGAACGCCCTGGGACCCAACATCGTACCGCCCGAGGTGCTGCCCCTGGCCATCGCCACCAACGCCATCGCCGGCCGTGTCGGCTCGATCCTCGGCCCGGCCGCCGGCGGTTATCTCTACGCCTGGTCGCCGCCGGTTCCCTATGTTGTCAGCGCCTTGCTGTTCGCCCTGTCGCTGCTGTGCATGCTGCTGGTGCGACCGGCCGCCCGTACGATCGGCCCGCCGCGCAAGCCCTGGAAGCTGATGATCGAGGGCCTGTCCTACGTCCGCGCCAACAAGCTGGTGCTGGGGGCGATCTCGCTCGACCTCTTCGCCGTGCTGCTGGGCGGGGCCACGGCCATGCTGCCGATTTTCGCGCGCGACATCCTGCATGTCGGGCCGGAGGGACTGGGCCACCTGCGCGCCGCTCCGGCGGCCGGGGCCATGGCCACGGCGCTGCTGTTCTCCTGGCGGCCGTTGAAGCACGACGTGGGCGTGAGGATGCTGGTCTCGGTCGCCGTCTTCGGCGTCGCCACCGTGGTCTTCGGCCTGTCGCGTTGGCTTCCGCTGTCCCTGGGCTGCCTGGCCGTGCTGGGCGCGGCCGACATGTTGTCGGTCTATGTCCGCCAGTCGCTGATCCAGCTGTCGACGCCGGACGCGATGCGGGGACGCGTGGCGGCGGTCTCGTCGCTGTTCATCTCGGCTTCCAACGAACTGGGCGAGGCGGAGTCCGGCTTCCTCGCCGCCGCCATCGGACCGGTGCCGGCGGTGGTGTTCGGCGGCGTTGGCGCGATCATCGTCACCGGCCTCTGGGCCTGGTGGTTCCCGGCCCTGCGCCGGGCGCGGACCTTCGAATCCGCCCAGGTCGAGTAGGCTCCGCGCCGAAATGGATAGGGCCGGACGCAATTGTGATCGACACGCCGGGCCTTCCTCCGGCTTAGCCTAGAAGAACAAGAAGACGGAGCCGACGCCGTCCGACGAACACCAAGCCGCCGCGTGACAGGCGGCGCGTACCAGGAGGAATACATGGACCGCCGACACTTCCTCGCCGCTGTCCCGGCCGCGTTGATGGCGGGCAAGGCGATGGCCGCGGCGCCCGCATCGTCTCCGGCGGGGGGCAAAGGCGTGATGCTGATGAACCGCATCGGCCCGTCGTCGTCCGAGCTCTACATCGCCAATGCCGACGGCTCCAACGAGCGCAAGCTGCTGTCGAACTCGGTGTTCGACTATCACGCCAGCTTCAGCGCCGACGGCAAGTCGGTGGTCTTCACTTCCGAGCGCAACGGCGACGGCCAGTCGGACCTGTTCCGCGCCAATCTCGACGGCTCCAACATCCAGCCCCTGGTCGTCGGCTCGGCGGTCGACGACTCCGGCGAGCTGTCGCCCGACGGCTCGCGCCTGGCCTTCGTCTCGACCCGCCAGGGCTACGTCGCCAACGTCTGGATCCTGGACCTGAAGACCAAGCGACTGACCAACCTGACCGGCGCGCCCGAGGTGCAGGGCGATCCCAGCCTGCCCAACGGCTTCTTCCGCCCGTCCTGGTCGCCCGACGGCAAATGGATCGCCTTCTCGTCCGACCGCAACACCGACTGGCGCGGCCACCACGAGGGCAAGGGCTGGGAGCACACCCAGGAGCTGTCGATCTATGTCATCGGCGCCGACGGCAAGGGCTTCCGCCGCATCGCCTCCAAGCCCGGCTACTGCCTGGGCTCGCCCAAGTGGTCGCCGGACGGCAAGCGCGTGGCCTTCTACGAACTGACCACGGAAGACACCTGGTTCACCCGCCGTCCCGACACGGTCGGCGGCGTCACCTCGCAGATCGTCTCGGTCGACGTGACCACCGGCGCGCGCGCCGAGCTGACCTCGGGCCCGGGCTTCAAGCTCTTCCCGCAGTTCCTCAGCAACGACGTCGTCGCCTATCAGCTGAAGGGCGGACCGGAGGAGGGGCTCTACACCACCGACGGCAAGCCCCCGGTGAAGCGCGTGGTGCGCTCGCCCGTCTGGTCGCCCGACGGCAAGAGCCTCATCTACGAGAAGGTCGGCTTCAAGGCCCGTGGGCAGTTCAAGCCGCTCTACAGCTGGGACCCGAAGTTCGACTACCTGCACACCGACGTCTTCCCGGTCGTCTCCAAGGACGGCGTCCTGGCGATCACCGAGAAGCAGCAGGGCAATTCCTCGCTGGTGACCATGAACCGCGACGGCTCCAACCGCCGCGTGGTGTTCGACGTCGAGGGCAAGGGGCTGGACCCGGTGCTGCTCAAGAAGGGCCTGGCCGGCGCCTTCATGCCGGGCTGGTCGCCCGACGGCCAGTGGCTGACTTTCGGCATGGGCGTCTGGTTCCAGGAACGCGCCAAGGGCAAGGCCACCCTGATGCGGGTGCGCGCCGACGGGACCGACTACGAGCCGCTGACCGACGGCACGATCCATTCGGGCTTCCCCAGCTACTCGGCCGACGGCAAGGAGATCGTCTTCCGGGTCTGGGGCGAGAGCGAGAAGGGCCTGCGGGTCATCAATCTCGACACCCGCCAGATCCGGGTGCTGACCACCGGCTATGACAACCTTCCGTTCTGGTCGCCGGACGGCAAGCGCATCGTCTTCACCCGAAAAGTGGACGCGGTGAACTTCGACGTCTTCACGATCCGGCCGGACGGCTCGGATTTGCAGCGCCTGACCACCAACCGGGGCAACGACGGCCACGCCGTCTGGAGCGCCGACGGCCGCATCCTGTTCAGCACCGGCATGTACGGCTTCCGCGAGGAGGCCGCGCTCTACGACAACACCTTCCAGCCCTACGGCCAGATCATGGTCATGAACGCCGACGGCACGGGCAAGCGCCTGCTGACCGACAGTCTGTGGGAAGACTCCATGCCCATGTACCTGCCGGCCAGATAAGGGAAACGGCGTTCGGTAAAGCTATCGGGCGCTGCGGGTTTTCGATCCCTCTCTTCCGTCTTCCGCCTGATCTACTTCAACTCGGAGATCAGCGGGGGCGGGAGAGACCTCAGGGGATCGTCAGCAGGACATCGAGAGCGCGTCTCGGCGCAGGGCTCCGCATGCGACATCGCGGCGGGCGCGCGAGGCTTCGCGTCTTGATCTCTGGCGATCCACCGAGGGCTCGACCCCGTGAAATTCAGGTCGGCGACCGGTCGTGTGCGGGGCCGTCGATCCAAGAACCAATCAACGACCCCAGTCCAAAGAGGCGGGGCGATGACATATGAGGGAGGTTACGAATGAGGGGTCAAACCATGCCCGGACGTCGCCCGCTGAAGGCCGCGCTGCTCGCCGGGGTCGGCATCGCGATCGGCTGGAGCGCCGTCGCCAACGCCCAGGCCGCCGGCCAGGCGCCGGTCGAACCCGCCGCGCTGGAAGAGGTGGTCGTCACCGCCCAGAAGCGCAGCGAAAACGTCCAGAACATTCCGGTGGCCGTCACGGCCATCAGCGCCGACAGCCTGGAAAAGCAGGCCGCGCCGAACCTGCAGGCGCTGCAAGGTTCTGCTCCCAACGTCGAGATCAACTCCAGCAACGCCGCCACCGGCGTCGCCATCCGCGGCATCTTCAGCACCAATGACGGCCCGCAAGGCGACCCGGCCGTCGCCTATCACATCGACGGCGTCTATCTGGGCCGGCCGCAGTCGACCGGCGGTCTGATCTACGACATCCAGCAGGTCGAGGTGCTGCGCGGTCCGCAAGGCACCCTCTACGGCCGCAACGCCACCGCCGGCGCCATCAACGTCATCTCGGCCCGCCCGCGCTTCGACTTCGAGGCCGCTCTGGGCGCTGAGTACGGCTCCTACAATCAGGTCGGCGTCAGCGGCATGGCCAACCTGCCGCTCAGCGACAAGGTCGCCGCCCGGATCGCCATGCGCACCCTGAAGCGCGACGGCTACGCCGCCGACGGCAAGAGCGAGGACCAGGATTCCCGTGCCTTCCGCGGCCAACTGCTGGTCAAGCCGACCGACGACCTGTCGATCCTGCTGGGCGCCGACTACGACCTGCGCACGGGCGTGGGGCCGGCCGCCTACAAGCTGAACGTGGCCGGCGTGGATCCGCGCTCGACCAACACCACCAACCCCGGCGCCCACATCGACAACCGCAACTGGGGCGTCCACAGCGAGATCACCTGGGACTTCGGCCCGGCCACCCTGACGGTGCTGCCGGCCTATCACGAGATGAAGCTGGACAACCTCTACGCCAGCGACCGCCGCATCCAGCTGAACCAGGAAGCCAAGCAGCAATCGGTGGAAGTGCGCCTGGCCTCGCCCGGCGACCAGACCGTGTCGTGGATCCTCGGCGCCTACTACTGGGGCGAGGCCCAGAGCTCGTACCAGGTGCTGCTGGCGCCGCCGACCCAGGTCACGTTCGGCTATCCGGACATCGACGCCTTCTCGCGCGCGCTGTTCGGCCAGGCCACCTGGCACGTCACCGACAAGCTGCGCCTGACCGGCGGCCTGCGCTACACGAACGACCAGAAGAAGCAGACCGGCAGCACCCAGGTGCGCAACGCCGCGGGCGTACTGTTGTCCAACATCACCAACTCCGCCAACGCCGAGTGGAAGGCCACCAACTGGAAGGCCTCGGCCGAGTACCAGCTGGCCGAGCGCTCGCTGATCTATGTCACCGCCGCGACCGGCTACAAGGCCGGCGGCAACTACGACGGCCTGCCGCCCAACTCCTACGAGCCCGAGAAGGTGCTGTCGTTCGAGGCGGGGTCGAAGAACCGTCTGTTCAGCAACGCGCTGCAGCTGAACCTCACGGCCTTCCACTACGGCTACAAGAACTACCAGGCCAGCCAGCTGGGCTGCCTGAACCTGCCGTCCAACCTGGCGGCCTGCACCGCCTCGGGTCGGATCACCTACAACGCCGACAAGGCGACGGTGTACGGCCTGGAGCTGGAATCGCAGTGGGCCATCACCTCCGCCGACCGTCTCGGCGTGGTCGCGGCCCTGACCCATTCGGAGTTCAACGACTTCGTGCTGCCGGTCACGCCCTATTCGTCGGGCGGCGACTTCTCGGGCAACCCGCTGCCCAAGTCGCCGAAGTCGATGGTGACGGTGGACTACTCGCACCGTTTCGACCTGCCCAACGGCGGCAGCCTGACGGCGGCGGCCCGGGCCCGGTTCGTCAGCAAGCAGTACCTGCTGTTCGACATCCGCAGCCCGATCATCCGCCAGGACGCCTACACCACGGGCGACCTGAACCTGAGCTACGACTCGCCGGAAGGCGTGTGGTCGGTCACGGCCTACGCCAACAACATCACCGACGAACTGGTGAAGTCCTACGCCTTCGCCACCTCGACCGCCGGCGTTTACTACGGCTCCTACCTGCCGCCCCGCACCTACGGCCTGCGGGTGGGCGCGAAGTTCTAGCGCAAGGCCTGGCCGGAGGCGCTGGGGCGCTTCCGGCCGCTTTTTCGAGAATGCAGAAAGGGCGAAGCCGCAAGGCTTCGCCCTTCTTTGCTTGCCTCTCAAATGCCTCCCTCGCCCTTGTGGCGAGGGCCCATGCCGGCGGCCGCTCAGACCCGAGCAGGTTCTCCAAGGTCTGAGAAGCTGAACGATGGGTCCTGGGCACGAGGCCCAGGAAGGCGTTCTGGTTTTGCCTTTGAAAGCGGGAAAGGTCTGAACGCTCTAAGCCAGCACCTCGTCCGGCAGCAGCTCGGTGTCGATCTGCGCCTGGGCCTCGGCCGGGTAGCGCGGTCCCCGCACGGCGTCGCCGGCGAACAGGGCGTCGATGCGCGCAAGCACCTCGACCGAAAGCTCGACTTCAGCCGCGCCGAGGTTCTCCTCCAGGTGCGCCAGGCTCGTGGTCCCGGGGATCGGCACGACGTGCTCGCCGCGCGCCAGGGTCCAGGCCAGCGACAGCTGGGCCGGCGTCAGGGAAAGCTCGCTGGCCAGAGCGTCGAAGGCCCTCACGGCGACCAGGTTGTGGGCCAGGTTCGGCTCGACGAAGCGCGGCATCCAGGCGCGGATGTCGCCCTTGGCGTAGGCGGCGCTGGTGACGCCGCCGGCCAGCAGGCCCCGCGCCACCGGAGAGAAGGCCACGAAAGCGACGCCCAGCCGCTCGCAGGCCTCCAGCACCGCCACCTCGGGATTGCGCACCATCGGCGAATACTCGCTCTGCATGGCGGCGACCGGATGGACGGCGTGGGCCCGTTCCAGCGTGGCGGTCGACATCTCCGACAGGCCGATCGCCCGGATCTTCCCGGCCTCGACCGCGCGCGACAGGGCGCCGACCGAGTCCTCGATCGGCACGTTCCGGTCCAGGCGGTGCAGGTAGAAGAGGTCGATGTGATCGACGCCCAGCCGCTGCAGCGAGCGGTCCAGGCTGGCCGTGATGGCCCCGGGCGAGCCGTCCAGCACCCGTCTGGCGCCGTCCATGTCGAGCACGCACTTGCTGGCCAGCACATAGTCGTCGCGGCGATGGCCGACCGCGCGGCCGACCAGCTTCTCGTTGTTCCCGCCGCCATAGAGGGCGGCGGTGTCGAGCAGGGTGACGCCCAGGTCCAGCGCCCGGTTCAGCAGTCGCTCGCCATCCTCGGCCGGCGGCGGCGCGCCGTAGGCGTGGCTGAGGTTCATGCAGCCCAGACCGATCGGGGCGACCTCGAACGGGCCGATCTTGCGGGGTGGGGAAGCTTTCACTGAAACGTCCGTCGATGGGTGCGACCTAGCGGGCGGCCAGGAACGCGAGGCTGGTGGGCTTGCCGACCGCCAGGGACTGGCCGGTGGCGGCGAGACGACCAGAGGCCGGATCCCGCGCCAGGACGGTCACCGTATTCGAGCCCTGGTTGGCCGCCAACAGCCAGCGGCCGGTCTGGTCGATCGTGAAGCTCCACGGCGTCTGGCCGCCCGAGGAAATCCGCTGAATCTCGGTCAGGGCGCCGGTGCGCGGATCGACGGCGAAGGCGACGATGACGTTCTCCACCCGCACCGAGGCGTAGACGAAGCGGCCGTCGCGGCTGACGGCGATCTCGGCCCCGCTGGCCTTCGGCGTCTCGGACAGCGGCGGCGTCGCATGCGCCGGCGTCAGGCGTCCCTGGCGGGCGTCCCAGGCGTAGGTGCGAAGTTGCGGAACCAGTTCGCTGATCAGGAAGACGAAACGGCCGCCCGGATGGAGGGCCAGGTGCCGCGGTCCCGAGCCGGGCGGCAGGGCGAGGCTGCCGGTGCTCGCCGGTCCCAGCCGTCGCGCGCGGCGATCGTAGGGATAGACGAACACCCGGTCGGCCCCGAGATCGGCGACCAGCGCGAAGCGGCCCGACGGATCGACGACCGAGCCATGGGCGTGCGGACCCTTCTGGCGCGGCGAGGGGCCGGAGCCTTGGTCGGCCTGCACCGACGCTGGCGGCTCCAGCCCGCCATCGGCGCGGACAGGCAGGGCGGCGACATGGCCCGAGGCGTAGTTGGCGACCAGCAACCCCTTGGCCGCGACATCGAGCGCCAGGTGGGTCGGGCCGCCGCCGCCCGAGTCCACGGTCGAGATCGGGCTCAGCCGACCCGTGGCCGGATCGGCGCGCAGGGCGTGGACCTTGCCCTGCACCTGGCCGTCGGCGGCGCCGGTCTCGCTGACGGCGTAGAGCACCGGACGCGAGGGATGGGCCAGCACCCAGGTCGGGCGGGCGATCTCGGCGACGACGCCGAGCGGCCTCAGTCGGCCGGTCTTCGCGTCCAGCCGCGCGGCGACCACGCCTTGTCCGGCTTCGTTGGCCTGGGTCCCGACATAGACCAGCGTCTCGGTCGGCGGCGCGGCGCGCGCGGCCCCGGCCGTCAGCAGCGACAGGGCGCCGGCGCCGACCGCTCGGCGGGTCGGCGTGCGATGTGGGGAACCGGTCATGCTTTTCCTTCGTCCGGCTTTAACGGGGCGGGTCGCGCCGGGCTTTGCGAACCGGCGCGCTTTTCGGGATCAGGGGTCGACCCCCAGTTCGACGCCGGCTTCCACCAGCGCCTCTTGCAGGCGGGCCGTCTGGTCGCCCGCGCCATGGACGGCGGCCTTGCCGTCCTTCAGGTGCAGGAAGGGAACCTCCCCGGTAGACGAATCCAAGACGTTGTTCAGCAGCCCGACGCCGATCATCGCCGCGTTGTAGAGCTGGCCAAGCCAAGCGCCGCCCTGACTTTGCAACGCGGCGGGGCTGGACCACACGAACGGTTGGGCGGCGTTCGTCGCCGGTTCCGGTGTCAGCACCGCATATCCGGACGACGCCAGTCGTTCGGCGATCTCCTGCGCTCGGGGCGCGCCGTCCGGCTCGTCCACGTGGAGGAACACCCCGGGCCAAGGGCCTTCGCCGGCGGGCGTGTGGAGGAAGGCTGGGTGCGGGCCGTCGGCCGTTTCGAGTTCCACGGTCTGGATGGGCATGTTCGAAGTGTCCCGGATTACCTGTGCGGGCGTCGATGCTAGCCGCCTTCAGTCAAGCTGGCGACGAAAGGGGCGGAAGGACCGTCAGCCGGCGCGCCGCACCAGGGTCGGGGTCGTGGTGTCGGCGGTGTGACGGCGCAGCAGGTCGATGAACTCCTGGTGCAGGGCCGTCGGCAGCCAGCCCGCCCGCATGGTCACGCCGATGGCCGGCGCCGGTCCGGCGGGGCCGAAGGGCAGGGCGGTCAGGTCGCTTTCGTGCATCACCTCGTACGAGGTCATCAGCGCCAGGCGGTCGCTGCGTAGCAAGAGGTGGCGAACGATCGGCAGGGCGCTGGTGGCGATTGAGGTCTTGGGGCCCGGGCCGCCCTCGAACATCCGCTCGAAACAGGCCCGGCGGCTGGAGCCGGGCGTGCCGACCACCCAGTCGTATTGCAGCAGGTCCTCGAGCCTGATCTCGCCCTGCCGCGCCAGCTTGTGGCCGCGGCGGGCGACGACGGTGTAGGGCGTGCGGGCCAGGGCCTCGTTGACCAGATCGTCGGCCGTGGTCTCCTGCACCAGGCCGATGACGAAATCGACCTCGCCGTCTCTCAAGCGCTTCAGCATCTCCGAAGCGCTTTCGTTGACGATCTTGACGTCGACCTTGGGGTTGGCTTGCACGAAGGCGTCGAGCACCGAGGCCAGCAGCATGCTGCCGCCGAACGGCATGGCCCCGATGGCGATCTGGCTGGCGACGCTGCCGCGCGCGGCCTCGATCTCCTGGATGCCCCACTCGATCTCCTGGGTGGCCAGCTTGATCCGGCGGCCGAACTCGACCCCGGCCGGCGTCACCATCACGCCGGCGGCGGTGCGGTAGTAGATCGACTTCTTGAGGTTGCCCTCCAGGTCGCGCGCCGCCCTTTGCAGCGAGGCCTGGGACAACTCCAGAGACTGCGCCGCCTGGGCGAACGAGCCGCTCTCGACGATGGCGATCAGGCTGCGGGCCTGGGAGCGGGAGATGCGCTTGGCGATCACCGGCGCGGTGTCTTCCGGCACGCCCAGGATCGTCAGCGCCTGCTCGAACTGCTCGAACAGGCGGGTGGTGCGGCGGTGGAAAATCTCGCCCAGCTCGTTGAGGTAGCTGCCGCTGGCGCGGCGCTCCAGCAGGACGGCGCCGATCTGCTGCTCCAGCTTGGCCAGGGCCTGGGTCACGGCGGGCTGGGAGAGATTGCACTCCTCCGACGCCCTGCGGACGCTGCAAAGCCGCCCCACGCTTTCGAACAGCTTCAGCTGGCGAAAGCTCAGCGACGCGGCCCTGTGTTCAGGATCCATGTCGATCATTTTTCTTCCTCCGATCGCCAACGGGTAACAGGAATCAATCGGGGTGCAAGTCGGGCGGGAAGGGGCCGAATACGGTCGGTTCGGGCGCCGATCCGGCCATGACGACGCCTTTGAAGGCCTCCATCTCAAGAGCGAAAATAGCGAAAAACATCGGGAATTCCACAATCATTCCGGGCTCTTGGCCAGGGTGTTTGGTTGCGGTCGAAACACGTGCGTTTGCGCTGAAGTGGATCTCCGGGGTGATAAGAAACCCGTCTCCAGGCGCACGATCTATGACGCCGCGAGGCGCAAAACTTATCACCCGTCGCGCCGAACCTATCGCGGGCCTCGCCCGCCGCCGATAGGAAATGGAGCGCGCCCTGAAGGTTTCGCGGCGCGTCGGTTGCGATCGTTCGAGCGTCAACGCCTCTGTCGGTGCGAACGGGGACGACGCCTGGTCCGATGACCGCCGGCCATTCCCCGGATACAGACAGATCCAAGGAGAGGAACTTTGGCCGGGAAGAAGGTGCCCCTTAAGATCGCCGTGGCGGAACATCCGCACACGTCGGCCATCCGCGACGGCTCGATCCCCATCGAGGGCGTCGAGGCCGAGATCATCACCGTCAAGCCGCAGATCGGGGCGTTCCGGCGGATGGTGCGCGATGTCGAGTTCGACGTCTGCGAGATCGCGCCCACGACCTACATCATCGCGCGGGCCTATGGCGCGCCGTTCAAGGCGCTGCCGATCTTCGTGGTCCGCCGCTTCCACCACTCGGGCATGCTGATCCGCCCCGACGCCGGCATCGTCACGGCCAAGGACCTGGAAGGCAAGAAGGTCGGGGTGCGCGCCTACTCCGTCACCACCGGCGTCTGGCTGCGCCAGGCCCTGATGGACGACTGCGGCCTGGATGCCTCCAAAGTCACCTGGGTGGTCGACGACGAGGAGCACGTCCGCGAGCTGAAGCTGCCGGGCAACGTCATCCATGCGACCCGCCCGCTGGCCGAAATGATGGCCGATGGCGAGCTGTCGGCGGGCGTCGAGGGCGCGGCCGGAATCGGTCGCACCGGCGCCCCGACCGGCGGCTGGCAGGAGGTCGAGGCCGACTATCCGGACCTGCTGCCCAACGCCGCCGAGCTTGAGGCCGACTACTTCCGCCGCACCGGCGTCTATCCGATGCACGGCACCATCGTGGTCAAGGACTCGGTGCTGGAAGAGCATCCGTGGGTGGCCCAGTCGCTGTACAAGGCCTTCAAGCAGGCCAAGGACGAGTGGCTGGAACGCGTGCGCGCCAATGGTCCGCAGAACGCCACCGAGAAGAAGTACGTCAAGCTGACCGAGATCGTCGGTCCCGACCCGCTGCCCTACGGCGTCGAGGCCAATCGTCCGACCATCGAGGCGCTCGAGCGCACCGCCTTCGCCCAGGGGCTCACCCCCAAGCGGATGAGTATCGACGACCTGTTCGTCGATCCGGACAAGCAGTGAGCGTTGGGGAAGACACGACCATGATCATCGATTGCCACGGCCACTTCACCACCGTTCCGAAGTCGTTCCGCGACTGGCGCCAGCGCCAGGTCGACGCCGCCGACAGCCCGTCCACCGCGCCGCCCGTCTCCGAGGCTCACGTCAGCGACGACGAGATCCGCGAAGGCGTCGGCAACGGCCAGCTGAAGCTCCAGCAGGAGCGGGGATCCGATGTCACCCTGTTCTCGCCGATCGCCGGCCTGATGAGCCACCATCTCGGCAACGAGCGCACCAGCCTGCAATGGGCCGAGGTCTCCAACAACCTGGTCAAGCGGGTGACCGAGATCTATCCGGACAACTTCGTGCCGGTCTGCCAGCTGCCGCAGTCGCCCGGCGCGCCGCCGGCCAACTCGATCCCCGAGCTGCGCCGCTGCGTCGAGGAACTGGGCTTCGTTGGCGCCAACGTGAACCCCGACCCGACCGGCGGTTACTGGACCGGCAAGCCGCTGACCGATCGCGAGTGGTATCCGCTGTTCGAGGCCCTGTGCGATCTGGACGTGCCGGCCATGGTCCACGTGGCCGCCTCGTGCAATCCGAACTTCCACGGCACCGGCGCCCACTACCTGAACGCCGACACCTCGGTGTTCATGCAGATCCTGCAGAGCGACCTCTTCAAGGATTTCCCGACCCTGCGCCTGGTGATCCCGCACGGCGGCGGCGCGGTGCCCTACCACTGGGGCCGCTATCGCGGCATGTCGCTGGAGATGGCCAACCGGCCGCTGGAAGGCCTGCTGGACAACATCTTCTTCGACAGCTGCGTCTATCACCACCCGGGGGTGGACCTGCTGACCAAGGTCATCCCGTCGAAGAACGTGCTGTTCGGTTCGGAGATGATCGGCGCCGTCCGCGGCAAGGATCCGGACACCGGCCACTACTTCGACGACACCAAGCGCTATGTCGACGCCTGCGTGGGCCTGACCGACGAGGACCGCTTCAACATCTACGAAGGCAACGCCCGTCGGGTCTATCCGCGCCTCGACGCCCACCTGAAGGCGCAGGGGAAATAGGCTAGCATATCAAGGTGCTAGGAGGGCGTGGCGCGGGTGATCCGCGCCGCGCCCTGCGTCGTTTTCGACGGGTTTTCGGCGGCCCGAAACTTATACCTCGCCGCATAGCTTCGACTGCTCCCAGCCTGCGATCTCGCGTTCCATGGCCCTCGAAACAACGGCGGCGAACAACCCGCCGGAGGCCAGTCTAGGGAGCGCTTATGTCCTCGGTGATCGACATCCATCCGCACGTGATTTCGGATGACGAGGGCCGCTATCCGCCGGCGCCGCTGTTCGGCAAGCGCTCGGACTGGTCGCAGGAGCGGCCCTGCGTCGTCGAGACCCTGATCGCGGCCATGGACGCGGCGGGCGTGGCCAAGGCGGCCGTCGTGCACTCTTCCACCACCTATGGCTTCGACAACAGCTATGTCGTCGACGCCTGCAATCGCTATTCCGATCGCCTGATCGCCGTCGGCTCGGTCGACGTGCGTGCGCCCGACGCGGTCGAGACCATCAGGGCCTGGACCGACAAGGGTCTGGCCGGCCTGCGCATCTTCACCGGCGGCAGCACCAAGGACTTCGACCCCACCGAACTGGAGGACGAAAGCGCCTATCCGGCCTGGGAGCTGCTCGGTGAGCTGGGCCTGACCATGTGCATCCAGACCGGTCCCGTCGGCCTGCCGCAGGTGCGGGCCCTGGCCGAGCGCTTCCCCAACGTGCCGATCATCCTCGACCACCTGGGCCGTCCGGAGGTCGCCGACGGCCCTCCCTACGCCGCCGCCCAGAGCCTGTTCGACCTGGCCGACCTGCCGTCGATCTACATGAAGCTCACCCCGCGGATCATGGGCGACAGCACCAAGGGCTCGGCCACGCCGGAGACCTGGTTCCCCAAGCTGGTCGAAGTGTTCGGCGCCCAGCGCCTGGCCTGGGGCTCCAATTTCCCGACCTCGCCGGGGACGCTGTCGGAGATCCTCGACACCGCCCGCCAGCGCCTGGCCACGCTTTCGCCAGCCGACCAGGAATGGGTCTTCGGCAAAACCGCCCGGACGCTGTATCCGAAGCTGGGCGAATAAGATGACAAACGCTCGGGAGGAAAACATGGCCAGCATCGATCCGGCCGCGACGGCCGCCCCCGCCGGGGTCACGGCGGTCGAGAACGCCGCCTGGAAGCGGTGGGCGATCCTCGCGCTGCTGGCCGCCGGAGCGCTGATCGCCTTCGTCGACCGCACCAGCATCTCGTCGGCCCTGGCGGTGCCTTCGTTCAAGGCGCACTTCCATCTCTCCAACCTCGATCGGGGCTGGATCAACTCGGCGTTCTTCTGGTCGTACGCGGCCCTGCAGATCCCGATGGGCTGGGTGGTCGACCGCTACGGCGTCAAGGTGCCCTACACGATCTGCTTCGTGCTCTGGTGTCTGGCCTCGGCCCTGACCGGCCTGACGACCACCCTGGCGGCCCTGATCGTCATGCGCCTGATCGTCGGCGCGGCCGAGGCGGTGGTGGTGCCGGCCAGCTACCGCTGGATCCGCAACAACTTCCATGAGGGGCAGAGCGGCACGGCCGTCGGCCTCTACATGCTGGGCAACAAGTTCGGTCCCGCCATCGGCGCGCCGGTCGCCGCCTGGCTGATCGTCGCCTACGACTGGCGCGCCATGTTCGTGATCACCGGCGCGGTCGGCCTGTTGTGGCTGGTGCCGTGGCTGTTCGGGGTCAAGAACGACCTGCCGGCCAAGAGCGACATGGTCGCCGTGCGGGCCAAGGCCTCGGCCGTGCCGCTGAAGAACATCCTGGCCAGCCCGCTCGTCTGGGGCACGCTGGTGGTCAACTTCTGCTACAACTACTTCACCTTCTACTGCATGACCTGGATGCCGGCCTATCTGGTCGAGCATCGCGGCCTGACGCTGGAGAAGATGGGGCTCTATTCCTTCTTCAGTTTCGCGGGCATCGCCATCGTCGCGCTGGTCGCCGGCTGGACGGCCGACAAGCTGATCGCCCGGGGCGGCGACGCCGTGGTGGTGCGCAAGAGCTTCGTGGTCGCCGGCTTCCTGGTCGCTTCGACGGTGATCCTGGGCGCCAAGACCGAGAACACGGCCCTGGCCCTGTTCTGGAACGTGTTCTCGCTGTCGGGCCTGGGCCTGGCCACCGCCAACAACCTGGCCCTCTGCCGCCTGACCCTGATCCCCAAGCCCGCCGTCGGCGTGGTCACGGGCATCCAGCAGGTGGCCGTCAGCCTGGCCGGCATGGTCGCGCCGATCCTGTCGGGCTGGCTGCTCGACGTCAGCGGCGGCTACGCCGTGCCGATGTACGTGATCTTCGCCTTCCTGCTGCTGGGCGCCCTGACGACCCTGTTCGTCCTGCGCCGCGACTGGGCCCCGAAAGTGCCCGAGGGCGTGGTGGTCTGATCCGAATATCCCGGCGTGAAGCGATCACGCCGGGCCCGAAACGAATTGGCGGGTCTGGGGTGCGAGCCCTAGGCCTCGCCGATCAAGGAGACGCGTATGGCCAAGATCGTATTTGGCATGGCTGTGCCGCACAGCGGCATGCTGGGGCAGGCGCCCGAGGACTGGCTGACCAACGGCGAGCGGGACCGCAAGAACCCCGAGCTGTGGTTCCGCAACCGCACCTGGACCTATCCGGAACTGGAAGCCCACCGCGAGGCCGCCTTCGAACCGTTCCTGACGATCGAGGAGCGCACCGAGCGCGCCGGCCGCTGCCGCGCCGCGCTCGACAAGATGGCGCAGGCCTATGGCCGGGCCAAGATCGACGTGGCCATCGTGCTGGGCAAGGACCAGAAGGAGATCTGGCCCGACCAGTCGCCGTCGATCACCATCTACACCGGCGAAGACGTCCACAACGGCCCGCCCCAGCGTCCCGTCTACGCGCCCGACCATCACGTCGTGCACAAGGCCTATCCGGAGCTGGCGACCTATCTGATCAAGGCCTTCCAGAAGGAGGGCTTCGATCTCAACGACCTGCAGGCCTGGCCCGACAACGTCTGGATGGAGCAGCGCCAGGGCATGAAGCCGGACTATCCGGTGGTGCCGCACGCCTACAGCTTCGTCTATCACCAGATCATGGGCGACCAGCCGCCGCCGCACGTGCCGGTGCTGTTCAACCTGTTCTATCCGCCGACCCAGCCGTCGATGAGCCGCTGCATCGAGTTCGGCCGCGTGCTGCGCGAGGCGATCGAGGCCTGGCCCGCCGACGTGCGCGTGGCGATCATCGCTTCGGGCGGGCTGTCGCACTTCGTCAACGACGAGGAGTTCGACCGCGACGTCATGGGCAAGCTGGCGGCCTACGACTACGACGGCCTGGCCGCGATCCCCGACGGCTACTACCAGTCGGGCACTTCCGAGGTGAAGATCTACAGCATCGTCATGATGGCCCTGCAGCACACCGGCGCTCAGATGACCCTGGTCGACTACGTGCCCTGCTGGCGCACCGCCGCCGGCACCGGCGAGGGCATGGGCTTCATGTACTGGAACCCCGAGGAGACCGCCGTCTCCACCTGATCTCTCCCGATCCTCTTCTCGAAGCGCATGAGGACGACTCGCGCGCGGGGGCTTGACCGGCTCCCGCGCGCTTTTTCTATCGGCGGGGAAGGTTCATCGATCAGGGCGAGACGGCCGCGCGGGTCTAGCTCAGTCGGACAGAAACCACGGGGAAGAACCATGACCGACACCCGCCTGAACGGCGTCATCCGCGCCTGGGAAGCCGGCAAGCCCGCCTTCACCTGCTTCGCCAAGGCCGACAAGCAGAGCGCCATCGACCTCTCGGACTCGCCCTATGACGGCCTGGTGTTCGAGATGGAGCACAATCCCTGGGACATGGCCGCCCTCGGCGATTCCCTGCAGTACCTGCTGAACCGCAAGCAGATCCATTCGGCCGCGACCCTGGCGCCGCAGGTCACCCCGATCGTCCGCGTGCCGGCCAACGGCGTCGAGATGAACCAGGCCTACGCCAAGCAGGCGCTCGACCGCGGCGTCTACGGCGTGATCTGGCCGCACATCAACGACGTGGCCCAGGCCTACAATGCCGTCGCCTCCTGCCGCTACGCTCGCCCCAGGAACGCCCCGCTGTACGAGCCGCGCGGCGTGCGCGGCGATGGTCCCGCCACCGCCGCCCGCTACTGGGGTCTGTCGATGGCCGACTACTACGCCAAGGCCGATGTCTGGCCGCTGGCCCCGCAGGGCGAGCTGCTGGTCGGGCTGATGATCGAGAGCGTCAAGGGCGTCGAGAACCTCGACGAGATCCTGAAAGAGGTGCCCGGCATCGGCTTCGTGCTGATCGGGGAGGGCGACCTTTCCCAGGAAATGGGCTTCCCGCGCCAGTACGACCATCCGGACGTTCGCGACGCCATGAAGAAGGTCGCCGAGACCTGCGTGCGCCACGGCGTGCCGGTCGGCAATCCGCACACCAACGCGGGCAATCTCGAACGCCTGCTGTCGGAAGGCTATCGCTGGCTGATGGCCGCCCCGCAGCGCTCCTACGGCGTGGTCGGCAAGGGCAAGGAACTGGCGGGGTATTAGGCGTAGGCAGCGCGTCCAGGGGCCGGCTTCTCGTCATTTTCGATGTGGAATGACGAGAAGCGGGCGGCGGCGCTAATAGCCGCCGGTATCGAGAACGCGTCCTTCATATTCGGGGCGGCGCCGCCATGCCCAAGGAAAGGTTGGCGTGCGCTCCCATGCTTCGAGGACCTCAAGCTGGATCGCGCCCATTGTCTCGCCGGCGCATCGGCTTCCATCGGGATGATCGTGCCGCGGCGGATCGCCGACGTTCAGGTCGCCGGAATGCAGTTCAGCGAGCGTCTCGCTTTCGAAATGGCCGCCTTCGACGCCGATTAGAAATTCGGTGCGGCAATCCTGGCAGGCGATCCGAGCCAGAGCCCTCTGTTCGTGGCCAACACCAAGAGCGTCGGGCTCGAATTTCTTATATCGCGGCACGCCATTGAACCACCACGTCGGCGGCTCGGGTATTCGGGAAATGATGTCGTCGTAAAGCGTGTGCATGGCTTCATTCTGGCCTGATGGCGGCTTGGCGCAAGTATCAGCCATCCCCTGCACGCTTTGAGCGCCGACACCATCCGGACGCTGGGGCGCATCGCTGAGAACGCCCGGAAATCTATCGCTTTCCGGCCCGATTGGATTGGAGGCCGCCCCCTTCGCCGTGGTCTCAACTTCCCATGATCGAACAACACCCGGCCGCGTAATCGCCGGGGAACGGGGAGTGACCATGAACGGCGCCGAAAGCCTTGTGAACACGCTGGCCGACCAGGGCGTCGAGGTCTGTTTCGCCAATCCCGGCACCTCGGAAATGCACTTCCTGGCGGCGCTGGAAAATCCCCGCATCCGCAGCGTCCTGTGCCTGTTCGAGGGCGTGGCCACCGGCGCCGCCGACGGCTGGGCCCGGATGAAGGACAAGCCGGCTTCCACCCTGCTGCATCTGGGTCCAGGCCTCGCCAACGGCCTGGCCAACATCCACAACGCCAAGCGCGCCGGCGTCGGCATGGTCAACATCATCGGCGAACACGCCGCCTCGCACCTGAAGTACGACGCTCCGCTGACCTCCGACATCCAGGGCCTGGCTCGCCCGCTGTGTCACTGGGTGCGCACCACCGACAGCTCGGAGTCCATCGCCACCGACACCGCCGCCGCCGTCGCCAAGGCCAACGAGGGCCTGGTCTCGGCCCTGATCCTGCCCGGCGACGCCAGCTGGGGCGAGGCGGGCGAGGTTCCCAAGCTTCCCAAGCGCGAGCCGACCCGCCGCGCGCCGCCGGCCGAGAAGGTCGAGCACATCGCCAAGGTGCTGGCCTCGGGCGAGCCGACCCTGATCATCTTCGGCGGCAAGTCCATGCGGGGTCGTTCGCTGGATCTGGCCGGCCGCGTCGCCGCCAACACGGGCTGCCGCATCGCCACCCAGTTCTTCAGCGTCCGCATCGAGCGTGGCGCGGGCCGCACGCCGCTGGAGCGCATCCCCTACGCCGTGAACCAGGCCGTGACCTTCCTCAGCGGCTTCAAGCACATCGTCACGGTCGAGACCGGCGAGCCGATCGCCTTCTTCAGCTATCCTGATAAGCCCAGCGTGCTGAAGCCCGCCGGTTGCCAGGTGCACGAACTGGTCGCCAAGGACGAGGACAGCATCCTCGGGCTCGAAATGCTGGCCGAGGCCTTGGGGGCGCTGAAGACCGACCCGGTGCTGCAAGCGCGCTCGGAGCAGGCGGCCCCGCAGGGCGCGCTGAACCCGGTCAGCATCGCTAATGCGCTCAGCTACGCCATGCCCGAAAACTGCATCCTCGTGGACGAGTCCCTGACCACCGGCCGCGAGTCGATGGGCCTGACCGCCGGGGCGCGGCCGCACGACACCATCCAGAACATGGGCGGCTCGATCGGCTACGGCACGCCGGTGGCGACGGGGGCGGCCATGGCCTGCCCGGACCGCCGGACCTTCTGCATGGTGGGCGACGGCAGCGCCATGTACACGATCCAGTCGCTGTGGACCCAGGCCCGCGAAGGCCTGCCGGTCACGACGATCATCTTCGCCAACAACAGCTACGCCATCCTCAAGGCCGAATACTCGAACATGGGCGCGGGCGCCGCGCCGGGGCCGCGCGCCCTGTCGATGATCGACATCGGCAACCCGACCATCGACTGGGTCGCCATGGCCAAGAGCATGGGCGTGCCGGCGGTCAGCGTCGAGACGGCGGAAGACTTCACCCAGGCCATGATCAACTCCACCCGCGAGGCGGGCCCGGTGCTGATCGAAGTCAAACTCTAAGAACGAACCGGGAGGGACCGCGTCATGAGCGACGTTGCGGCCGAAGTGCTGACTCTGAAGACCAACCTGGCCAACTATCCGGTGACCAAGGCCATGAAGGACGGCCGTGTGACGTCCGACATGGTCACCCTGGACTTCTGCGGCCCCGAACAGGCCCACAACGGCTTCAAGGACATGGTTCGCCGCAACCAGTACGACGCCGGCGAGCTGGCGATCGTCACCTACCTGCAGGCCAAGTGCTACGGGAAGCCCTACGTCCTGCTGCCGGCCCCGATCTCGGGCCGCTTCCAGCACCACTGCGCGGGCTTCAACAAGGAGCTCGGCCACCTCGATCCCAAGGATATCGAGGGCAGGGAAGTGGGCGTGCGCACCTACGCCCAGACCACCGGCCTGTGGATCCGCGGCGTGCTCCAGCACGAATACGGCGTCGACCTCGACAAGGTCACCTGGCGCACCACCGGCGACGGCCACCTGGAGGAATACAGCGATCCGGCCAACTGCGTGCGCCTGCCCAAGGGCTCGGACATCGGTCAGATGATGCTGGACGGGCAACTGGCCGCCACGCTGCAAGGCGTCGATCTGCCCAAGGATCCGCGCGTGCAGTACCTGGTGCCGGACCCGTTCAACGCCGCCAAGGCCTGGTTCGAGCGCGAGCAGGTCGTGCCGATCAACCACATCTTCGTGGTCCACGAGGATGTCGCCAAACAGCGCCCTGACGTGGTTCGCGAGATCTACCGGATGATCGTCGAGAGCCGCGCCCTGACCGAGGGCGGCCCGCCGGCCGTCTATCCGCCGTTCGGCCTGGACGCCAACCGCAAGGGCCTGCAACTGGCCATCGACTGGGCGTTCGACCAGAAGATCATCCCGCGCAAGCTGTCGGTCGACGAACTGTTCGACGACCTCACCGCCAGCCTCGGCGCCTGATCCAGATCATCTCGGTTGCTTCGACGCCGGCGCGTCTGGATCTCGCGGTCCGGACGCGCCGGCGTTCGTCGTTGTGAAGTCGTCACAGAATATTTCTTGAGATTCCGGCCGGTCGCGGCGGCGAAAAATGAATAGGCCTGTCCGGTAAAGCAATCATCGGGCGAGGCGAAGGCGCGTCATCCTCCTGACGCTGCGTCAATGAACGCGGCGAACCATAAGAACAGGCCGACCGGGCAGCGGATACGGCGTGGAGGGAACGATGAAGAACCTCGGAAGGACCGCCGTCTTTCTGGCCGGGGCCAGCGCGCTCGCGCTCGCCACCTCGGCCTTCGCCCAGACCAATCCGCCAGAAACCCCGCACGCCGGCGAAACCGTGGAGACCACCGTCGACGCCGTGGTCGTCACCGGCTCGCGCGTGATCCGCAACGGCGACGCCAGCCCGTCGCCCGTCACCGTCGTCCAGACCGACGACGTGCTGCGCGCCGCGCCCGGCAGCCTGGCCGAAGCCCTCAACGTCCTGCCGGTGTTCGCCGGTTCGCGCGGGGCGGGGGTCAACCCGACCTCGACGGGCAGTGTCGGGGCCGGCAACGCTTCGGCCAACCAGCTGAACCTGCGCAACATCGGCGCCAACCGCACCCTGATCCTGCTGGACGGCCTGCGCGTGCCGCCGACCTTGCTGAACGGCGTCGTCGACGTGGATTTGATCCCGCAGATGCTGGTGCAGCGGGTCGACACCGTCACCGGCGGCGTCTCGGCGGTCTATGGCTCCGACGCCGTCACCGGCGTCGTGAACTACATCGTCGACAAGAAGTTCGAGGGGCTGAAGATGCTGGCCCAGGCCGGCGTCTCCCAGCAGGGCGACGGCGAGAAGGTCGATGTCGGCGTCGCCGCCGGAACCCGCTTCGCCGGCGGTCGTGGCCATGTCGAGGCCAGCTACGAGTATCGCGACGAGAAGGGCATCGCCTACCGCTCCGACCGCGACTGGATGAACGTCTGGGGCGTGGCCGGAGCCGGCACGGCGGCCAATCCCTATGTGCTCTACAGCGACCTGCGTCAGGCTGGCTTCCCGTTCGGCGGCCTGATCACCAGCGGCGCGCTGTCGGGTCAGACCTTCGCCACGAACGGGACCCTGCGGGCCTTCGTCCCGGGGACCGCCACCGGCTCGTCCGCCCTCCAGGTCGGCGGCGACGGCGGCTACTACGACTCCTCGCTGCTGGCGCCGATGAAGGGCCACCAGCTGTTCGGCCGCGTCGACTACGACCTCACCGACAACGTCCACGGCTATCTGCAGGTCGGCGGCAACCTCAAGACCAACGCCAACTATTCCGACTACGTCCGGCTGACCAACGTCACGCTCAGCTCGACCAACGCCTTCCTGTCGCCGACCTACCAGGCGCAGCTGGCCGGCGCGAACCAGTCGACCTTCCGGCTTAGCGAACTGATGAGCAGCGGCGGCAGGTTGGAAGCGCGCTCGAAGTCACGGCAGTGGATCTACATGGGCGGGCTGAACGGTTCGCTCGGCGACTCCAAGTGGGGCGTCGACTTCACCCACGGCCAGACGCGCCTGGGCACGACCCTGGCCAACAACCTCAACAACCAGCGCCTGGCCGACGCTCTGGACGCCGTCGTCGACCCGTCCAGCGGCAAGATCGTCTGCAACATCGCCCTGACCAATCCGAGCCTGGCCCAGGGTTGCGCGCCGCTCAACGTCTTCGGCCCCACCGCCGCCAGCGCCGCGGCCATCGACTACATCTTCCAGGAGACCCACTACACGGCCCGCACGGTGATGGACTCGGTGTCGGGCCATATCGACGGCTCGCCGTTCAGCACCTGGGCCGGCCCCGTGGGCCTGGCCTTGTCGGGCGAGTGGCGCAAGCTGAGCTTCGAGTCCTCCAGCGACGCTCTGCCGTCCGACGTCGTGAACTGCACGGGCATCCGCTACAACTGCACCGCCGGTTCGGCCCTGTGGACCCAGACCTTCGCCAGCAGCCCCAAGGTCAGCCAGACCGTCAAGGAGGCCGCGCTCGAAGCCGACGTGCCGTTGGTCAAGGACCTGCCCCTGATGCGCGCGCTCAGCATCAACGGCGCGGCCCGCTTCACCAGCTACGACACCAGCGGCGACTACTGGACCTGGAAGCTGGGCCTCGACTGGCGGCTGAACGACACCGTGCGCCTGCGCGGCACCCGCTCGCGCGACATCCGCGCGCCGACGCTCTACGAGCTGTTCGCGCCGGTCAATTCGGTGCCCGTCAGCACCCAGGATCTGCTGACGACGCTCAGCCCGACGGTGGCCTCGGTCGATCTCTCCAACCCCGACCTCAAGGCCGAGATCGGCGACACCGCCACGCTAGGCGTGGTCTGGAGCCCGATCCCGCGCTTCTCGGTGGCGCTGGACGCCTACCACATCACCGTCAAGGACGCGGTCACCCAGGTGAACGGCGCCACGGCCGCCTATCAGCGGGCCTGCTACGACAGCGGCGGGACCTCGCCGTTCTGCGCCTTGCAGGACCGCCTCAACGGCTATGCCGACAAGAGCGCCTCCAACGTCGTGCAGCGCTGGTACACCAAGTACTACAACATCGCCCAGGTCGAGACCTGGGGCGCGGACCTGGAGGTCAACTACGCCACGACGGCTTTCGAGCGGCCCGCCTCGCTGCGCTTCCTGGCGGCCTTCCAGCCGCACGTCTACTACCGCCAGCCGGGGGTCACGACCACCGACCAGGGCGGGGTCGCCTTCGGCCCGCTGGGGGCTGCCGCCGGCCCGTCCCTGCGCCTTACGGCGCTCGCCCGCTTCCAGCCGCTGGAGAACCTGACGGTCGACGTCATGCAGCGCTGGCGCGACGACATGAAGCTGGGCGGCGACCCGTCGCAGATCTGGGCGAACAACAAGATCGCCTCCTTCGCCACCACAAGCCTGACCCTGACCTATCAGGCCGACACCCGAGCCGGGCGGACGGACTTCTTCTTCAACGTCCAGAACCTGTTCGACGCCGATCCGCCGCCCGGAGCCTACGCCCTCAACGGCACGCGGGCGGGCCTGCGCGACGGCTACGCCATCGGCGACGACGTCATGGGCCGCTATTTCACGATCGGCGCGCGGCTGAAGATGTAGCGACAAGCGGAAACGGCCGGAGAGCGTCTCCGGCCGTTTCACGTCGTGGTCTATGGCGAGAGGTCAGCCGACCGGATGGCCCTCGAACCAGAAGGCGGCCGAGGCCAGCATGAGCGTCCAGGCGGACGCCGGGCGCGCGGCTTGCGGGCGAGGGGGCTTCTGCGCCGGCGAACGCGTGGAAACCGAGGCGCGCGGCGCCGTCGCGGCAATTGACCTGGACACTTCCAACCCTCGTATTTTTCGCGAGTAGGCGCGGAAGGCGCTGGCGAAGCAACGGGGCGGGGCGGCGAGGACCCCGGCCGTGCGCGAAACTTATCGCGCCGAACGACAAACTAATATGCGGGCCGCGTCACGGCGGTGCGGGCGCCCATCCATGCGAGGGCGCGGCCAGGGCGCCGTCCTCGGGTTTCGTTCAGCGCGCCGGCAGGGGACGCGTTGAAGCCGTGCGGAGCATCTTACGCAGAGCTGGCCGAATGGCCGGCCGGCGTTTGCTACCGCATTGGATTTAAAGAAGGAAAATGGTGGATGCTGCAGGGATTGAACCTGCGACCCCCTCGGTGTGAACGAGGTGCTCTCCCGCTGAGCTAAGCATCCGCCGGGTGGGCTGGGCCTTCCGAAGAAGTCCCCGCCGCGAGAGGAAGGGGGCTATAGACCGCTCTTTTCCGCGCCGCAAGAGCCCAAAAGCGAGATTGCGGCCTCGGGGACCTCGGAAAAGCGATCTATCAACAGATCTCCGCCGAGGGTCTCGACCGGAGCCTCGGTGTAGCCGAACGAGACCAGCAGGGCCGGCACGTTCGCGGCCTTGGCGCTCAGGACGTCGTTGATGCTGTCGCCGACCATCACCGCCCGAGTGGGATCGCCGCCGACCGCGGCGATGGCCGCCAGCACGTGGCGTGGGTCGGGCTTGGGGGCGGGGGCGTCGTCGGCGCCGACCACGGCGTCGAAGAATCGGGTCAGGTCGACGGCGTCCAGCAGGGCGACCGACAGGTGGGTCAGCTTGTTGGTGCAGACGACGAGGCGCGCGCCGGCGGCCTTCAGGTCGGCAAGCACTTCGACCACGCCCTCGAACGGCGCGCTCTCGTGGGCGATGCGGCCCAGATAGATGGCGATGAAGCGCTCGACCAGCCGGGGCGCGCGCTCGGCGTCCAGCGGCGCGCCGGCGGCGGCGAAGCCTCGCTCCAGCAGCGCCTTGGCTCCCCGGCCGACCATCTTGCGCACGTCGTCGAAGGGCAGGGCGGGCAGGCCCTCCTCGGCGAGGATGGTGTTCAGCGCGCCCACCAGGTCCGGCGCGGTGTCGACCAGGGTGCCGTCGAGGTCGAAGGCGATGGTGGCGTCCCGAAGGGCGGTTTCGTGGGCGTGCGGAAGAGACATGCTCTGGCCTTTCGGCTAAAGGCGCGGCTAATGCAACTTTGGTTCGCTTCGGAGTCGCTCTGGTCATGACTACGACCACCTCATCCCACGGCAGTGGCCGTCCGCGCGCGGCGGTGATCCTGGCCGCCGGCCAGGGCACCCGGATGAAGTCGCCGACGCCCAAGGTGCTGCACAAGGTCGGCGGCCGGCCGATGCTCGACCACGCCATCGACGCCGCGCAGGCCCTGGGCTGCGAGCGCATCGTGGTGGTCGTGGGCGCGCACAGCCCGCAGGTCGGCGAGCACGCCAGGAAGCGCCTGGGCCCGAACGCCACCGTCGTGCAGGACCCGCCGCTGGGAACCGGCCACGCCGTGCTGGCCGCCAAGGACGCCCTGGCCGACTTCGACGGCGACGTGGTCGTCACCTATGCCGACTGCCCGCTGCTCAACGCCCCGGTGATCGCGCCGCTGTTCGACCTGCGCGCCGCCGGGACCGACGTCGCCGTGCTGGGCTTCGAGGCCGCCGATCCCGGCGCCTACGGCCGCCTGGTGCTGGCGCCCGGCCACGTGCTGCTGCGCATCGTCGAGGCCAAGGACGCCGAGCCGGCCGTGCTGGCGCTCAAGCACTGCAATTCCGGCGTCCTGGCCGCCGACCGCGCCCAGTTGTTCGACCTGCTCGCCGCCGTCGGCAACGACAACGCCAAGGGCGAATACTATCTGACCGACATCGTCGGCATCGCCCACGATCGCAAGCTGGCCACCCGCGCCGCCTTCGCGCCGGAAGCGGCCGTGCAGGGCGTCAATTCCCAGGCCGAGTTGGCCGCCGCCGAGGCGGTCTGGCAGGCCGGCCGCCGCGCGGTGCTGATGGCCGAGGGCGTGACCATGCCCGCGCCCGAGACCGTCCACCTGTCGTGGGACACGGCGATCGCCGCGGGCGTCACGGTCGAGCCGTTCGTGGTGTTCGGCGCGGGCGTCAGCGTCGCTTCCGGCGCGGTGATCAAGGCTTTCAGCCATCTGGAAGGGGCCTTGGTCGGGGAGGGCGCCCTGATCGGTCCCTACGCCCGCCTGCGCCCTGGGGCCGAGATCGGTCCGGAGGCCCACATCGGCAACTTCGTCGAGGTCAAGAAGGTCAAGGTCGGGGCCGGCGCCAAGGCCAACCACCTGAGCTACCTGGGCGACGGCTCGGTGGGGCCGAAGGCCAACATCGGGGCCGGCACGATCTTCTGCAATTACGACGGCTTCGAGAAGTTCGAGACCCATGTCGGCGCGGGCGCCTTCATCGGCTCCAACTCGGCCCTGGTCGCCCCGGTGCGGATCGGCGACGGGGCGATGACCGGTTCGGGCTCGGTGATCACCGCCGACGTTCCCGCCGGCGACCTGGCGCTGAGCCGCGCCCTGCAAGCCAACAAGACCGGGTGGGCGGCCAGGTTCCGCGCCCTCAAGCAGGCCAAGAAGGACAAGAAGGCATGAGCGCCGACGACCAGAAGAGAATTTCGGGCGAAGCGGCCGCGCAGCTGGTTGAATCCGGCATGGTCGTGGGCCTGGGCACCGGCTCGACCGCCGCCTGGTTCGTCAAGGCCCTGGCCGCCCGCAAGCTCGACATCCGCGGCGTGCCGACCTCGGAAGCCACCGCCAGCCTCGCCCGCGAACTCGGCATTACGCTGGTGGCGCTGGACGACGTCAAGACGATCGACCTCACCGTCGACGGCGCCGACGAGATCGGCCCGGGCCTGTCCCTGATCAAGGGCGGCGGCGCGGCCCTGCTGCGCGAGAAGCTGGTCTGGGAAGCCTCCAGCCGCTGCGTCGTCATCGCCGACGCCGCCAAGCACGTGAAGGTGCTGGGCAAGTTCCCGCTGCCGATCGAGGTAGTGCGCTTCGGCCATCCTCACACCGGTTACCGACTGGCCGACATCGCCGCCGAGTTCGACCTGCCGCCCCCGCGTCTGCGCATGGCCGACCGCGGCGTCGTCGCCACCGACGGCGGCAATGTGATCTACGACATGGCCTCGGGCGCGATCCCCGACCCGGCGGCCCTGGCGGCGGCCCTGAAGACCGTCACCGGCGTGGTCGACCACGGCCTGTTCCTCGATTTGGCCGACGAGGCCCTGATCGGGACCGACGAAGGGGTGGTCAAGCTTCTGCCTTGATCCCATATCCCGATCCCGCTGTTTCCAGTTCGCTTTGATCCGGAGCCGATGATGGCTGAGTACGACTTCGACCTCTTCGTCATCGGCGCCGGTTCGGGCGGCGTGCGCGCCGCGCGGCTGGCGGCCCTGTCGGGCGCCAAGGTGGCCGTGGCCGAGGAATACCGGGTCGGCGGCACCTGCGTGGTGCGCGGCTGCGTGCCCAAGAAGTTCATGGTCTACGCCAGCGAGGTCTCCAGCCAACTGAAGACCGCCAAGGGCTACGGCTGGACGGTCGGGCAGGCCAGCTTCGACTGGAAGACCTTCCTGCACGACAAGGACGTCGAGATCGCGCGGCTGTCGGGCATCTACGTCACCAACCTGCGCAAGGCCGGCGCCCACCTGCTGCACGGCAAGGCCCGCATCCTCGACGCCCACACCGTCGAGGTGCTGCCCAAGGAAGGCTCCGAAGGCGACGCCGGCCGCTACACCGCCAGGCGGATCCTGGTGGCCACGGGCGGCCGCCCCGTGCGTCCGGCGTTCGAGGGGGCCGAGCACGGCATCACCTCGGACGAGGCCTTCCACCTGCCGACCCTGCCCAAGCGGGTGCTGGTGGTCGGCGGCGGTTACATCGCCGTCGAGTTCGCCGGCATCTATGCCGGCCTCGGCGTCGAGACCACGCTCTGCTATCGCGGCTCCAACATCCTGCGCGGCTTCGACGACGACGTCCGCGCCCATCTCGCCGACGAGATGGAGAAGCGCGGCGTCAAGGTGGTGCTGGGCTGCTCGCACAAGTCGATCGAAAAGACCGACGCCGGCCTCGTCAGCACCTTCAACAACAACCTGACCTTCGAGAGCGACGTGGTGCTCTTCGCCACCGGCCGCGACCCCTATGTCGAGGGGCTGGGCCTCGAGAACGCCGGGGTGAGGCTGAACGACAAGGGCGCCATCGCCGTCGACGCCCATTCGAAGACCAATGTCGACAGCATCTGGGCCGTCGGCGACGTCACCGACCGCATCAACCTGACGCCGGTGGCGATCCGCGAGGGCGCGGCCTTCGCCCAGACCGAGTTCTACGGCAATCCGACCACCTTCGACCACGACCTCGTCGCCTCGGCCGTGTTCTCGCAACCGCCGATCGGCGCGGTGGGCATGAGCGAGGCCGAGGCCCGCCACGCCTTCGGCAAGGTCGACATCTATCGCGCCGTCTTCCGGCCGATGAAGCTGACCTTCTACGGCGGCCAGGAGCGCTGCCTGATGAAGCTGGTCGTCCGCCAGGACAACGAGCAGGTCGTCGGCGTCCACGTGGTCGGTCCAGACGCGCCCGAGATCATCCAGATGGCCGCCATCGCCGTGAAGATGGGCGTGACCAAGCCGCAGTGGGACAGCACCTGCGCCGTCCACCCGACCCTGGCCGAGGAACTGGTGACCATGCGCGAGAAGTACGTCCCGGCCGAGGTGGGCGGCGTATGAACCAGACGGCCGTGACCGAGAAGCCGACGCCGTGGCTGGGCGGCGTCATGATCTTCCTGTTCGTGATGACCCCGTTGCTGGGCTATCTCGCGCAGCTCGGTTTCGCGCCTCTGCTGTCCCTGGTCGGTCTATTGGCCCTGCCGGTGATCGGCCGTCCGCGCGCCCCGATCGCTCCGGCCTTCATCCTGCTGTTGCTGGCCCTGTGGGGCGTGTGGAGCATGGCCTGGAGCCCGGCCGCCCCGCCGCCCGGCTCGCTGAAGGCGTATGGCGACATCGAGAAGCTGACGGCCGCCAAGCTCGTCCTGCAGCTCGTGCTCTATGGCGCGGCGGTGGGCGCGGCCTTCCGCCTGTCGGGCCGCGCGGCCGACCGCGCCGCGACCGTCATGGGGTTCGGCGTCCTGGCCCTGGCGATCGTCATCGGCGTCGATGCGCTGACCGGCGCGGCGATCTTCCAGAAGTTTCGCGTGCTGACCGGCGATCCGGTGCGCCCGGACGTCGCCAAGGTGAAGATCAGCATCGGCTGCTACGTGCTGGCGGTGATGTTCTGGCCGGCCGCCGCGGCGCTGGCGCGGCGCGGCAAGGCGGCGGCCGTGCTGCTGCTGCTGGCCGGCGCGGTCGTCACCTCGGTGCTGTCGAGCGCGGACTCCTGTCTCGTCGCGCTCGCGGCGGGACTGGTGACCTGGGCGCTGATCAAGTTCGGCGGCAAGTTCGGCGGGCGGGCGCTGACCCTGTTCGTGGCGTTGCCGTTCGTGGTGGCCCCGATCGCCGTGCTCTGGGCCATCCAGAGCGGCTTCTGGGCCTGGCTGCACGTCCTGGTGCCGCCGTCCTGGGACGCGCGACTGAACATCTGGGCCTTCGCCGCCGACCACGTGCAGACCCATCCGTTCCGCGGCTGGGGCCTGGACGCCAGCCGCACCTTCGGCGACGCCATCCCGCTGCACACCCACAACGCCCAGCTCCAGCTGTGGCTCGAACTCGGCGCGATCGGCGCGGCCCTGGCCGGCGCCTTCTTCTGCTGGCTGGCCTATGGCGTGACGCGTACTGCCGAGACAGACCGTGGCGCGGCGGCGACGGCGGGCGCGGCCCTGGTCAGCTACCTGGTCATCGGCGCGCTCAGCTTCGGGGTCTGGCAGGAGTGGTGGATCGCCGTCGGCGCCCTGGCCATCATCGCCTGCGTCGCCTTGCGTCGTTCGAGCAGCGAATACAGCGACGAGTTGGTTGAAATTTCCCCGCTGAGCTAAAATATACAGCTTCGCCGCACGATTTTTGCTTTTACCCTCGGGGTGCGCTATCAGCGCTCCCCTTTAGAACGTTTGAGAACATCATGACCGCCCGGTGGACCCCCGCGACCTGGAGAGCCAAACCCGCCAAGCACGTGCCGACGGATTATCCGGACGCCGGCGCTGTCGAGCGGGTCGAGCAGACCCTCCGCCAGATGCCGCCGCTGGTCTTCGCCGGCGAGGCGCGTCGTCTGAAGAGCCTGCTGGGCGACGTGGCCGAAGGCCGGGCCTTCCTGCTGCAGGGCGGCGACTGCGCCGAGAGCTTCAAGGAATTCCACGCCGACAACATCCGCGACACCTTCCGCCTGATCCTGCAGATGGCGGTGGTGCTGACCTTCGCCGGCGGCAAGCCGGTGGTGAAGGTGGGCCGCATCGCCGGCCAGTTCGCCAAGCCGCGCTCCGAGCCGATCGAGACGATCGACGATGTGACCCTGCCGTCCTATCGCGGCGACATCATCAACGGCATGGACTTCAACGAGGCCGAGCGGGTTCCCGACCCGGACCGCCTGCTGAAGGCCTACGGCCAGTCGGCGGCGACCCTGAACCTGCTGCGCGCCTTCGCCAGCGGCGGCTATGCCGACCTCTACAACATCCACCGCTGGACCCTGGGCTTCGTCGGCGACAGCCCGCAGGGCGCGCGCTACCGCGAACTGTCGGAGAAGATCTCCGAGGCCCTGACCTTCATGTCGGCCGTCGGCGTCACGCCCGACACCCAGCCCGACCTGAAGCGCGTGGAGTTCTTCACCAGCCACGAGGCCCTGCTGCTGGGCTTCGAGGAAGCCATGACCCGCGTCGATAGCACTTCGGGCGACTGGTACGACACCAGCGCCCACCTGCTGTGGATCGGCGAGCGCACCCGCCAGCTGGACGGCGCCCACATCGAGTTCATGCGCGGCGTGAAGAACCCGATCGGCCTGAAGTGCGGTCCGACCATGGAGGGCGACGACCTCCTGCGCCTGATCGACGTGCTGAACCCCAACAACGAGCCGGGCCGCCTGACCCTCTACGGCCGTTTCGGTTCGGACAAGATCGCCGACCGCCTGCCGCGCCTGATGAAAGCCACCAAGGCCGACGGCCGCGCTGTGGTCTGGGCCACCGACCCGATGCACGGCAACACGCTGAAGGCCTCGACCGGCTACAAGACCCGTCCGTTCGACCGCATCCTCTCCGAAGTGAAGAGCTTCGTGGAAGTGGCCCATTCGGAAGGCGTCCACCCCGGCGGCGTGCACCTGGAGATGACCGGCCAGAACGTCACCGAATGCCTGGGCGGCGCCCGTGCGGTGTCGGAGACCGATCTCGCCGACCGCTACCATACCCACTGCGACCCGCGTCTGAACGGCGAGCAGGCGCTGGAGCTGGCGTTCCTGGTGGCTGAAAAGCTGAAGGCCGCCCGCGACGACCAACGCAAGGCCGCCAACGGCTAAGCACAGTTCAAGCTGACCCTAAGGGAAAGCTCGAATCCGAGACCAAAGGGGCCGCGTGGATCAGTTCCACGCGGCCCTTTCAATAGTGCCCTTACGGCATGTGAGACGATTTCGCCGCTGCGAGCGATTGCGTTTCGCAGATGCACACGCAAGACCTTCCAACGACTTGACCGCTAGCCCGGCGCTCTCCAATGGTTGTTTGAAGGGAGTGAATTTATGCGTCTGCAGGCCAAGTTGAAGCGGGAGTGGCGGTTCCTCAAGGGGCTGACTCGCACTCTGAAGCGCGTGAACTCGATAGCGCCGGACAGCGACAACCTGATCTGCGACGACCTCGAGGCCGCCGTCGACAAGTGGAAGTCCAGCCCCGCGATCACCTTCGAGGGCAATACGATCACCTATGGCGAGCTCGACGCCATCGCCAACCGCTACGCCCACTGGGCGAAGGGGCAGGGGATCACGCGAGGCCAGACCGTGGCCCTCTTCATGCCCAACCGCATCGAGTACCTGGCGATCTGGTATGGCCTTTCGAAGGTCGGCGTCGCCACCGCTCTCATCAATAACCAACTGACGGGCGCCGCCCTGGCGCACTGCCTCAACATCTCCCAGGCGCTGCACTGCATCGTCGACCCGGAAACCTCGCCCTGCTTCGAGCAGGTGAAGGACCAGCTGGGCCGTCACATCCAGCAGTGGGTGCTGGGTCCTGTCCACGGCGACCAGCGCGACCTCGTCAACGCGCTCAAGAGCTGCAGCCAGCTGCGCCCCGACCGCGAGACCGCCCGCGGCGGCCTGACCGCCAAGGACACCGCCCTCTACATCTTCACCAGCGGCACCACCGGCCTGCCCAAGGCCGCGCGCATCACCCACATGCGCGCCCAGCTCTACATGCGCGGCTTCGCCGGCTCGACGGACTCGCGAGCCAGCGACCGCATCTACGTCACCCTGCCGCTCTATCACGCCACCGGCGGCCTCTGCGCCATGGGCGCTGGCCTGCTGAACGGCGGCAGCATCGTGCTGCGCAAGAAGTTCTCGGCCACCCACTTCTGGAGCGACATCGTCGCCGAGAAGTGCACCATGTTCGTCTATATCGGCGAGCTGTGCCGCTACCTCGCCAACCAGCCCGAGAACGAGTACGAGCGCGCCCACAAGATCCGCCTGATCTTCGGCAACGGCCTGCGCCCCGACGTCTGGGACGACATGCTCGACCGCTTCAAGGTCGGCGGCGTGCTCGAGTTCTACGGCGCGACCGAAGGCAACGTCTCGCTGTTCAACTTCGACGGCCGCCGCGGCGCCATCGGCCGTGTGCCGGGCTATCTGCGCAAGAAGTTCAACATCCGCATCGTCAAGTTCGACGTCGAGACCGAGACCCCGGTGCGTGGCCCCAACGGCTGCTGCGTCGAGGTCAAGCCCGGCGAGATCGGCGAGTGCATCGGCCACATCGCCAGCGACGCCCGCTCCAACTTCACCGGCTACGCCGACAAGGCCGCCACCGAGAAGAAGGTGCTGCACGACGTCTTCGAAAAGGGCGACGCCTGGTTCCGCACCGGCGATCTGATGCGCCAGGACAGCGACGGCTACATCTATTTCGTCGACCGCATCGGCGACACCTTCCGCTGGAAGGGCGAGAACGTCGCCACCAGCGAAGTGTCCGAGCGCCTCGCGGGCTTCCCGGGCGTCAAGGAGATCAACGTCTACGGCGTTCCGGTGGGCGACCTCGACGGCAAGGCCGGCATGGCCTCGCTGGTCGTCGGCCCCGAGTTCGAGATCGAAAACCTGGCCGAATATGTCGACCGCGAGATGCCGGCCTACGCCCGTCCGGTGTTCGTGCGCCTGCAGCCCGAGATCGAGACCACCGGCACCTTCAAGTACCGCAAGATCGACCTTGTCCAGGAAGGCTTCGACCCGGCCAAGATCAAGGATCCGCTGTACTTCCGCGAGCCCGGCAAGGGCTATGTGAAGATCACCAAGGCGGTGCACGCCAAGATCGTCGCGGGCGGATTCAAGCTGTAGCCTTGCCTCCGATCGCCTCCCGCTTCCGTATCTCTTGCGAACGCGAGGGACGGATGCGGGCATGGATCTTCGAATGACGCGCCGGACGGGCCTTGCGACCCTGGCGGCGAGCCTGGCTTCGGCCTGCTCGCCGCTGTCGCTGTTCGCCACCCTGACGCCCAAGGACGCGGCCACCTCTCCTCTGCGCGGGACCACCTATGGCGGGCATCCGCGCCAGCGGCTGGACGTCTACGCCCCGCCGGGCGGGATCCAGGGCGCGCCGGTGCTGGTGTTCTTCTACGGCGGCGGTTGGAACTCTGGCCGGCGCGCGGAATACGGCTGGGTCGGACGGGCGCTGGCGGCCCAGGGCTTCCTCGTCGTCGTGCCCGACTACCGGCTCTATCCCGAGGTGCGGTTCCCGAGCTTCCTGGAGGACGCGGCCCTGGCCGTGCGCTGGACCGTCGACCACGCCGCCGGTCTGGGCGGGGATTCGTCCCGCGTGCTGTTCGCCGGTCATTCGGCCGGCGCCTATATCGCCGCCATGCTGGCGCTGGACGCCCGATACCTCCAGGCCGCCGGCGTCGATCCCCGCGCGGTGAAGGCCTTCGCGGGCCTTTCGGGGCCTTACGCCTTCCTGCCGCTGGACGGGGAGATCTCCACCCGCACCTTCGGCGGCGCGCCCGACCTGCTGGCCACCCAACCGATCAGCTTCGTCCGCGCCGACGCCCCGGCCGCTTTCCTGGCCACCGGCGAGGCCGACACCACCGTCCGGCCGCGCAACACCCGCAAGCTGGCCAAGGCCCTGCGCGAGGCGGGCGTCGTCGTGGAAGAGCAGGTCTATCCCGGCCTCGACCACGCAGCCCCGCTGCTGGCCCTGTCGCGGCCGTTGCGGAACAAGGCGCCGGTGCTGGCGGGAATGACGGCGTTCCTGAAGGCCGCGGCGGCCTGATCGGCTGCAGCCATCCACCGCGCCGTGTTGCGCTGCGATTGAACGCGCGGCCCATCCTGTCTATATGGCCCTGACTGAACGCGGGTCATGTGTGTGGCGACCTCGCGAAATCCCAGTGACTCAAAGAGATAAGAAGGGGCGTCGCCATGCTTCTGACCATGATGAAGGCCAAGCTGCACCGCGCCACGGTGACCCAGGCCGATCTCGACTACGAAGGCTCGATCGCCATCGACCGCGACCTGCTGGACGCCTCAGGCATCCTGCCCAACGAACAGGTCGATGTGCTCAACATCACCACCGGCGCGCGCTTCACCACCTACGCCATCGAGGCCCCGCGCGGCTCGAAGGTGATCGGCGTCAACGGCGCCGCCGCCCGCCTGGTGCAGAAGAACGACACCGTCATCGTCGTCACCTACTGCCAGATGCCGGCCGAAGAGGCGCGCAACTACGCCCCGACCGTCGTGCTGCTCGACGAAGGCAACCTCATCAAGAAGGCCGCCTGATGCGGTCCGGCGCCGTCCTGGTTCTCCTGGCCGGCGCCTTGGCGCTCGCCGGCTGCGCCCCGAAACTGCCCAAGGCCGTCGACGAGGACGCCCTGACCCAGTACGTCGGCCGAGCCATCGGTTCGGCCTCGACCTGCGTGCTGGTCGCCGACGCCAAGGGCAAGACCGTCTGGACCGGCGGCGGCTACGTCACCTGCGCCCGCAACCTGCCGACCTGCGAAGGCAAGGTGACGACGGCGCAGGAGGTTCTGAAGGCCAACCTGTCCGGCGAGGCCCGCTTCCTCAGTTGCGACAGCGCCGGCGCCAACACCGTCGGCTGGGCCATGGGCCCGGTCCCGGCCGGCAAGGGCCGCCAGCCCTCCGGCCTGCGCTATCTCGCCGTCATGGAGGGCGAGCGCGCCCTGCCGGGCATCGAGATCCAGGACCGCGTCGAGCGAGCCTTCGTCCGCGCTGGCTTCTAACCAGCGCGGACTTCGCGTTCGCTTACTGGCGCGCCTCGTAGGTCGCGCTGACTTCAATCCGCACCTTCAGTTCGCCGCCGGAGATCGCCGTCGAGTCGGCCATCTCGCGCTTGGCCATGGCGAACATCGGCACGGGCTGCGGGGAGGGCGTGTAGCCGCCGGCCTCGTTCAGGCTGACCAGGCGCACCACCTTGTAGCCGGTGGCCCGGGCATAGAGGTCGGACTTGGCCTTCAGGGCCTCGACCGCCTTCACGCGCGCGGCGTCCTCGGCCTTCTGCGGGTCTTGCAGGCCGAAGCTGATGCCGCCCACGGTGTTGGCCCCGGCCGAGGCGGCCGCGTCGATCGTCTGGCCCAGCTTGGAAAGGTCGCGCGCCAGGATCGTCACCTGGTTGCTGGCCTGGTAGCCGGTCAGGCGCGGCGGCTGGTTCTGCTCGTAGACGTACTGCGGATTGACGTTGAGGTTCGAGGTCTGGATGTCGCGCTCGGCGACGCCGGCCTTCTTCAGCGCCGCGAGCACCTTGTTCATCGCCGTCCCGTTGGCCGACAGGGCCGCCTGGGCGCTGGCGCCTTCGGTTTGGACGCCCAGGGTGATGGTCGCCATGTCCGGCGCGATCACCGTCTCGCCCGAGGCCGACAGGTTGAAGGTGGTGGCGCGGAACGCCGCGTCGTTGGCGCTTTGGGCGCTCGCGGGCAGGGCCGACAGGGCCAGGGCGGCGGCGCCGAAAGAGGCGATGGCCAGGGCGGTCGTGCGGGTGCGGGTCATGCTCGTTCTCCAGCGAAGGGCAGGACGCCACAGTGCGTCGCCCCTCGGTTGGTTCCCGTGTCGCAAACTCAACCTGAACCGCACCTTTAAGCCGCGTGCAGCCCATGCTAATCGACCCGTCCTGGCCCGCGCCGACTCTACTGTTCCGCGCGGTCCTCGGGGGCCTGTAGCTCAATGGTTAGAGCCGACCGCTCATAACGGTCTGGTTGGGGGTTCGAGTCCCTCCAGGCCTACCACCCACCTATGCAAACCGTTGCCTTGAAACGATCTCCGCTTGGTTTGACAGTCAGGTTTGACGCTGTCGGTTCACCCTTCGTCCAGTTTCGCGATCGCCGAGCGGGCCAAGTGCTCCTGGCGAACGCTGCGCGTATACCGCTCCACCTCCTTCAAGGACCGGTGGCCGGTGACGGCCGCGATTTGGTGAGGCGTGCAGTTTGCCTCAGCAAGGCGGCGGCTTCCGGCCTTGCGCAGACCGTGCGGCGTCGAGTCTTCAGGCAGCCCGGCGGCGATCGCCTTCTCCCTGAACCATTTGGTGAATCCGGCGGCTGAGAACGGCTTGCCGTATTCGGTGACAATGAAGGTCAGGTTGTCAGAGGGGAGGGCGTCAAGGCCGGCCTTTAGCTCGGGGTGCAGGGGAATGACGAGTTGCACCGCCTCGTCTAGCTTGCGGGCGCCGGCACCCTTTAGCTGGGTGAAGATCAGTGCATCACCTTTCCGGTGCTGCCGGCCCATCAGGACCACGTCCGAGCGGCGCTGGACGGTGTAGAGCAGCAGTTGGAGCGCTAGGCGCGGCTTCGATCCGATCGGCCACTTTTTCTCGAACATGGCGATGTCGTCGTCGGACCAAGGTCGAAAACCCTTGCCCTCGCGCGGAAGCTCGACGTCTTCGAAAGGATTATGCGTCACCAGGTCTCGCGCCTTCCCGACGTCGTAGACCTTGCGCAGGCGCTTGATCAGGTTGCGCGTCGCGCCCGGTGTATCCTGGCCGCGGTCTATGATCTGCAGAGCGTGACGACGCTGAAGTCCGCGCGCGGGTAGGTCTCCGTACTTGATCCCCTTGGCGCCGACGGTCTCGCGGAAGCGGTCCAGGGCATGGCGGTACGTTCGCTGGGTGTCGGCGCCCAGCTGTCGCCAGTCGCTCGATTGGTAATAGGCCACGATCAGGGCGGAGATCGAACCGGCCTTGGACTTCCCTTCGCCGGCGCCGGCCTTGCTCTCGTGCGCGGCGGCATAGGCCGCCATGAACTCCTCCGACCCCGGGTCGCCGGGCAACGCTATCCGGGTGAAGCCTGGGCGCCGGTAATAGTGCCGCACCCGACCGTGACGGTCCTTAAACCGCTGGACGAACTTCAGCGTCAGCTTGGTCATCAGTCGAAGGCTTCATCCCACGCGACGGCCGCGTCGCCCTCAGAAGGCGCGTTGGCAGGCGCCGGCGTCAAGGCTTCAGGAAGAGCGCCAGCAACGTGGATCGAGCCATCCTTGGCGATCCAGACGTGCGGGTTCAGGCCGGCGGCCTGGGCGGCGCGCAGGGCGCGGGTGACGTCAGTCTGGCGGAAGGCTCTAGGGTGTCCCATGGCTATCCTCCCTGGCAGCGCCATTGCTGGGGCCTTTCGATTGGAGGGCTTCAGACCGCCACGGCCGCATGTCGCGGATGACGATGGTGTGCGCGACGGCGAGGTGGTTGCGGAGCGCGTGCGCTTGGTGGAAGCCGCGCCCGCACGACGGGCAGATGAACGCCTCAGGCTTCCACATCGCACGCCTCCTCAGCCAGGGCTTGGCCTCCGGTGGCGGCTCGCTCCGAACCGAAAATCCGATCAGCCAGGCCGCCGGCCGTCTTCCAGGTGATCCATTTTCCAAACCGCTGCTTGACCCAGTGGCGGATCTCTTCGGCAGCCCAGCAATGGCACTCAGCTAGGCGCACCTGAGCGTCGTCGCGGGCGCGGCGCGCCTCGACCATGGCCGGCCTCAGCGCTTTAGCGTCGATGATCACGATGTCGTCGTCGCGGTCTTCCTTGAGCGGCCCCGGCCTGAATCCGATGGCCTGGCGAAGCGCGTCGCGGTCTCCCTCGGCCTTTACGAGGGCCTCCCGAAGGCGGCGGATCTCGGCGGCCGCGACTGTGACCGCCTCGCCGTCTAGGTGGTCCCAGAGGTTGCCGGGGCCGTAGTTGCTGGCCATGGCCTCCAGGGTGGTTTCAATGCTGGACGGCTTAGGCATCTGCCTCCCCCTCCATACCAAGGGCGGAGGCTTGGACGCGGTCCTCGGCTTCAATTTCCGCGAGGACTCGGTCTTTCTCCTCGTCCGTGAGGCTGAACCGGTGGGGCTCGACCTTGATCGGTCCCGGCCAGTCGAAGGCGCGGTAGCGCATGGACGCCGACCCGTCAGGCCCCGTGCGAAGCTGGTAGACGGTCGGCGCGGCGCTGAAGTCGGTGTAGTAGACGTCTTTGCCCATCGCCTTGGCGTGAGAGATTTCGCGGCGGGTGCTTTCGCCGATGTAGCCACCATAGTTGATGACGACGATCATGTGCGATGCGTCGATCTTGGCTAGGTGGATTTGATCCAGGCGCACCTTCTCCTCGTCGGTGAAGGTGTCGCCGCTGTGGCCGAAGCCGGCGACCGAGTAGACGAGGAAGCCGGCCAGCGTCAGGCGCTTGTTCCACAACTCGAATTGGTCGCGGAACTTCGTGGACCCACACAACGTGATCCGGGCCACTTCGCGCTTTACGACGTTGCTGTGAGCGAGTTGTTCAGCCACGGCTCAGCCCTCCGCTTTCTGTGCGGCGAGGATTGCGGCTAGAGCCTTACGAAGGTCGCCGTGCGTAATCCGAGGTCCGGGCAGATCGAAGCCTCCGGTCCATGCAAACGCCAACTCGTCGTCAGGTTGGACTACGAATTTTGGCCACCGTTCACGAAGCTTTTCTTCGAACTCGGCAAATGCCGCGAACGGTTTCAGCGCCTCCACCAGAGCCCCCATACCCGGAGAGGCGACAGCAACCCGCGTCACCTTCACATCGCCGTTGATGGCATCTCGCAGGCCGTCCGCGATCTTGTTGGGCGTAACCGGAGAGGTGGCGGGAGGGGCGGAGGCGAGCATGGCGGCGTAGGCGTCGCGGACGATGAAGGTCATGCCGTCCAGGCCCTCGCCTTGCTGCCGCTGGCCCAGGCCGCGCCAAGCCCAGTGCTTGTCGTCGCCGGCGACCTGTCCAGCTTTCTGCATCGCCTCGGTCGGCTCGACCGGCACCAGCTTCCACCCCTCGGCCGTGACCGTAGAGGGCGGGGCGAGTGCTGCATCGACCCTAGCGATGACGTACTCAGTTGCGCCAGGATGGTCCGACCCTTCCAAAGTGGCCGAAAGCAACATGCTCAGGCGCCCGCGCGCCAATTCCAGCGCATCCACCAACGCTCTCACGTCCGAGGGTGGGTTGGAGGCGGCCCGCTCGACAGCGTCCAGCGGCATCCAGGCGACGGCCGCGAACTTCTGCTGGCTGAACGTGCGGATCTCGTCGGTGCGTGACGATGGCGCGGCCCGCCAGCAGCGGCGAATGTCGCCCTTCGCGTTCTTGGCCAGGAAATCGGGGCCGTTCTTCGGCGCGGCGGTCATGTCCTCGTTCCACGCCACCGGCTCGGACGGCGCTACAGGGGCGCGGCGGTTCCAGGCAGCGATCGCTTCGTCCAGCGTTGCCCGGCGCGGACCATCCGTCGCTTCAGTCTCGGAGCAAGACAGGCAGAAAACGGAATACCCCTCACCTTCCTTGCCGGAAAAGAAGAAGCTTTGATCGTTGAGGTCCCCGCCACAGAACGGACAGGGCTCCAGGCGCTCGCTGAGGGTGGTGTTCTGGGTCATGTCAGGCCCTTCCGATCGGTTCTTCGAAGATTTCGCGGTAGCGCTCCAGCCCCTCATCCGAGACGAGGAACCGCTTCACCTGTTCGGCCAGGTCGTTCGGGTCGTCGAAACCCCACTCAAAAATGGCGGTCACGAAGTCGCCGAGTTCTTCCCAACGGTCAGGGTTCACCGTCTGAACGGTCTCGATGTCAGCGCTCATGCGGAGGGCTCCGTAGTGGTGAGGGCGCGGCCGTAGTCAAAGGCGGGGCGTATGGAGACGCGGATGGTGCGCCATCCCTTTCGGTAAGCTCGCCGCCAGCCTTGCCGTGGGCTTTCTCCGGGCCTGGTCCAGACGCGGCCAACGCAGTCTTGGGCTTCTGAGCGAAGCGATCTGACAGAACTGTCGAGTATGAAGTGGGGAGGACTGGCCCACGATGGCGCCTAAGCCGCCCATGCGAATACCTCACGCATCCCCATTCTCCCGCTCCCCAGGGGTGGCCAGAAGCTCCCGAAGGCGGAAAGCGATCACGGCCTCGTCAATGAGGGCTTGCTGATCGGACCACGTCAGCGTCGCGCTGTCGTTCGGGCCGCACAGTTGCCGGTAGCTCTCTTGGAAATCGAGGATGCGATCCAGGCGCTCGGGGCTCATGGGGCGCACCTCGCGGTCTCCGGCCAGCAAAGCCGACACAGCGGTCAGCCTCTCCTCTAGGGAGGCGCGGCCTTGGGCGCGGGCGGCGTCCAGAAGTTTGGCGAGGTTCGACCATTCGGCGTCGCTGCCAGTCATGGTATTGCCCGTGACCTGAAGCACGAGCGCCACGTTTTCAGGCGATAGCTTTGGTGACAGGGCCATGGTTACGCCTCCGCCTGATCGTGGTCGGCGCGCTCGTAGGCGCGTTCAGCCTCTTCGCCCTCGGAAATGAAGGCGTCGATTTCGTCGCAGGCGTCCTCTAATGTGCGCCCTTCGACCTTCTCGCCGTTGTCCACCCAGCCGTCTTCCGGGCCTTCATAAGAGGCGTCGTAGTTCGGGCTGATGGCGTGCCACTGGCCGTCCGGCTCCAGGCCGATCGACCAACCGCGATAGCGGTAGGCGCTGGTGGCGGAGATGAACTCGGCTCGCGGTCCCGGCTTGCAGTCGCATCCGTCGATCGACGAGCAGCCAGCCTTGCAGATCGTGACGTCCGCCATGGTCAGCCCTCGCCTTGGGTGGTGGCCAGGACGTCTTCCGCCTTGTCGATGGCTCGGTTCAGATCGCCCCATCGCGGGTCAATGCCGTCCATTTGGTCGATGAGGTTGCGCAGCGCCGCCTTCAGTTGCCCGACCTTTGCCTCCAGCGAAATCGCGCGCTCGGCTTCGCCATGCCACGACGCCGTGTTCTGGCGGGCCACGTCGAGGATCGACTGAAGAGGCAGGCTCGCGGCGTATCCCGGCGCGTCTTCGCCGCCACAGATCGCGAGGCGGAGCTGTTCGACCTCTGCCGTCAGGTCGGCGATGGTGGCGGCTTGGCGCTCTGATGCGAGCTTAACTTCGTCAGGCACGTTGGCCATGAACTCGACAGACGCGCCTTCGCTGACCATCGCTCCGTTGCCGATGGCCTGCGCCGTCCGGGCCACGACCGCTCGCAGCGCCAAGTTCTCGCGCCCCTGCTCTGCATAGGCGTCGAGGAGGGCGTCTCGCTCAGCCAAGAGAGTCGAGACATTGGCGGGGTTGGCGAGGGCGATGAAGACGTGATCGGCTCGCACTCGGAGGTTTCCGGCGGACCCAAAGACATCACAGATGTGCTCTGGAGCGCTGGGGGCCACAACGTGAGGAAATTGCCCGGCAGACCACGGCCCGGGCGTGGCGTTCCCTGCCGCTTCACGCAGCGCCACGACGAGCGCAGCCAGGTCAGGTGTGGTGGTCTTGCTCATGTCCATCGAGGCGCTGGAATTGCGGGCCGCGCTCTCGGGCGCGGAGACGGGCTGGCTCTGGGATGAGCCCTTGTTCTGGTCGCTCATGCGGCAGGCCTTTGCTGGGAGAGGTGGGCGTCCATCAGCCGAACAAGTTCAGCTGCGCCGGCGGAGCGGCGTGCGAGGTCAGTTGCGAGAGTGCGGAGCGCATACGCTGCTTGAAGCGGCTTAACTCCGTTGCCGAGCATGCGAAGGCGGTCCACCCGGTGGGCCAGCCCATCAGCCATTCCACGAACAGCGGGTTGAGCTGAAGGCCAGAGGTCGAGGACTTCTCGCCAGGCGTCGAGGTCGTTTGGCCTAGGTGGCCAGAGAGGGAGTCCGCTTGGCCGTTCAAAAGGAGCTCGCTCGAGCGATCCCCAGACCGCGCCTTCCGGCCGCCCGTCACGCCCGTCACGGCCGCCACGGCCGGCGTCGACCAATGGTGCGCCACGAAGTTCGGCAGTTGCTGGCCCGTCGGCTCGGTGCGACCGCGGCTGTCCTGGCTGTCCTGGCTGTCCTGGCTGTCCTGGCTGTTGGGCGACCTGTAGTCGCGCGTCGCCGGCGTCGGCCAGTTCTGCACCTCGTGGTGCAGACTGATCCCCTTCCTCGCCCCGCGCTCTCCGGCGTCGATCGTCATCTGACGTAGCGCCGCGCTGTTCCGCTCTGCGTCGATCACTGCTGGGGTCGGCCAGGCCGACCCCAGTGGAAAGGCTCTGGCCGCCGCCTTCGCTTGACCCGAAATCGTCAGGCGCTCCGCGCCCTTCTGCCCGCGATCGCGCGTGTAGTCGCCCGTCACCACCCTCGGCGTCGCCCTGGGCGACGCCGAGGGTGAAGATGCGCTGGCGCTCATCCGTGCCGCCAACTTCCGGCGCCTCGAACAGGCCTCCCTCAACCTCGAAACCCAGGCGCTGTAGGTCTCGCCAGACACGCTCTGCACCCGGAGTTTCGCCGGGCTTAGCCGAGAGCATGCCGGGGACGTTCTCGATGAGGACGAACCACGGGCGGGCCTGGACGATGATGCGGCGGGTCGGCGACCAGAGGTCGCGCTCGTCGGCGGCGCCGAGGCGGCGGCCGGCGTGGCTGTGCGGCTGACACGGGATGCCGCCAATGACGCCGTCCACGCATCCACGCCAGCGTCGGCCTTGGAAGGTTCGGGCATCTGACCAGATAGGCGCTTGAGCCAGGAGGCCCGTTCGCATCGCTTCGACCAAGTGAGCGACGGCGAAGGCTTCCCTCTCCACCAGACAGACTGGGCGAGCGCTTGGGATTGCCAGCTCGACGCCGAGGTCGAGGCCTCCGCCTCCGGTGCAGAGGCTGATGAGGTTGAGGGCGTCAGGCCCGGAACGTAGAGCCAGGTCATTCACTTCACCCCTCCGTCATTAGCCGTGGCGAACCGACGAACAGCAGGCTCGCCGGCGAGGAAGGCGGCATAGAAGCGCGCGGCGTTGTCGTAGGCGTCGACGCCCACGGCGGCCCAGAAGTCGCGCTCCCGGCGCTGGTGCTGGTCGCCCTGGTGGTGGAAGCGGCAGAGGGGGTTGCAGTGCCGGTCGTGGTTCTTGTTCTGCAGGCCCGGGTTCATCACGCCGTGGGCGGCGGACGAGTAGCGGACGTGGGCGGCCTCGATCGGGCCCTCGCATCCGCCCAGGTGCTCGGCGGCGCACGGCTGGCGGCGGATGAAAGCCCGGAACGCGTTGTCCTTCTCCCGCGGCTGGCGCTTTCCTGGCGCCTTGCTGGCCACCAGGGCGCGGATGTGCTCGCGCGCGGCCTCCTTCCGGGCCAGGCGCTTTGCCTTGCTCTCTCGGCGCTTTATCGCGGCGGCGGCGGTGAGGACTTCACGGTCCTCGGCGGAGCGGGTGAGGGTCATGAGGCCCTCGCGGCGCCCAGCGCCTTGACGTCGGCGCCGATCATTTCGGCGACCACCTGCAGGACCGCTTCCTTGCTGGCCTGGAATTCGACCTTGCCCATGGCGCGAGCCGACTGGCTCTTGGCCGTCATCACCACGACCGTCGCCTCCATCACGACCACGACGGCGTAGTCGTCGAGCGGCTTGACGAAGGCCCCGACGCGCTGGGCCTCGGCCTTGGACGCGCACGCGATCGAGCGCTCATCGCGGTAGCCGGCCTTGATCAGAGCGAACTTACGAAGGTGCTCGGCCGACGGAAAGCGCTCGGCCCAGGACTCGGGCAGGTTCATCCACGCCTCGTTGATCGAAGCGAAGTAGTGCCGGTGGCTGGCAGACGAGCGGTCCTGCACCTCGGCGAGGGTGTAGGTCTCGCCGATGACGAACTGCTGGTCGGCCTGGCGGGCGAAGCGCGGCGCAATGCGCATGGCTTCGCCGTCCCAGGTGAAGGGGAAGGGTGCTTGGCTCATGCCGTTTCCGCCTCCCGCTCAGCGGCGGCCAGCTCGGCGCGGCGGCCCTCCAGGAACTTCTTCACCTCCAGGGCGTCGCCGGCGGCGCGCGCCCAGAACTCCTGCAGCGGCGCCTTGTTGACCCCCTCGAACCACGACTGATGGGCGACGCTGGTGAAATCGCGGGCGGCGGAGATGACGCGGTCGGCGATCTGGCCGAGCGGAACGTTCTCCATGGCGGCGTTGGGCGCGAACTGGAACAGGATGCCGGTCGCGCCGACGCGTTGAAGGCGTTCCTGGGTGGCGGCGGCTTCAACCTGCTCGCTGGGCAGCAGATCGCCAGCGATCGCCTGGTCGAGTTCGGCGCGCTCGTAGAGCGACGACATGTCCTCGGGAAAGGCCTTGCGCAGGGCCTGGGCCTCGGCGCACTTGGCCAGCATCAGGCGGGGCATGCGCGACCAGTTGCCGCCGGTGTCGAGCACCTTGCGCCCCGTCGGCCGGCGGCGGCCATCGTCGCCTTCCTTCCACTCGTCGGAGACCGGGGCAAACTCGTCCCAGTAGGCGACGCCCGTGACGCGCTTCCAGCCGCCTTCGCGCGCGGCGTCGGCGATGTAGATCCGGACCAGGGCCTTCTCCAGACCAAGCGGGTTGGTCTCCGAACGCAGAGTCGGGTCGGCGTGGAATTCCGGCTCATCCTCGTCGGGGCGGTAGCGCCGCGACCGGGCCGCGATCACCCGCAGGCCGTCGATCGTGGTCACGATGGCCATGCGGCGCTTGTCGGCCTTAGCCTTGTTGAAGACCAGGGCGCTGATCTGCTTGCGGAACGGGTCGAGGCCCGCGTTCTGGGCTACCGTCACGAACAGGTCGAATTCCTGGGCGTTGCAGTCGGCCGCGACGGTGCGCTTGATGAGGGCCAACTGCGAGCCGGACCAGATGTTGGCGGCGGCGATGGGCGTGATGGCGTTCATGGTCACTTCACCCGGATCGTGAGGGAGGGAGCGGCGTTCGACAGGGTCGCGCCGGGAATGGAGGTCGAGAGAGCGGCAAGGGCGGCGGCGCGCTCTTCCTCGTCTGCGATCTCCAGGGCGGCTTCGCGGGCCTTGGCGGCCTCGCGCAGAGCAGCCGTGAGGGCGGGCCGGTCGAGCGTCGGCTTGCCGGCCTTCCAGTAGGCCGACGGGATCTCGGCCTCGTCGGTCACGACCAAGGACGGCGCCCGCGTGGACAGCGAGAGCGTGCCGCCGGGGCGGACGATCGGCGCGTCCACCTCCGCGATCATCAGGGCCTGCTCGATCAGGGCGCGGGCGCGGCTCACCCGGCCCTCGAAACGGGCCTTGCGGCTGTCCAGCGTGGCGATCATCGCCGCGACGCCCTGGGCGGCGCCCTCGTCGGCGGCGATCCCGACCAGCAACTCGTCGATCGTCTCGAACAGGTTGGTCTCGCCCTCGATCATGTCGACCAGCAGTTCGCCGTCGTCGCCGACGGTGGCCAGCAGGCTCTCGCGCAGCGCGGCCGCAGCCTTGGCTTCGCGGATCGGGTCGGGCTCGTAGACCTTCTTCTTGGCAGCCATCAGTGAGGCTCTTTCAACTCAGCCATGCGGGCGACGAAAGCGGTCCGGTTGGCGGGAAGGGTTTCGGGATGGGCCTGGAGAGCGGCAGCGTTGGCCGCGCCCCAGGCCTTCAGGTCGTCAGCGGATCGGGCCAGGCCGATGCAGAGGGAGACGAGAGCGCGCACGAACTCGTCCTCCGTCACGCCGCCGTCGGCAGGTCGCCGACCAGACGCAGGGCGAGGCGCTCCAGGTCGCCGATGGTCTTGACCTGCTCGGCCTCGTCGTCGGAGATCTCCGCGTCCAGGCGGTCTTCCACCTCCATGAGCACTTCGATCATGGTGAGGTCGCAGACGCCGGCCTGGGCGAAGATCAGGCCCGGACCGAGGTCGGTCGGGTCCACCTTCAGCCGCTTGGCGACGATCCAGTGGACCATGGAGGTGGTGGAGCAGGTCACGCGCGGCCTCCGAACGGAGCGACCAGAACGTCGAGCCAGGACCGACGGGCAGGACGGTTGATCTCCGCCCTCCAGTCCTCGTACTCGGTGCGAACCCGAGCCTTTCGGCCCGTGCCGGGAGGCGCGCAGCTGGCCTCCGGGCTGGTGACGACGCCCTTACGAGCGGCTGCGGTCGTGGAAGGGGCGGGCGCCATCAGGCGGCGGCCTTGGTGCGGAGCCACGCCCGCGCCTGTTCGTCGGTGACGAAGAAGTGCTGAGCGGCCTCGACACCGAGGAGGATGGCGCCGGCGGCGGCAGAGCCAACCTTGCCCTCCAGCTTGTAGCCATCCTCGCCGGCCAGATGGACGCCCCAGCCAGCGATGCAGTGCGACGTGCCGCAGCTGTGCCAGGCGTTCATCTTCAGCGCGTCGTCCGTGAGGAGCGCTGCGCCGGCGACATCGCGCAGGCGGGCGGCGACCGTTTCTGCATCGGGCAACTCGTGGCCCTTGATTTCGCTCAGCGCCGGCAGGCTGACCTTTCCGCCATCACGCACTTCCAGGCCGCCGCCCACCGAGGTGAGCACCGGGGCCTGGAAGTCGGCCCTGACCCACAGGTAGCCGCCCACCGAGGTGAGCACCGG